>NZ_BOMN01000089.1 GCF_016862215.1 Winogradskya humida
AATTGGGGGCCCGCCGGGATTCGCGAGCCCGCCGGGAATTGGGGGCCCGCCGGGAATTGGGGGCCCGCCGGGATTCGCCCGCGGGCCAGGATTCGCGGGTTCTCCCGGCATCGCCGACCGGCCCCGTTTCGCGGGGTGGCCGGGCTCGTCAACGTGGGCGGCCTCCGCCGGCCGCCTCGGGATCAGCACCACGGCGAGTACGCCCGCCGCGGCAGTAGCCCCACCGGCGATGTAGGCCGCTTTGCTCACCGACAACGCCGCCGCAAGCCCCGGCCCGGCGAGCGCCCCCGCGAACGTGGCAGCCGCCTCCCCGGTGAACATCGCAGCGCTCGTCCGCCCGAGCACCTCATCCGGCGTAACCCGTTGCAGCGTCGTCTGGGTAACGCCAAGAGCCGTGGACCCCGCCACCCCGATCAGAACCGCAGCCACAACCACGACAACCAGCCCGGTCGCCCCACCGGAGAAGAACAACACGAACCCGCACCCGGTCACCCCGAGCGCTCCGCCGAGCAGCCACCCCGGCGCGACCCTCTCGACCAGCACCCGGATCAGCGGCGCACCGAGCAGAAACCCCACCCCCAGAGCCGACATCACCAGCCCGGTCGCGGCACTACCACCCAGGACAGTCATCCCGTACGGGACAAGCAGCGCACTCAGCACCGCGTTGGCACCCAGAAACACCGTCGTCACGAGCAGCAGGGCCCGAGCAGTAGGTTCGGCGAAGAGAAACCGAAGCCCCTCCCGAATGCCACCCCGGGCCCGACGGGTGGCAGGCGCAACAAGACGGGCCGTCATCAGGACAGCAACAGCGGACACCACGTAGGTCACCGCATCGAGCCACACGAGCAATTCGAACCCCGCCCAGGCGAACAGCACCCCACCCGCCGGCGCCCCGACGAGCCGCACAATGCCATCACTCACCGCGTTCAACGAGTTCGCGCTGCTCAACGCCGTCCCCGTACCCACCACCGCCGGCGTGTGCGCCTGCGCGGCAGGGCGGAACACCACAGTGCCGACGCTCTCCACGAGCAACGCCACATAAACCAGCCAGACATCCCCGGGCTCCCGCGCCAGCAGAAGCAACACCACGGCTCCGCCCCGCAGCAGGTCCGCCCCGATCATGACCCGCCGCCGGTCCCACCGATCGGCCAGCACCCCGGCAAACGGCCCGAGCACCACCGGCGGCAGAAACTGAACGGCAACGGTGAACCCCGTAGCCGCCACCGACCCGGTCAGCTCAAATACCTGAGCAGGAACCCCCACAACCAGCAACCACGTCCCGAGCAGACTCACGAACCGAGCCACCCACAACAACCGGAAATCCCGCACCCGCAGCGCCTCGATCACCGCAACACCCCCGCTCCCCCGACGTCAGAACGAAACCGCGCCACATGCGGATCAGGACCCAGTCGCCGGCCGGGCCCCGCAGATGACGAGTTCCGCAAGATCACCCTGGCCGCCACGTTCGCGGAAGGCGCTGGACTCTTCTTCGGCCCCGGGGCATCCACGGTTACCGGGGCATCCACGGTTACCCGAGAAACGGCCAGTTCGGCCCGGGCAGCTCGCCGGTCGCAAGCGGAAGCCGCCCCGTGGCAGTCCGGATAAAGGTGAGGTCGTCGCGCCCCGCCACGAGGTCCGGCCCGAAAAGCCCCACGAGCAGCTCGGACGCCGCCGGTGTCAGCCACGCATCCCGGTCCAGTGCGGCCGCCAGGTCGAGCCCGTGCACCCCGACCTCGACAACCCGCGTCGCGAGGAAGTCGCTCAGCAGCATCGAATCACCGTGCCGGGTCACCACGACCCGGTCCTCCGGCTCGTGCTCGCAGAGCCGTACGACCTGCCGCCACGTCCGCTCGAACACCGCCGGCAACGCATCGATGCCCGCCGAGCCGACGCGTCCCTGCCCCAGCTCGATCCGCTTCGCACTGGTCGCTACAGAGAACCGTTCATCCGCCCGGTAATACCCCACCGCGGAAACGCCTTCCCGGGATTTTCCGGGTGCTCCGCCACCGTCTTCCGGCAGCGGAGGTGCGGCGTCGGCATCCCGGGCGCGGCTTCGATTGCCGCCCGCACCCGGCGATGGGCCCGTGGTCCCGAGCATCCCCGGGAGCCACGCAAGAATGACATCCACATGGCCGAGAAGCCCGGCGACATCCCAGGGCGGGCAGCCGGTCGGTCGTGTCCAGTCGTCAGCCGTAACGGTGAACATCGCTGCGCTCAGCGCCGCGCATTCGGCTCGGAGTGCGTCGAGCGGCTGAGTCATCTCGGCTGGATCAATTCGCTGAGTCATCTCTGCTGAGTCATCTCTGCTGAGTCATCTCTGCTGAGTCATCTCTGCTCCGCCTCCGGCCTCTGATCCGGCGCTTCCCCCGCTCCGCTTCCTGCATCGGGAACGGATGTGGCTTCTGCTCCAGAATCCGGGACAACCGCAGACACGCAGTCCTCCCTGGCACCCGATCCCCCGCCCGGCTCCGTGCCGGGGTCGGGCTTCGGGATAGGGAGGGTGATGGTGAAGGCCGTGCCCTCGGTCGCCTCGGTGTCCAGGGTGATGGCACCGCCGTGGTATTCGACGATCTTCTTGACGATGGCGAGGCCGATGCCGGTGCCCTCGTAGCTCTCGCGAGGGTGGAGGCGCTGGAAGATGACGAAGATCTTGTCGGCGAATTCGGCTTCGATGCCGATGCCGTTGTCGCGGACGTGCAGGCGCCATTCATCACCGGCGCGCTCGGCCGTCACGTGGATCTTGGGTGGGACGTCGGGGCGGCGGAACTTGAGGGAGTTGCCGACCAGGTTCATGAAGAGCGTGGTGAGCAGAGGTTCCTCACCTCGCACGGCGGGGAGGTCAGCCCAGGTGATCTCGGCGTCCGGACCCCCGCGTTCCCCGAGTTGTGAACGCACCACGGTCAGCACACGGTCCAGGTCGACCTGGGTGAATCCCGCCGTGAGCCGACCGATGCGGGAGAACGCCAGCAGGTCGTTGATCAGCCGCTGCATGCGTTCCGCACCGTCGACGGCGAACGCGATGTACTGGTCTGCCCGCGCGTCCAGCTGGCCCGAGTAGCGCCGCTGCAACAGCTGGCAGAAGCTCGCCACCTTGCGCAACGGCTCCTGCAGGTCGTGCGAGGCGACGTACGCGAACTGCTCGAGGTCGCGGTTGGACCGGGTCAGCTCCTCGGCCTGCACCTTGAGCTGGGCATTTCCCCACTCGATCTGGGCCCGGGCCTCCTGCACCTCGCGCAGCTCCGACGCGATCTTGCGGCGCATGGCGTCCACGTCCTGAGCGAGCCGCAGCAGCTCCGGAGCGCCGCGACCCGCGATGTCACGGTCGTAGTCACCGGCCGCCACGGCGCGGATCTGGGCGGCGAGCGCGAGGACCGGCCGGTTGACCAGGCGATCGAGCAGCAGCATCAGCGCCGCTCCGGCGACGATGACCGCGGCCGCAGCGATGATCTCCAGCGCGACGAGGGTGCTGCCGGTCTGCTTGGCCGCCTGTACCGCGGCGTTGCGGACGACGGCGATGTCACTCTGCAGATGCGCGACCGAGGCTCGGACGGCGTCGAACTGCGCGGTGCTGGATGCCCCGTTCACCGCCTGACCGGCCGCCGGACCACCGCTCCGCACCGCGGCGATCGCCGGGTCAGCGATGGCCGAGCGCCATTCGGCAGCGCGCTCGCGGACGAGGGCGAGGTCGGCATCGATCGACGCGTCGGAGTCGCCGGAGGTGTTGAGCCTGGTGATCTGGTCGATCAGTTGAGTCTCGGCGGCCCGCCCCCGGTCGTACGGTGCGAGGTTCTCCTCCTCACCGCTGAGCAGGAAGCCTCGTACGCCTGTCTCCTGATCCACGAAGGCCGCGTCCAGCGACTGCCCGGCGGTCCGCATCGGCCCGGTCTTGTTGGTGAGAACGTCGATGCGGTCGTTGCTGTCGGAGGCGATCACGACCGCCGCAACACCGAGGGCGGCCAGCAGAAAACCCAGGGCGCCACACAGTGCCATGACGCGGCTGCGCAACGTCCATGATCGGAAGCGCGGCGGCCTATCGGCCATGGTGAAATCCCCCTGGGTCTGAGGTCGGAGGCCATGAGTATCCACGGCAACCGGGATCGGCCACGTGCGGGGACACGCCACGGCGAGTGAAACATTTCGATGTCCGCCCGGGACCTCGAGGGTGACCGCCGGCGGACGGGCTACACCTTGGCGGCGCCTCGCACCTGATCCACCAGGTCGGCCAGCTCGGGAAGCCGCTCGGCCTCGTTCAACGCCTCGGCGAGCGCCGTGTCGTGCACCGGCGTGGCCTCGGTCAACAGGGCGTGCCCCGCCGGCGTCAGCTCGGTGTAGACGCCACGCCGGTCGTCGGCGCAGAGCACCCGGGTCAGCAGGCCACGGTCCTCCAGCCGGTTGACGAGCCGGGTGGTGGCGCTGGCGCTGAGCGCCGCGGCCCGGCTGAGCTGCTGCATCCGCATGTGCCAGCCGTCCTGGCGGCGCAGCGCGTCCATCACCGTGTATTCCACCACCGAGAGGGACACGGCGCTGGTCAGCGCCTTCTCGAGTGCGGTCTCCAGATGCCCGTGCAGGGCCGCCAGCAGCCGCCAGCCCTGGGCGCGCACCTCCACGGCGTCGTCGGCGATTCCCACTGTGGCGCTCCTCTCTCCCACCCGATAGTTGCTTGCGCGGTATATCGGCGCGTGCAACTCTTCGGTATGCCGCGTCTGCAACTATCTTAACGAGAGGGGTCACCCCATGCCGCTCGGCTTGCTCGCTCTGGCCGTCGGAGCGTTCGGCATCGGGCTCACGGAGTTCGTGATCGCGGGCCTGCTGCCCCAGGTCGCTGCCGACTTCACCGTCAGCGAGGCCACCGCAGGCTGGTTGATCAGCGGATATGCCCTGGCGGTGGTGGCCGGGGCGCTCGGCCTGACCGCGGCCACCACCCGGCTCCCCCGCAAACCCGTACTGCTCGGACTGCTCGCGCTCTTCATCGCCGGCAATCTGGTCTCCGCGATCGCGCCCACCTACGGCGTCATGCTTGTGGGCCGGATCATCGCGGCGCTCTGCCACGGCGCCTTCTTCGGCATCGGTGCGGTGGTCGCCGCGGGACTGGTCGCCCCGCAACGCCGGGCCGGCGCCGTGGCCCTCATGTTCACCGGCCTGACCGTGGCCAACGTGCTCGGGGTCCCGTTCGGCACGCTGCTCGGTCAGCAGTTCGGCTGGCGCTCCACATTCTGGGCGATCACCGCGGTCGGCGTGATCGCATGGTTCGGCATTCTCGCGATGGTCCCGGCCGTAGCCGCTCCACCTTCTTCCGGTGTACGCCATGAGCTGCGCGCCTTCCGCTCGGGGCAGGTCTGGTTGTCGGTGCTGGTGACGGTTCTCGGGTTCGGGGGCATGTTCGGCGCGTTCACCTACATCGCGTACACCCTCACGGAAGTTTCTGGTTTCTCCGCTGGAGCCGTGCCCTGGCTCCTCGTCCTCTTCGGCGCCGGACTCTTCGTCGGCAACCTGATCGGCGGCCGGCTCGCCGACCGTTCGGTCGACGGCACCCTGCTGGCGGTGCTGGCCGGTCTGACCGTGGTGCTCGCCGCCTTCGCCCTGACCGCCTCGAGCCGACCGGCGACCATCGTGGCCCTGGTGCTGATGGGCGGATTCGGATTCGCAACGGTGCCGGCCCTGCAGACCCGGGTCATGCACTGGGCCGACGAGGCACCCACGCTCGCCTCGGGTGCGAACATCGCCGCCTTCAATCTCGGCAACGCTTTCGGCGCCTGGGCCGGCGGCGCCACCATCACGGCCGGCCTCGGATACACATCACCGCTGTGGGCCGGAGCCGTTATTACCCTCGCCGGGCTTGTCGTCATGGCCTTCGCATACACCTCGGCCCGCTCCCGAGGCCTGTCCCCCGCAGTCTCATGAAAGGCTCCGCTTTGCTGCTCAACAACGGCATCGACATCCCGCAGCTCGGTTTCGGCGTCTTCCAGGTGCCGCCACCGGAGACCGCCGAGGCCGTCACCACCGCCCTCGGCGCCGGTTACCGCCACATCGACACCGCTGCCGTGTATCGCAACGAGGCCGGGGTCGGCGACGCGCTGAAGGCGAGCGGCGTGCCCCGCTCGGAGCTGTTCATCACCACCAAGTTGTGGAACAGCGACCAGGGCCACGACTCGACCCTGCACGCCTTCGACGCGAGCCTCGACCGTCTCGGCCTCGACTATCTCGACCTCTACCTGATCCACTGGCCGACCCCGGTCCAGGACCGTTACGTGGAATCGTGGCGAGCGCTCACCAAGCTCTACGCGGACGGGCGGGTGCGGGCGATCGGGGTCTCCAACTTCCTGCCCGAGCACCTGCGCCGCCTCGCCGAACTCGGCGGCGTCATCCCGGCCGTGAACCAGGTCGAGCTGCACCCGGCCCTGCAGCAGCGCGACATCCAGGAGGCGAACGCCGCCCTGGGAATCGCGACCGAGGCATGGAGCCCGCTCGCCCAGGCAGCCGTCCTGAAGGAGCCGGTGATCACGGCCATCGCCGCCGCACACGGCCGCAGCCCGGCACAGATCGTGCTCCGCTGGCACCTGCAGCAGGGCCGGATCGCGATCCCGAAGTCGGTGACGCCCTCGCGGATCAGGGAGAACCTCGCGGTCTTCGACTTCACCCTGACCGAGGACGAGTTGGCCCAGGTCAACGGCCTGGAGCGGAACTTGAGGACCGGGCCTCACCCGGCCAATTTCAACTGACATGCCATGAGCCTTGCGTCTCCCCTTAGGGGAGACGCAAGGCTGAACCCATGACAAAAATCGAGTGGGTCACGACCGGGATATTCGCAACAGCCTTGATCGCCGTCCTCGCCTGCTGGGGCCAGGCTCTGGTGGGCCGGAGCAAGGTGTTTCGATCCATGGAAGTGTTTGCATGGCTTCCGCAAAAAGTTCCAGGGTCTACAGTGACGCCCATGCGCGCACGACTCTCTGACATCGCGCGCCAGGCCGAGGTCAGCGAGGCGACGGTGTCGCGGGTGCTCAACGACCGGCCCGGCGTGTCCGCCGACACCCGTCAGGCGGTGCTCACGGCGCTCGACGTCCTCGGCTACGAGCGGCCGGAGCGGCTGCGCAAACGCAGTGCCGGGCTCGTCGGCCTGGTCGTGCCCGAGCTGGAGAATCCGATTTTCCCGGCTTTCGCGCAGACCATCGAGTCAGCGCTGTCGCAGTCGGGCTTCACCCCGGTGCTCTGCACGCAGACCCCCGGCGGCGTCACCGAGGACGAGTATGTCGAGATGCTGCTCGACCGTCAGGTCTCCGGCATCGTCTTCGTCTCCGGGCTGCACGCCGACACGACGGCCGACCACGACCGCTACCGCCGCCTGGTGGACCGGCCACTGCCCATCGTGCTGATCAACGGGTACGCCGACGGCCTCGACGCCCCCTTCATCTCCTGCGACGACCGGCTCGCCGGCGAGCTGGCGGTCAACCATCTCGTCGCGCTGGGCCACGAACGGATCGGGTTCGTCTCCGGCCCCCACCGGTTCCTCAACGTGCAGCGAAAACTCGAGGGCTACCGCACGGCGATGCGCCGAGAATTGGGCGTACGAGACAAGGAGCTGGACGATCTCGTAGCGCTCACCCTCTTCGGGGTGGAGGGCGGCGAGGTGGCAGCCGGGCAACTCATCGCCCGCGGGGCAACGGCCATCGTCTGCGGCTCCGACCTGATGGCCCTGGGCGCGATCCGAGCGGCCCGCCGCCGCAGCCTGTCCGTGCCCCGGGACGTCTCGGTGGTCGGGTTCGACGACTCGCCCCTGATCGCCTTCACCGACCCACCCCTGACAACCCTGCGCCAACCGGTAGCCGCCATGGGCAACGCCGCGATCCGCCAGCTCGTCGACGAGATCAACGGCCACGGAGCCCCCCGCTCCGAGTACGTATTCTCGCCGGAGCTGGTGGTCCGCGGCTCAACAGCCATCAACAAAGCCGGCCGCACCACATCAAAACCCAGCCGCCCTACAGACAGCACCACCCCTGACGCGGAACCATCCGGCCGTCCCACCGAGCGCACCGCCCACAACGCGGATCCCGCGAGGCACCCAACAGACGGCCCCACCCACAACGCGGAGCCGACCAGGCGCCTCACAGACAGCCCCACCCACGACGCGGAGCCCACCAGGCGCCTCACAGACAGCCCCACCCACGACATCGAACCCGCCAGGCGCACCGCCGAGCGCACCGCCCACGACACGGAACCAACCGGCCACGCCACGGAAAGCGCCGGACGCGGAACCGAAAGCGTCGCCTCCTCCATAGCCTGAGCACCACGAGACCGGGCAGTGCCTCCGAAATCACCCGCCGCGTGACCGCCGCCCCGTGACCGCCGCCCCGTGATCGCCTCAGCGCACGACGACAGAATGAGAAGCAAAACCAGCCGGGCGCCGACTCAGGCACCGTCGTAAAGCCTTGCTGCACATCATTCCTGCGCCAGACCGCAAATCCGCTACGCGCGGGCATGCACAACTACGCAGAACATCGCCGAGCACAAGAACGCACAAGGCCGCGAACACCATGCGCGAACAGCGCCGAGGCCTCCTGGCGGACTGGGAAAGTCTGCGCGACAGCGACAGCGACAGCGACGCCGGTGGCGACGATGACGGCGACGGCGACGGCGACGGCGACGGCGGCGGCGGCGGCGGCGATGGCGGCGGCGATGGCGATGGCGACCGTTGCGCGACGCTGACTGCGACAGCAACAGCGACAGCGATGTTGGCTGCGACGACGACGACCGTTGCGCGACGCTGATGGTGATGGCGATGGCGATGGCAGTGGTGTCGGCGGCGGTGACACCGATTGGCTGGGTGTCGAGGGCAGCGGGCAGCGGGCAGCGGTTGCGTCAATAGCCCGCCGGGCTGCATGACTGCCGATATCAGCCCCCGCCCCCGGTGCGGAGGTGGCACTCGGCGGGGCCAGGGCGGAGAGGGGAGGGTCTAATGTGGCCGACCATGGATGGGGATGAGTGGCTGGCGGATACTCGCGCTTCCTACGACACGGTTGCGGAGAGCTACGCGGAGCTGGTGGGCAGGGCGTTGGAGGGGCAGCCGTTTCTGCGGGCGGCGTTGGGACTGTTTGCTGGGCAGGTTGGTAGTGCTGGTGGCGGGGCTGTGGCTGATGTGGGGTGTGGGCCGGGGCATGTGACGGCGTACTTGCGGGGGCTTGGGGTTGAGGCTTTTGGGGTTGATCTTTCGCCGGGGATGGTGGAGGTGGCTCGGCGGGAGAATCCGGGGGTTCGGTTTGAGGTGGGGTCTATGACGGAGCTTGCTTTGGGGGATGGGTCGGTGGCGGGGGTGGTGGCGTTCTGGTCGTTGATTCATGTTCCGGATGAGGGGGTTCCTGGGGTGTTTCGGCAGTTCCGGCGGGTGGTGCGGGATGGGGGGCCGATCATGGTCGGGTTTCATGTCGGGGACGGGTCGAGGGTGAAGACGCAGGGGTATGGCGGGCATCCGATGAAGGTTCATGTTCATCGGCGGCGGCCGGAGCGGGTGGCGGCGTGGATGCGCGACGCGGGGTTCACGGTGCACGCTGAGATGCGGATGGGCCTGGATCAGGGGTTGCCGGGGGCGATCGTGTTCGGGTATGCCGGGCGGGAATTGTTAAGTTGATCTTTGAAAGTTCTTGCGGGTGCTGCGGGTGGCGGGCAGACGCCCGACCAGCGGCCATGGGCGACGGACGCGAGTAGTTAGCAAAGCTTCCTGCAAATTCGGGGCGACATACAGGACAAACACCGCCGTGACATCGAGCGGCGTCGCTTTACCGGGCGGAAACACCTTGATAACTTTTCGGGGACTTGCGCAAGAAGTTTCAGCCGGTCCCCTGCGCAAGAAGTTCAGTCCGATCCTCAGTCGCACGAAGCTCAGCCCAGGCCATTACTGGGCGCCAAGCTCAGTCCAGCCACCACTACCACCAAGCTCAGCCCGGCCACCACCACCAAGCTCAGCCCGGCCACCGTTGGTGCCAAGCGCAGCCCGGTTGCCACAAGCGCCGAGCTAAGGCCCGGCTGCCACCGGCGCCAAGCTCAAGCCCAGCCACCGTCAGCCCAAGCCCAAGCCCCGCCACCGTCGGCCCAAGCCCAAGCTCAAGCCCAGCCACCGTCGGGCCAAGCCCAAGCCCCGCCACCACTAGCGCCAGGCTCAAGTCCAGCCGCCACCGGCGCCGAGATCAGTCCCGTCCCCCTCGCCCCAGGTTCAGCCCGGTCCCCCAGAAACCGGGCAAGGACCAGGAACCCCGTCCCCAGGAGGCTCCCCATGCGTACCCGTAAGTTGTTGGCTGCCGCGGCGACCGCGCTCATCGCGGCTACCGGATTTGCCGTCGGCGTAATCAATGCGACGGCTTCCGAGGCGTCGCCGGCGTCGCCCGGTGCCAAAGATGTGATCGTTCATCTCTTTGAGTGGCCGTGGTCGTCGGTGGCGAATGAGTGCACCTCGGTGCTGGGCCCTAAGGGGTTCGGTGGGGTGCAGGTGTCGCCGCCTCAGGAGCATGTGGTGCTGCCGGGCCAGGGTTATCCGTGGTGGCAGGACTATCAGCCGGTGAGTTACCAGCTTTCGACGCGGCGGGGTGACCGGAATGCGTTTGCGAGCATGGTGTCGACGTGCCACGCGGCGGGCGTGAAGATCTATGTGGACGCGGTTGTCAACCACATGGCCGGTGGGGCTTCTTCGGGTACGGGGAGCGGTGGCTCGGCGTACAGCCATTATGCGTACCCGTCGGTGGCTTACGGGACGGACGACTTCCATCATTGTGGGCGCAACGGGAACGATGACATCGCGAACTACGGGGACCGGTGGGAGGTTCAGAACTGCGAGCTGGTTGATCTTTCCGACCTGAAGACCGAGTCGTCGTACGTGCGGGGGAAGCTCACGGCGTACCTCAATGATCTGGTGGGTCTGGGGGTGGACGGTTTCCGGGTTGATGCCGCGAAGCACATGCCGGCCGCTGATATGGCCGCGTTTCTCGACCCGGTGAACGGGGATCCGTATGTGTTCTCGGAGGTCATCGAGGGTGGGTCGGGTGAGCCGACGCCGGAGGAGTACACGGGGATCGGCGATGTGACGGAATTCCGTTACGGCGATGTGGTGGGGACCGCGTTCAAGGATGGCAACCTGTCGAACCTGAACAACCTGGCGGGGTCGATGCGGCTGGGCAGCGGTGACGCGGTGGCTTTCATCGACAACCATGACACGCAGCGCAACGGCCGGGCGAAGCTGACCTACAAGGACGGCACGAGCTACGCGCTGAGTGAGGCTTTCATGATCGCGTACCCGTACGGCGTACCTCAGGTGATGTCGAGCTTCACCTTCTCCAACAATGATGCCGGGCCGCCCGCCGCGAGCAACGGCACCACCTCCGCCGTGAGCTGTGGCAACGGCTGGCAGTGCGAGCACCGGGCGCGCACCACGGCGAACATGGTGGCGCTGCGCAACGCGGCGACCGGCACCGCGGTGAGCAACTGGTGGAGCAACGGGTCCAACCAGATCGCGTTCGGGCGGGGCAGCGCGGCGTATGTGGCGTTCAACCGGTCCGGATCGGCGCTCAGCCGCACGTTCCAGACCTCGCTGCCCGCCGGCACCTACTGCGACGTGATGGCCGGTGACTTCACCAACGGTGCTTGCACGGGTACGGCGTACACGGTGGACAGCAGCGGGCAGTTCACGGCGACCGTGGCGGCCAGCGCGGCGCTGGCGCTGCACATCAACGCGCGGGGAAGCGGATCGACCAACCCCCCGACCGGGTGCACCACCGCGGCGATCGCGTTCGAGTCGAACACCACGACCACGTTCGGCCAGAACGTCTTCGTCACCGGGAACACCGCGGCGCTCGGCAACTGGGACCCCGCGAGCGCCGTGGCGCTGTCGTCGGCGGCCTACCCGGTGTGGAAGGCGACCGTGACGCTGCCCGGAAACACCGCGGTGCAGTACAAGTACATCAAGAAGGAGGGCTCCACGGTGGTCTGGGAGAGCGACCCGAACCGTACGCGGACCACGCCCTCTGCCACGCCCTGCTCCGCGACATGGGCCGACACCTGGCGCTAAGCGGGCAAACCGACCAGGGTCACGTATGCCATGCCGATCGGTCGCACATCCAGTGCGACCGATCGGTCGCGTTCAGCCCGATGCTCATCTCCAACGTGATGGTCGTTCATAAACAAGAACAGAACAGACCGGTGGAGGTACTCGCACATGCCCGAGATGGACGTCGCCCTCAAAGACGCGATGCAGATCGACGGCGCGATCGGCGTCGCGCTCGTGGATTACACCAGTGGGATGGCGCTGGGTATCGCCGGCGGCAGCAAGGACTTCGACCTCGCCGTGGCCGCGGCGGGCAACACCGATGTGGTGCGGTCGAAGTTGCGGGCCATGGAGATGCTCGGCATCCGTGAGCAGATCGAGGACATCCTGATCACGCTGGACAACCAGTACCACATGATCCGCCCGCTGAAGGGCCGCTCCGGGGAGGGCCTGTTCCTGTACCTGGCGCTCACCAAGACCCGGGCCAACCTCGCGATGGCCCGCCACCAGCTCAAACGCATCGAGGCCGCGCTCGACGTCTGAGCGCCGCAGGACGCGGCCCGGCCGTACCCGAGCTCGCTGTCGGCGGGTACGACCGGGCCGCCCTCTCGCAAGCCCGCTCTCTCGACAAATGGACATCACCGCATTACCGTTTCCGGCGTGTTGCGCGGCGAACACACGTTCGCATAGCGAACAGCGGAGGTGGCGTGATGGATAGGGCACTGCTCATCGGCGGCGAGGACGTCCCGGCCGCCGACGGGCGCACCACCGAGGACCGCAACCCGCACACCGGCCAGGTCATCGCGCACGTGGCCGCCGCGGGACCGGCCGATGTCACCCGCGCCGTCGACGCCGCAGCCTCAGCGTTCCCCGGCTGGTCCGAGGCCCCGCCCGCGCATCGCCGCAAGATCCTGAACCGCGCCGGTGACCTCCTCGAGGAACGCGCCGCCGACGCCGCCGCGCTGATGGCGAGCGAGACCGGCGGTACGCTCGGCTGGTCGATGTTCAACGTGGGCCTGGCCTCGTCGATGCTGCGGGAGGCCGCCGCGCTGACCACCCTGCCGATCGGTGAGGTTCTCGCCGGCGACAACCCCGACGCGCTGTCGCTCGCGATCCGGCAACCGGCCGGGGTGGTCGCGGCGTTCGCGCCCTGGAACGCGCCGCTCATCCTCGGCGCGCGGGCGATCGCCGCACCGCTGGCGGCCGGTAACACGGTGGTGGTCAAGGCCAGCGAGGATGCGCCCCTGGCCTGCGCGCTGTTCCTGGCGGATCTGTTGCGTGATGCCGGCTTGGCTCCGGGCGTACTCAACGTCATCACGAACGACCCGGCAGATGCCGCAGCCGTCGCCGAGACCTTGATCTCCGATCCCCGGGTACGCCGGGTGAACTTCACCGGTTCGACCAGGGTCGGCCGCCGCATCGGTGAGCTCGCCGCGCACCACCTCAAGCCCGCGGTCCTGGAGCTGGGCGGCAAGAACGCGGTGCTCGTCCTCGACGACGCGGACCTGGAATACGCGGTCAACGCCGTCGCGTTCGGCGCCTACCTCAACTCGGGTCAGATCTGCATGTCCGCCGACCGTGTCCTGGTGCACCGCGCGGTCGCGGACGAGTTCGCGGCGCGGCTCGCGGAGAAGGCGAAAGGCCTGCCGTCCGGCGACCCGGCCGATCCGCACACGGTGATCGGGCCGTTGATCAACCCCGCGGCAGCCGGGCGCGTGGCCGGTCTGGTCGACGAGGCCGCGGCCCAGGGCGCCAGGATCCTTGCAGGCGGCGGTACGCCCACAGGTGCCCACTATCCCGCCACCGTGGTCGCCGGCGTAACACCGTCGATGCGCATCCACACCGAGGAACTGTTCGGCCCGGTGTGCACGGTCCTCACCGTCGCGGACGAGGACGAAGCGGTGTCGGTCGCCAACGACAGCCCGTACGGCCTGACCGCCGGCATCCTGACCCGCGACCTCGCCCGCGGCCTCCGCGTCGCCCGCCGCCTGCGCACCGGCATCGCCCACGTCAACGACCAGTCCGTCGACGACGACCCGACCGCCCCGTTCGGCGGCGTCGGCGAATCGGGTTATGGCCGTTTCGGGGGCCGCGCCGGCGTAGAGGCCTTCACCGACCTCCGCTGGATCACCCTCCAGCAACGCCCGAAACAGTTCCCCTTCTGAGAGCTTTCCGGTCGCGCGCGAGCAGGCCGAGCGGCACGAGCAGGGCCGAGTCCGGTCGCGCGCGAGCAGGCCGAGCGGCGCGAGCAGGGCCGAGCGGGCAGGACTAGACGAGCGAGCCGGGCGGCCAGGCGAGTGCGGCGACCGCTTCCAGCTCGGCCCGGGTCGCGCCGTCGCGGGCCTGCTGGGACATCCCCTGGAGGATCGTTCCCGCGTAACGCGCCCGGGTCGCGGGTGCCGGCTCGCCGTCCGCGCGTAACCGCTCCTCAATCGACAGCAGATTGCCGTTGCGGATGTCGCGCAGTTCGTCGGCGATGTCGGCCGCGTCGGGCGAGCAGTGGACGGCGCTGCTGATGACCAGGCAGCCGCGCGGGTGGGCGTCGGCGGTGAACGCGGCGGCGGCACGGTGCAGGGCCAGCGCGATCCCGCCGTATGCCGTCGGTTCCTCGTCGAGGGCGTCGCCGAAATAGGCGCCCCACGTCACCTGATAAAGGGCGACAACCTCGCGGAAGAGCGCCTTCTTGTCACCGAACGCGGCGTACAGGCTGGGTGGGGTGATGCCCATCGCCCCCGTGAGCCGGGCGACGGAGGCCGCGTCGAAGCCGTGCTCCCAGAATGTCATCAGGGCCGCGCGCAATGCCGCCTCCCGGTCGAAGCCGCGCGGTCGTCCCAGGGTCGGTGTCACCCCAGCATTCTATAGCGCGCACTACGGAAGTGCTACTACGGTCTCATTCCATAGTGGTCGCTACGGAAAGGGATTCCATGGGCATGCTGGAGGGAAAGACCGCACTGGTCACGGGGGCGGGCCGGGGCATCGGCCGGGCGATCGCCGTGCGGCTGGCGGCGGACGGCGCACTGGTCGGCGTGCACTACGGCAGCAGCCGGGCCGGCGCCGAGCAGACCGTCGCGCAGATCCGTGCCGCCGGCGGTGCCGCGTTCCCGGTCGCGGCGCGGCTGGGCGAGCCCGGTGACGCCGAGCGGCTGTGGGCGGGCTTCGATCGGGGGCTGGCAGAGCTCGGCGCCGTCCCCGGCCTGGACATCCTGGTGAACAACGCCGGCATCCCGCACTCCCCCGGCCTCGCCGAGATCACCCCGGAGCAGTTCGACGAGATCTTCGCGGTCAACGTCAAGGCGCCGTTCTTCCTCGTCCGCGCGGGCCTGGACCGGATGCGTGACCACGGCCGCATCGTGAACATCTCGTCCGGGGTGACGCGGGTGGCGTCGCCGGGGATCCTCGCGTATTCGATGACCAAGGGCGCTCTCGACACGTTCTCGTTCACCCTGGCCCAGGCGGTCGGCGGCCGTGGGATCACGGTGAATTCCGTGTCGCCCGGGGTCATCGACACCGACGCGAATGCCGGCTGGCTACGCGACGATCCGCAGGCGCAGCAACGCGCGGCGGCGTACTCCCCGATGAACCGGATCGGGCAGCCCGCCGACGTCGCCGACCTCGTGGCCATGGTGGTGTCCCCGGACGCCCGCTGGCTCACCGGCCAGGACATCGACGCGACGGGCGGCGCGGTCCTAACCGGGTAGAGCCAGGGCCGAGCCGGGTAGAGCCAGGGCCGAGCCTGGTAAAGCCAGGGCCGCGCAAGCCGAGCCCGGGGAATGCACTGAGCAGACATTTCGTTTGATCGGGTACGCCATGCTGGTCGAATGCCCACCCTGGACGGTCTCGCCGGGAACCCCGCCCTCCCGGAAGCCCTCGCGCGCCGGCTCCTGGCACACCGAGGCGGCCGCGGCGAGCTCGCCGGCCGCCCGGACCTGACCGCCACCCTGATCGATGCCATCATCGCCACGGACGACGAGCGGCTCCTGTTCTCCCTGGCCCGCAATCCCCACGTGCTCCCAGCCGTCCGCCTCCGCCTCACCGCCCACCCGGACCCCAGCGTCCGCACCGGCCTCGCCCGCGACGTCACCCGAAAACTGTCCCCCGGCCCGCCCCTGGCGATCCGCACCCTGCCCCACGGCCCGCCCCCGGCAATCCGCAACCTGTCCGACGGCCCGGCCCCGGCAATCCGCAAGCCGCCCGGCCGGCTGCCCGAGGGCCTGGACCCGGCGAGCCGTGAGCTGTTTTCCCGGCTGGTCGACGACCCGGAGCCGAGGGTTCGCGAGGAGCTTGCCAAGAACGACAGGATGCCCGCCGAGCTGCGCGCACGCCTGGCTCATGACCCGGCGCCCGAGGTGCGCGCCGTGCTCGCCCGGTGGTGGACGCGGGCGCCGGAGGACGTGCGGCGGATCCTGCTGACCGATCCGTCCGGCGAGGTCCGGGCCCACGCGTGCGCTCTCTACTACGCCCGGCGGCCGTACCCTGTGCCGCCCGCGGACCTGGTCGAGGCGCTGCTCGCCGATCCGCTCACCCGGGCGGGCGCGGTCCGGCACGCGACGTTCCGTGAGGAGTTGGCCGGCGATCCGGACGAGCAGGTGCGCCGTCAGGTGGCGGAACACCCCGGACTTCCCCCGCAGGTCCGGGCGCGGCTGGCGGATGATCCCCATCCGGCCGTACGGATCGGGGTCTTCGCCCGCGCCGACACCCCCGGCCCGATGCGTCAGGCCATCCACTCCTGGGTCACCGACCGGTCCGGCCCGATCGACCTGGACCTGGACCTGGACGACGACGCCCTTCTCCATCGCGTCGAGGCCACCATGGCCGCCGGCGAACTGGAGGAGCTCAGCCTGCCCTGGGTCACCGCGGACCCCCTGCCCCACCTGTCATCGCCCTACGTCTGTTTCCGCGTCTCCGCGGCCCGGAGCCCGGAACTTCCGCCCGGCGCGGTGGCGCAACTGCTCGCCGACGAGCAGAGCATCGTGCGCACGACCATGGCCGGGACGGCGCCGCACCTGGTCGACGTCGCCACCGCGGAACGTATCGACCGCACGTTCCAGCCGGAGAAACGGACGGAGTGGCGCCCGGCCGACCTCGTCACGTTCCCGCCGGAGGTTCTGCGCCGCCTCGCGAGCGACACCGACCCTCGCATGCGCCGCCTCGCACCCCGCGACCCGGACCTGCCACCCGAGCTCGCCGCCCGGCTGGCCGCCGACCCGGACATCACCGTCCGCCGCGAGATCGGCCGCCACCCGAACCTGCCCGTCGCGTCGCTGATCACCCTGCTGGCCGACGAGCACGTGGGTGAGGACGCCGCCGCCAATCCGTCGCTCCCGATCGCCGAAATGACCCGCCTGCTCACCGAGGCCGGCCTGTGATCAGGGTCAGCCGAGCCAGTCGGTGATGACTTTGTCGGTGTGTTCGCCGGGGAGGGCGGGCGGGCCGGGTGGGGCGGGCGGGGTTTCGGAGAATCGGGGGGCCGGGGCGGGCTGGGCGGTGCCGCGGCGGTGTTCGATGGTGGCGCGGCGGACCATGTGGGGGTGCTGGGACGCTTCGGTGCGGGACAGGACCGGGGTGACGCAGGCGTCGGTGCCTTCGAAGACGGTGGCCCAGTCGTCGCGGGTGCGGGTCAGGAACGCTTCGGCGATGCGGGTTCGCAGCTCCGGCCAGCGTGCCCGGTCGTGCTGGCGGGGCAGGGGTCCGGGGACGCCGAGCAGGCGGATGAACTCGGCGTAGAACTGGGGTTCCAGGGCGCCGACGGCGAGGTAGCCGCCGCCTGCGGCCGCGTAGACGTCGTAGAAGGGTGCGCCGGTGTCGAGGAGGTTGACGCCGCGCTCGTCCGTCCAGGAGCCGGCTGCTTCGAGGCCGTACAGCAGGGTGGTGAGGTGGGTGGCTCCGTCGACGACCGCGGCGTCGACGATCTGGCCGCAGCCGGTCCGGGCGGCTTCGCGCAGGGCGGCGAGCAGGCCTACGACGAGATAGAGGGAGCCGCCGGCGAAGTCGCCGAGCAGGTTGACCGGGACCTGGGGCGGTCCGCCCGCGCGGCCGATGGTGTGCAGGGCGCCGCTGAGGGCGAGGTAGGTGATGTCGTGGCCGGCCGTTCCCGCGAGGGGGCCGTCCTGGCCCCAGCCGGTCATCCGGCCGTAGACGAGGGCCGGGTTGCGGGCCATCGCGGGTTTCGGGCCGACGCCGAGACGTTCGGCGACGCCGGGGCGGAAGCCTTCGATCAGGGCGTCCGCCTTCCCGGCCAGGGAGAGGACGAGTTCGCGGTCCTCGGCGTTCTTCAGGTCGGCGCGCAGGGAGCGTTTGCCGCGGTTGAGCAGGTCGTGGCGGGGGTCGACCTCGAGGGGTGACGGGCGGCCGGGGCGGTCCACGCGGACGACGTCGGCGCCGAGGTCGGCGAGGAGCATCGCGGCGAACGGGCCGGGGCCGATGCCGGCGAGTTCGAGGACTTTCAGTCCGTGCAGGGGTCCCATGGTGTCCTCAACGGAAATCGGTGCGCCGGAAGACGGCGCGGCGGCGGTATTCGGCGGCCGAGCCGGGCCAGTTGGTGACGACGCGGCCGGTTGCGGTGCGGTACCAGCTGCGGCACGCCGTCCAGACGCTGCCCGCGAGGCGGCGCTGGAGCTCCTCGTCGTAGGAATCGGCCACTTCCGGGCGTACGTCCAAAGGGGTGAGCCGGCGGACCGCCTGGGTGAGGTAGCGGGCCTGGGTCTCGTGGAAGTAGAGGACCGAGGTGTTGCCGGTGTTGGTGTTGGGGCCGTAGATCAGGAACAGGCTGGGGAAGCCGGGGACGGTCATTCCCAGGTACGCGTGAGCGCCGTCGCGCCATACGTCGGCGAGTTTGCGGCCTCCGCGGCCCGAGACGTCCAGGGGCACCAGGAATTCGGTGGCCGCGAAGCCGGTGCCGTAGACGAGGATGTCGCAGGGGTGCTCGGTGCCGTCGGTCGTGCGTACGCCGTGCGGGGTGAGGGTGTCGATCGGGGTGGTGACCAGGTCGACGTCCGGGCGGGTGAGCGCGGGAAGCCAGGTGCTGGTGAACAGGACCCGTTTGCAGCCCATCGGCTCTGCCGGGGTGACCTGTGCCCGCAACACGGGATCGCGCACCTGCCAGCGGCGTTGCGCCGCGGAGACCGTCTGCAGGAACCAGGCCGCCGGGCGGTTGCCGAGCAGCGCCGCGCCGGTGAACACGGTCATCGCCCAGGTGCCCGCGCGGGCGAGGCGCATGAGTGCGGGGAAGCGCCGGTGGAGACCGCCGTAGCGGCGGTCGGGTTTCGGCAGGGTCCAGGGCGCGCTGCGCTGGAAAACCGTGACGCTGCGAGCGGTCCCGGCGATCGCGGGGACGAGCTGGATCGCGCTGGCGCCGGTGCCGATCACCGCGACCCTTTTGCTGGCAAGGGAAAGAGCCGGATCCCAGCGGGCGGTGTGCAGCGCGATGCCCGCGAACCGGTCCGCGCCGGGCAGGTCCGGGATCGCGGGGCGGGAGAGTTGCCCGACGGCGGGGACGAGGACGTCGGCGATCAGCTCCGAGCCGTCCGCGAGACGCAGCCGCCAGTGGTGGGCGTCGTCGTCCCAGGCGGCGGCCTCGACCTCCGTACCGAACCGGATCGCCGCGGTGATGCCCAGGTCGTCGGCGCAGCGTTGCAGGTAGGACAGGATCTCCTGGTGCGGGGGGAAGCGCCGCGACCAGTCCCGGTTCGGTGCGAAGGAGTACGAGTACAGCGGCGCCGGCACATCGCACGCGCACCCCGGGTACTCGTTGTCGCGCCACACGCCGCCGAGCCGGTCCGCCTTTTCCAGCAGCACCACGTCACGCAAGCCGGCCTCGAACAGCGCCGCAGCGGCCGCGATGCCCCCGAAGCCGGCCCCGATGATCGCGACGCGCGGCATTCAGGCGTCCGGGTAGAGGGCTTCGATGCGATCGGCGTACGCCCGCAGCACCGGCCGCCGCCGTACCTTCATGGTCGGTGTCAGCAGGCCGCCTCCCGGGTCCCACTGGTCGGTCACGACAGCGAAGGCACGGATCCTCGAGAAAGACGGGAAGGTGGCGTTCGCGGCGGCGATCCCCGCCTCGAGATCACCGGGCGCGGAGTCCGACACCAGGAGCGCGACCAGGTACGGCCGCCCGTCCCCCGCCACCACGACGTGCGACACCGTCGGGCAGTGGGTCAGGAGCGCCTGCTCGATCGGCGCCGGGGCGATGTTCTCGCCGCCCGCGGTGATGAGCAGCTCCTTCTTGCGGTCGACGATCGTGAGGTACCCGTCGGCGTCGGCCGTCGCGATGTCGCCGGTGTGCAGCCAGCCGTCGTCGTCGAGGACCGCCCTGGTCTCGTCGGGCCGGTCCCGGTATCCGCGCATCACCATCGGGCCGCGGACCAGCAGCTCGCCGTCCGCCTCGAGCCGGGTCTCGACGCCGGGCAGCGGCAGCCCGACGGTGCCGGGCCGGACCGCGCCCGGCGGGTTCATCGTCGCCATTCCGGCCAGCTCCGACATCCCCCAGCCCTCACTCAGCGGCACGCCCGCCGAGGTCAAGTATGCGACCACAGCGGGCGGTGTCGGGGCTGCTGACGTGATCGCGAGCCGTACCTGGTCGAGGCCGAGCCTGGCGAGCGGGTCGGGCACCTCGCGCGGAAGTCGCTGCAGGCCACCCGCGATCCGCTGCCACACCTGCGGCACCGCGCCGAACAGCGTGGGCCGGACGTCGAGCAGCGCCCCGACGATCTCGCGCGGGTCGGCGAGCGTGGTCAGCTCGGTGCCGCACCAGCTGTGCAGGTAGTGGTTGGCCCAGCGGTCGGCGATGTGGGCCGACGGCAGGAACGAGATCAGCCGGTCACCCGCGACCATGCCGAGCGCCGTCGCGCTGATCCGGCACATCGCGGTCATGTTCGCGTGGGTGATCTCCACGCCCTTGGGTGCTCCGGTGGTGCCGGAGGTGTAGACGATCGTGAGCAGGTGATCGGGGGTGATCCGGGCGGCGGCCTCTTCCAGGTCGAAGTCCGGGTCCCCCGCGGCGATCACGGCGTCGAGGCTGACGCCGGGGGCGCCGTCCACGGAGATGAGGTGGTCGAGCGCGCGGCCGTGCAGCAGTGGCGCGAGGCGGCTCTCGGTGATCACCGTGCGGGCGCCGGACGCCGTCAGCAGATAGCCGACCTGCTCGGGCGACGAGCTGTGGTAACAGGAGAACGGGACGGCACCGAGATGCTGGACGGCGGTGTCGACGAGGTGGAACTCGGGGCGGTTGGTGAGCAGCAGGGCGACGGTGTCCCCGGGGCCGACCCCGAGGGCGCGGAGACCGGACGCGATCTCGCGGACGCGGGCGGCGTACTGGGACCAGGTGAGGGTGGTGCCGCCGCCGGCGGTTCGCAGGGCAACGGCGTCCGGGGTCCGGGCGACGGTGGCCTGAAACGCGGCGCAGAGGGTGGCAGCACCACCATGGGTGGCCGTCATGCTGCGGAACGTTAGCAATCTGTTGGCAGGTTGCCAATAGCCTCGGGTACGACGCGTTCCACGATCGCCAGCAGCGTCGTCACCAGCAGCAGATGCACCTGCGGGCGGGTGAGCACACCACGCTGCAACCACTCCCCGGCCGTCGCGCGGGCCAGGGCCACATAGGCGCGGATCATGCCGCGCAGCTCCTCGCGATGCCCGGCCGCATCCGCGAGACCCACGGCGACCAGCACACTGTCGGCGGCGACGTCCTCGGCCTGCGCCAGCACCCGGTCCACGTCGGCGTCCCGGCCCGGCCCGGCCGCGTTGATCGCGGCGAGCCACGACGTGCTGTGGCGCGAAACCACGTCGAGGAACCAGGTGACGCTGGCGTCCACCCGGGTCGCCAGGTCACCCTCGGGCAGCCGCTCGACGGCAACCTCGGGGATCGTCACCATCACCCGGATGACCTCCAGGTAGAGGTCCTTCTTGGTGCCGAAGTAATGGTTGATCAGGCCCCGGGCCACGCCGGCCGCGCGGGCGATGTCGGTCGCCGACACCTCGGCGTACGGGCGCTCGCCGAACAGCCGGACCGCGCAGCTGAGGATCTCGCCGCGCCGCACGTCCGGTTCGAGCCGCCTGCGCCCACCGACCGCTTCAAGATTCACTCCTGGAGCCTAAACTCCCCAGGCGAACCAGGCGGCACGACGGGATGGGTGGGCGCGACGCGGGGGCCGCGGGCGTATACATCGGAGGATCTCGCGTCCGGCCAGTACGCCATGGCCCGTTCGGCGAGCGCGGTGATGGTCAGCGACGGGTTGACGCCGGGGTTCGCCGCGAGGACCGAGCCGTCGACGACGTGCAGGCCGCGGTGCCCGTACAGGCGCAGGTAGGCATCGACCACCCCGGTCGCCGGATCGGACCCGATAGCGCACCCACCGATGAAGTGCCCGGTCACCGGCCGTCCGACCAGCTCGGTGGCGGCACCCAGCGGCACGCCGTCGATCTTCTCCGCGACCCGCCGGGCGGCGTCGTGCGCGGCCGGCACCCAGACCGGGCTGGGCTCACCGACCCCGGGCCGGCTGGTCAGCCGCCCCCGCCGGCGGAACAGCGTGATCGAGTTGTCGAGGGGCTGCATCGCCAGCAGCACGATCGTCTCCTGCGACCAGCGCCGCGGCGAGAGGTAGAGCCGCAGGTCACGACCCGCCCGCACCAGCTGACGCAGCCCGGCCAGCACGCGGGACCGGCCACCGGTGTCGTCGACGAGCACGGTCGACAGCAGCGCGAGCAGGTTGCTCCCCGGCCCGTAGCGGACCGGCTCGACGTGGGTGACCGGGTCCGGGTGGATCGACGAGGTGATCGCGATGCCCCGGCTGAAGTCGTGGTCGCGGCGCCGGGACCGGGCACCGAGGATGGACTCGGAGTTGGTGCGGCTCAGCTCGCCGAGCCGCGCGGAGATGCCCGGCAGCCGCCCCCGGTCCCGCATCCGCAGCAACAGCCGCTGGGTGCCGAGCGCCCCGGCGGAGAAGATCACCTGCCGGGCGGTGAGGTCACGCCGGCGCAGCCCGCCGGTGGCCCGGGTCCGCACCGTGTAACCCTCACCCGGCCCCGGCCGGACCTCGGTCACCGTGGTCAGCGGATGCACCACGGCCCCCGCCGCCTCGGCGAGGTAGAGATAGTTCTTGACCAGGGTGTTCTTCGCCCCGACCCGGCACCCGGTCATGCACGCGCCGCACGCGGTGCACGACTGCCGGGCGGGACCCGCTCCCCCGAAGAAGGGGTCGGCCGCCTGCGGTCCGAAATAGACCCCGACCGGGGTACGCCGAAAGGTCCCTCCGACCCCCAAATCCTCGGCGACCTCCCGCAGTACGTCGTCCGCGCGCGTCCCCAGCGGATTAGTGACGACCCCGAGCATCCGCGACGCCTGGTCGTAGAACGGCGCGAGCTCGCTCTTCCAGTCGGCGATCGACGCCCACTGCGGATCGGCGTAGAACGCGTCCGGCGGCTCGTAGAGCGTGTTCGCATAACCGAGCGATCCCCCGCCCACCCCGGCACCGGACATCACGAGCGCATCCCGCAGCAGCGTGAGCCGCAGAATCCCGTAACAGCCCAGCGCCGGCGCCCACAGATACTGCCGCAACCGCCACGACGTGCGCGCGAACTGATCATCGGCGAACCGGCGGCCCGCCTCGAGCACCCCGACCCGGTAACCCTTCTCGGTCAGCCGGAGCGCACTGACCGAACCGCCAAACCCTGATCCGACGATCAGTACGTCGTAGTCGTGGTCCATGGGACAACGTGACACCGCTGTTGGCAGAGTGTCAACGTGATCGCTTACGAAAGGCGCGGCGACGGTCCCCCGCTCATCCTGCTGCACGGTCTCGGCAGTCGCCGGCAGGCCTGGGCGCCGGTGGTGCCCGAGGTGTCGCGGCACCGCGAGGTGATCGGGCTGACCCTGCCGGGTCCCGGGACGGTCGGTGAGTTCGCGGACCGGGTCGCCGGGTTCCTCCAGGAGCATGGCATCGACCGGCCCGAGGTCGCCGGCAACTCGCTCGGTGGCGGCATCGCGCTGGAACTCGCCCGCCGGGGCCTGGTCAGCGCGGTCACCGCCTTCTCCCCGATCGGCTTCTGGCGTACGCCCGGGCGGCTCTGGTGCCAGAGCGCGGTCACCGCCGCGCGTGGTGGAGCGATCGCGCTGCGGCCCCTGCTGCCCAGGCTGCTGGACACCCGGCCCGGTCGGTCGGTCCTGTGCGGGTTGTTCTTCGGCGACCCGGTGCGGGTGGCGCCGCGGACCTGCCTGGAGGATGCCCGCGCGCTGAGTGCGTGGCCGGGCTTCGTCACCACCCGCAACGCGATGGGCCGTTGGCACCCGCCGGCTCTGGACGGGCTTCCGGTCACGATCGCGTGGGGTACGCGAGATGCCATCCTCCCCTACCGTACGCAGGCCAGACGCGCCCGGGACCTCCTCCCCGGGGCCCGGCACGTGGCCCTGGACGGCTGCGGGCACGTGCCGTTCCCCGACGATCCGCGCCGCTGCGCCGAGCTGTTGACAGTGCGCCAATAGCGGGGCCATCGTGGACGGATGTCAGTGGAGCACGACGATCTCGCCGAGCTGGTCCGCGACTTCTTCACCAGGGAGGTGCTGCCGCACGCCGACCGGATCCTCGCCCAGGGCCACCCCGATCGGGAGCACTACCGCGGCGCCGGGAAGCTGGGGCTGCTCGGCCTGTCCGTGCCCGAGCAGTACGGCGGCGGGGGCGGTGACTTCACCCACGAGGCGGTGCTGCTGCACGAGCAGGCGTACGCCGGTGACACCAGCCTCGGCCTGGCCGTGCACAGCGGCATCGTCACCGGATACCTCGTCGCGTTCGGCACCGAGGAGCAGAAACGGCGCTGGCTGCCCGGTCTGTGCAGCGGCGACCTGATCGGCGCGATCGCGATGACCGAGCCCGGCGGCGGCTCCGACCTGCAGGCCATGCGCACCCGCGCGGTCCGCGACGGCGACCACTACGAGGTGCACGGCGCGAAGACGTTCATCAGCAACGGCGGGCTGGCCGACGTGGTGCTGGTGGCCGCGAAGACCGACCCGGACGCGCGCGCCGCCGGGGTGTCGCTGCTGATCGCCGACGTCGCCGGCGACCCGGACGGTTTCCGGCGCGGGCGGCTGCTCTCCAAGATCGGGCTGCGCGGCAACGACACCGCCGAGCTGTTCTTCGACGGTTTCCGGGTGCCCGCGGCCGACCTGCTCGGCGGCGCCGAGGGGCGGGGCTTCGCACAGCTCATGGGCAGCCTGCCGCAGGAACGCCTGGTGATCGGGATCGGAGCCGTCGCCGCGATGGAGCGCGCGGTTTCGCTGGCCACGGCGTACGCAAAAGAGCGGCACGCGTTCGGCAAGCCCCTGATCGGCCATCAGAACACCCGCATGGTCCTCGCCGAATGCGCGACCCGGGCCCGGGTGAGCCGCGTCTTCCTGGACGACTGCATCGCCCGGCACGCCCGTGGCGAGCTCGACACCGCGACGGCCTCGATGGCGAAGTGGTGGCTCACCGACGGCCAGTGCGAGGTCGTCGACCGCTGCCTGCAGCTGTTCGGCGGCTACGGCTACACGACCGAATACCCGATAGCCCAGATGTACACCGACGCCCGCGCCCAGAAGATCTACGGCGGCACCAACGAGATCATGAAGGAGCTGATCGCCCGTGCCCTCTGAGGCCCCCGTGCCTTCTGAAGCCTATGTGTACGCCGCGGTGCGTACTCCCCGCGGCCGGGGCAAGGCGACCGGCGCGTTGCACGGCGTCAAGCCGATCTCCCTGGTAACCGGTCTGATCACCGCACTGAGGGAGCATTTTCCGCTGGACGCCGTCGACGACCTGATCATGGGGATCGTGACGCCGGTCGGTGAGCAGGGCGGGGACCTGCCCCGCGCCGCGGCCCTGCTCGTCGGGCTGCCGGAGAGCGTCGGCGGGATGCAGCTCAACCGCTTCTGCTCGTCCGGGCTGGAAGCGGTCAACATCGCGGCGGCGAAGGTCCGCTCCGGCTGGGACGACCTGATCCTCGCCGGCGGCGTCGAGTCGATGTCCCGGGTGCCGATGGGCTCCGACGGCGGCGCCTGGGCGATGGACCCGGAGACCGCCCTCGCCACGTCGTTCGTCCCGCAGGGCATCAGCGCCGATCTCCTCGCGACCCTGCGCGGCTTCACCCGCGACGACGTCGACGCCTGGGCAGTCCGCTCCCAGCAACGCGCAGGCGCCGCGGCCGTCGATTCCCAACAGCGGGCGAACGCCGCGCTGAGAGCGAGCATCGTGCCGGTCCGCGATCGCAACGGCCTGGTGCTGCTCGCCACCGATGAGCACCCGCGGCCCGGAACCAGTGCCGCCGAGCTGGGAAAACTCAGCCCGTCGTTCGCGGGTACGCCGTTCGACGACGTGGCGCTGCAGAAATTCCACTGGCTGGAGGAGATCGACCACGTCCACCACGCGGGCAACTCCTCGGGCGTCGTCGACGGCGCCGCGCTGGTGCTGATCGGTAACGAGACCGCCGGGCTGACGCCGCGGGCGCGGATCGTCGCGGCGGCCAGCACAGGCACGGACCCGACGCTGATGCTGACCGGGCCGATCCCCGCCACCCGCAAGGTCCTGGCCAGGGCCGGGCTGACCGTCGACGACATCGACCTGTTCGAGGTCAACGAGGCGTTCGCGGCGGTGGTGCTCACTTACATCGCCGAGTTCGGGCTCGACCCGGAGAAGGTCAACGTCACGGGCGGGGCCATCGCGTACGGGCACCCGCTCGGCGCCACCGGGGCAATGCTGATCGGCACCGCGCTCGACGAGCTGGAACGCCGCGGCCTGCGTCGTGCCCTGATCACCCTCTGCGTCGGCGGCGGCATGGGCGTCGCCACGATCCTGGAGCGCTGCTGATGCCTGTTTCCTACGAACGAGGCGACGACGGCGTCGCCGTCCTCACCCTCGACGCCCCGGGGCAGTCCGCGAACACGATGAGCCGCGCGTACGCGAAGGCCATGACCGCCGCACTCGACGGGCTCGAAGCGGAGCGGGACACGCTCACCGGGGTGATCGTCACCAGCGCGAAGTCCACGTTCTTCGCCGGCGGGGACCTGCCCGAGATGATCAAGGCGACGCCGGCCGACGCCCCCGCGCTGACCGAGCTGCTCACCACCGTCAAGCGCGACCTGCGCCGCCTCGAAACCCTCGGCGTGCCGGTCGTCGCGGCGCTCAACGGCTCGGCGCTCGGCGGTGGCCTCGAGATCGCCCTGGCCTGTCACCACCGGATCGCGCTCGACGTGCCGGAGTCGCGGTTCGGCTTCCCCGAGGTGACCCTCGGGCTGCTGCCGGGCGCGGGCGGTGTCACCCGTACGGTGCGGATGTTCGGCCTGCGGAAAGCCCTGGAGGCGTTCCTGCTCAGCGGTAAGCAGGTGCGGCCCGCCGACGCGCTCGAGGCCGGGCTCGTCGACGACCTGGTACCCACGCCCGATGCCATGCTGGGCCGGGCGCGCGACTGGATCGCGGCCCACCCGGACGCCGTGCAGCCCTGGGGAGAACCGCGCCCGGACAAGCAGCTGCTCGCGTACCCGGCGGTGTTGCGGCAGCGACTGAAGGGCAACCGGTTGCCCGCACCCGAAGCGATCCTCGCCGCCGCCGTCGAGGGCCTGCACGTCGACGTCGACACCGCGCTCGACATCGAGACCCGCTACCTGGTGTCGCTGCTGACCGGGCAGATCGCCAAGAACATGATCGGCGCGTTCTTCTTCGACCTGCGCGCGGTCAACGGCGGCGCGAACCGGCCCGCCGTCGAGGTGCCGCCCGCACGCCGGGTCGCGGTCCTCGGCGCCGGGATGATGGGCGCCGGGATCGCGCACGCCTGCGCCCGCGCCGGCCTGGACGTCGTGGTCCGGGACGTCACCGAGGAGGCCGCCGCCCGGGCCGCCACCCACCCGCGCATCACGACCACCGCCGGCATCGCGGCCCTCCAAGGCTGCGACGTGGTGATCGAGGCGGTCTTCGAGGACGCCGGGCTCAAGCACACAGTCTTCTCCGAGGTGGAGCCGCTGCTCGCATCGGGCGCCCTGCTCGCCTCGAACACGTCGACGCTGCCCATCACCGAACTGGCACACGGCGTCACCCGGCCGGGTGATTTCATCGGGATGCACTTCTTCTCGCCGGTTGCGAAGATGCCGCTGCTGGAGATCGTCGTCGGCGTGGAAACGAGCGACTCGGCCGTCGCGCGCGCGTTCGACCTGGCCCGGCTGATCCGCAAGACCCCGATCGTGGTCAACGACGGGCGCGGCTTCTTCACCAGCCGGGTCATCGGGAAGTTCATCGACGAGGCCATCGGGATGCTGGCCGAGGGTGTGCCGGCACCGTCGATCGAGCGGGCCGCGCTCGCCGCGGGCTACCCCACCGGCCCCCTCGCGCTCGCCGACGAGGTCTCGCTCAGCCTGCTGCGGCACATCCGCGGACAGTACGAGGCAGCCGACCCCACGTTCGCGGTCCGGCCCTCGCACGCCGTCATAGACACTCTGCTCACCACCCACGACCGGCCCGGACGTGCGGCGGGCCGCGGCTTCTACGACTACGTGGACGGTCGCCGGGGCCGGCTGTGGAGCGGCCTGGCGGCGATGGCGGGCGGGGACCGGGTGCCGTTCGAGGATCTGCAGGACCGGATGCTGTTCGCCGAGTCCCTCGACGCGTTGCGCTGTCTCGACGAGGGGGTGCTGCGCTCCGAGGCGGACGGTGACATCGGGTCACTGCTCGGCATCGGTTTCCCCGCGTGGACCGGCGGCGCGATCCGCTTCGCCCGGCAACACGCCGATTTCGCCGGGCGGGCCCGCGCGCTGGCCGGACGGTACGGCGATCGGTTCTCCCCCGAAGTGTTGCCAGTCACATAGGCCGATCCCTATCCTGAGGGCCCTTGGTCGATCAATTGATCCACCAAAAGGAAGGTGCCCCCATGCCCCTGCCTTCTTCCCCCCTCCGTGCCCTGCTCACGACCGTGCTCGCAGGTGCCACCCTGACGATCCCCGCGAGCGCCCAGGCCGCCACCGCCTGGGCGCCCACCTACGACCTCGACAACGCCTGCGTGACGCTGCAGGCGTTCAACGGCACGACCTCGCTCGGCTACGTCAACCGCAACGGCGCCGGTGGCTACGGCTTCACGGCCACGAAGTCCGCCGCCGAGCCGTTCCGCTTCGAGGCGACGCAGCTCAGCCGGTTCACGGTGCGCGACTCCACCGGCGGGTACGCGTACCAGAGCATCATCGGTTTCATCATGGCCGGAAGCTCCTACGGCGATCGCGCGGACTGGACGGCGAGCTACGCCGACGGGCGCTACCGGCTGGTCTCCACGCTGACCGGGCAGCAGCTCGGGTCGTACCTCGGCAGCGTCGGCGCCGGCTCGGCCACCCTCGCGACGGCCACCGCCACCGGCTGCTCGGCGACCCCCGACGTCGCGACCGGCGTCACCGGCACCGCCGCCCCCGGCGTCACCTCCGCGGGCAAGCTCAACGGCTGGATGGACGCGCACGCGCACATCACCGCGGGTGCGGCGTTCGGCGGCCAGATGCACTGCGGCGAGGCCTGGGACCCGGGCGGCGTCACCGTCGCCCAGGCGGGCTGCCCGTCGCACGCCACGCTCGGCGTCGGCGCGATCTTCGAGGCCATCATCGGCGGCACCGACCCGATCAACTCGGCCGAGGACGGCTGGCCGACGTTCGGTGACTGGCCGCAGCCCGAGAGCCTGCTGCACGAGCAGTCGTACTATCGCAGCATCGAACGGACCTGGCGCTCCGGCGAACGCGTGCTCAACGCGCTGCTGGTCGGCAACCGGGTCATCTGCGAGCTGTACCCGCTGCGGGACACCCCCTGCGACGAGATGGACGGGGTGCGCGTCCAGTACCGCTACCTCACCTCCATGCAGGACTACATCGACGCGCAGAGCGGCGGTCCCGGCCGCGGCTGGTTCCGGTTGGCGAAGACCCCCGCGGATGTACGCAGGATCGCCGCCGAAGGCAAGCTCGCCGTCACCATCGGCGTCGAGATCTCCGAGCTGTTCGGCTGCCGCGAGATCTCCAACGTGCCGCAGTGCACCACCGGCGACATCGACGCGGGCCTCGACGAGCTCCAGGCGATGGGCGTCAGCGGCCTCTACCCGGTGCACAAGTTCGACAACGCGTTCGGCGGCACCCGCTTCGACGAGGGCCTGACGGGTGCCGCGGTCAACATCGGCAACGTCGTGTCGACCGGGCACTGGTGGACCGCGACCTCCTGCACCGGCGCTCACGACAACGAGCAGCCCCTGGTCAGCGATGACATCGCCCGGCTTCTGGCGCTCGGTGAGCTGAACCTGCCCCCGGGCACGATCCTGCCGGTGTATCCCAGCGGGCCGATCTGCAACACCAGGGGATTGACGACGCTTGGCGCGTACCTCATCGATCGGATGATGGAGCGTGGCCTGGTCATCCACATCGACCACATGGGGGTGAAGACGGCCGCGGCCGTGCTGGACCGCGCCGAGGCCGCCCACTATCCCGGCGTTGTCTCCGTGCACACCTGGTCGGACCGCGCGATCGTCGACCGGATCCTCGCGCTGGGCGGCTTCGTCGCGACCTACGGCTTCTCCGTCACCGACTCCGGCAACGGCCAGCCCAACTTCCTCGCCGAGTGGCGGGCCAACAAGGCGCTGCCGCACGCCACCGGGATGACGGGCTACGGCGTCGGCACCGACGTCAACGGGTTCGCCCAGCAGCCGCAGCCCCGGCTCACGGCCACCACCCAGCCGTTCGCCTACCCGTTCACCGCCCCGAACGGCACGTCCGTCAGTAAACAGGTGATGGGCACCCGCACGTTCGACATCAACACCGACGGCGTCGCGCAGTACGGCCTCTACGCCGACTGGGTCAACGACCTGATCGGCCAGGCCGGCTCCGACGGCCCCGCACTGCGCTCGCAGTTGATGAACGGTGCTGAGTCCTACACCGCCATGTGGGAGCGGGCTCGGTCATGACTGATTGCACCGAACCTCACTCACCACAAGCCGACAACGGCCTTGCCGGTGAGGGCCATGAGGGCATGACAAAGATGGCTCAGTCGTGACATCACCGGTGGTGGCGCCGGCCAGGGTGGGGCGGGGCTGGATCGTTGCCTACGTCCTGGCCATGGTCGGCGTCGCCGCCGGGTGGTTCGGCCCGATCCAGATCCTGCTGCCGTCACAGGCCTCGGACATCGCGGCGTCCGGCAGCCTGAGCAAGGAAGCGCTGCTGTCCCTGGTCAGCGGCATAGGCGCGGCGGCCTCCCTGATCGCCAACCCGATCTGGGGTGCGGCCTCGGATCGGCTGGGCAAGCGGCGTCCCATCATGATCGCCGGCACGGTCACGGGCGTCGCGGGCCTCGCGGTGCTGGCGGCCGCCGAGTCGCCCGCGGTCATGGTCCTCGGGTGGGTGCTCGTGCAGGCCGGTCTCAACGGCCCCCTCGCCGCCCTCGCCGCAATGCTCGGCGACCGGGTCCCCGAGGAGCAGCGCGGCACGGTCGGCGCCCTCTTCGGCGTGGCCCAGATCGTGGGCGTGGTTCTCGGCACGGCCGTCGCGGTAGCCGCCGGTGACGTACGCATCGGGTATCTCGCCCTGGTCGTTGCGGTCCCCGCCCTGATCGCGAGCCTGGTGATCAGCCATCGCGAGACGGTCGTGAGCACCACGACCTGGGCGCGGCCCCGCTTCACCCGCGTCTTCGGCTGGGCGTGGCTGATCCGTTTCCTGCTCAACCTCGCCAACGCGCTGCTGCTCGTCTACCTCTTCTACTATCTCGACGACCGGGTGGGCGTCGCCGACCCGGGCACCCTGGTCCTGATCGCCACGCTGATCAACGTCGCGTTCACCGCGGTCGCCGCCACGATCGGGGGCATCCTCTCCGACCGCCACCGGCGCCGCCGGATCTTCATCGCCGCCGGCGCGGTCCTGCTGGCCACCGGGTTCGTGGTCCTCGCCCTGGTCCCCACGGTCCCGGCGGTCCTGGTCGCTTCGGGGCTGCTCGGCTGTGGCTGGGGCCTGTTCGTCGCCGTCGACCTGGCCGTGATCACCGGCGTCCTGCCCGACGCCGAGTCCCGCGCCACCATGCTCGGCGTCGCCAACATCGCCGCCGCCCTGCCCCAGCTGATCGCCCCGGTCATCGCCGGCGTCGTGGTCACCCGGGCCGGCGGCTACCCCGTGCTCTACCTGATCACCGCCGCCGTGGCGCTGCTCGGGCTCGCCTGTCTGCCGCGCCTGCGCGGATCCGTCACCTAGGAGGTTGCATCCGTGTCCCTGCCCTCGTTCCCGCCCGGATTCCGGTTCGGCATGGCCACCTCGGCGTTCCAGATCGAGGGCGCGGCCGAGCTCGACGGCAAGGGCCCGAGCATCTGGGACACCTTCACCGACCAGCGCGACGGTATCGACCACTACCACCGGTACGCCGAGGACGTCACGCACATCGCCGACGCCGGCACCCACGACTACCGCTTCTCGTTCAGCTGGCCCCGCGTCGTGCCGTCGGGGCGCGGCCCGGTCAACAAACGCGGCCTCGACTTCTACGACCGGCTCGTCGACGAACTGCTGGCCAAGGGCGTACGCCCGGTGCCCACGCTCTACCACTGGGACCTGCCGCAGGCCCTGGAGGACAAGGGCGGCTGGCTCGACCGGGACACCGCGGCAGCGCTCGCCGACTACACGGCGGTGCTCGTGTCCCGCCTCGGCGACCGGGTCCACGACTGGATCACCATGAACGAGATGAACGTCCAGACCCTCTATGGGTACGGCCTGAGCTCCCACGCCCCCGCCCGCAACCTCGGCCTCGGGGCGCTGCCCGCAGCCCACAACCAGCTGCGCGCCCACGGCCTCGCGACCCAGGTGCTACGCGCGTTCGGAGCCCGCTCGATCGGCGTGGCGGGCCAGCACTTCCCGGTCCACCCGGCCAGCGACGACCCCACCGACGTGGCAGCAGCCGGGCTCTTCGCCAACCTCACCAACTGGACGTTCTCCGACCCGATCCTGCGCGGCGTCTACCCCGACGACCTGATCCGGGCGGGCCTCGGCGTCGACGACGACACGCTCGCCACCGACCTTGAGCTGATCAGCGCGCCCCTCGACTTCTACGGCGTCAACTTCTACGAGCCGACGATGATCGAGGCACCCCGCGAGGGCAAGGACTACCACGGCGTGCTCGAGGTGGACGTACCCGAAGGACTGCCGTTCTCGCCCGTCCCCGTCCCCAGCGACGACCGCACCGACTTCGGCTGGGCCATCGTCCCCGCCGCCCTCACCGAGATCCTCGGCACCCTCCGCGAGCGCTACCCCAACCTCCCCCCGATCATCATCACGGAGAACGGCGCCTCGTTCCACGACTCGCCTCCCGGCCCGGACGGCCGCGTCCACGACCCCCGCCGCATCGCCTACCTCGACGGCCACCTCCGAGCGGTCGCCACCGCCATCGCCAACGGCGTCGACGTCCGTGGCTACTACGTGTGGTCGGCCCTCGACAACCTCGAATGGGCCGCGGGCTATCAGGAACGATTCGGCCTGGTGTACGTCGACCCGGACACCCTCGCCCGCACCCGCAAGGACTCCTGGTACTGGTACCGCGACCTGATCAGTCAGGAACGCGCACGGAGCTGATCACTTCCGCAGCTGGTCGATGTAGGCCGTGGCGAGGCGGTCCAGGCGGTCGCCGCGCCCGGCCCCGCCCGCCCAGCCGTCGACGAGGCTGAGCAGGGTGCTGCCCTCGACGAGGATGAGGAAGTCGTCGATCGCAGCGTCATCGTCGACACCGGGGCGCAGCTCGTCGAGCTCCCGGGCCTCACGCAGGCAGACCCGCAGCAATTCGCGGATCCGCACGTGGGAGGCCCGCCGCGACTCGGCCAGCCGCGGATGCGACAGCGCGGCCCCCGCGAACGCGACGTTGACGTGCGCGTCCGCCGCCCGCTCGGCATCCGCGGGCAGCACCGCGTCCAGGGCCGCCCGCAGCGCCGCCAGCCCCGACAGCTCCCCGCCGAGCAGGAACGCCCGCGCGACGATCCGGTCGTAGACCGCCGTCTGTGCCGCCACCAGAATGTCGTCCTTGCCACCTAGGAAGTGCGCGAGCACGCTCAGCGAACAACCGGCCTCGTCAGCGATCGCCCGGGTCGTGGTCCCCTCGACGCCGCGGCTGCGCACCACCCGCCACGCCGCCGCCAGCAGTTCAGCCCGGCGCTCCTCGTGATCAACCAGCCTCGGCACGCCGCAAGCCTATGCGGCCGTACGGGTGCCCTCCGGGCCGGATAGCGGGGTTGCACAGGTAACGGCCGGTCTCCTAACCTGCCACACGGACCAACGGGGGGTTTGCTGACGTGCGAGACGTGGACGCGGCGGAGGACTGGCTGGATTCCTGGGTGGCCGGGGTCAACACCCAGGCCGAACGGACCGCGCAGCTGGCCCGGCAGGTGGCAGCGCTGAGCGCGAAGGCTCGCAGCGACGACGGCACGATCACGGTGACGGTCGGTGCGTCGGGGCAGATCGTCGGTCTCGACCTGGACGACCGGGCTGCCGAGCGCCGCAACGGCGCCGAGCTCAGCGCGGAGATCCTGAAAGTCATGCGGGCAGCGCAGACCCGGCTGACCGAGGAGGTCGCCGAGCAGGTGCGCGAGACCGTCGGCACCGACACCGAGACCGGGCGCGCGGTCGTCGACTCGTTCAGCCGCCGCTTCCCGGAGGAGCCGGAGCCGGACGAGGTGCGCCGCGATGGCCGCTGACGGGGTGCAGATGCCGATCGACGCCGTCCGCGGGCACGCCGCCACGGTCGACAACGTCGGCGCCGCGATGGAGCAGGCCCGCGGGGCCGTGCACGAGGTGACCATGGATACGGGGGCGTTCGGGCAGTTGTGCCAGTTCCTGCCCGCGATCCTGTCGCCCGTGTTCGGCATGGTCGTCGACGCGCTCGACGGCAGCATCGACGCGCTGCACGAGACGGCCGACGGGCTGCGGGCCACCGCCAACGGCGCGTCGGTCACCGATGAGAACACCGCGAAGTCGGTCGGCTCCACGCTGAAGCTGCCCCTGTGAGCGCCAACCCGCTGGTCGTCGCGACGCAGGACTCGACGAACTGGTCGACCGGGCTCGGGCTGGTCGAGGACGCGTACCAGATCACCACCGGCATCCAGAACGACAGCTGGGTCGACGTCACCCTCGGCGGGGTCGGCGGCGCGCTGGACCTGCTGTCCGCGGCCCTGGACCCGCTCGGCGCCCTGGTGTCGTGGGGCGTGGGCTGGCTGATGGAGCACGTCAAACCGCTCAAGGAGGCCCTCGACTGGCTGGCCGGCAACGCCGACGCGGTCGCCGCGCAGGCCGCCACCTGGTCGAACGTCAGCAAGTTCACCGACTCGGCCCGCGCGGAGTACGCGTCCCGGCTCAGCTCGGAGGTGTCGGGCTGGTTCGGCGCGTCCGGTGACGCGTACCGCGAGCACGCCTCGGCCCACCTGACCGCGCTCGAAGGCATCGCCACCTCGTCACAGGGCATCTCGTACGCCGTCCAGGGCGCCGGCCTGCTCGTCGGGCTGGTCCGCGGCATCGTCCGCGACCTGATCGCCGACTTCGTGGCCACCCTCGCGGTCCGGCTGCCGGAGTGGCTGGCCGAAGAGGGCCTGACCCTGGGTCTCGCCACCCCTGTCGTCATCGGTCAGGTCAGCTCGCTGGTCGCCAAGTGGGTCGCGAAGATCGAGCATTTCGTGCGCGGCCTGCTCAACAGCCTCAAGCGGCTCAGCCCGATGATCGACAAGCTGGGCGAGATCCTGACCTCGCTGAAGAACAAGCTCCCGCGCGCGGCGAAGGCGGCCGACGTCGACCCGCTCGCCCCGAAGGTCCCCGGCGACTACACGTTCAACATGGTGGAGAACCCCGGCCCGCTCGCCGACCTCAGGGGCACCCCGGCGGCGAACTACGCCGGCGGCCGCTACGACGAGGTGACGCTGCCCGAGAGCAGGGTGCTCTACCGTGCCGGCGACGAGACCAACCCGCTGGGCCAGTGGTTCACCACGGACCCGCCGGACAGCGTCGCGCACGTCCGGATCGACAGCGCGGTCAAGGCCCAATGGGTGGACCCGCAGACCCAGCTGCTGACAGGCGTCTCGGACATCAATACGGTGTACGCCGTGGAGATCCCGGCCGGCACCAAGGTCTACCCCGGCCCGGTCGGCAACATGGGCGGCGTCTACGTCGGCGGCGGCAACCAGATCTTCGTCCCCACCCCGTGGGACATCAGACCCAAGGTGAAGGTAGTCGGATCGGAGCCCCTGCCATGACCCAGTCCCCCACCGACCGCCTGGAAACGGCCCGCGCGGCCGTCGCCCAGCTCGTCGCCGACGTGCGGGGCGAGGGCCGCCGCGGCGCGTTCTGGCTGCCCAGGCTCCTCGACCTCGAGGCCGACCTGACCCGCACCGACCGGCCCGCGGAGGACACGCTCACCGTCGGCAAGCAGCACGTCGACTTCCTGTACTCCGCCCCGCGCGACAGCTTCGCGGAGTTCTACCTGATGAACGACGACCCGGACGATCCGCCCGGCCGGTTCAGCGCCACGCAGGACACCCTCTGGAAAGCCGTCGGCGGATAGGATCTCGTGATGCAGTTCCCCACCAACCCGCTCGAATCGGTGCTCGCCGGCGCGCGCTCCGGTGCCGCCACCCCCGACCAGCTTCTGCACGCCCTGCGCGACAACCAGCTGTGGGTCCCCCTGCCGGGCGGCACCGACGCACAGGGCAACACCCAGCTGCCCGTGCTGGTCATCGAGGAGAGCCCGTACGTCGCGGCGTACACCTCTGCGGAACAACTCACCCGCGCCGCCGCCGACACCGCGCACATGGTCCTCACCGGCCGCGAACTGGCCGCCCTGATGGCACCCCAGCTCGGCCTCGCGGTCAACCCCGGCGGCGAGATCGGCCTCCCGATCCACCCGGCTGGCGTCGACGTCCTGCGCGGCGAGTCCCGCCAGGTCCCCGCCGGCCGCCGCATGCGCCTCGGCGACCCCGTCGAGGAACCCACCGACCTCCTGGCCGCCATCGCCACCGCGTTCACCGCGATCCCCGCGGTGACCGAGGCCCGCCGCGCGCTCGCCCAGGTCGGCGACGAGCCCCCGGCCCTCCTGATCGGCATCCGCACCCAGGACGAGTCGATCGCCCGCACGGTCGCCGACGCGGCCCGCACCGCGACCCAGCTCTCCCCCGTCCCCTACCCGGTCGACACGGTCGTCCTCCGCGACGAGAACGACCCCCTCACCGCCTGGATGCTCGCCAACACCACCCCGTTCTACACCGCCTGACCCGCCTCACGCAGAGCACCGGCAGCCCGGGCGCTGGCACCGGCGACGAGGTGCCCGAGGGCTTGATCGATCAACGCCCGGCTCAGCCGCTCAGCGTCGAGGAGCCGCCGCTCGACGTCGACGCCCTTCGCCAGCGCCGGGATGATCTCCTCCGTGAAGTCCTGCGGACCAAGGCAGAGCACCGACCGACGGATGGCACGACGACGCAGCAGAGTGCCGAACCCGGCCGGGTCGCGCGGGACTGGTCCGGCATCCACAATCGCTTGATTGATCGCATCGAGCCCGGCGCGGTAGTCCTCACGCACGCTGAAGGCCCAATGATGCAGGCTCCGACCGGCCACCGGTTGGCGGCTCCGGCCCGGGTCGACGCCGACCGGGGCAGGCCGGCCGCCTTCGGGTCGCTCGTCCCGGCTGCCGGATCGAGCGAAGAGAACGGCTTGGACACCCTGATGAAAGCCGAAGTTGGCGATGCCGCCCTCGGCCGGAAGCTGATCGCACGCGGCCACGGCCTCCCGGAGAAGACCTCGCGCCGACAGCCCGTCGCCGATGTCGAGAAACCGGAGCGCGGCCCCGGCCATCCAGATCACCATTCCGGTCACGCGGCGCGGCTCCGCTTCGGCTGTGCGGCGCTGCAGCGTCAGGATCTCCTGCTCGATCTCCAGGCTCGCCTCGGTCCGCCCGGCCAGATCGAGGTAGATCGCAAGGTCCAGCAGCGACCACGCCACATTGTCGGGCAGGGGATAGTTGCCCGGTGACCCGGACGCGCGATAGAGATCCACGATCTCGAGCTGCACCGTCACCGCTTCGCCGAACCGTCCGGCCTCGGCAAGCCCGTGCGCCAGGTCCATGAGGATCTTGGTTTCCTTGCGCGCGGCATCCCTGCCGAGATTCACCCGCCGCGCAAACGCCGCGGCCTCATGGCGTGCAGCCAGAGCAAGATCATCGGCATGGGTGAGCGAGTACTGCAACCCGAGCGACGAGACCGCATGCGCGGCAGCATCGAGATGCTCCTCAGCCCCGCCGGCAACAAGGTCCCGGTAGATCGCACAGGCTTCCTCGAAGTACGCGAGACGCCGCCCCGCCTGCTCCCGATCGACCTGCCACCCGAACCGCAGCAGACACCGCCCCAACTCAGGCAGACCGGCACCCGGCTGTTCCCGCGCCAGCAACCGGGTCCGGGCAATCGTGTCCTCGGTGACCGGTTCAGCTCTCATTCGTGAGTTCCCTGGCACCGCTCCTTTCTACCCGCTCGCGGTTCGCGACGACGTGGAGGGCGAAGAGGGCGTAGCCGACCATGACCGGGGCGAGGACCGGGTGGACCATCAGGGCCAGGGCGGTCGCGAGGATGACGATGCCGGCGGCTGCGGCCAGGCGGCCCGGGCGGCGGGCGAGGGCGCGCGCCCGGGCGATCGGCTGGTGTTGTGGCGCGGCGACCGCGAGCAGGCCGGTGAAGCCGACCGCCACCACAGCGAGCAGAACCAGGAGCACAGCCAGCGGTACGCCGCCCGGGACCACTCCCGCGCGTACGGCGAAGACGTCCGCAGTCACCAGCCCGGCCACCGCCAGGAGCACCAGCGTCGCCGCGAGGCCCGGGAGCAGCGAGCGGCGGAAGGTCGCCCACAGTGACCGGGCCGGCGGCCAGGAGTCCGTCTCGAGGTGGTGGCGGATCGCGGCGCTTCCGGTGGTGATCGCCGCGCCCGCGGTCACCACCGGGAGCGCCGCCCCCGTTACCAGAAAGCCCAGTACGGCGAGGTCGGCGGCGGCGCGGGCCGTGTCGCGCCAGGTGCGGGGATCCATGCTTATCCCTTCAGGCCGCTGGTGTTGATGCCCTCGACGAGCATGCGCTGGAAGGCGACGAAGAACAGGAACACCGGGATCAGTGACAGCAGGCTCATGGCGAACATCGGGCCGACGGCGGTTTCGCTGGTCGAGTCGATGAACAGGGTCAGTGCCACCGGGACCGTGTAGTCCTTGAGGTCGGACAGGTAGACGAGCTGGCGGAAGAAGTCGTTCCAGGTCCAGATGAACGAGAAGATCGCGGTGGTGACCAGGGCGGGGCGGCTCAGCGGCAGGATCACGTGCTGGAAGATCCTGTACGGGGACGCACCGTCGATGGTTGCCGCCTCGTCCAGTTCGCGCGGGATGCCCCGCATGAACTGCACCATGAGGAAGACGAAGAACGCCTCGGTGGCCAGGAAGTGCGGCACGAGCAGCGGGAGGTACGGCCATTCGCCGCCGACCCAGCCGAGGCTGCGGAACAGGATGTACTGCGGGATGATCAGTACGTGCCCGGGCAGGAGCAGCGTCCCGATCATCACGGCGAACCACATGCCGCGCAGCCGGAAGCGGAGCCGGCCCAGGGCGTAGGCGGCGAGCAGGCACGACACCACGTTGCCGATGACCGTCAGCCCGGCGACCATGGCGCTGTTGAGGAAGAAGCGGCCGAAGCCGACGTCGAACTTGGACCACCCGCTGCTGAAGTTCGACGGGGTGAAGTGCTCGGGGAGCAGGCCGATGTTGCTGACGATCTCCTCGGGGGACTTGAAGGCGGTGCCCACCATCCAGAAGAGCGGGTATAGCACCACGACCACGATCAGGACCAGGGCCGTGGGACGGATCCAGGTGCGCATCAGCCGCCCTCGCTGTCGGAGTAGTGGACCCAGAACCGGCCGGTGCGGAACAGCACGACGGTGATGAAGCCGATCGCGACCAGGAACACCCAGGCCATCGCGGACGCGTAACCCATGTCGAGCTGGACGAAGCCGTTGATGTAGAGGTTCAGCGTGTACATCAGGGTAGAGTCGACCGGGCCGCCCGTGCCGTTGCTCAGCACGAAGGCGGAGGTGAAGCCCTGGAAACCGTGGATGGTCTCCAGCACCAGGTTGAAGAAGATGACCGGGGAGAGCATCGGCAGCGTGATGTGCTTGAACTGCCGCCACTTACCGGCGCCGTCGACGGACGCGGCCTCGTACAGCTCGACGGGCACCTGCTTGAGCCCCGCCAGGAAGATCACCATCGGGGCACCGAACTGCCAGATCGCCAGCAGCATCAGGGTTTGCAGGGCGTACTTCGGGTCGCTCACCCACGGCGCGCCCTCGATGCCGAAGACCGCGAGCAGGGAGTTGAACGCGCCGCCCCGGTTGAACATGCTGACCCAGACGATCGCCACCGCGACGCTGCCGCCCAGCAGCGACGGCAGGTAGAACAACCCCCGGAAGATGCCGACCCCGCGGAAGACCCGGTTCAACAGCAGGGCAACCCCCAGTGCGGCTGCCAATTTCAACGGTACGGCGATGAGCGCGAACGTCACCGTCACGCGTACCGAGTGCCAGAACGACGGGTCAGCGGTGAACATCCGCTGGTAGTTGTCCCAGCCCACCCAGGTCGCCTCGGTGAACGGGGTGAGCACGTCGTAATCGGTGAAGCTCAGGTAGAGCGACAGCAGCATCGGGATCGCCGTGATCGCGGCGAGCCCGAGCAGCCACGGGCTGAGGAACAGATATCCGGGCAGGTTCTCGCGCCGGCGGGGCCGCCCGGGGGCCCGCCGGACGACGGCGGGCTCCTTGGGCGGTGCGGGACTCATGACGGCCACGACGGATCAGCCCTGCCCGATCGCGGACTTGGCGGCGGTGACGTACGCCTCGGCGGCCTGGGCCGGGGTCTGCCGCCCGTACTGGGCCTCCTCGGCGGCCTTGACCAGCTCCGTCTTCACCTTGCTGTGCCCCGGCAGCGGCACCGCGGGCGCCGGCCCGAACTTGGGCACCAGCTCCGCCTCGACCGCGATGGACTGCTTCATGGCCGGGTCGGTGACGGAATCGGCGACCACCTTGCGTACATCGAGATTGGAAGGAAGCCCGCGGTCGGTCCCCAGGATCTTGCCGGCCTCGGGGTCGTTGGCGAGGAAGTTGGCGACGTCGACCGCGGTGTCCTTGTGCTTGCTGCCGCGGAACACCGAGAAGTACATGGAGGCGCGGGCCCACTGGGCGCTGGGGTCACCGGGGAAGGCGACCACGCCGAGCTCGTCCTTGGTGTTCTTCTTCAGCTCCGGCATCTGGTTGGCCCACACCCACGAGGTGGCGGCCTTGCCCGTGACCACGAGCTGCTTGCTGATGTCGGTGACGTTGCCCTCGTGGATGACGTCGGCGGGTGGGGTCGCGCCCTTGTCCCGGGCGCCCTTCCACAGCTCGAACCAGGCGGTCACGTCCTGGGCGGTGAACCCCAGTTCCTTGCCGTTGTAGAGGTCCTTGCCCTGCTGGCGCAGCCACACCCAGAACGCCTGGTAGCTGCCGCTGGGGTCCATCGTGCCCGGCACCTTGGCCGTCTTCGACACGGTGACGGCCCAGGCGATGTGCTGTTCCCAGGTCATCCCGGTCGTCGGTGAGGGCAGCTGGAACTTGTCGAGCAGCGACTTGTTGAACACGAGGCCCTGGGTGTTCTCCCCGAACGCGAGCCCGGCGAGTTTGCCGTCGACCTCGCCGTACTTCCAGAGACTCTCGGGGAACTTCGACACGTCGAGCCGGCCGTCGTCCTTGTAGGGGGTCAGGTCGAGGGTGACGTTGCGGGACGCGTACTCGGCGATGTAGTTGTCGTCGATCTGGAACAGGTCGGGCGGGTTGCCGCCCGCGGTGAGCGTCGCGAGCTTGTCGAAGTAGCCCTGGTTGGCCTGCCACGTCTTCTTGAACGTCACGGTCGGGTGCTTGCTGGTGTAGAGCGCGAGGGCCTTCTCGGTGAGGGCGGCGCGGGCCTCGGCACCCCACCAGAAGACGGAGAGCTCGACGTTGCCGTCGTCCCCGCCCTCGTCGTCACCGCAGGCGGCGGCGGTTCCCATCAGGACGGGGACCGCCACGGCGGCGGCGAGTAGCTTGCGGCGGGAGATATGGCCTGTCATGACAGATCGCTCCTAAGCTTCAGCTCGGCGTTTCGGTCGTGCTCGGCGTAACTGCGGGTGCCGCGCCACTCCCCTGTGAAGAGAGCGGCGCGGTGGAGTCGCGGATGACGAGTTCGGTCTGCAGGTTGATGAGTGCGGTGGTACGCCGGTCGTCGCCGTAGGCGAGCAACATGTCGACGGCGGCGCGGCCCGCGGCGGCGGTGGGGGTCGCCACGGTGGTCAGCTTGGGGCGGGTGAGCCGGCTCAGCGTGATGTCGTCGATGCCGACGATGCTGATGTCCTGCGGCACCCGGATCCCGCGGGTGTGGAGCCCCTCGATGAGGCCGATGGCCATGAGGTCGTTGTAGGCGAGCACCGCGGTGGCGCCCGACTTCTGGATCTGGTCGGCGACGGCGAGACCGCCGTTCTCGGTGGGCGCGTTGGGGCCGGTGATGACGAGCTCCCGGCCGGGCCCCCGCACCGCCAGCATCGCGGCGCGCCGGATCTCCTTGCTGGTCCAGGAGCCGCGCGGGCCGGCCGCGAGGGCGATCCTGCGGTGCCCGAGCCCGATCAGGTGCTCCATGGCGAGACGCGCGCCCTGCGCCACGTCCATGACCACCGCGGGCAGGCCGGTGATCTGCCGGTTGACGACGACGAGCGGCACCTCGCGGCTCAGCTGCTCGATGAGGCTGTTGCTCATCCGGGGGCTGCACAGCAGCACGCCGTCGACCTGCTTGGCGAGGGCCCGGACCAGCTCCTCCTCGACGATCGCGTCCTCGTTGGTGTCCGCGACGAAGATGTGGTTGTCGTGCCGGCGCGCCTGGGCCTCGGCGGCCTTGATCAGGGGTGGGAAGAACGGGTTCGCGATGTCGGCGACGATCAGGCCGATGTTGCAGGTACGACCGGTGATCAGGGCCCTGGCCGCACGGTTGGGCCGGTAGCCGAGCTGCTCGGCGCAGGCCAGCACGCGGCTGCGGGTCTCCACGTTGACCAGGTGCGGGGCGGAGAAGGTCCGGGACACCGTGGAGATGTGCACCCCCGAGGCCCGGGCGACGTCACGGATGGTGGACGGCACTGTCGGCACCTCCCTGTTCCATTCATGATCGACATAGTGACGTCCGTCACTGTGTGAGCCATTAATGCAAGCGGTTGCAGTGCTGTCAATGCCAGTTTGTTTCATCTGCGTAACTGGACGCGCTCCCATCCCGTCTATTTCTGGGCAAATGGGATCTGGCGTTGACCGAGCCACATCGACGTGTCTAACTTTCCTGCAAACGTTTGTAGCGGAGGACCACATGCCTCGACGCTTCGCCCTCGTAGGAACCGGGGCCCGAGCGGAAATGTTCGTCACCGCGATCACCGCCTCACCGCACGACCTGGTGGCGATCAGCGACCCCAACCAGCACCGCATGAACGTCCACAACGACTGGCTTCGCGCGGCGGGTCACTCCCCCGTGCCCGGCTACCTGTCACTGCCGGAGCTGCTCGCCCGCGAGAAGGTCGACACCCTGGTCGTGACCAGCGTGGACGACACCCACGCCGGGCACATCGTGACCGCGCTCGAGGCGGGCTGCGACGTCATCACGGAGAAGCCGATGACGGTCGACGTCGCCGGCTGCCGCGCCATCCTCGACGCCCTGGACCGCACCGGCGGCAATGTTTCCGTCGCGTTCAACTACCGCTTCAACCCCCTGCACGAACAGGTACGGTCCCTGCTCGCCTCGGGCGCGATCGGTGAGATCGGCTCGGTGCACTTCGAGTGGCTGCTCGACGTCCGGCACGGCGCCGACTACTTCCGGCGCTGGCACCGCGAGAAGGCGCACTCCGGCGGCCTGCTCGTCCACAAGGCCGGCCACCACTTCGACCTGGTCAACTGGTGGCTCGGCGCGGCACCGGTCTCGGTGTTCGCCGCGGGTCAGCTGTTCTTCTACGGCCCCGGCGGCGCCCGCCACGGCTATGCCCGCCCGTACGACCGGGTGCACGGCAGCCCCGCCGCCGCGGATGACCCGTTCGCGCTGCACCTCGACGCGAACCCACGGCTGCAGGCGCTGTATCTCGACGCCGAAAAGGACGACGGATACCAGCGGGACCGCAACGTGTTCGCGCCCGGCGTCACCATCGAGGACGACATGGCGGTCCTGGTCAAGTACGACACCGGGGCCACGATGACGTACCACCTGACGGCGTACGCGCCCTGGGAGGGCTACCGCCTGATGGTCAACGGCAGCAAGGGCCGCCTCGAGCTCGAGGTCGTGGAGAGCGACCACGTCAGCCCCGTCGCGGCCGGCGAGCTCAAGGGCGCGGCGGTGCACGGCGTCGTCGAGAATCCCGAGCAGGGCCGGCGAACGCTCACGCTGCGGTCCTACTGGGAGCCACCCGTGGAAGTGCCCATCCCCGCGTACGAGAAAGGCGGGCACGGGGGCGCGGATTCCCGGATGACCTCGGTGCTGCTCGGCACCGCCGTGGACCCCCTCGAACGCTCCGCCACCGCCCGGGACGGAGCACTCGCGCTGCTCACCGGTCTCGCCGCCAACGAGTCCCTGCGGACCGGCGCTCCCGTACGGGTGGACGACCTGCTCTCCCTTCCCGATCCTCGAAAGGGGTGATCGTGACCGGTCCCGTCTTCGCGATTGATCCACGGCAGCGTGACATCGCCACCGAGCTGCACGCCTCGGTTCGCGAGCTGCCGCTGATCTGCCCGCACGGCCACGTCGACCCGCGCATCCTGGCCGACGACGAGCCGTTCCCCGATCCGGCGCGCCTGCTCGTCGTACCGGACCACTACGTGACCCGGATGCTGCTGTCCCAGGGCATCACGCCCGCGCGGCTGGGCGTACCGTCCGCCGAGGGTGAGTGGGTCGAGAGCGACGGGCGGACCATCTGGCGACTGCTCGCCGCGAACTGGCATCTTTTCCGGGGTACGCCGTCCCGCCTGTGGCTGGAGCGCACGTTCTCGACCGTGTTCGGCATCGACACGCCGCTGCGGGCCGAGACCGCCGACGAGGTCTACGACGCGATCGCGGCGCGCCTCGCCGAGCCCGCGTTCCGGCCGCGGGCGTTGTTCGAGCAGTTCGGGATCGAGGTGCTGGCCACCACCGAGTCACCGCTCGACGATCTCGCCCGGCACTCGAAGCTCGAGGCCGACGGGTGGGGCGGGCCCGGCGGGCGGGTGATCACGACGTTCCGGCCGGACGAGGTCGTGGACATGGAGTTCGCGGGCTGGGCGGGGAAGGTCGCCCGGCTCGGGGAGATCACCGGCCTGGACACTGCGACGTTCCCCGGGTTCCTCGCCGCGCTGCGGTCCCGGCGCGAGGCTTTCATCGCCGCGGGCGCGACGTCGTCGGATCACGGGCATCCCACCGCGCGTACGGTCGCCCTGAGCGAAACCGAAGCGAACGAGCTGTTCACCCGGGCCCTGCGCGGGGAGGCCTCGCCGGCCGACGCCGAGACGTTCCGCGCGCACATGCTGATCGAGTTCGCGCGCATGTCGCTCGACGACGGTCTGGTGCTGCAGCTGCACCCCGGCGCGGTCCGGAACCACAACACCTGGCTCCATGCCGCGCACGGCCGCGACGTCGGTGGCGACATCCCGCAGGCAACGGATTACGTACGCGCCCTGCAGCCGCTCCTGGACCTGCACGGCAACGATCCCCGGCTCCGGATCGTGCTCTACACCCTCGACGAGACCGCGTTCAGCCGCGAGCTGGCACCGCTGGCCGGCGGATACGCGGCGCTCTACCTCGGTGCCCCCTGGTGGTTCCTCGACACCCCGGACGGTCTGCGCCGCTTCCGGGAGTCGGTCACGGACAGCGCCGGGTTCTACAACACGGCCGGTTTTGTCGACGACACCCGGGCGTTCTGCTCGATCCCGGTCCGCCACGACATCGCCCGCCGGGTCGACGCGGCCTACCTGGCGTCGCTGGTCGTCCAGGACCGCCTGCCCTTCGACGAGGCCGCGGAGACGATCGCCGACCTCGCTTACCATCTGCCCAAACGGGTCTTCCGCCTGGATGCCCAGCGTTCCCCCACGGAAGAGCCCACGGAAGAGGCGGAGTCCCGATGACCACGATCACCAGCGTCGACGTGCACGATGTCCGGTTCCCCACCGCGGCGGCCGGGGACGGCTCGGACTCGATCAACAAGGGTGACTACTCGGCCACGTACGTCGAGCTGCGCACCGACGGCCCCCACACCGGCGCCGGGTTCACGTTCACCAACGGGCGCGGTAACGAGCTCACCTGCGCCGCCGTGCGTGCCCTCGCTCATCACGTGCGGGGCAGGACGCTCGAGGAGCTGTGGGCCGATCCGGTGGCGTTCGCCCGTTCGCTGAGCGTGGACGTCCAGTTGCGGTGGCTGGGGCCGGAGAAGGGCGTCATCCACATGGCGACCGGGGCGATCGTCAACGCCGTCTGGGACCTGCACGCCAAGGAGGCGGGCAAGCCGTTGTGGCGCTTCCTGGCCGAGCTGCCCACCGAGAAGCTGATCGGCTGCGTCGACTTCCACCACATCACCGACGCGCTGACGCCCCAGGACGCGGCCGCGATCCTCGACAAGGGGCTCACCGGGCTCGACGAGCGGCGTGCCGAGCTCGAAGCGGACGGGCTGCCGTCATACACGACCAGCGTCGGGTGGCTCGGGTATCCCGACGACAAGGTGCGGGAGCTGGCGCGGACCGCCTACGCCGAGGGCTGGCGCGCGATGAAGATGAAGGTCGGCGGTGACCCGGAGGACGACCTGCGCCGTGCCCGCATCATCCGCGAGGAGATCGGCCCGGACGCCGTGCTGATGATGGACGCCAACCAGATCTGGGACGTCGACGAGGCGATCACCCGGATGGAGGCGCTGGCCGGGGCCGACCCGTACTGGATCGAGGAGCCCACCCACCCCGACGACATCCTGGGCCACGCCCGGATCCAGCGCGCGGTCGCCCCGATCCGGGTCGCCACCGGCGAGGTGGCCGCCAACCGCGTCATCTTCAAGCAGCTGCTGCAGGCCGACGCCGTCCGGGTCATGCAGATCGACGCCTGCCGGGTCGGCGGGGTCCCCGAGGTGCTCGCGGAGCTGTTGCTGGCAGCCAAGTTCGGCATCCCGGTCTGCCCGCACGCCGGCGGTGTCGGCCTGTGCGAGCTGGTCCAGCACCTGTTCGCCTTCGACTATCTGCGCGTGGGCACCAGCCTCGACGGCCGCATGGTCGAGTACGTCGACCACCTGCACGAGCACTTCACCGACCCGGTCCGCACCCACGACGGCAAATACGTCCTGCCTTCCGAGCCCGGCTACAGCGCCACCATGAGACCGGAATCGATCGTGGAGTTCGGCTTCCCGGACGGCCCGGTGTGGCGATGAGGCTGGGCCTGGCAGATCTCACCGATGCGACCCGACCGCTGATCACGCCGGGTGACGCCGGGACCGGGATCGTGCACTTCGGGCTCGGGGCCTTTCATCGCGCGCATCAGGCCGTCTACACCGAGGAGGCCATGGCGAAGGGCGGCGGCGACTGGGGCACGGTCGGCGTGGCGCCCCACTCCACCGGCGTCCTCGACGCCCTGCGCGAGCAGGACGGCCTGTTCAGCGTCACCAGTCTGTCCGCGGCCGGCAGCGAGACCCGCGTGGTGGGCGCGCTCTCCGGCCTGCTGCACGCTCACTCCCGGCCGGACGACGTGGTCGCCCTGATCGCGAGCCCGGCCGTGCGCGTGGTCACCCTCACGATCACCGAGAAGGGGTACGCCCAGGGCGCGGCAGTTCCGGCACTGCTCGCTCGCGCCCTGCACGCGCGGTGCCGCGCGGACGCCGGCCCGATCGCGTTGGTCACGTGCGACAACCTGCCCTCGAACGGCCGCTATCTGCGCACCGTGATGGAGCGGATCGTGGATCCGGGCGCCCGGGAGTGGCTGGCCGCCCAGGTGAGCTTCCCCGGCACCATGGTCGACCGCATCGTCCCGGCGGCCACGCCCGGATCGCTGGCCCTGGCGGCAGCCAACCTCGGCATGGACGACCTCGCAGCGGTCTCCGCGGAGCCCTACCGCCAGTGGGTCATCGAGGACGCGTTCCCGGGCGGGCGTCCCGCGTGGGAGCTCGCCGGGGCGGTCATGACCGATGACGCCCGCCCCTGGGAGCGCCTCAAACTGCGATCGCTCAACGGCGTGCACTCCGCGCTGGCGTATCTCGGTGCCCTCGCGGGCCGGGAGACCATCGCCGACGCGCTCACCATCCCCGGGATGCGCGAGCTGATGAGCCGGCTGATCGCCGAGGACATCGCCCCGAGCCTCACCCCGCCCGAGGGCGTGACGGTGACGGAGTACGGCGAGTCGGTGCTCGGACGATTCGCGAACCCCGCGATGGGTCACCGCACGGTGCAGGTCGCGATGGACGGCTCGCAGAAGCTCCCCCAGCGGGTGCTGCACACGATCCAGGACCGCCGGGCTGCGGGCGCGGTGCCGGCCTGGGCGCTGCTCGTGGTGGCGGCGTGGATGCGGTTCGTCCAGGGCAGCGCCGACGACGGCCGGCCCCTGCTGCTCGACGACCCCCTCGCCGGCCGGATCCGTGCCCGCCTGGCCGACGGCGGCTCGACACCCGAGGCAGTGGTCGACTCGCTGCTCGGGCTGCGCGAGGTGTTCCCGGCGGAGCTGGCCGGGGACGACGCCGTCCGGGCGGGTCTGGTGAAATGGCTGGCAACGCTGGACAAACACGGTGTGGAGGCAACAGTGGCGGGTGCGGTGTGACAACGAGGGTCGCGCTGATCGGCGCCAACGGCCACGGCCGCCACCACCGCCGCTACCTGGCGGGCCTCGACAGCACCGCGCTGGTGGGCCTGGCCGACACGCAGCCGATCGAGCCCGATCCTCCGGTGCCGGACGGCGCGCGGGTTTTCACCGGCCACCGGGAGCTGCTGGAGCGGACCGCACCCGACGTGGTCATCATCTGCACGCCGCCGCACACGCACCTGGCGATCGCCGAGGACGCGCTGCACGCCGGAGCCGATGTGCTGCTGGAGAAGCCGCCCGTCCGGACCCTCGCCGAGCACCGCCGGCTGGCCGGCACCGTGCGTGCCACCGGCCGGGCCTGTCAGGTCGGGTTCCAGGCGCTCGGATCGCGGGCCGCCGCCCGGCTGTGGGACAGCGTCGCGCAGGAGAAGGTGACCGGCCTTTCCGCGGTGGCGTCCTGGCAGCGCGACGACGCGTACTACGCCCGGGCGCCGTGGGCCGGGCGCCGCAGCGTCGGCGGGCAGGCGGTCGTGGACGGCGTGCTGGTCAACCCGCTCGCGCACGCGCTCATGCAGTGCCTCGCGACGGCGGAGGCCGCCGGGGCGGGGCCGGCGACGGAGCTGGAGGTGGAGCGTTACCGCACCCGGGAGATCGAGGCCGACGACACGGCGTTCGCCCGGGTCACGTTCGCGACCGGGCTCCGGCTGCTCGTCGCGGTGACGCTCGCGGGTGAGGACTTCATCGCGGGTGAGGTGACCGTCGACGGCAGCGCGGGCCGGGCCGTCCTCGAATACCCGACCGACCGGCTGATGCTGCCCGGCGAGCCCTGCCTCGTAGCGGTCGACGGCCGGACCGGTCTGCTGGAGAACCTGATCGCGCATCGCAGCGACCCCGCCGTGCCCCTGATCGCGCCGCTGTCGCGCACGGAATCGTTCACGGGTCTGATCGAGGCCCTGACCGCCCCGGACCTGCCGCCACCCACGCTGCTCGGGCCGCCGCACGTCGAGACGCGCGGCGGTGTCCGGGTCATTCTCGGCATCAACGAGGTGCTGCGGCGGGCCGCGCGGGAGTCGGCACTGCCCTTCGAAGCAGGGGTGGCATGGGCGGTCCCGCCACACCGTCGGCCACTAGAACACTGATCTCGCGGGTGATGCCGGTGCCCGCCGGGATGACCAGCGGACGCTCGAAGGCGAGCGCGGCACACACCCCGATGTAGTCCCCCGTGCGGACGAACCACCGGTCGTCGTCCCGCAATCCCCGGAACACCAACGTGTAGGCGCCGGCCGCTCGCTGCACGCCATCGGCCGTTTGCTGCTCCTCGCCCGGGGTTACGCGGATCGCGAGCCACGGGTCCGCGCTGCCGTTGACCGCTTCCTCACCGATCGCCGACTGCGTGTACGCCACCGCGTCGCCGGGCGCCGCCCGCCAGAAGAAGCCGCCGTAGCCCGCGCCGCCGGGGCGTCCGTTCGTGGCGGGGCTGCCGAGGGTGACGTCGCGGGTGGCGGGTGCGCTCAGGGCGTACTGAAAAGAAAGCTCCCAACCGCCGGGCGCGACCCGCGCGGAGACCTTGCGCTCCTCGGTGAGCAGCGTGGTGCCGGCCTGGTCCTGCCACCGGAAGCCCGCGCCGTCCGGGGCGATGCGGCCGTGATCGTCGAGCCAGGTGTAACCCTGGTCGCGCACATAGGTGCGCCCGCCCCAGAAGTTGACGCCGTTGACGTCCTGCATCGCGAGGGACGCGCCGAGGTGCCAGGGATGATCGAACGGCAGTGCCTCGGTGACCGGCACCCCGCCGAGTGTGCGGACGGGGTGCAGGTAGGGGCGCGGGCCGAGCCTGATGTCGAGTGGCGGGTCGGTGACGTAGGTGGCGATCCCCGCATCGCCGACCCGCAGATCCTCAGTAGACAAAGGGCCATCCCGCCGAGTCGTAGCCGATCAGGTTGATTCCCAGGTATGACGCGCCGCTGTCCGCATAGTAGTGGTAGACGAGCACATCCGCGTCGGTGTCGGTGAAGACCGCCTGGTGACCGGGGCCGTGGATCGAGCCGTGCGAGGCGAGCATCTCGGTGCCCCCGCCGGACGTCATGGCCGTGCCGTTACGGTCGACGAACGGCCCGGTCACGCTGGTCGAACGACCGACCATGATGCGGTAGGTGCTGGCAGCCCCCGCGCAGCACCGGTCGAACGACACCCACAGGTAGTAGTACGAGCCGTGCTTGACCAGGTACGGCGCCTCGATCGCACCACCACCGCGCCCGGCCAGCGAACGGACGGTCGAATCCGAACGTTTCCCGGTGGACGCGTTCAGGGCGACCATCTTGATGCCCGACCAGAACGATCCGAACGTCAGCCACCAGTTCCCCGACGGGTCGACGTAGAGGTTCGGGTCGATCGCGTTGTAGTCGTTCGCCGACGACGTCTCGATCACCAGGCCGTTGTTCGTCCAGCTCCCGGACGCGCCCGTGGTGCTGGTCGCCAGGAAGATCGCCGACTTGTTGGACCCGAACGTCGACGCGGAGTAGTAGAGATAATAACGGCCGTTACGGTACGAGATGTCGGGCGCCCACAGATTGTTACTGCCCCCGGTGTACGCGGTCGTCCACGACGCGCCGCCCGGGAAGACGGCGCCCGCATTGCGGAAGGCCGTGCGGTCGGCCGAGGTCTTCAACTGGATGTTCGCCCCGGTGTACGCGGCCAGGTAGGTCCCGGCCGGCGTCTTCACCATGGACGGATCGTGGATGCCCGTGTCGCCGGTCACCGCGCCGGGATTGGGATAGGCCGCCAGGGCCTGCGCCGGGGTCGCACCCGTGGTGATCAACGCCAGGGTGACCGCACCGGCCAATGCTGCGAGTCTGCTCATCAAGGCACTGTTACCGCTCACAACCCACCTCGCAATATGTCACGGCGATTTCTGCCACATGACGAATATGTATTGATGAACGTCATTGCGTATTGGACACGGGAGGTCCCCGCCGCGACAGTGCGGCGGAGACCTCGGTCCAGCGTTCGATCGATCAGTCGATCACCCGATCCCGGTCAGAGCGTGATGCGCCCCGCGCCGGAGCTCGCCGTGACGGCCGACTTCACCGCGCCGGCGGCATCCGCCGTGTAGCTGTACGGGATACTCGCGACACTGCCACCCGTCTGGCCCGCACCGGAGTTCACCAGCAGGTTGCCCCGCGCGACCAGCGTGCCCGGGCCGGAGTCGGCCTCACCCAGGTGGTACGGGTCGGCGACACCCTCGAAGGAGTTGTTCTCCACCAGGACACCGGCGCCCTCGGTCGAGGCGACGCCGTATCCACTGTTGTTGTAGTAGTAGTTGTTGTAGACGTGCACCGGGTTGCCGAACCGCACCCGCGGATGACGCTGGGTGGACGCGTCGAACCAGTTGTGGTGATAGGTCACCCGCAGATGCCCGGTGTCCTGGCTGGCATTGCTGTCACTGTGACCGAGCAACATGGACTTGTCGTGATCGAACACGTGGTTCCAGCTCACGGTCACGAAGTCCGACCCACGCTTGATGTCGACCGCGCCGTCGTACCCGTCGCTGAAGGTGTTGTGGTCGATCCAGATGTTCGTCGCGGACGTCTGCACGTTGATCGCGTCGTCATCCCACCCGCGGAATGTCAGATTACGGATGATGACGTTCTTGTCACCGTTGACGTTCAGACCACACCCGACGATGGCAGAACCCGCGTTGCCGATGATCGTCTTGTTGGAGCGGACCCGCAGCATGCCGCTGCAGCTGATCGTCCCGGACACCCGGATGACCGACGCGGCGGTCGCACCGACGGCGGTCGTCAGGGCGGACGCACTGGTCACGGTCGTGGTCGCCGCACTACCGCCGCCGGTGGTGCCGCCGTTCTGGGTGGCCCACCCGACCAGCTGATCGACCGCGGCGAGCGGGGCCGCGGCCTGCCCGGTTGCGGCCTTTTCGGTCCCGGCCGCGGGGCGGTCGGCTGCGTTCGCTGTTCCGGCCGCCGCGATGAGGACGAGACCGGTCGCACCGGCGGAAGCGGCCAGCACGAGATGGCGCATCTTCTTGCGCATGGTGTTCTCCTAGCGATTCTGTTTTGCCGCGCGGGGGATCGCGGCCCGGAGGTAAGTCGCTGCCGGCTCAATTGCCTGAAAGGGGACCTTGCCCTTGTCCGTGCGGCCGGGCACCGGTCGGCTCTCTGCCGATGACTGCCGACGGGGCTGATCCCCGCGCCCGCTTTGCCCGAAGCAAGCGCTTACCTGTTTCCAGAACAACACAGACGGATGTCGATGTGAAGACAAACCCGTTTGCAGGTTGTTTGCAGTCAGAACGGGATCTTCCCGGCGGACCGTCCACGCCGGGAAGGCGTTCCCACACGGTTCAGGCCGGCCGGTGTTCCCACCGGCCGGCCTGATCATGGCCTTCGGAACGAGCGGACTGCGCCGGGTCAGCCGCAGCGGTAGAGCGGCTGATCCGCCGGCACCGCCGGGTCGGACACGGCAGCACAGGTGGCGGTAACCCAGTCGGAGATGGCCTGGGTGGTGCCGCCACTGCCGCCGCCCGGGCCGCCGAAGCCTCTGCCGCCGGACGCCGCGAGCATGAAGTAGTGCAGGTCGCCCTGTCCGACCAGTTTCTGGACGCCGGCGAGGGTCGGCTGGGGCACACTGCCGCTGAAGCCACCCATCGGCATGTACGTGTGCCCGGTCGCCAGGATGTACGGCGACGCGATGTTCCAGGAGGCGGTCGCCGCCACGAAGCGGGCCTTGCCCTGGTTCGCCGTCAGGTAGTCGTCGAGCTTCTGCTGCTCCGCGGTCAGCGTCGCCGTCGTGTCCCCACCCGGCCCACCACGACCGCCCCCACCGGGGAACCCGCCTCCACCGTTCGCGCCTCCACCGGGAAAACCACCACCGCTTGCCCCACCACCTGGGAAGACCCCACCGTTCGCGGCACCACCGTTCGCCTGTCTGCTGCCCCCGAACCCACCACCACCACCGCCGCCGCCGAAGCCACCGCTGCTCGGGCCCGCGGAGGCGTCGAAGGCGCTGCCGGAGTAGCGGGAGTCCAGGACCGATCCGGCCCAGACGCTGGGCACCGTGACCATCGCGGCGACCGCGAGCGCCATCGCCACGGTCAGCACGCGACCGCCGGGCCGGGGCAGCCGCGGCACGAGCACCGCGGCCATGACCAGCAGCGCCACAACGCCGACCCCGAGCACTGTCCATCGCAGCCACGGGAGGAAATCCGGGAACTGGCCTGCCAGATAGACCGTCCACGCGAGCTCCGCCACCACCAGGGCCGGAAGCTGCCAGCGCGCGCTGCCGTCACGTAGCCCACGCCAGGCCCGCACGATCGCGGCGGCGGACAGCGCGGCCAGAGCCGGGGCGAGCGACGACATGTACGCCGTGTGCGGGATCGACATCTTGCTGAACACCGCCGCCACCGTGACCAGCCACAGTCCCCAGAACAGGTAGTTGGCGCGCGACGCGTCGGTCCGGGGTGCGCGGCCGGCGGCGATCAGCCCGAAGATCAGTCCGAGCAGCGCCAGCGGGTACAGCCACCCGATCTGCGCGCCGTAGCGCTCGCCGACCAGCTTGGACGCCCCGTCACCGCCCCCGCCCGGCCCACCACCGCCACCCGCACCACCCCGCTCAGCACGGCCACCCGAATCCCCCTGACCGCCCGGGAAACCCTGACCACCCGGGAAACCCTGGCCACCCGCATAAGCCTGACCAGCCGAGTCACCCTCACCGCCCGAATACCCCTGGCCGCCCGGATAGCCCTGGCCGCCCGGGAGCCCCTGGCCGCCCGGGACAGCTTGGTTGCTCTGGTCAGCTCCGGGCGTACCTGCAGCGGGATTTTGACCTTGGTTGCCGCCGCCGGTGAACATCGATCGGACCGCGCCGGGGACGTGAAGGCCGAAGCGGTCGATGCCGTTGTAGCCGAAGACCATGGCGATGGCGGTGTTGTTGGTGCTGCCGTCCACATAGGGGCGGTCGGAGTCGGGCGTGATCTCGTACAGTGCGACCCAGGAGATCGAGACGGCCAGGGCGACCGCGCCCGCGGCGGCGAGATTGCCGAGCCTGCGCCGCCACCCGCCGTGCGCGGCGACCAGATAGGTGATGCCCATGGCCGGCAGGATGAGCCAGGCCTGCAGCATCTTGGCCTGGAAGCCGACGCCGACCCAGACCCCGGAGAGCACCAGCGGGCCGAGCCGGCGCGACATCAGCGCGAGCTGGAACGCGTCGGCGGCGAGGACGAGGCAGAGGGTGAGCAGGCCGTCCTCCATCGGGTGGCCGAACATGGAGGCGATGATGGGCGTGAAGCCGAACAGGGCCGCGGCGAGCAGACCGGCGGCGGGCCCGGCGAAGCGCCGCCCGATCCGGTACATCACGAGGACGGCGATGACGCCCTCGATGACCTGGGGCAGCGTCAGGGACCACGCGTGGTAGCCGAAGATGCGCGCCGAGAGGGCCTGCGGGACGAACGAGCCGGCCAGTTTGTCGATGGTGATCGTCGCGCCGGGGTCCAGGGCGCCGTAGAAGAACGCCTTCCAGCTCACCGACATGCTCTTGGCGGCGACCGAGTAGTAGAGCGCGTAGCCGCTGTCGCGGATGCGCAGGCCGTAGAGGACCGCGGCGACCAGGGCTATGCCCAGCAGCGCCGGGCGTGCCCAGCCGGGCTGGCCCTCCGGGGAGCGCCAGAAGATGAGCCGACCCGTTACGCGAAACGCACTCACAAGAGCCTCTCCACCACATTTGTCCACCGATGTCCGCGCAGCATGCCCGCCGAACCTCACGGGCACCTGCGTCCCACCTCAAAGAACGCTCCTAGGCCTGTTTCATAACTGGACCCGCCGCAGCCCGGCCTCAGTTGTGAAACAGGCCTTAGCTCATAGGGTGATCACATGGCCGGCTCGCTTAACCCAGTAAAGACGCGCACCGCGTTGCGCACCTCGGCACGGATCTCCTTGGAGACGCTGCTCGTCCTGCTCATGACAGGCGTGGTCCTGTGGATCCTCGGTCAGATGTGGTCGGTGATCTGGCCGCTCGTCGTGGCGCTGCTGCTCACCACGCTGACCTGGCCACCCGTACGGTGGCTGCGCAAGCACGGCTGGAAACCGGCGCTGGCGGCCGCGCTCGTGACCGTGCTCTTCCTGCTCGTGCTCGCGGGCACCGTGGTGCTGATCGCGGTGCCGGTGGCCTCGCAGTCGCCGGAGCTCGCCAGCGGGGTCGTCGACGGCATCCAGCACCTGCGCGAATGGGCGTCGGGGCCGCCGCTGAACATCGGTGACGATCAGGTCACCAGCGCGCTCGACACCGCCCTCGACCGGATCCAGAACAGCGTCGGCGACATCGTCAACTACACCGTGACCGGTGTCAGCACCGTCGTAAATGGCCTGGTCACGGCCATCCTGGCGCTGTTCCTGATGTTCTTCTTCCTCAAGGACGGCCCGCGGTTCCTGCCGTGGCTGGCCCGCCAGCTGCCCGGCCGGCTCGCCGTCGACGTGCCCACGGTCGCCGGGCGCAGCTGGGACACGCTGGGCGCGTTCGTGCGCTCGCAGGCCTTCGTCGGCCTGCTCGACGCCGTCTTCATCGGCCTCGGCCTGTGGATCGTGGGTGTCCCGCTGGTGCTGCCCCTGGCAGTGCTGACGTTCGTCACGGCGTTCGTGCCGATCGTCGGGGCGCTGTTCGCGGGCTTTGTCGCCGTACTCATCGCATTGGTCTCGAACGGCTGGACCGACGCGCTGATCGTGCTGGCCATCATCGTGGCCGTGCAGCAGCTCGAGGGCAACGTCTTCCAGCCGATGGTGCAGAGCCGCGGCCTGGGCCTGCACGCCGCGGTGGTTCTGCTGGCCGTGACGCTCGGCGGTAGCCTCGCCGGCATCGTGGGCAGCCTCCTGGCGGTGCCGATCGCCGCGCTCATCGCGGTCTTCTGGATCTACGTACGCGAGCAGCTGAGCGACCCGGTCCCCGATGCCGTCCCGGACGAACCCGCGGAAGTGCCGGCGGATTAGTCAATTGTCCTAATTAATCCGCCGAGCCGATCTACCCGTGTACTGCCCCAGCGGCCCCTCTCCGTGGACCGCCCCGACCCTGGGAGGCAGCACATGGCACAACGATCGCGCAGAACGACCCGGCTCATCGCCGCCGGAGCCGTCGCACTGGCAGCCGTGGCGGCGACGGTCACCACCCAGTTCGCCTCGGCGGCCGAGTCGGCGGAGACCGTCACCGCCACGATCCAGGTCGACGGGGTCTTCGACGGCGCGGGCAAGCGGTTCATCGCGGACGGCGCGCTCGGCGACGGCGGCCAGGACGAGGGTCAGGACGCGATGTTCGAGCTGGCCGACGGCGCCACGCTGACGAACGTGATCCTCGGCGTCCCGGCCGCGGACGGGGTGCACTGCCTCGGCAGCTGCACCCTGCGCGACGTCACCTGGGAGGACGTCGGCGAGGACGCGGCGACGTTCCTCGGCACGAACGCGACCGTCCTGGTCGAGGGCGGCTCGGCGGCGCTCGGCACCGACAAGGTCTTCCAGGACAACCGGCTCGCCGGCGGCTCGGTCACCATCAAGAATTTCACGGTCAGCGACTTCGGCAAGCTCTACCGCTCCTGCGGCAACTGCGACGAGCAGGCCGCGCGTACGGTCTCCATCTCGAACGTCACCGCCACCGGCACCGGCAAGGTCCTCGCCGGCGTCAACGGCAACCTCGGCGACAAGGTCACCATCACCGACGTCACCCTCCCCGGGGCCACCCACGTCTGCGAGATCTTCGAAGGCAACGACACGGGCGCCGAGCCCACCAAGGTCGCAACCGAGCCGGACGGCGTGACCTGCGTCGCCACCGGCATCACGGTCCAGTAACCGCTCGCGGCGGCGCCAGGTCCGGGGCGCCGCCCACGGCCGGACCGGCGCCCTGGCCCTGGCCGCCGTCGCGGTGTGGCTGGCCACGACCTGGCTCTGACTCTTGTTACCGTTTCCCATGGCAGAGGAACCGACGCTGGTGGTCATGCGCGGAAATTCGGGAAGCGGCAAAACCACTGCTGCGCGGGAGATTCGCCGGCGGTACGGCCGGGGCTGCGCCCTCCTCGAACAGGACCACCTCCGCCGCGTCATCCTCCGCGAACACGACAGCGGCCAGATCGGCCCCGTCGCCCCGGCGTTCATCGCAGCCACCGCCCGGACCGCCCTCGACCTCGGCTACCACGTCATCCTCGAAGGAATCCTCCACACCGACCGCTACGCCACAGCCCTGCAAAACCTCATCACCGCCCATCCCGGCCCCACCCACGTCTACTACCTCGACGTCTCCTTCGACGAAACCGTCCGCCGCCACTTCCGCCGCGACGAACCGATCCCCGTAACCGCCGACCAGATGCGCGACTGGTACTCCCCCCGCGACCTGCTCACCACCCCCGGCGAAACAGTCATCCCCGAATCCAGCACCTTCGAGCAAACCGTCACCACCGTCCTGCACACCAGCGGCCTCGCCGCACGCGACCCGCTGACCCCATGCCCGACCGTCTGCCCTCACTGCCCCTGAACGGATCCCCACCGCACTGTCCGCGGGGGACCCGCTGCCTCCATCCAGGCCACGAACTGCGCCTCGCGGGCCGCCTGCTCCTCCCCCGTCGGGTCCTCGACGCGGAAGCCGTGCACCGGCACGTCGAACGGGTCGACATCATCCGGTTCCCGCCGGCCCTCCAGGATGAAACCGAACAGGGCACGCAACGCGTCCTCACCCAGCTCCAACGGATGGAACGGCAGCGGGTACGGGCTCCCGGTGAGCGTCGAGCCGACCGGGTGCCCGCCCGCCCAGTAGGGCCGCTCGAAGTCGTACGGCTCGCCGATGTTCTCCACGATCCCGCCGTCCGGCGACAGGCTGAGCGAACGCACGAGCACCCCGTCCTCCCACACCGCGAAGCAGAGCCAGTCACTCACCGAATGCATGCCGTGCACGATGATCCGTCGCCCCGCACCGGCCCGCAGCAGCTCTTCGGGCAGCTCGGACGGGCGATCGAGGATCAGCCTCCGGTCGCACAGCAGCTCAGCACCGGGCAGCATCGCCACATAGGTGACATCGTCGGGCGGGTAGCACCAGTCCCCCAGGACGCCGTCCTCGATCGGCGTCACGGCGTACCCGGGATGGATCTCACGCACCAGGTGCTCAGCCTTGACCCGGTCGGCCGCGCCGGTTCCGAGCAGCACCGGCCGCAGGTCGCCTTGCGTGAAAGCCAGCAGCGCTGTCTTCGCGCCCATGACACCCCTGTCCCGGATTGATCGTTGCGGGATGCGAGATTACCGGCATGGCTAATGACGACATGACGGTGTGGGATGCGGCGCGGACGTGGCGGGCGGCGCTCGACGAGCGGAACGGGACGGAGGATCTGGAGCTGACGCTGCGGATCGCGAAGATCACGGAGGAGGCCGGCGAGGCGGTCCAGGCCTGGATCGGCGTCCTCGGCCAGAACCCCCGCAAGGGCATCACCCACACCCGCGAGGACGTCGCCGGAGAACTCGCCGACGTGGTGTTCACCGCCCTGGTCGCCATCGAGAGCCTCGGCCTGGACGCCCGGACAACCGTCGACGCCTGCGCCGAGAAGGCCCTCGGCTACCTGCCCCGGTGACGAACGATCACCGGCGCCGGCGCGGCAACTTCTTACCGATCAACAGCCAGGCCGCATAGAGCACACCCGCAACAGCGACAGGTACGCCCTTCAGCCCGTTGATAATGATCAAAGGCGGCCCCGCCGACACCAGCGCCAACGCCAGCGCCATCCGATGCGGCTGCAGTTCCCTCGGCCCGCCCCGCGCCGGCCGCCGGGGAGACCCCGCCATAACTCGCCGCGGAAGCCGCGCCGCAGAACCCTCCAGCTGTCCGGGTGACTGAGGCACAGCATCTTCCGAATCAGTGGCCGAAGCCGCCGGCACCTCGGAGTCAAAACCCCCGGAATCAGCACCCTCGGCGCCATGATCGGTAGACGAAAGATCCGAACGCGCGGGGACGGGACGCGCGGGGACGACAGGGACCCGGGCACCGGGATCGGCGGCAGGTGGCATGGCGGGGAGGCCGAGGGCGGCGAAGTCCGTGGTGCGGGCAGGGGCGGCGGCGGGCGACCGTGGCGTACGGTCGTCCGTTTTCATCGCGCGGTCCGGCGCCGGGGCGTCGTCCGGTTGGTGCTGTCCCACTGACCCCATCTTGCTCCATGGGTTTTGGGGCGCCCCGGGGACCCGGGTCACCCGAGTCCGACCCCACAATCCAGGATCCGCCCGTCGCTGGTCCCGATGAGCAGCCGGCCCCGGGCGGCGACCGTCACCGCGGTGGGCAGGACGGGGATCCCGGCCACGGTGACGTGGGTTCGCCACCGCACGGCGCCGTCCGCGAGGTCGAGCGCCACGAGCTCGCCGTCGGCGTAGGTGACGTAGGCGGTCCGGGGACCGGCGTCGACGGCCGTCGGCGCGTGGTCGGTCCGGAAGACCCATCGCGGCTCGCCACCGGGCATCCGGCGCCGGACCACGAACGAGCCGCCGGGTTGCAGCCCGTGGCCGTGGTGGACGGTTCCCGCGTACACAAGATCACCGTCGAAGGTCTCCACGCCCGGGCCGGGACGATGGGTCTCACCCCGGACCCACGAGAACGGCATCAGCCGATGGAAGCGCCGCCTCCCCGGTTGGCGGGGACGGCCGCCGACCGACGGGACCCGCAGATTGGCGGCCGCGATGCGCGCGTACCTCGGTGTGAGGTCGTCGTCGCGCTTGCGGGCGAATTCCCGGGTGTAGATCCGGCTGCCACGGCGGATGCGAAAAGTCGGCCCGAATTCGCTGGCCGGCGTGACAGCGGGCAGGCCGTCGGCGCAGCTCACCAGCGCTACCGGCCCGTGGACCTCGAACCGGTCGAGGCACGCGCCGTCGTCGAGGGAGATCCGCATCTGGTCAGCCCACGCCGACCGCTCGTCCCCGGCGACGACGATGCCCCGGGCGCCCCGATCGGTGGGAACTGCCCACTGCCGCTCTCCCGAGGGCAGCCACGACTCCAGCTGAACCCCGTCGGACGCAGCGAGAATCCGCCCGTCGGAGAGCTGTTCAACGGCGCGGACGTCCCGCCGCGGAACCGGTGCCGGAAAGAGTGCCCGGCGAGCGTCCGCACGTCCGTCGGGCCGCGGTGCCGGGACACGGGGGCCGTCGAGGTCTTCCCCGGTGATCGACTCGGCGGTGACGGCGCGCCAGTCGGGGCGGCGTACCACGGACACATGGCCTTCGGTCCAGGCCGCTTTGTCCTTCCAGTCGTTCGGCGGCGCGGTCACCACGCGAAGTTCCTCGTCGTTGAGCCACTCCAGGGCCAGCACCTCCCAGCCCAACTCCGGCCACATCGACACCCCGGAGCCCGTCTCGAGGTCCAGCAGCAGAAGGTCACCCTCGAAGAAGTAGCCGCCGTCGTACCTGCCCGCGCCCACCGCCAGTAGCGGCAACGCCGGGTGAAACGCCAGTGCGTGCACCAGCAAGAGCCTCCCTGACACTTGACAAAGCGGAACCGCGTTCCACATTATTACGGAACACTGTTCCACTTACCCTGAGGAAGGGCACATCATGATCTTCTCGGTCAGCCCGATCGTTCTGGCGGCTCCCGGCCGCGCTGTTGAGCTGCAGGTCAAGGTGACCGCGCCGACAACCGGTGAGCGCCTGCCGATCATTCTGGTGTCGCACGGTCACGGCGCGTCGAACAACCTGTCATCACTCAACGGATACGCACCCCTGGTCACCCTCCTCGCCGAGCAGGGTTTCGCCGTGATCCAGCCGACCCACCTCGACTCGAAAACGCTGACAAAGCAGGTGGATCCCGATGACGCCGAGGCGCCGCTGTTCTGGCGTACCCGGGCGCTCGACATGACCCGCGTCCTCGACCGGCTCGACACGATCGAGGAAGCGGTCCCGCAGCTGAAAGGGCGCCTGGACCGGGACAACGTCGCCGTTGCCGGGCACTCGCTCGGCGGGCACACCGCGAGCCTGCTACTGGGTGCGCGCCTGACCGACCCGCTCGACGGCGGACTGGTCGACCTGGCCGAGCTGCGGATCAAGGCCGGCGTGCTGCTCGCCGCGCCGGGTCGTGGCGGGGACGCGCTGAGCGAGTTCGCGGCGAAGAACTACTCCTTCTTCTCGACCACCGACTTCACCGGGATGGCCACGCCCGCGCTGGTGGTCGCCGGTGACCGGGATGCCTCCCCGCACCTGACGACCGCGGGCTGGGAATGGCACACCGACCCGTACCGGCTGGCGCCCGGGCCCAAAGATCTGGTGGTCCTGGCCGGAGCGGAGCACGGCCTCGGTGGCATTTCGGGGTACGACGCGGCCGAGACCACCGACGAGGATCCCGGGCGCGTTGCCACGGTGGCCCGGCTCGTTTCGGCGTACCTGCGGAATGCGCTTCTGGGTGATGCCGAGGCGTGGCGGGACGCGCGCGATTCGCTGACGGGTGGCCGGGTCGAGGGCAAGTAACGTATCCGCAATGACCGAGCCTGACTTCCGCCACGACGTGAGCGTCACCCTCGTGAAGAGTGCCGCGGCGGACGCGGATGTGCTGTTCGCCGCGCGGGTGTCGACCGCGGGTGAGGCGTCGCTGGCGGAGCTGGACGCCGACCCCGGGAAGTCCAAGGGCCTGATCAACTACCTGATGCGGGATCGGCACGGTACGCCGTTCGAGCACAACTCGATGACGTTCCTCGTCCAGGCGCCGATCTTCGTGTTCCGCGAGTTCCACCGGCACCGCGCGGGCTGGTCCTACAACGAGGAGAGCGGGCGTTACCGGGAGCTGGAGCCGGTGTTCTACACGCCGGCCGCGGACCGCCCGCTCGTGCAGTTCGGGCGTCCCGGAAAGTACGAGTTCGCCGAGGGCACCGCGGAGCAGCACGAGCGGACGCTCACGGCGATGGAATCCGCGTACCGGCACAGCTATGCGGCGTACCAGGAAATGCTGGCTGCGGGGATCGCCCGGGAAGTGGCGCGGGCTGTGCTCCCGGTCGGTCTTTTCTCCTCGATGTACGCGACGTGCAACGCCCGCTCGCTGATGCATTTCCTGTCGCTACGCACCAAGCGGGACAACGCGAAGGTCCCGTCGTTCCCGCAGCGCGAGATCGAGATGGTGGCGGAGCGGATGGAAGCGGAGTGGGCAGCCCTGATGCCGCTGACCCACGCCGCCTTCGAGACCCACGGCCGCGTCGCGCCCTAGAGGAACTTGAGACCGGCGACCCCGGTGACCACCAGGAGCAGGCAGACGATCCGGGGTAGTGAGGCCGGCTCGCCGAGCGACACCATCCCGTAGACCGCGGTGACGACGACACCGATGCCGACCCACACGGCGTACCCGGTGCCGACCGGGATGGTGCGCAGCGCATAGCCGAGACCGGCCATGCTCAGCACGAGCGTGGCGCCGAACAGAGCGGTCGGCAGCGGGCGGCTGAGGCCGGCGCTGCGGTCGAGGGCGGCCGCCCACACCGTTTCCAGCATTCCGGACAGCACGAGAACGAACCAGGCCATGACGAACCCACCTTTTGACAGCGGTCGTCTTGGCAGGCCGGGTACGACACACACTCGTCCGGGATGTCCGCGTTGCGGCATCCGTTTCAGGATGGCAAACGGGGCGGGTCCGGGCAACGTCGGCGCCGGTCAGAAAAGTCACCACCTCGAAGATGAATTCTTCCGGCATCGATCGACGTGATCGGCGTGCGACCTTATCCTTACGACTCCACCAACCCTGGGTTACGGAAGGTCAGCCGATGTCCGACTCGCCAGTTGACGTCGAGACGTGTCCCGACGGAAGTGTCAAGCTGCGCCCGCACGGCCACATCGGACCGGAGGACGCCGTCGAGCTCCGTCAGGTCCTCGTGCACACCGTCCGGCACGTCCGCCCCCTGCGCCTGATCCTGGACCTGCACGACGTCTCCGAGCTCGACCCCATCAACCTCGGCACGCTGACCGCGGCGTGCGCGCTCGGCGACGACCATCACGTCGTCGTCTTCCTGGACCACTCCTCGGCCCGGATCGCCGCGCAGCTCGCCGCCGCGGGCGTTCCCCACCAGCGTCTCCGGCACATCATGGCCGTGAATTAACCCAGTCCCAGGACCTTCTCCAGCAGCCGGAAGCGGAAAGCCGCCGTGAGCGCGGCGAACCACAGCACCAGTGCCGGCAGCACCACCTCGAAAACGGGTCCGGCCGGGCCGGTCAGCCCGAAATAGTCCGACAGCACGGGGACGAAGAGCACAGCGACAAAGACCGCTATGAGTACGCCCACCAGCGCGGCCGGTCGCCGGTCGCGCACCGGTGCGGTCCACGCCGCGAACAGCGGCAGCGGCGGCGCCAGGAAGAGAATGAGCACGAACGACGCCAGGCAGAAGAACGTCGACAGGCCGGTCTGCGCGCCGATCGTCGCCGCCGCCGCGGTGAAGTCGGTGTCGGTGTAGCTCAGGCCGGTGTAACGCTCGAACCGGCTGATGACCTCGGCCGGTGTGCTGTCGTTGAACCCCTGGCTCACCGTCTCGTAGAGGTACGCGTAGATCGCCGTACCGAACCCCGCCGTCACCACCGCCACCGGGAGCACGAAGCGCGCCAGATTGGTCAGCAGGCGCTTGTCCGGGGGCAGCGGCTCGGCCCACACCGTCAGGAAGAACGTCGGCACGCCGACCGTCAGCAGCGTCAGCCCCACCTGCGTCGGCGAGTACGGGAACCCGAGGCCGAGCATGCTGACCGCCAGGATGACCAGTCCCTGGGTGGCGACGCGGGCCAGGAAGACGTACATGGAGATGCCGATGCCGGCGATGATCCGGCGCCCCTCGCGTTGGGCCGGCAGCAGCGCGGCGAACGAGTCGTCGACCAGCACGATGTCGGCGACGTCCCTGGTGACCGCGCTGCCGCTGCGCATCGCGACGCCGACCTGGGCGCCCTTGAGCGCGCGGGCGTCGTTCACGCCGTCGCCGATCATCGCGACGTAGTGGCCCTGGCGGCGCAGCGACGCGACGATCCGTTCCTTCTGCTCGGGGGCGACCCGGCCGAACACCGTCGTCCGGCCGACCAGCGCGTCGAACGCCGCGTCGTCGAGGTGGTCCAGGCCCGCCCCGCTCACCGGGCCCCCGCCGTCGTCGAGGCCGGCGCGGGCGGCCAGCGCTGCGACCGTACGTGGATCATCGCCCGACAGGACCTTGATCGTCACGCCGTCGGCGTGGAACCGTCCGATGCTGTGCGCCACCCCGGGCCGGAGCTCGTCGGCGAGCGCGACCAGCGCCACCGGTTCCAGGTGAGGCAGCGCGGGATGCCCGGCATCGTCACGAAGCGCGCCGCTGGAACGGGCCAGCAGCAGCACCCGCAGCCCTTGATCCGCGTGCGCGGCCACCCGCTGGTGGAGGTCGCCGATCGTGAGCGCGTCGGGGGCGCCGAGGATCCAGGTGTCGGTGCGGGTGGTCACGCCGGACCAGCGCAGCGAGGACGTGAACGGCACCTCGTCGCTGACCGTCCACGCGTTGCCGGGCAGGCTCTCCAGCAGCGCGGTAGTGGTGAGGTTCGGGGTGGTCGCGGTGCGGGCGAGCGCGCCCAGCGTCGTGCGTACCTCGGCCAGGTCCATGCCACCGAGCGGTTCGATCCCGTCGAGGGTGAGCCGCCCGGTGGTCAGCGTCCCGGTCTTGTCGGTGCAGACCACGTCCACATTGCTGACCGACTCGACAGCGTTGACCTGCTGCACGAGCGCACCCCGCCCGGCGAGCGTGGCGGCCCCGGCGGTGTACGCGACGGCGATGAGGAAGAACAACCCGTACGGCACGAGCCCCGACAGCACCGCGGTGATCTGCACGACCCGCAGCAGGCTGAACCCCTCGAGCAGCGCCTGCGCGACGATCGCCCCGCTCATCAGCACGGTCAGCACCATGACCAGCCGGACCACGAACTCGATCCGCCGCTGCAGCGGGGTGCGGTCCGTCGTCACCCGCCGAGCCTCCGCGGTCAACCGCCCCGCATAACTGTGCCCGCCGATGTCGCGGGCGAGCTGATACCCGTCCCCGGCGACGCACAGGCTGCCGGAGCGCAGCTCGTCCCCGGCCGCCTTCGCCACCGGGTCCGACTCCCCGGTGAGCAGGGACTCGTCCGCCTCGACCCGCTCCCCGTCGAGCAGCGGGCCGTCCACGACGATCTGGTCACCGGCGCGGACGCGCAGCACGTCACCGCGTACCACCCGCTCCGGGGCGACCTCGGTCTCGCGGCCGTCGCGGATCACGCGTACGAAGGCGCGGTCGAGCAGTTGCAGCCCGTCGAGCTTGCGCTTGGCCCGGATCTCCTGACCGGCACTGATCAGCGCGTTGATCAGCCCCAGTCCGACACTGATCAGCGCGTCGGAATACCGCCCCAGCGCCAGCAGCGCCGCCCCGATGACAAACAGAATGACATTGAAGAACGAGAACACGTTGGTACGCAGAATCGCGCCGTATCCCCTGCTCCGGCCCGCGGCGACGTTGACCTCCCCCGCCCGCACCCGCGCCGCGACCTGGGCCGACGTCAATCCTTTTTGTCCCACTTGGTCAGGATATAGCGTCTCCTGTCCCGTCGGTGGCAGGCAACCGGATCACGACCCTGGTGCCGTGCGGGACGTTCGGCTCGACCTGGACGGTGCCGCCGTGCTGCTCCGCCGTCTGCGCGACGATGGCGAGCCCCAGGCCGGAGCCGGGCATCGAGCGGGCCGCCGTCGCGCGGTAGAACCGGTCGAAGATGTGCGGGCGGTCCGCTTCGGCGATGCCGGGGCCGGTGTCGGTCACGGTGAGTTCGCAGCGGCCCGTCTCGTCGGTACGCAGCCCGGTGTGGACGGTCGCGCCCGCCGGACTCCACTTCGCCGCGTTGTCGAGGACGTTCAGGATCATGCGTTCCAGCTCGCCGGGGCGCCCCTGCACCGTGCACGGCGTCAGCGAGGTCGTGAACGTCAGCCCGGGCGCCCGGATGCGCACCCGGGTCAGGGCAGCCTGCGTCACCGCCGTCAGGTCGACGGGTTCGACGTCCTCGCGGGTGGTCTCGTCGCGGGCCAGCTCGACCAGTTCGGTGGTGAGGGTGGCCAGCTCGGTCACCTGGGCGTCGAGGTCGTGCAGGAGTTTCGTGCGATCCTCGGGCGGCAGCCGATGGGCGAGCTCGGGGTGACGTTCCACCTCGAGGAGCAGTTCGATGTTCGTACGGATGCTGGTCAGCGGCGTCCGCAGCTCATGCCCCGCGTCCTCGACCAGCGTGCGCTGAGCGGTCCGGGCGGTGTCGATCGCCGTCAGCAAGGTGTTGACCGAGCCGGCCAGCCGCGCGATCTCATCGGCACCGTTGATCGGGATGGGCCGGGTCAGGTCCATGGTGACCGCGACCTCTTCGACGGCGCCGGTCAGCCGCTGCACCGGCCGCAGACCCGCCCGCGCCACGGTCCGGCCGAGCACGGCTGCCCCGGCGATGCCGACCGCGCAACAGGCGAGCAGCGCGATGGCGAACACCACGAGCGTACGGTCCCCGGGGGTGCGGTTGACGGCGACCTGGACCGCTCCCCCGCCGGCGATCGGCACCGTGACCATCTGATAGCTGACCGCCCCGACGGTGACCTGCTCCTCGGCGCGGACACGGCGCCCGGCGGCGACCTCCCGGGCCCCGGGGGTCACCGGAAGAGCAATGCCAGCTTTGTTCCGTACGCCACCCTGGGCATCAAGGATCTGCCACCGCGGCCCGGCATCGCGCCGGAACCGTCGCGGCGGCCCAGGCCCACCCCGGTGCTCCTCCACGACGGGCCCCGTGGCGAGCCATTGCGCCGGGTCGGCGGCGATCGTGGTGGCATCGGAGGTCAGATCGTTCTGCAGCTGACGATGCTGAATCTCCGCGACGGTCGCCCACGCCAGCCCCGCGACGACCAGCACGGCGAGCGCCACCGCCCCGGTCACCAGCAACGACAACCGGGCATGCAACGTACGCCGCCCCCACCACGTCCCCACCCTTCTCACGGCCCTTCGCTACGCAGCACGAACCCCACTCCGCGCACGGTGTGCAGAAGCCGGGGCTCACCCGCCTCCTCCAGCTTGCGCCGCAGATACCCCAGGTAGACGTGCACGCTGTTCGACGTCTCGCCGAAGTCGTAACCCCAGACGTTCTCGAACAGCGCCGCCCGCGACAGCACCTGCCGCGGATGCCGCAGAAAAACCTCAAGAATGGCGAATTCCGTACGCGTGAGCCGCACCGCCCGCTCCCCCCGCCACACCTCCCGGCTCCCCGCATCCATCCGCAGATCCTCGAACGTGAGCAACTCCCCCGCCGGCGCCACCGCCGTCTCCTGCGCCCCCGCCGTGATCAACGACCGCCGCAGCAACGCCCGCAACCGCGCCTGCAACTCCTGCAACGCAAACGGCTTCACCAGATAGTCATCGGCCCCGGCATCCAGCCCCGCCACCCGGTCCCCGACACTGTCCCGCGCCGTCAACATCAAAATCGGCACGAGAACCCCGCCACCCCGCAACTCCCGGCACGTCTCAAGCCCATCCAGCACCGGCATACTCACGTCCAGGATCACGGCGTCAGGCTCCCGCCCCCGAACCCGCTCCAACGCCTCCCGCCCATCCCCCGCCGTCTCCACCTCATGCCCCTCGAACCGCAAAGTCCGAGCCAGCGAATCCCGCACCGCCGCGTCATCGTCAACCACCAGCACCCGCACGGCCCACCACCCCCACCCAAGAGTTCCACGCCGAACCCGCCCCGGTACACCGACCGCACCACGTCCCACCTGTCCCGGCACCGGCCGCGCTTCTGCGAGCGGACCCTGGCACCGCCCGGATCACGACCAGCCGGATCACGACCAACCGGGTTGCGACCATGCGGTCCGGTCACCGGCCGCCCGTGTTACGACCAGACCGTCCCGGCACCCGCCGCGTCGCAGTAAGGCGGTCCCGGCCGTGTCGCCGCGAGGCGGTCCCGATACTGGCCGCGTCGCCGCGAGGCGGGACCGGGGCCGGCCGCGCTGGAACGAACCGGCCGGAGCCGCTCGCGTCATGACGACGCGGTCGGCACCGGTGCGCCGGGAACGGCCGCCGAGGCGTTGGGCGCGGGCGGGGCTGCAGGCGCCGCCGACCCGTTCGGTGCGGGATCACCGTTGGTGTTGCCCCGAGGCCCACGGCCGGGGTTCATACCGCCCGGACCGGTGAAGGGCCGGCCCCCGTTGTCACCCCGGGTGCCGTCCCGGTCCCCACGCCCGCCCGGCCCGAACCGCTCGTTCCGGTCCCCACCGTCCCGGTCGAACCTGTGGTGCGATCCACCACCGTCATGCCGGCCGATAACCGCACCAACCGCCGCGATACCGCACCCGACCAGGCATCCCGCCACCAGCAGCACTCCAGCCACCCACAACGGCACCCGCGAACGCCGCGCCCGAGCCCACCGCCCACCACCCGTACCAGCCGCATAACCAGGACCTGCCGCATAACCAGGACCGCCCGCGTAACCAGGCCCCCCGCCCGACGCGACTCCACCCGGCGCAGCCCACCCACCGGGCGCGGCGGCATGGGCGGCATCCCCATGAGGCGCAGCATCCGAGCCATCAACTGCCGAAGCAGGTGCGGCAGTCTGAGCGGCAGGCGCGGCAGTCCCAGCGGCAGTCGCGGCCGGACCAACGCCCGGGCCGGCGGCGGCAGGGCTGGGAGCGGCAGGGCTGGGAGCGGCAGGGCTGGGAGCGGCAGGGCTGGGAGCGGCAGGGCTGGCGGCGGGCACGGCGTCCGGCGGGATCGGTTCCGTGGGTGCGTCGTGTGCTGCCGGGGTGGCAGGAATGCGCTCCGTGGGCGTGGCCGCGTCGCCGGCCGGGGCGACCGGAACGCTGGGCTGGGCCGTGGCGCCATGCTGGGCCGGTGTTTCCCGCGGCGTGTTCTCGTCGCTCACAACGTCTCCTCTGGCGATCGGATCATGGCGATCGGATCATGGGGCTGGATCCCTAGGGCTGGATCCCTGAGCTGGATCCCTAGGGCTGGATCCCTGGAGCTGGATCCCTGTCACTGGATCCTGGGGCTGGGATCGGATGCTCCAAGCTTGCCGACGGTGAATAAGGGTTCCCACAGGCGATCTCTATGAAAAACATAAGAACCTGTGCACCAGCACGCCCGAAACAGGACGAAAGACCCGCACCCCACGAAGCGCGCCACGAGGGCCGTAACAGGGAGAACATGGGTACCGCCGGAGAGCGATGCTCGATCGGGTGGCGGCGAGGGGCTGCCCCGACAACGGTCCGGCAGCTGATGTAGTTTACCGCGAATGATCTCAGCGCTCCGGGCTGTCCCGGTCCGACGTGTGCTGCCCGCACTCATTCCGGGCCTGACGATGCTCGTTCTCGGTCTGCTCGGTGCGACGCGGTCGGTGCTGAGCTGGGATGAGATCGCGAGTGTTGATGTGGCGCGGCGGTCGGTGCCGCAGATCTGGGATCTGATCAACAACGTTGACGGTGTGTTCGGTCCGTACTACATGTTCCTGCATTTCTGGGACGCCGTTTTCGGGCAGACCGTGCTCACCGTGCGGGTGCCGTCCATTCTGGCCATGGCTGCCGCGGCGGCGGTGACCGGGGAGTTGGGCCGGCGCTTGTTCAGCCCGCTGGCCGGGGTCGTGGGCGGGCTCATTCTCTGCTCCGTTCCCAACATTTCCCGGTACGCGTCCGAGGCCCGCCCGTACGCGTTCGCCGTCTTCGTTGCGGCGCTCAGCCTGCTCCTGCTTCTGATGGCGCTGGACAAGCCCGGGTGGGTGCGCTGGCTCGCGTACGCCATATCTGTTGTGGGTCTGGGTGTTGCGCAGTTGATTGCCCTGACGGCGGTCGGCGCGCATTTCTTCGTGGTGCTGATGCGGGTCTGGAAGCCCGAACGGACACCGGTCGACCTGGACAAGGAAAAGGCCGAGCAGTCCTGGTCGAGCCGTAAACTGTTCCTGTGGTGGGCCGCAGCCGCCGCCGTGGGTGCGGCGTGCATCGCGCCGATCGTGATCATGGGTTCGGGACAGCACGACACGCAGCTGACCTGGGTTCCGCCGCTGACCGTCAAGGCCGTGCGTTACATGCCCACCGGGCTCACCGGTCAGGCCGAGATCGCCTGGCTGATCATCGGTCTCGCGGTCACGGCCGCCTGGGTCCGCGCCCGCAACGTCGCGGTGGTCGCGCTCGCGGCGATCGTTCCGCTCGTCGTGGTGTGCCTGGTCTCGTGGCACGGCCCGTCGTTCTGGGTGGCCCGCTACGTGCTGTTCGTCCTCCCGTTCGCCGTACTCCTGGCCGGCGTCGGCCTGGTCCGCGCCCTGCCAGAGGCCCGCGTGCAGCCGCAGACCGGCGCGCAGCCTGAGACGCGCGTGCAGCCGCAGACCGGCGCGCAGCCGGAGACACGCCCCTGGGGTCGTTACGCCCGGATCGCGGCGGTGCTTGTCCTGATCGCCGCGCTGGTCTACCCGGCGCAGTGGGAAGTGCGCGGCAAGACGGTGAAGAACGGCACCGATTACCGTACGGCTGCGAAAATCATCAAGAAGCGCCAGCAGCCGGGCGACGGCCTGCTCTTCTCCCCCGGAAACCGCATCCTGCGCCCCGGCGTTTACTACTACATGGCCGACGCCCCGTACACCCCGAAGGATCTCCTGATCCGCAAGGACGCGGCCGACGTGGACAGCCTCTACGCCGCCGAATGGCCGGGCACCCCCGACCGCGTCGAGTCCGCCACCCGCCTCTGGCTCTTCACGAACAAAGCCAAGGGCGACCCGCTGGAATTGCGTACGGATCTGCGCGATCTGCTGACCGAGGACTACACCCGGACGCAGATCTGGCGGATGAAAGAGGGAACCCTCGCCCTCTACACCCCCAAATCCAGGTCCTGACGTCTCCGCCACGGTGATCGCCCGCCCGTGAAGCACCACAGGGCGATCACCGGATCGCACAACGCGCACCCGAACGACGAATCGTGCACCGAAGGGATCAGCGGCGCCCCACGCCGATGATGCAGCACGTCCCAGACCGTGTGCAGCAGCCACCCGATCCCGATGAACGTCCACGACCGCAGCCCCACATAGGCGACGACCGTCATCAGCGTGGTGAAGGCAAGTTCCCCAAACCCGAAACTGCCCCCACTTATGTACGCCGCCCCGGCGCCCCCGACAACAACCGCGTTGATCCGGCGCCGATGCGGTTCGGGGACGAACGAGAAGATCGCCACCCACACGACCCCGATGACCACCGGCATGACATAGCGAAGCATCTGGCACTCGTTTCCCGCTGAATTCGACAATGCGCGAGAAGCCTAGAAGCGCCACATCCACGGCGAACAGGCCGCTGAGAGCCACGTTCCCACGGAATCCCGCCAATCAGCCCGGCGTCCGGAACGGCGCAAGAGTCGCCCGGATGTGGTCGGCCGCGCCCCAGTCATCGTCGAACTGGGCCAGCACCGCGAGGTGCTGGCGCAGCTGAACGATCGGCATCCGGGCCGGCCAGCCCGCGTCGAGCGACGTCAGCTCGGCATAAACGGCGAAGAACCGCTGCGCCTCGGGCGGGGGCGACGTCGACCACACGTGAGCGAGATCGACCTCGGCCCACGTGTACGACACCGCCGGATCGATCAGCGCCGGGCGGCCGTCCGGGGTGGCCAGGACGTTCTGGGTCCACAGGTCACCGTGGGTCAGGCAGGCCGGCCGATCCGGGAGCAGCTCGGGCAGACGCCGGCACAACCGCTCCAGCGCCACCCGGTCACCGGCGTCGAGTGCCGCCTCGACGCGAGGCTCCCCGAGCCACCGCAGCAACCGATGCTCGGCGAAGAACGCGAACCCGTCCTCACCCCACGTATTGATCTGCCGCCGACGGCCCAGCCAGTTGTCGCTGTGCCACCCGAAGTGGGGGTGGACCGTACTCAGATGCAGCCGCGCCAGCTCATGCGCGAACTGCTCCCAGAAGCTCTCACTGGGCGGCCGGGGTCCCAGCACCGACAACACGAGCAGGTCCCGATCCGCCCGGATCACGTCGGGTGTCGCCACGCCGCCGAGCTCCCGCAAAGCCTTCAGCCCTTCGGCCTCCGCGGCGAAGACACCGTCGTCCGGTGCGTCCGCGAAGGCCTTGACGAACACCGATGGCGCATCCCGGCGGGTCGCTATGCCCGCGACCGCCGCCAGCCCACCCGTCACCGGCTCCACCGAGACGACATCGCGCATCCCCGCCCCCCGCAGGCGGTCGAGAAGAAACCGGCTGGACGTCAACGGCTCGAGACCCAGCCTTTCAGCTCGCCGAGGATGGCGTCGAAGGCCAGGAGCATGAGCGACAAATGGCCCTCGGCCGGCTCCAGGTGGACGGTTGCTCCGGGGACGTGGGTGGCGAGCCAGCGGCCGTGGGCGTACGGAACCATGCGGTCCTGTTCTCCCTGCCAGACGGCCACCGGGGTGGTGATGGCGGTGAGGTCGAAGCCCCATTCCTCGATGAACGCCAGGTCGTCGTCGCGCCAGCCGTTGATGCCGGTGGAGACCGCGGCGCGGAAGGCCGTTGCCATGAAATCGGCGAAGTCACCGGTCAGCGCCCGGCGGTCCACGTCGGAGATGAGGTCGCCCAGCGAGTCAGCGACCTGGTCGCCGGTGACGTCGGTCAGGGCGGGGAGTTGCGCGGTCAGGTAGTCGCCAAGCGGCACTGATCCGGCCACCGCCGCGCCGAACTCCTCGATGTTCTCCGCGCCCATGCCGGCGAGCCAGTCGAGATCCGCCGCGGTGTAGGGGGCGACGCCGGCGACCGTCGCGGCGCCGAGGCAGCGCTCCGGGAGCAGGGCCGCGCAGGCGAGGGCGTGCGGGCCCCCGCCGGACCAGCCGACGGTCAGGAACTGCGAGGCGCCGATGGCGTCGAGGACGGCGGCGACGTCGAGCGCAGCCGACCCGACCGTGCGGCCGGGCTGGGCCGTTGATCCCGCGTAGCCGGGGCGGCTGATCGCGATCGTGCGCAGGCCGTGCTTGGTCGCGGTGGCGACCATCGGGTCGTGGAACCGGGCCGCGGACGGCGTGCCGCTGTGCAGAACCAGGGGCATGCCGTCCGCGGGACCCGCTACCAGATATTCGAGGGTACGGCCGTCCGCCAGACTGAGGTTTGCCATACGCAGACCTTAGATCGGGCCGGCACCACCCTGGGGGATGCCGAAGTGCGGGGTGCCGTCCGCGTTCCAGGTGAGTTTCTGGACGCGGGTGTGCCGGTTGGGGTCGTAGAGGGGGTCTCCGGTGATGTCGCGGTAGTCGCGGGCGTGGTAGACGAGGACGTCGGTGACGCCGTCCGCTCCGACGGTGAACGAGTTGTGGCCGGGGCCGTACTGTTCCGTTGCGGGGTTGCTGGTGAAGATCGGGTCCGGGGTCTTGGTCCACGACGCGTTCTTGAGCAGGTCCGCCGTGGCGCTCGCCGAGATCAGGCCGATGCAGTAACGCGCATCGGTGGCGCTGGCCGAGAACGAGATGAAGACCTTGCCGTTGCGTACGATGACCGCTGGCCCCTCGTTGACGCGGTAGCCCTGGATCTCCCAGCTGCGCGTCGGGGTGGCGATGCGGACCGGCTTGGTGCGCAGGGTCCACGGGTTGCTGAGCTCCGCGATGTAGAGGCTCGAGTTGACCGCGATCTCCGGTTCGCTCTGCGCCCAGACCAGGTAGCGGCGGCCGCGGTGCGCGAACGTGGTCGCGTCCAGCGAGAAGCTGTCCCATTCGGTGGCGATCTGGCCGCGCAGGGTCCAGCCCGCCGGGTCGCGCGGGTCGGCAAGAGCAGATTCCAGCACATACATGCGTACGCGGAAGACGTCATCGCTGTCCCCGGCGGCGAAGTAGATGTACCACTTGTCGTCGATGCGATGCAGTTCCGGCGCCCAGATGTGCCCACCCATCCGGCCGGAGCCGGGGCGGCGCCACACCACGGATTCCGTTGCCGCGCCGAGCCCCGCGATGCTGGGCGCGCCGCGGACGATGATCCGGTCGTACTCGGGGACGGAACCGGTGAAGTAGTACTGCCCGGCCACCGGCCTGGTGATGAACGGGTCCGCGCGCTGGCTGATCAGCGGCGGGTTCGCGGCGACGGGCAGTTTCAGGACACCGACTCCGGCGATACCCAGGCCCCCGCTGAGGAGGCCGCGGCGGGTTATGCGATGCGTCATGGCGATCCCCTAACGAAGTGACAGGCGCAGGAAGGTGACAGAGTTCGGCGGGAACGTGCGGGTGAACGTGGACCCGAGCCCGCGCACGGTGCTGGTCACGGGTTGGATCGGCTCGGCGGTGCGCGTGTTCTGTTCACCCGGGTCGCCGGTGATAACCGTCTGCTCACCGACCGGTGCGACCCGCAGACCGCCGAGGTCCACCTTCGTGATCGCCGCCGTGTCCTGGGCGTTGACAACCTTGACAATCAGTTCACGGGTACGGTCGTCGCGCGTGACCACCTGCGCGAACGGCTCGGTCACCTTGTCGTCGTCGAAGCTGCCCCATTCCTCGCCGTTCAGGACCAGCCGGACGTGCGTGCCGCGAACCTCGATGCGCAGGTCGTACGGCGTACCCGTGGTCACTGAGTTGGGTTTGGTGAGCAGTTGCTCCTTGGCGCTGGTGAAACCCTTCTCGACAGCGCCCTGGGTGTTGTTCCAGCCGCCGAGGTTCCACCAGTAGAACTGGCCGGTCTCCTGCACGCCGAACGCCACCAGGAAGCCCTCGGCTCCGGCGAATTTGGTCGCCGTGACACTCAGGTCGTAGTCGGTCTCGCCGATGGTGGCCGCTTTGACCATCGTGTCCTGCGCGGATGTGTCGCTTTGGACATAGGCGCCGTCGACAACGGACCACGAACCGCGCGGTTGCACCGGCGTCCAGCCGTCGGCGTCGCCGTCGTTGAAGTCATCGCTGTACAGCACCGTGCCGTCCGGACGGGTCACCCGGACATCGTCGTAGCGGGCCGACGTTGCCCATGTGGACAACCCGATCGCGCCGGTGATCGGCTGGGGTTGCACCACCGCGCCGGTGGCGGTACTCGGCACGACCCGGTCGCCGACGTTGTTCATGAACAGCTTCTGCATCTGATAGCTGGTCGAACCCCACGACTCGTCGTTGTCGAACCAGATCATGTCCGGGCGCCACTGCACATTGTCGATGTTCGCGAACAGCGGGGCGTAGGACGCCATCTTCACGACGTCGGCGTTGCGCTCGAGGCCGGTCATGTACGCCGCTTCGGACAGCGAATTGAACAGTTTCGCGTCCTGGGAGGCGTATTCACCCAGGAAGACCTTCGGGCCGCTGCGGGCGTACGTGTCATAGCGGTTGTTGTTCTGCAGGAACCAGCTCGGGCTGTTGTAATAGTGCTCATCCACCATCGCCACCCCGGCCGCGCGGTTCTTCGCCCACAGGTTGTCGAAGGTGGTCCCCTGGTCATCCGGGCCCGAGTTGCTGATCACCGTGAAGCCCGGATGCGCGGCCTCGATCGCCGCACGGAACTGCACAAAATTGGCCCAGTAGGCGTCGGGCAGGTTCTCCTCGTTCCCGACCGCGATCGAGGTGAGCCCGAACGGACGAGGGTGGCCCATTTTCGCGCGCACCCTGCCCCAGGTCGAGGTGACCGGCCCGTTCGCGAACTCGATAAGGTCCAGCGTGTCCTGGATATGCCGCCGCAGCAGCGCGGGATCATCGGTCGCGCGATTCTGCCCACACCCGGTCACCAGCGCCGGCACCACGGGCAGCGGCATCGCGCCGACATCCTCCGCGAACTGGAAGTACTCGTAGTAGCCGAGCCCGTAGGACTGGTTATAACCCCAGAAATTGCTGTTCGTCGCCCGCGTCTCGACCGGCCCGATGGTGTCCTTCCACTGGTACGAACGCGAACGGGGGAAACCACTCGCCGCGTCGTACCCGTACATGCTGCCGGTATTGACCAGGCACCCACCGGGGAACCGCACAAAGCCGGGATTGAGCGCCGCGACCTTCTGCGCGAGATCCTTACGCAAACCGTTCGCGCGCCCCTTGAACGTGTCCCGCGGGAAGAGCGAAACCTCATCAAGCCTCAGCGTCCCGCCGCCGGCTGCAAGAACGGACAGCCTGCCATCATCAACGGTACGCCCGGAGCTGAGCGAAACGCTGTACTTCCGCCACTTGTCCCCGCGCACGATGAGCGTCCGCGCGGCCGCCCCGGTAAGCCCGACGGTCAACGCCGTCCCGGTGGGATTGTCGCTACGCGCCCAGACGGAGAAGTCGTAACGCGCACCGGCCTTGACCGCGAATCCGGTGTTGTACCCGGCATTCGTCACGCCGTACCGTCCACCGGCCACTCCGGTCAGATCAAGCTTGAGGTACGTCCGATTACGCTCATTCAAACGCGCATCATCGTTCACCGTCGTCGCCGACCCGCTGCCCCCACTGTCCGCTGTGGGCGTCCAGGCGGTCAGCCCGTTGTACGACCCGTTGTCCGCGGGCAGAAACTCAAACGAGCGATTGCGCACAAGCTCGGCGTACAACCCGCCATCGGCCGCATAGTTGATGTCCTCGAAGAAGACGCCATACATGTCATCACTGATCGCGGGCCCCTTGGCCCGCGGATCCACCGTGATCGTGTAATCAGCTTCCACCGCACGAGCCTGAACCGGGGCGGCACCCGTCAACGCGACGGCCACCAGCACCGCCGTCGCCGCCGTCATCAGCAGCCGGGCATGGGACATCCGTGTCCTCCCGTTGTGAGCGTTAACAACAACGGCAGTGATTATTCTCGATGTGTTACCACGAGTCAACGGAAGTGTTACCGACAGTCGCCCTTGCTATGACACCGCGATCGAGCCCGGCCCCTCACCGCGCTCAGCCCGGCAAGCTAACCCAAACCAGCCCCTGCCTCGGTCCCGGCCTTTCGGCCCCGGTGCCTCCGCCCTGGTCCTGCCCCCGATCCGCCCGTGCCCCCGATCCCGCCCGTGGCCCCGATCCTGGCCCTGGCCCTGGCCCTGGCCCTGGCCCTAGCCCTGGCCCTGGTTCCGGCCTGACCCCGGTCTGGACACGGCCCGCTCTGGACACGGCCCCCTCTTGTCACGGCCCCCTCTTGTCACGGCCCGGTCTGACCACGGCCCGGTCTGACCACGGCCCGGTCTTGTCACGGCCCAGCCTGACCACGGATTCGGCTCTTTCATGGTCACTACTCACGGCGTCTGTCCAGGCTCGGCCCCGACCCAGGTAGGGGGCCCGACCCAGTCAACGCCACGGTCACGGCCAGGCCCGACCCGGGTCAGGATTGCGGCCCGGTCGCCCGTCCGGCTCAGATACGTTCCGGCTCAACCTCTGCCTGGCCCAGCCGCTGCTCCAATGCGTCGAGCGAGGCCCGAAGCTCGGCAATGTGATGCCGAACCGGCAACGCGACATCGGCCGGCACCGCGACCCCCGACAGAACGACTCCTGACAGAGCGACCCCTGGCGCGGCGACACCCGCTCCGGCAACACTCAACCCGGCCCGGTCAACCTCGCGCACTCCGCTCGGCCCCAACCCCGAATTCACATGCGCGCGCCCGAACTCATACTGCACATCCGAACCGAACCGCTCACTCCCCCGCCCGGCACCCGAACCGAACCGCTCACCCTCAGGCGCACCATCCGAACCGAACCGCGCAGCCCCTTCAGCGACTCCCACACCGGATCGCTCACTCTCGTGCACAACCCGCACACCAGATCGCTCACCCTCATGCGCGACCTGCACACCAGATCGCCCACCCTCGTGCACAACCTGCACACCGGATCGCTCACCCTCGTGCGCGACCTTCACGCCGGATCGCTCAGCCTCGTGCGCCTCCTGCAGGGCGGTGAGTACCAGTCCGACAAGCAAATTGGTCAGCAGATAGCAGGCGGCGACCATATAGGACACGTAGTATAGGACAGCCCAGTCACTGACTTCGCGCCCGGCCTCCAGCGTGTCGGTGATCCCGTCCAGTGACAGCAGCAGGAACAGCGTCAGCATCGCCTGGCCGACCGTGCCGTAGCGCTGCGGGTAGGCGTCCGCGAACATCATCCAGCCCAGCATCGCGTACCCGTAGATGACCAGGACCGTGATCAGGACGAAGCTGCCGAGACCCGGCAGGGCCTTGCGGATGCCGACCAGGATGACCCGCAGGCTCGGGAAGAGCCGGAACGTACGCAGGATGCGCGCCAGCCGCAGCAGCCGCAGGATCGTGACGTTCTCGCGCACGCCCGGCAGCAGCGGCGCCACGACGATCGCCAGGTCGAACAGATTCCAGCCGTCCCGGAAGAACCGGCCCGGGGTGGCGAGCTGCGCACCGAAGCGCACCAGCAGCTCCACCGCGAACAGAACTATGCAGAAACGCTCAATCAGCTGAAGCAAAGACCCGGCTGCGCCGACCACGCCGTCGTAGGTTTCCAGGCCCAGCAGCAGGGCGTTGACCACGATCACGGCGAAGCCCGCGAGATTGAACCAGGCCGAGTCGACTACGGCGGCGCAGCGACGGGAGACTACATAGGACATTACTGTGGACGCTCCTCGGACGGTGAGAAAACCGCCGGGATCGTAGCCTCACCAACGAACGGGGAGCGCGTGCAGGCTCCGTACGATCATGCCTTCCTTGAAGTGGAGCTCGTCGACCGGCACGTCGATCCGCAGCGAAGGGAGCCTGCCGAGCAGCCCGCGCAACGCCTCCTGCAACTCCATGCGCGCCAGCTGCGCACCGAGACAATGGTGGACGCCCGCGCCGAAGCCGAGATGCGCGCCGTTCGACCGCAGCACGTCCAAACGATCAGGATCGGACACCAGCGCGGGGTCCCGGTTGGCAATAGCGGTCACCGGCAGGATGGCGGAGCCTGCGGGCAGGCGTACGCCGCTCAGTTCGACCTCCTCGGTCGCCACCCGGATCAGGCCGACGCCGCCCGCGCCGAGCTGCACGAACCGCATCAGCTCCTCGACCGCCTGCGGGATGCTCTCCGGTCGCTCCTGCAGCCGGGCCAGCTGGTCCGGGAACTGGTGCAGGGTAAGCAGAAACATGTTGATCTGGTTTGCCGTGGTCTCATGCCCGGCGATCAGCACGGTCAGGCACAGCCGCACCAGCTCACTCTCGGAGAGCCGGTCCCGGTCGTCGCGGGCGGCGATCAACGCGGTCATCAGATCATCGGCGGGCCGCTCCCGCTTCACCGCGATCAACTTCTGAAAGTACGCCGACAGGTGCCCGAACCCGGCCTGAATCTCCTCCGGTTTCGCCGTCGAATCGCTCAGCACGACATCGGACCAGCCGTGGAACTCGTGCCGATCCTCCGCCGGCACCCCGAGCAGCTCGCAGATAACCCGAACAGGCAGCGGAAGAGAGAAATTCTCCACCAGATCCGCGGGCTGCCCCAGCTTCACCAGCCGATCGATCAACTCGTCAACCATCTCCACCACCCGAGGCCGCAACGCCTCCACCCGCCGCACGGTGAACGCCCCGGCCACCAGCCGCCGCAGCCGCGTGTGCTCCGGCGGATCCATGCCAAGAATAGAGTCGGTGGTCGCCTGCCCGAGCCCCGGATCGGGCACGCCCGGCTTGTTCGCCTCAGCCCGGCTGAACCGCGGATCAACCAGCACGGTCCGCACATCCTCGTACCGCGTCACCAACCACCCGGTCGACCCATCAGCCAGCCGGAACTCCGCCACCGGCCGATCCCGCTGCAACTCGGCGAGCTCAACCCCCGGATGAAAAATCGACCCCGGCGGCGGCAACGGAAAATCCACAGGCGCACGGTGCTCGGTCATCGAACCCCCTCCGGAGAGTGACGTCCCCACAACATATCGAAGTTTCGCGATCAATGAAGTAGCCGCCAGACAGGCATTCATGGCGGCAGCGGGACGCGGGTGGCCTGCCCAATCATGATCGTTTACCGTGGGTGCTCGGTCTGCGGGGGATCGGGGGGCGGTCGGCGATGAGTGGCGAGAGTGTGCGGTTTCCGGTGGATGAGGTGCGGACGCATGCCGGGACGGTCGATCGGGTAGCCGGGGACGTGGAGACCGCACGGAGCGCGGTCCACGAGGTGAGCATGGACACCGGGGCGTACGGCCAGTTGTGCCAGTTCCTGCCCGGTCTGCTCTCGCCGCTGTTCGGACTCGCCCTCGAGGCGATGAACGAGAGTGCGGACGCGCTGCAGGAGACCGCCACGAAGTTGCGTGCCGCCGCCGACGAGACCGAGAGCACCGATCAGGGCACCGCGATCCGGGTCCGGGCCGCGGGTTCCGCTGCGACGCCCGCGATCGAGCTGCCACTGTGAGCGACAACGCGCTGGTCGTAGCCCCGCAGGACTCCACAACCTGGTCGACCGGGCTCGGTCTGGTCGACGACGTTCACCAGGTCGCCGACGGAATCCACAGCAACAGCTGGGTGGACGGCACGCTCGGCGGGGTGGGCGCGTCGCTCGACATCCTCTCGATGGTTGTCGACCCACTCGGCACGTTGGTCTCCTGGGGTGTGTCGTGGCTGATGGAGCATGTCAAGCCGCTCAAGGAGGCGCTGGACTGGCTGGCCGGCAACGCCGACGAGATCGCCGCGCACGCCGCCACGTGGAAGAACGTCGCCACTTTCACGGCGCGGGCCCAGTCGGATTTCGCCGCTCGGCTGCGTACGGAGGTGTCCGGGTGGTTCGGATCGTCCGCCGACGCGTACCGAGGTCATGCCGAAGCTCATCTCTCGGCCCTCGACGGCATCTCGACCGCCGCGTCGGGCATCTCGTACGCGGTCGAAGGCGCCGGGCTTCTGGTCGGCCTGGTCCGCGGAATCGTGCGGGATCTCATCGCCGACTTTGTCGGCACGCTCGCCGCCAGGCTGCCGCAGTGGCTGGCCGAGGAGGGCATCACCCTCGGGCTCGCCACACCGGTCGTGGTCGGTCAGGTAGCGGCACTGGTCGCGAAGTGGGTCAACAAGATCCAGCATTTCGTGCGGGCGTTGCTCGGCAGTCTGCGCCGGTTGTCCCCGATGCTCGACAAGCTGGGCGAGGGCATCACCGGCTTGCGCGATCTGCTGCGCCGGCTGGCGAAGTCCGACCCGGTATCCCCCAAGCCGGTCAAGGATCCCCTTGGGCCCAAGAAGCCCGAGGACTACGAGTTCAACATGGTGGAGAACCCTGGGCCTCTGGCCGAGGGCGATGCTCCTCCCGCGGCGAACTTCGCCGGCGGCCGGTACGACGAGGTAACCCTGGCCGAGGACCGTATTCTGTATCGCGGCGGCGACAGCACAGGTAACGGGTTCGGCCGGTGGTTCACCACCGAGCCGCCGCAGAGCGTGGCGGAGGTGCGTATCGACACGGCAGTCAAGCCCCAGTGGCTCAACGCTGACGGGAGCTGGAACGGTGCCTCGCCGATCGACTCGGTCTTCGCGGTCAGAATTCCAGCGGGAACCAAGGTCTACGTCGGGCCGGTGGGCTCCATGGGTGGGGTGCACGTGGGCGGCGGCAACCAGATCTACATCGAGTCACCATGGAACGGCGGCGTCGTGGTCGGAAGCACACCCCTGCCATGACGACGCCACTCGAACCACGGGAACGCATAGCTGTTGCTGTGCCGATCGCGATTGAGCTGCGGGAGCTGGTTCTGCGCGAGGCGGAGCGGGGCTTTCGGATGGCCTGGTACGACCGGTTGCGCCAGGTGGTCGACATTCTGGAGACCGACGACGACCCGGCTGAGGTGCTGAAGTATGCCGGTCTCGCCTTCGACCAGCTCTACTCCGGTGGCCGCAACTTCGGTGACTTCATCATCGTCCGGCCTGACGCCGAGCGGACCGCCGCTGAGAATAAGCGGGTGCGCCGGCTGACAGGCGAGTTGCGCGAGTTGCTGCACCGGCGGCCCGGGGAGTGAGCCGGGCCGCCGGTTGCGCAGGAGCTATTCCTTGACGGGGATGGCCTGCGACTTCAGGGTCTGGATGGTGGAGGCCTGGGCGGCCGTGAGTGCCTCGGTGAGGGAGCCCTTGCCCGACACCGCGGCCTTGAAGCCGTCCGAGGCGTTGGCGTAGGTGGCGGTCATGGTCGGGCCCCAGGTGAAGTCGGGGGCGACCTCGGTGGAGGCCTGCGCGAAGACCTCGTAGATCTTCTGGTCGCCGTAGAACGCGACGCCCTTCGACAGCGCCGGGAGCGTCGTGCCGGCGGTCGTGGCCGGGTAGAGGTTGGCCTTCTCGTTGAGCAGGGTGAGGGCTTCCTGGTCCGTGTTGAGCCAGAGGGCGAACTGCGCGGCCTCGTACGGGTGCTTCGAGCCCTTGAAGACCGCCGTCGACGAGCCTCCCCAGTTGCCCGCGGACTTCTCGCCCGCCGACCACTGCGGCATCGGGGCGACGCGCCATTTGCCGGCGGTCTTCGGCGCGCCGCTCGCGATGGAGTTGGCGCCCCAGACGGCGGAGACCCAGGTCCAGGCCGAGCTGGAGTTGTAGGCGTTGTCCCATTCGGTGGTCCACGGCGGGACGGTCGAGACGAGCTTCTTGCTGATCAGGTTCTGCCAGTAGTCGGCAACCTTCTTCGTCTTGTCGTCGGTGAGGTTCACCGTCCAGTTCTGGCCGTCGTTGGCGAACCAGCGGCCGCCGGCCTGCCAGGTGAGGCCGGCGAACTGGTTGATGTCGCTCTGCGAGAAGTTGGTGATGTAGCCGCCCGCGGCGCGGACCTTCTCGGCCGCGGCGGCGTACTCGTCCCAGGTGGTCGGGATCGCGATGCCGTTCTTCTCGAACAGGTCGGCGCGGTAGAACAGCGCCATGGGACCGGCATCCTGGGGTACGCCCCAGGCGCCCTTGGCGTCGCCGAAGCTGACCTGGTTCCACGTCCAGGGGATGAACTGGTCCTTCGCCTTGGCCACGTTGTCGCAGGCACCGACGTCGACCAGGCCGTCCTGCACCCGGAAGCTGGGCAGCGCGTCGTATTCGATCTGGCCCAGGTCGGGGGCGTTGCCGGCCTTGAGCTGGTTGAAGAAGTTCTGGTACGTGCCGCCGTTGCCGTTCGGGCCGGTCTGCACCTTGACCTGGATGTTCGGGTTCTTGGCGTTCCAGACCTTGACGACGTCCTCGATCCCGGGGATCCACGACGTGTAGGTCAGTGTGACCGGGCCGGCGGACGACGGGGCGCAGGCCGCGGCAGACGCGTCGGTGCCGGAATCGGAATCGGTGGACGAGCAGGCGGTGAGGAAGAGGGCCGGAACAATTAACGAGGCGAGTAGACGACGCACGGATACACCTTTCATTTGACAGCTCCGGCGCCGAGACCGTTGCGCCAGAAGCGTTGGAGGAGAAGGAATGCGACCACGAGCGGGGTGATCGAGAGCAGGGCGCCGACGATCACCAGGCCGCGGAGCTCGGGGACCTGGTTGACCTGGGTGTTCCAGGTGTAGAGGCCGAGCGTGACCGGGAACAGCCGCTCGTCGCTGAGCATGATCAGCGGGAGCAGGAAGTTGTTCCAGACCGCGACGAAATGGAAGAGGAAAATGGTGACGAGGGCCGGGAACATGAGCCGGGACGAGACCGTGAAGAACGTCCGGACCTCGCCGGAGCCATCTATGCGGGCCGCTTCCAGCAATTCCTCGGGTACGCTCGCCGCCGCGTAGATCCGCGCCAGGTAGACGCCGAACGGGTTGACGAGGCTGGGCAGGAAGACCGCCCAGAACGTGTTCGCCGCGCCCGCCTTGCTGAAGATGAGGAAGAGCGGCAGTGCGAGCGCGGTGGCCGGGACGAGCACCCCGCTGAGCACGATGTTGAAGAGCAGCTCCCGGCCGCGGAACCGGTACTTGGCCAGCGCATAACCGCACATCGCTGCCAGCACCGTGCCGAGCAGGGCAGCTCCGCCGGTGTACGCGATGCTGTTGAGCATCCAGCGCAGGAACACGCCGTCGCGATACGTCACCAGCTCGCGGATGTTGTCGACCAGATGGAAATCGGCGAACCACATGGGCGCCGTACCCGTGAACTGGTCGTTGTTCTTGGTGGCCCCGACGAACAGCCACCAGATCGGGGCGAGGAAGTAGATCGTGCACAGACCCATGACGGCCATGACGCCGACGCGACTTTTCACTGCTCGGCGCTCCGGCGCTGGGTCGCCCTGAGGAAGGCGAACGAGAGGACGAACGTCGTCAGGGCCAGCACCACCGAGAACGCCGCGGCCAGGTTGAAGTTGGGGATCGACGAGGTGGAGTAGACGGTCAGGTTCGGCGTGTACGTGCTGGTGACCGCCGAGCTGAAGCTGCGGAACACCTGCGGCTCGGCGAGCAGCTGCAGGGTGCCGATGATGGAGAAGACCGTGGTCAGCACGATCGCCGGCAGCACCAGCGGGATCTTGATGGACCACGCGATCCGGAACTGCCCGGCGCCGTCCATCCGGGCCGCCTCGTAGACCTCGGTCGGGACGGCGAGCAGCGCCGAGTAGATGATCAGCATGTTGTAGCCGACGTAGACCCAGGTCACGACGTTCGCCATGGACCAGAGCACGAGGTCGGCGGAGAGGAAGTCGATCGCGCCGGTGACCGGCTTGAGCGGGGACAGGTTCGGCGAGTAGAGGAAGCCCCACATGATCGCCGCGATGACACCCGGGATCGCATACGGAACGAAGAACGCGAGGCGGAAGAAGCGTCGCCCCTTGACGAGGCCGGAGTCGAGCAGCAGCGCCAGGATCAGCGCGACCCCGAGCATCACGGGCACCTGCACCACACCGAACGCGGCGACCCGGCCGAGCGACGCCCAGAACGGGCCGTCCTGGAACACCCGCTGGTACTGGTCGAGACCGCCGAAGACCTCGCGGACCGGCCCGAACGTGCCGCTGCGCTCGACCTTGTAGAGCGACTGGACGATCGCGTACCCGATCGGCACCAGGTAGAACGCGATGAAGAGCGCCCCGAAGGGCACGACGAATATGGGTACGGCTCTGTTCTTCATGACACTTCCCCGAGACTCTTCATGCGACTTCCCCGAGCCGGATGACGCGTACGGCGCCGGCGGGCACGAGCAGCGACCCGTCGACGGGCTCGCCGGTGACGAGCTCGTGACCGGTGACCGGGTGCTCGACCGGCTTGGCGCCGTGGTTGATGACGAAGCGGAACGGCCCGCGCCGGACGATTTCGAGCTCGCCCGCCTCGGCCGTGGCCCCGACGGCGTCGCGCAGGACCGTGCGCAGGTCGGCGGGGTCGAGGTGGGTGGCGACATACCAGGCCCGGCCCGCGCCGTACGAGTTTCTGGTTACGGCGGGGACGTCTTTCAGCGGACTCTGGGCGTACGCGAGGAGGGGCTCGGCTGTCGTGAGTCGTAAGCGCTCGGTCCAGACGGTGGCCTTGCCCCCGCCGTGCAGGGGAATCTCCTGCCCGGGCAGGAGCGGCTGGAACTCCTCGGTGACCACGCCGAGCAGCTCCCGGAACGCACCGGGGTAACCGCCGAGCCGGACCCGGTCGTCCTGATCGACGATCCCGCTGTAGAACGTGACGACCGCGTTGCCGCCCGCCCGCACGAAGTCGGTGATGGCGGTCGCCTCGGCGTCGGAGACCATGTGCAGGCACGGCACAACGACGGTGCGATAGCGGCTGAGGTCGGCGCCCGGCGCGACCACGTCGGTGGTCACACCCAGATCGCGCAGGCCACGGTACGCGGTGTGCACCTGATCGAGGTACGTGACGTCCTGTGACGGGCGTGCCTCCGTGTCGGTCGCCCACCAGGATTCCCAGCTGAAGATCAGCGCGGTGTCCGCCTCGACGGTCGTCCCGGCGACGTCGGCGAGCCGGTCCACGGTGGCCGACAGTTCCAGCACCTCACGCCACAGATCGGTGTCCGTCCCGGCGTGCGGCACGATCGCGGAGTGGAACTTCTCGGTGCCCTGTGCCGACGCCCGCCACTGGAAGAAGCAGAGCGCGTCGGCACCGCGGGCCACATGGGTCAGCGAGTTGCGCAGCAGCTGCCCCGGCTCCTTGGCCACGTTGTACGGCTGCCAGTTGACCGCGCTCGTCGCCTGCTCCATCAGCATCCACGGCCGCCCCTTCGCCAGCCCGCGGGTCAGATCGGCGGCGAACGACAGCTCCGCGACCGGGTCCCCGAGCCGGTGATCGAGGTAGTGGTCGTTGGCGATCACGTCCATCTCGGGCGCCCACGACCAGTAGTCCAGGTTCCGGATGTGCGCGGTGACCATGAAGTTCGTGGTGACCGGCACGGTGGAGTGGCGGCGCAGCACCCCGGCCTCGGCGCGGTAGTGGTCCAGCAGCGCATCGGAGGAGAACCGCTGAAAGTCGACGAGCTGCGCCGGGTTCCGCGCGGATAGCGTCAGCCTCGGCGGCCCGACCTCGGCGAAGTCGCTGTACCGCTGGCTCCAGAACGCGGTCCCCCACGCTTCGTTGAGCTTCTCGACGGTGCCGTACTTCTGCGACAACCACTCCCGGAACGCCGCCGCGGAATCCTCGCAGTAGCAGAGTGCGTTGTGGCAGCCCAGCTCGTTCGAGATGTGCCACAGGTCGACAGCCGGATGGCTGCCGTAGCGGCGGGCCAGCTGCTCGACCAGGCTCAGCGCGTGCTCGCGGAACACCGGCGAACTCGGGCACCAGGCCTGCCGCCCACCCGGGAACCGCGTCGTCCCGTCCGCGGTCACCGGCAACACCTCAGGATGGCGATGCGTCAACCAGGGCGGCGGCGACGCGGTGCCCGTACCCATATTGATCTTGATCCCGTTGTCGTGCAGCAGCCCCACGATCTCGTCGAGCGCGGTGAAGTCAAAATCGCCAGGCCGCGGCTGAACGCTCGACCAGCCAAAAACATTGATAGCCACAAGATCTATGCCCGCGGTACGCATGAGCGCCATATCCTCGCGCCACACATCCGCCGGCCACTGTTCGTAGTTGTAATCGCACCCGAGCCGGATCATGGAGGTCCTTCTGGCCGTGTGTGCACGTGCACACATTTCCGCGCGCTGACACATCGATGTCAGATGTGTGAACGCGCACACACTAGACACGCCCGCGCCGGCCGGTCAATAGCCGTCGTGCCCCAGCGTCAACTCCCGCATCTGCCACTCCCCCGCTCGGCAACCTGTCGCCCTGTCCAGCCTGGGCTGCCGCCGGGCGTGCCGGGCCGGGCAGGCACGCCGGGCCTGCCGGGCCTGCCGGGCCTGCCGGGCCTGCCGGGCCTGCCGGGCCTGCCGGGCCTGCCGGGCCTGCCG
>NZ_BOMN01000090.1 GCF_016862215.1 Winogradskya humida
CACGCCGGGCCTGCCGGGCCTGCCGGGCCTGCCGGGCCTGCCGGGCCTGCCGGGCCTGCCGGGCCTGCCGGGCCTGCCGCCGCCGGGCCTGCCGGGCCTCCCGCTGTCGGGCCGTCCGCTACGGTCAGCCGCCTCGCGACCGCCACCTGCCGCACACTCTCGACCCCGGCCTGCCCATCCATGTGCGACTTGAGCGGCGGGTCCTGCGCGACCAGGTGGCCGGTACTTTCGCCCAGGGTGACCGATCACCGTGGTGGGTGGCCGGGAGGTGGAGGGTGGGTGGCCGGCACGTAATGTGGGTCGCGTGGCCGGACCCGGGACTCCTCGACGGGCCACGGTGCATGACGTCGCCGCGGCGGCCGGCGTGTCCCGTGGCACGGTCAACCGTGTCCTGAACGGCGGTTACGTGTCGGCCGACGCCCGGACGGCGATCGAGGCCGCCATCGCCATGGTCGGCTACGTGCCGAACACGGCGGCGCGGAACCTGGCGCGCCGGCGGTCGCAGGCCATCGGGTTCATAGCTCTCGAGGACCCGGCGCTGCTGCTGGAGGATCCGAACATCGGCGCGATCATGATCGGCGCCAACGAGGTTCTCTCCCTGGCCGATCAGCAGATGGTCAGCCTGGTCATCGACTCGGACCGCGACACCCAGCGGGTGTCCCGCTATCTCAGCGGCGGCTTCGTCGACGGCGCGATCATCGTCTCGGCGCGCTCGCACGACCCGATCACCCGGTTGATCGCCCAGATCGGCCTCCCGGCCTGCTTCGTCGGTCACCCGCCGGACCTCGACCGCGGCATCCCCTACGTCGGCATCGACAACACCGGCTCGGCGCGCGCGATCACCGAACGCCTCCTGGCCACCGGCCGCCGCCGCATCGGCATGATCGCGGCCGCCCTCGACCGGGACTCGGGCGCGGACCGGCTCACCGGTTTCCGCGAGGCGCTCGGCCCCCACTTCGACCCGGCGCTGGTGGCGGAGATTCCGCTCTACGACTACGCGTACGGCGTGAAGGGCATGCGAGCGCTCCTCGACCGCGAGCCCGGGATCGACGGGGTTTTCGCAGCGTCGGACGCGGTGGCAGCCGGCGCCCTCGAATCGTTGCGCGAAGCGGGCCGCCGAGTGCCCGAAGACGTGGGGATCGTCGGCTTCGACGACAGCTCCTGGGCCCTGCGAACCCAGCCCCCACTCTCCACGGTCCACCAGCCCGCCCGCGACGTCGGCCGCAACGCCGCCGAACTGGTCCTGCTCCAACTCCGCGGCAAGGACCCCGTCCCGGAATGCATCGTTCTCGAATCCCCCGTGGTCTGGCGCCACTCCGCCTGACGGGACGTCACCGTTTGACAAGCAGCGGGATCGTCTCGAGAATTTTCGCGTTCTTCGGAATCTGCGGGAGCTGAGCTCCCTGATCCTGCGCTGAATTGCTGATGGCCCATTCGATCGATCCGGTGTCCTCGGCGCCGGTGACTACCAGGGCGAAAGCGATCTGCCGGGCGGCACCCAGGCTGTCCGGCCCGGGCAGTGGTGTGCGGTGCCGCGGGCCGTCGCAGGAACGACCGGGGTGAGGCTGCGGCCGATCGGCGCGCCGCCGCCGATCGCCGCCGAGATGACGAGCCCGAGGACGGGGGCGTGCAGCGGAGCGCCGTGTGTGAGGAAGCGCCACCTCGTGCGTCACGGCCGTTCGACGGTCGGTCCCGGGGAACTGTTACGCAGAATTCGAGCGAGGTCGGTGGCGCTTGATCGGAATTGCTCGACGGCCTCGATCATCGCCGATTCTGCGGCTTCTCTGGATCTTTTCCGGAAGGCCCGGCGGTCGGCGGCGGGCAGCTCCTGAGATTGCTCCGACGCGGCATTCACCGTGTCGCGATAAATGTCAGATGCGCGTTCCCCGGGCCACAGGTCTTCGAAGCGTTCCGCCAGGACGCCGCGGCCGCGGGTGATGTCCAGGCCAGGAAGGGGCGGGGTGGGGACGAGGTCGCCGGGTGAGCGCAGATAGGCCGCGAGGTCCTCGAGACCGTTGTGCGCGTAGCCGATCTGCCAGCCCGGCCAGGTGCGGGACAGTCCGTCGAGCAGGCCGGCACGGTTCTCGGCGTCGGTGCGCGGGTCCTCGGACCAGGGCTGGTGGGTGAAGAGGAGCAGGCGACGGGTATCCACGTCGAGAAGGGCAGCGCCGTCGCAGGGGGCGTCGCCGAGGTCGCGGGCCGTCAGGGTGTCGATGCGGCGGAGGGTTTCGGCCAGACCTGCCGCGAGTCGTACGTCGAAGGTCAGGCCGTCGCCGGCAGTGGCTTTGACGACGATGCCGGCACGGATCGCGACGTACTGCACCGTGCTACCCATGCGGCCTCATGTGGGGAGGTTACCCGTGGCAATCGTGTGAGCGTTAACATCCGGGCCATGAGCAGTTACGGATCCAAGACGCTTCGGCAGGCGGTGCTTCGCGCCAATCTTATGATTCCGGCGGCGGGGCTGGCCGCTCTGACCTGGGGGAATGTCAGTGGGGTCGATCGGGAGGCGGGGCTTTATCTGATCAAGCCTTCCGGGGTGGCCTACACCGATCTGACCGAGGAGATGCTGGTTCCCGTGGAGCTGGCGACCGGGAAGGTGCTGGGTGGGGAGCTGCGGCCGTCGGTGGACAGCGAGACGCATCGGGCGTTCTATCTGCAGTGGCCGTCGGTCGGTGGGGTGACGCACACGCATTCGACGAACGCGGTGGCGTTCGCTCAGGCCGGGCTTGATATTCCGGTTCTGGGGACGACGCATGCCGATTCGTTCAGCGGGCCGGTCGGGGTGGCCCGGCAGCTGACCCCCGACGAGTGCGCGACCGATTACGAGTTGAACACCGGGAAGGCGCTCATCGAGCTGGTGGGCGGGGATGAGGACGCGGTGGGCATGCCGGGGGCGCTGGCTGCGAACCACGGGCCGTTCACCTGGGGTGCTACGCCGGTGAAGTCGATCGAGTACGCGATCATCATCGAGAAGGTCGCCGAGATGGCGCTCAAGACGCTGGCGCTGAACCCGAACGCGAGCACCCCGGCGCATCTGCAGGAGCGGCACTTCAAGCGTAAGCACGGCCCGGGGGCGTACTACGGCAACGCCGGGGTTCTGCCCTCGTAGAGGTCGAGGTAGGCGCGCTGGAGTTCGGCGGCGTGCGTGCCCAGTCCTGCGGGGTCGGCGGTGTCGTGGCCGACGTCGAAGGACCTCGGGATCTCGTACGCCGCGAGCTTCAGGCCGTTCGCCGTGGCCAGGTCGCCGGGGATCTCGGTGGCGCGGGCCAGGTTGATGTACGTGTCGCCGGCCGAGGTCACCACGGCAACCGACTTGAGGGAAGCGTTGCGGGGGTTCTTCGGATAGTTGCGCGCGATCCGGAGGTATTGCGACAGGGCGGCGTACGAGAAGCCCTGGCTGTTGATGTGATCCGGCAGCAACCTGTTCCCGTAGAGCACCATCAGCGGTTTGATCTGCCACGAAGGGGCCTGGGACGCGGCCGGGGCGTAGAACGGCGAGAGCGTGAGCAGGTGCTTGACCGCGTCCGGGCGGTAGTCGGCGAGCCAGGTGGCCAGGACGCCGCCGCCGGAGATGCCGACCACGCCGACCTCGTCACCCAGGCCGGTCGTCACGGTCAGCGCGTCGTCGGCGTAGTCCACGAGCTCGTCGGCGTGCAGGCCGGTGTGGGCGTTCAGGTCGGTGACGCCGTGGCGGGGGGCGCGGGGCACGAAGACGTTGTAGCCCCGGTCGTAGTAGAGCTGGGCGAGGGCGCCGAACTGGACGGGGCAGTCGGTGTAGCCGTGCAGCATCAGGACAGCTTTGGGCGTACGTTTCTCGTGAAGTAAGGCCTTGGTCCGGCATTCCGGCTGGACCGTCGCGTCGCCGGTGTCCCGGGTGACCTCCTGGGCCGCCCTGGCCTGCGCGTCCGGGAAGGACAGCGTGGCGGCGTCCGCGTGGGTGAGGCGGTCGCTGCCCAGAGGCCAGAGGTAGATCGCGCCGATGGCGAGCACGATCAGGGCCACGAACGCGGCGAGAATGCGGAGCGACCAGCGAAGCATTGATGTCCTCAGGGCAGAAGTGAAACAGGAGTATCACATGCCCCTTCGCGTAGGGTGAAACCGTGCGACTGAACCGCTCCACCGACATCGGCCTGCGCATCCTGATGATGGGAGCGACCCACGACGGCCTGCTGACCATCGACGGTCTGGCCGCATCCCTCGACGTGCCCCGGCATCACCTGGCCAAAGTGGTGCAGCGCCTGCAGCACCTCGGGCTGCTCGACACCGTGCGCGGGCGTAACGGGGGCCTTCGCCTCTCCCCCACGGCCGCGGTGGCGTCGATCGGCGGGATCGTGCGCGACTTCGAGGGTGCCACCGAGGTCGTCGACTGCGACGGCGACCCGGCCGCCCCCTGCCCGTTGCGCAGCGGGTGCCGGCTGCGCGGGGCCCTACGCCGGGCGCAGGAAGCGTTCTACGTCACCCTTGACCCGATCACCGTCGCGGCGCTCACCGAGCCCCCGACCCGGCAGCTCCTGCTGAGCATCGGCTAGACCGGTCCACAGCGGGGGTGGGGCCTCGGTCTCGCCGTCCTTGCGCAGCCAGGCGAGCGCGGCCGGGGTGTCGGCGAAGGTGGGGAACGCGCGTTCCAGCCGCATGGTGTGCAGCACCGTGAGGACCAGCCGCGACGGCGTGGCCAGGCACAACCACCCACCATGGTCCTGCCGGACCTTCTGCCGCACGCGGACCAGCAGGGCCAGGCCTTCGGCATCGACCGTACGCACGGACGAGAGATCCACGATCACGTGCCGCACGGTCCCGCTCGCCGCCGCCGGCAGAGCGCGCAGATCCCCGCCCGGTCCGACCCGGACCACCGCGACCGTTCCTTGCGATTGCTGAAGCACGTCAACGAGCATGCACCCTCGGACGCCCCGGCACGTCATCCGAACGTGGTCAACCTTCTACTTCAAACGTGGTAGGCGCCCGGCCAGGCCGCGGAAGCCGTCCACGATCGACTCAGCACCAAGGACGTTCTCAGGCCGGGATGTGCAGGACCAGGATCGCCGTGTCGTCGCCGGGCCGGCCCTCGCTGTGCCGGGCAACCGCGGCCTCGATGGCCGTGGCCAGGGTCGCCGCGTCCCGGGCAGGGGTCTGCGCGAGCAGGCGCCAGAGCCGGTCGATGCCGAAGAACTCCTGGTCGTACGGGCGGCGGGCCTCGGTCACGCCGTCGGTGTAGAGCAGCAGGCTGTCGCCCGGGTGCAGGACCGTACGCTGGTCGCGTAGGGGCGGGTTGTCGAGCCAGCCCAGGATCAGGCCGTGCCGGCCCAGCGCGCGGACCGTGCCGTCGGCGCGCCGGATCAGGGCCGCGTCGTGGCCGCCGCAGCTGACCCGGACGCTGAAACCGCGCGGGTGCGGGCGCAAGGTCGCATAGACCGCGGTGAGGTACGGCTTGTCGGCCGTCATCCACTCCCTCAGCGCGGTGTTCAGGGTGGCGAGGTTGCGGCTGGGCACGGCGCAGCGGGCCGCCGCCGCCCGCAGCGTGTAGCGGGCGAGGGCGGTCGCCCGCGCTGCCAGGGGCCCTTTGCCGCACACGTCGCCGACCACCGCGGACCAGCTGTCCCCGGTGGAGGCGAAGACGTCGTAGAAGTCGCCGAGCACCTCGTCGCCGCCGGCGCCACGGCGGTAACGGGCGGCGACCTGGACACCGGGGATCTCCGGGAGCGTCGCCGGCAGCAGGCTCTCCTGCAGGGTCTGGGCCAGCGTGTTCGCCTTCTGCGCCGACTGCTCGGCCCGGTCGGCGGCGTTCTGCGCGTCCTCCAGGGCCGTACGCAGGGCGATCTCCCCGGCGGCGGCCCGGGACATGGTCCGCAGCACCTCGACGTCGTGGTCGGTCCACTTGCGGGGCACGGTGTCGACGGCGCAGAAGCTGCCCAGGACGTGACCGTCGGGCGAGAAGACCGGGAACCCGGCCCAGGCCACCACGCCCATCAGGTCGATCGACGGGTTGTCGTACGTCCGCGCGTCGGTGCGGGCGTCCTCGACGATGACCTCCGCGGCCGCCCCGATGACGTACTGACAGAACGACTGCTCGACGGTGTTCTGCCGCTCCGCCGGGTCGGTGGCGGTGATCCCGATGCAGCTCTTCCAGAACGAGCGGTTCTCGTCGACCAGGGTCACGAACGCGAAGGGGGTCCCCAGCAGCGTCGCGGTCAGCCCGGTGAGCCGGTCGAACGGCTCCTCGGCCCCGGTGTCGAGCAGTCCGGTCCGCCGCACCGCGGCCAGCCGCGCCGGGTCGAGAACCTGCGCCGGAACAGGTCGGGCCACCGTCGTCACCCCGATCTGTCGTCTCGCTCGTGCGGCACACCCTACAGCCGCCGCTCAGCGACCCCGGGCCGCCAGATGCGGGCAATGCCCTCGGTACGCCGTAAACTTGGTGACATGATCACCCGCCGTCGGCTCCTGTTCACCGCCGGTTCCGGCGTGCTCGGCGTCGCGTTGCTCGGCAGCTGCTCCGAGACGCCGGAGAACGCAGCGCCTGCGGCAAGCAGCGGCACCACCGGCGGCTGGCAGCGGGTCAACCTGTCGTTCGTCTCGGCCTACCTGCTGATCCGCGGCAACGAGGCGGCGGTGGTCGACCTCGGCACCGAGGGCTCGGCCGACGCGATCGGCTCGGCGCTCACGGCCGCCGGCAGCGGCTGGGGCGAGGTCAAGCACGTCATCCTCACCCACAACCACGGCGACCACGCGGGCGGGCTTGCAGGGGTGGAACCGCAGGTCAACGCCGTTTTCTACGCCGGGGTCGCGGATGTCGCCGGGATCAAGGCGACGAAGTCACCCGTCGGGCTCAAGGACGGCGACGAGGTCTTCGGACTGCAGATCATCGGTACGCCCGGACACACCGCCGGCCACATCAGCGTCTTCGACCCGTCCACCGGCACCCTCGTAGCCGGCGACGCGTTGCGCACCACGGACGGGCTGGCCGGCGCGGACCCCCAGTACACCGCGGATCCCGGGCAGGCTGCGCTGTCCGTACGCAAGCTGTCGGCCCTGCCGGTCACCACGATCCTGCCCGGCCACGGCGACCCCCTCACCACCGGCGCCGCCGAGGCACTGAAGAAGCTGGCGGCCACCCCATGACCGAGCCCCGCCGGCGCAACGCGGCCCGCACCCGCCAACTGCTGCTGGACGCCGCACGACAGCGGTTCGCGCACAACGGCTACGCGGCCACCACCCTGCGCGAGATCGCCGACGACGCGGGCGTCAACATCGCCCTGGTCAGCCGGTATTTCGAGTCGAAGGAGGGCCTGTTCTCGGCGTGCCTGACGCTGGCCGCGGACGAGTTCCGGCGCCGCGCCGAGAACGTACCCCTCGAACGCATCGCCGAGGCCATCGCCGCCCGGATCGGCGACTCGGACCGCACCGGCACCCCGGACCCGATGTTGCTGCTGTTGCTACGGTCATCGGGTGATGCGCGAGCCGACGAGATCCGGCTCGACGTCCTGCGCGGCTACGGCGCCAAACTGGCGGCCGCAACCGGCGCCGACCCGGACGGCGACCCGCAGATGGTGCTCCGCGCCAACATAGTCCTCGCCGCCACCACGGGCATGCTCCTGATGCGGCTGCAGGGTCTGGAACCCCTCGCGTCCGCCACCAAGGAAGACCTGGTCGGGCCGCTACGAGACATGGTCGACGCCCTGCTCTCCGTCCGCACCGTCCCCACCCCGGCTCAATAGAGGAAAGGGACCGGGGGCAGGTCGCCGGTGAGGCCGGTGCCCGGCGAGCGGCCCAGAAGCCAGGCCAGCAGGTCGGTCTCGGATCCTTGAACGGCCCCGGTGTCCAGGGCGATCAAGTGCGGGCCCGGGCGGGCGCGGAACGCGGCGATGACGTCCGCCAGCATGCGGTGGACAAAATCCGGCGGCCAGTCGGCGGGGTGGAATCCGGCGCGCAGGTCGACGTGGTGGATGAGGACTTCGGTGAGGCGGGAGTCGGCGGCGCGGGAGGCGGGGCGTTGCTTGCCGGAGGTCCAGCGGAGGGGGCGGGTCCAGGCTTCGGGTGGCACCGCGTGGTAGGCCGTGGCGAATCGGGCGGCGCTGTCCCGGACGTCATCGGCCAGTTCCGCCGCGGGTCGGGCGTGGCCCGCTTCGATCTCTGCCGCTCGGGCCGCCATGCTGGGGTATTCCGGGGTTTCGACGCCCGTGCGGGCCCAGGTCAGCAGGCGGGTGCCGCCGTCGGCGTTGCGGGCGATGTGGGTGAGCACGTGGCCGCGGGTCCAGCCGGGCAGCAGCGACGGCTCCCGGACGTCCTCGTCCGAGAATGCCGCCGCGGTCCGCAGGAGACTCTCGGTGGCCGCCGAGATTGCTTCAAGCACGAAGGCTTCGCACGTACGCCGTGCCGCGCCCGACCCAGCGGGCCAGTGCCTCGTCGTCCTCGCAGGCCTCGGGGGCCACGGTGATCCACCCCTTCATCGGGGTCTCGCGCATGACGGTCGGGGAGGCGCCGGGCTCGGTGCAGTATCCGTCGAGCTCGGCGGGGTCGACCCGGACCATCAGCCCGCCGACACCGCGCACGGCGACCGCCATCCGGCCCCCGATCAGCATGGCGAGACCGCCGAACATGCGTTTCTCGTCGACCCCGCGCTCGCCGCCGAGCAGGGCCCGCACCCGGTGGGCGAGATCTTCGTCATAGGCCATGGTGCGAGCGTAAAGGTTGCGGATCTGTGGATCCGGTCGGGATCTGGTTGCAAAGGGCGCGCCGGCCGGCGGCCTGCCGATAGTGCCGGTGACCGGCGAGCGCCGGGTAACCACGTCGGGGATCGTACGCAGCGACATCCGCCGTAGTTTCGGGAATGCGACTGCGACCGGGACGGCAACTACTCGCTCTACTCGCAGGGCATCACGGCGCAGAACTACCTGCGGGGCGTGCAGGCCGCCGACAGCAGCGGCTGGGTGAGCTTCACCAGCATCTTCCCGGCGACCTACTCCGGGCGCCGGCCGCACATCCACTTCGAGGTCTACCCGAGCGTCGCCAAGGGCTATGTGTCCACGCTGACCGTCGGGGTCTGACCGGGTTCACACACAGCGGGACTCCATGGTGGACCCGGGTTCTGTACGGTGTTGCGACCGTACCGATCCCGGGGGAACAGAACATGAAGAACGGATTCATATATCGTGCCGCGGCGGGGCTGGCGGCGCTCGCGGCTGCCGTCGCCGCGGTGCCCGTCGTGGCATATGCCGCGCCCGCCAAAGGCGCGCTGGAGGATGCGACCGAATACTCCGTCGAGAGCGGGAAGCCCGAAGGCTCCTCGATGCGGGCCGGATACGTGTCGCGGGCGGTGATCGGGGTGCGGAACAGGGGCACCACGGCGATCCCGGGGCTCGTCGTCGAGATCAACCTCAGGGATGAGAACCTGCGGTTCCCTCGCAAGTACGACAACTGCGTCTTCACCACGGACGGCTCGGCCTGGTGCGAGTTCGCCGACACGATCGCGGCGGGACAGGTGCTGGCGCTGAAGGGGCCGGTCTACGGGGCCGTCCCCGAGCCGGATCCGGCCCACCAGACCAAGTCGACGTTCTTCGACTGGTCCAGCAAGGAATGGGCGGACGCGAAGGGCGGGCTCGAAGCCCTCGCCGGTGCCGGTGCCGTCCGGGGCGACCAGGGCACCCTGGTCCTGGAGCCCGGCTCACCACGGATCGGCTCCTCCATCTCCGAGGGCATCATCCACAACGGCGTCGGGCCGGCCACGGGCCCCACGCCGACGGCTCTGCCGCCGATCCCGCCGTCCGGGCCGGACGGCGCGGAGCTCCTCGCGGTGCACGAGAAGAAGTCCCAGAACGGCAACCCCCGGTGGTCCTACACCGTGGGCCCGGGCCAGCCGCTACCGGGAACGCTGGGTGTCCGTAATCTCGGCAGCGAAACCGTGCACGGGCTCGTCCTCGACGTGCGGTTGTCGGACAACGCGCTGAAGTTCATCCGGCTCGGCGACAACTGCTGGTTCACCCTGGAGGAGAAGCCGGACTCCGCGTGGTGCTCGTTCGACACCGATCTGGCTCCCGGAGCCACGCTGCGGGTCGACGGCGCCATCGGCACCACCATCGCGCCCTACAACGTCGGCGATTACGCCAAGGACCTGCGCTTCCACTGGGTGAGCAAGGAGTGGGCGGACGACAACGGCGGCATCGCGAAGCTGGCGGGCATCGATGCCATCGAGAACACCACGGGCACGAAAGGCACCGCGGCGGCCTTCAAGCTCACGAGCGGGGCGGCGGACCTCGTCGGTACCGTGAGCAGGTCGACCGGTTTTGTGATGCTCTCCTGGCCCCCGACCCCGAACCCGCCGAGCAGCTCCCCGACGACGTCGCCGGCCCCGGCACCGGGCGGTGGCGGCGATGACGGAGAGGCCGGTGGGAGCCTGCCGATCACCGGTTCCCGCACCGCGGTCGTCGCGGGCGCCGGGGTGCTGCTGGTGGCCGCCGGTCTCGCCGGGTTCGTCCTGGCACGACGACGGCGAACCCGTTTCACCGCGTGATCACCTCCGCCGGTGCCGTGGCCGGGCCACGGTGCCGGCGGTCCGCCCGGCGGGGAAGGACACCCCGCTGGGCCGGTCGTTGCGTTCCAGGACGAGCGCCGCTCATCCGTTTACTTGACGGCGCCGCCGGTGATGCCGGAGATGATGCGGCGCTGGGCGAACGTGAAGATGACGACCAGCGGCAGGCTCATCAGGATCACGTAGGCGAAGACCAGGTTCCAGTTGTTCTGGTAGAGGTTGCTGCTGGCCACGGAGTACAGGTTGAGGGGCAGCGTGGTGACGGAGCCGCCGCCGAGGACGAAGAACGAGTAGAAGACGTCGTTCCAGATGTAGAGGCAGATCAGGATAGTGGCGGTGGCGATCACGGGGCGCAGCAGCGGCAGGATCACGCGTACGAAGATCATGAGGGGCTTCGCGCCGTCGATGCGGGCCGCTTCCTCGAGCTCCAGGGGGATCGTGCGGATGAAGCCGGTGATGAAGAAGATGACCAGCGACATGTACATGCCCATGTAGACGCACATCATGCCGAACGGGGTGCTCGCCAGGCCCAGCTGACGCAGGAGCAGGACGATGGTCACCACCGCGGGTGGCAGGATGATGCCGCTGATCGCGGCTGAGTACAGAATTGACACGGTACGCCCGGAGCGGCGCGCCAGCACCCACGAGGCGAGCGATCCGAACACCAGCACGCCCACGACCGCCGGCACCATCACCAGCAGGCTGCCGAACAACGCCCACGGCACGTCGCCCTGGGTGAACGCCTTCGAGTAGTTGTCGGCGATGTGCCACGACGACGGCAGCGACAGGTCGGGGATGTTCGCCTCGCCCTGCGACTTCGCCGAGGTGACCAGCGCCAGGTAGAGCGGGATGCCGATCACGACGACCAGCAGGATCACCACCACGGCCGGCTGGAGTACTCGCTTCCACAACGCGGAGCCGTTCACAGCACACGCTCCCTCTTGCGCAGGTAGCCGATGACCGGGAAGGCCAGCACCGTGACCACCAGGAACAGCACCAGGCTCATCGTGGTGGCCTGGGCGAACAGGCCGTTGCCGTAGACCTTGAAGATGTAGATGTCGAGGACCTCGGTCTTCTGCGCCGGTCCGCCACCGGTGGTGGACAGGATCGTGTCGAAGCCGTTGAACGAGCCGAGCAGCGCCGTCGCCACGTTGAACGTGATCGCGGGGGCCAGCAGCGGGAAGCGGATGTCGCGGAACGTCTTCCACACCCCGGCGCCGTCGATCCGGGCCGCCTCCAGGACGTCCTCGGAGATGGTCTTGAGGCCGGCCAGGTAGATGACCATCGCCAGCCCCATCCACTTCCAGGAGTTGACGAACGCGACCACGACGATTGTCCAGGTCGTGCTGCCGAGCCACGGGATCGTGACCGGGTGCCCGCTGATCCCGCCGAGCAGGCCGTTGAGGGCGCCGTCCGGCTTGAGCAGGGCCTGGAAGATGTAGCCGACGGCGAGCGCGGACATCAGCACGGGCAGGAAGACGATGACCCGGGCGAAACGGTTGAGCCGGGTGTCGCGTTCGAGCAGCAGGGCCAGGCCGAGACCGAAGCCGTTCTGCATGATGGCGACGAGGACGGCGTAGACGACGGTGATCCCGAGTGAGGACACCAGCGCGCCGTTGCTCAGGACGGCGCGGAAGTTGGCCAGGCCCACGCCCGCGATGTCGTTGTGGAACGCCGACCAGTTCGTGAACGCGTAGATGAAGTTGAACAGGGTCGGGACGAAGAAGAAGACGAGCAGGATGGCGAAGGCGGGGGCCAGGAACCACGTGGGGTAGAGCCCCGCGGCCCGCGAGTGGCGCACCTTGCGCTCCGGCTCGCGCCGCGCCGGTGCGGACACCGGCGCGGCGGAGGTGGTGGCTGTCATTGTCAGAACCCTTCGACCCCGAGGGCCTGGGCCAGCTGGGCGAACTGCGCCTGGGTGGTGGAGGCGACCTGCTGCGGGGTCATCGTGCCGTTGACCATGTTCGCCAGGTTGACATAGAAGTCGGGGTTGACGGCGGCGTTCTGCTGCATCGACCCGGCAGCGCCGTCCAGGGCGGCCGAGGCTGCCTTGGCGACGTCGGGCACGGTGGCGGGGCTCTCCACGGACGGCTCGATCGAGACGGCGTTGGCCTGCTTGATGTAGTCGGCGTAGCCGGTCTGCAGCCAGAACTCGAGGAACTGGCGGGCCGCGGCCTCGCGCTTGGCGTCACCGGTCTTCATCGCGACCAGCGCGTTGTCGCCACCGGGCACCACGGTGGCGGTGGTGCCGTCCTTGGAGATCGGGAACCAGCCGATCTTGCTGTTGATCGTGGCCGTGTCGGCGGTCGACTGCAGCAGCGACGTGAAGGAGGTCAGCTGCAGCACCGTGGCGGCCTTGCCGCTGAGCAGCGCCGGGCCGGACTCCGTGTACTTCGAGGTCTTGTTGTCGGCGTTGAACAGGCCGTCGTCGTTCATCTTCTTGAACGTGGTGATCGCGTCGAGGATCGTCGGGTCGGTGAACTTCTCCTTGTTGCTGTTCACCTTGTCCCACAGGCCCGCCTTGGACTGCTCGGCGAGCAGCACCTGCGGCCACCACTGGGTCGGCCACTGGTCACCGGCGGCGCCGAAGAAGGGCGCCGTACCCGTCGCCTTGATCTTGCCGGCGTCGGTGAGCAGCTCCTGGAAGTTCTTCGGGTCCGCCGTGATGCCGGCCTTGGCGAAGGCGTCCTTGTTGTAGAAGATGCCCAGCGTGGAGGGCACGTTGACGAACGCGGCGTAGTGCTTGCCGTCGACCAGGCCGAGCTGCTGCACCGCGGGTGTCTGCTGCGCCAGCCACGGGGCGCCGTCGAGCACCTGCAGGCCGGTCGCCGGTTTGAGCAGGGCCAGCTCACTGCCGGTCGGCTGCCAGGTGGCCAGGTCGGGCTTGGCGCCGGTGGCGAGCTTGGTCGGCGCGTTGGTCTCGTACACATCCGGGATGATGACCTTGTTGATCTTCGCCCCGGTCTTCTCCTCGAACGCCTTGATCACGGAGTCGGCCATGGTCGCGGTCTGCGTGGCGGTCCAGTAGGTCAGGGTCACACCGGACAGGCTCGCCGTCGGGTCGGGCCAGGTGACGGCGGCGTCCGAGCCGCTGGGGGTCTCCGGGTTGCCCGCCGAGCAGCCGGCCAGCAGCGCCGCGACACCCGCGGCCGCGATCGCGGCCCGGTAAAGACGTGATGCACTCATAGCTGGTTCTCCAAGTCCGAGATCGGGTCGAGGCGGAACAGGCGGGCGGCCGGTCCGGCCCCCGGGGAAAACGTCAGACGTCCGGCCTGGGCATCCCACTGCGGGTCCCAGTCGGTCAAGCTCTCGGGATATTCGGTACGCACAACGAGCGCGCTGCCCTTTTCGTGGGTGAGGTCGAGGGTCTTCACCGTGGGGGCATCGCCGCGCCACCACACGGCCAGGTAGGTGCTCTCCGGGGTACGCAGGCCCAGCACCACCAGGTCGTCCTCCCAACCGGGCAGCCCCACCGGCCAGAACGGCACCGAGCGGGCGACGTCCCCGCGGATCCGCTGGTGGACCTGCACCGCGTCCCGGATGAGGCCGACCTCGCGTTCGCCCATCTGGTTCAGGTAGCCGGAGAGGTAGAGCCGCCCCGCCAGCCCGTTCACCATGGTGAACGCGATCTCCTCGTCGGACTGGCCCGCCTCGGGGTAGGCCCAGTTACCGGCCTGCTCGGGGAGCATCGTCGCGGGCGCCGCCGCCGCGATCGCCGCGTACAGCCGGAAGTCCTGCTGATCCGAGGTCGACTGCAGTTGCAACCGCGACAGCAGCGCGTAGTCGGCGCGCATGGCACCGGACGCGCAGTTCTCGAAGATCACGTCGGGGTGCCGGTCGAGCACGCCGTCGAGCCACTCGAGGTGCGCCCGGTTGTGGCCGAGCAGGCCCTCGCCGGGTTGCAGCGCGTCCCGGTCGGTGCCGGGCCCCGGGGTCACGTTGTAGTCGAGCTTGAAGTAGCGCGCGCCGTAGTCGTTGACCAGCCGGTCCACCACCTCGTCGAGGTGCGCGCGGGCCGCCGGGTGCCGCAGGTCGAGCAGGTAGCGGGAGTGTTCGACGACCCGTTCGCCGTGGCGGCTGAGGAATGCCTCCGGCGGGAGCTTGTCCGCGATCGGGCTGCGGACGCCCACCACCTCGGGCTCGAGCCACAGGCCGGGCTGCATGCCCGCGGCCCGGATGTGGTCGAGGACCTTGCGCAGGCCGCCGTCGGGGAACCGGCCGGTCGACGGCTCCCACTCGCCGACGCTGTCCCACCAGTGGCCGCCGTCGTCGTACCAGCCGGCGTCGATGCAGAAGTACTCCGCGCCGATCGCCGCGGCGGCGTCGATCAGGGGCAGCAGGCGCTCGGTGGTCGGATCGCCCATCAGCGTGTTCATGTAGTCGTTGAAGATCAGCGGCAGGCCCGCGTCGGCGGCGTGCGGCCTTCTGCTCGCCCGGCGCTGGTGGGTCAGGGCCGCGATCGCGCCCTGGTAACCCTCGTCGGAGACCGCCACCGAGACGGGGACGCTGACAAAACGCTCGCCGGGGGCCAGGCGGGTGGCCCACTGGTGGTCGCCGTCGGTGGGGCCGGTGACGATCAGCGCGTACGCGTCCGGCGCGTCCCGGCGTCCGTCGACCTCCCAGCGCCACGCGCCGTTGTGCTCGATCTGCCAGGCCCAGGCTCTGCCCGTACGCGTATCAGCCAGCACCCCCACCGGCACGAACTCCCCCGACGACCAGGTGCTCTTGACCGCCGTGACGTGCGAGCCCCGCCCGTCGTGGCCGTGCAGCACGCTGTTGATGTCGGCGAGCCCGTCGGCGCCGCGCAGCGGGATCGTGACCCAGCGGCCCTCGGCGCACCAGTCGGCCCGGGCCCGCATGAGCACCATGTCGGCCGGATCATCGCCGGGCCCGGCGGGGTTCTCGGCAGGGCTCTCGGCAGGGCTCTCGGCAGGGCTCTCGGCAGGGCTCTCGGCCGGGCTCTCGGCCGGGCTCTCGGCCGGGCTCTCGGCCGGGCTCTCGGCCGGGCTCTCGGCGGCGAACGAGGAGACCATCTGCAGGATCCGGGATGCGGTGCCGGTGTTCTCGACCTCGGTCCAGGTGCGGAACGCCGCGATCCCCGCCTCGGCCTGGAACACCGAGGTCACCTCGATGCCGGTCTGCGGGTCGCGCTGGCGGATCCGCAGCTCACCGTCGGTCTGGTCGGAACCGGTGTAGCGCAACCGGTTGCCGACGGCCGTGTTGCTGAACCGCAGGTTGGAGAGCGAGTGGCCCTCCCCCAGGGTCAGCACCTCCACGAGTGGCTGGAGCCGGTGCTGCGGATCGGGGCCGGCCGCCGCGGTGCCCAGCGCCGCGATCCGGGCCGGGGCGTCCGCGGGGGTCTCCACGACCAGGCTCAGTGCGCCGGGAGACCAGTGAATGAACGTGCTCGTCATGACAACCCTTCGACCGAGAAGCAGGTCAGCGTGCCTACAGGCCCATGAAAACGTTTATCAGAGTTTGTTACAAGAGTTTTTCCGGAAGTCGCCTGATAACGTTTTCATCACGCCCCCCGTGACCTGCGTCTCCCCCTCACGGTGACCCGCGCCTCGCCCCACCTCCCCCGGGCCCCACCTCGCCCGACCCACCTCCCCCGGACCCACCTCACCCCCCCGACGCA
>NZ_BOMN01000091.1 GCF_016862215.1 Winogradskya humida
CCGACGCACCTCGCCCCGACCCACCTCACCCTCCCCCTGACCCCTCCCAACCCCGCCCCTGCCGACCCCGCCCTCTGACCCCCCTTCCGGCCCTGCCCTCCGGTGTCACGCAGAGGCACCAAACAAAATGGTTGTTCTTGTTGTAGAGTCTCAAGGAGAACTACTATTGCGTTTGATGCTCAAGGAGGGTCATGCCCAGGCTCACCGAGGCCCGGCGCGACATGCGGCGCGACCAGATCGCCGACGCCGCCATGCGGTGTTTCGCTCGCAACGGCCTCGACCGCACCTCGATCGCGGACATCGTGGCCGAGTCAGGGCTCTCCGCCGGCTCCATCTACGCCCACTACCGCAACAAGGCCGACCTGGTCACCGCGGTCACCGGCCAGGTGCTCGACCGCAAGAGCACCGTCCTGCAGGAATGGGCCGCGCAGGATCCCCCGCCGCACCCCGACGAGATACCGGCCCGCCTGGTCGCCCTGATGAGCCCCGAGAAAGCCCGCGTGGCGGTGCAGACCTGGGCCGCGGCGACCGTCGACCCGGGGGTGCGCGCCGTGCTCGCCGGGATGTTCGACGGCCTGTGCGCCCTGCTCCAGGACTACGCCACGACCTGGCTGATCACGACCCAGGACACGACCCGGACCGACGCCCGGGAACGAGCCGTCCACATGGTCCGCCCCCTGGTGGCCCAGTTCCAGTCAGAGATCCTCAGCAGAGCCCTCGATCTGAGAGTGAGTCCACAATGACCGCAACCCCCGGCGGCACCGCACCCCTCGCGGGCCACCCCGCTGCCCGAGTCGGATTCGGCGCGATGCAGCTGCCCCGCCACGCCGACAAGGAGCGGTCGGTCGCCGTCCTGCGCCACGCGATCGACCTCGGCGTCAACCACGTCGACACCGCCGAGTTCTACGGCTTCGGCTACGCCAACGACGTGATCCGCCGGACCCTGCGCGACGGCGACAACGTGATCGTCGTCAGCAAGGTCGGCGCCGACCCGGACCCGGACGGCCCCGTCCCGCTCAAACTCGCGCAGCGCCCCGAGCAACTGCGCGCCAGCGTCGAGGCCAACCTGCGCAGCCTCGGCACCGACACGATCCCGCTGGTCAACCTGCGCCGCACCGACGGCGGCCCCGGCGTCAGGGCCACCGGCGACCAGCTCGTGGACCTCGACGACCAGCTCGCGGTGATGACCGCCCTGCGCGACGAGGGCAAGATCGGCGCCATCGGCCTCAGCGGTGTGACCCTCGACGTCCTGCAGCGTGCCCTGCCGGCCGGGATCGCCTGCGTCCAGAACGCCTACAGCCTCGTGGCCCGCGACGACGAGAAGCTGCTGGAGCTCTGCACCGCCGAGAACATCGCCTGGGTCCCGTTCTTCCCCCTCGGCGGCGCATTCCCCGGCATGCCCAAGGTGACCGACGAGCCGGTCGTGCTGGAGACCGCGGCCCGCCTCGGCGTGACCCCGGCCCAGATCGGTCTCGCCTGGCTGCTCCACCACGCCCCGAACGTCCACCTGATCCCGGGCACGGCCGACCTCGGCCACCTCGACGCGAACATCGCCGCCGGCGCGATCACCTTCGACGCGGAGACCCTGGCAGCCCTCGACGCCGTGCCGTCCCGGTCCTCGCAGATCTCGCTCGGCTAGGGCGGCAAGCATCTCGTCGTAGGAGTTCCTGGCGTTCCGCCGTGGACCTCGGCACTGTCCACGGCGGGCCCGGACGTGACTCGCCGGGTCGGGATGCTGCCGGCCGCACGGCCAGATGTTGCGCTGGGCACAGGAAAGCGACAACTTTGTGCGGTGTTGTTCGTCAAGCCCGGGCGATCATGCCTGAACGCGAAACATATGTTCCCTGGCCAGACGTGATTGGCTCACGATTAACACCCGACGCCGCAGAAGGTTGCGGCAATGCGGGCTCCGGCACAACTTCGTGGACCGCGGGCGGAGGACCCGCGGCTATCCGAGGCGCCGTAGTGCTGTCTCGACGGTGACCTCGACCCGGGAAGTCATGCCGGGCCCGTCGACGGGACGGCGCCCGGCGACCTGGCCACGGATCCACTTCGGCCCGCTGTCGTCATAGTGCAGGAGGGCGTACAGGTCCCACCACGGATCGAGAGCCACCCCGGCGATCGACTCGTAGAGCGACCGGAGCTGCTCCGGCCACTCGGGTGAGTAGAGCGCGGCCAGGTATCGCCGGCAGTGCCCGACGTCGATCGCGCGCGGCCCCCGGTGGATGGCGTTCCAGTCGGTCAGTCCGGTGATCCTGCCGCGCGACCACAGCAGGTTGACGGGCAGGAGATCGCAGTGCAGAAAGACGGCGGTGTCCTTCGGCGGCGGCTCCGCCATGACGGCGAACGCCGCCTTCCACACGGCCGGCTTCTGTGCGCCGGCCGGCACCTGAAACCCGTCCCGGGGAGCGATCCAGGAATCCGTCCAAGGTCTGAACGTCGGCGCGGGGAGATCGAGGGAGTGCAGCAGCACAGCGATCTCCGCGATCCTCGTCATCCACGACCGGGGTTCCTGGGGATTGAGGTGAACATGGCCCTGCAACCGTGTCATCAGCAACGATGGTGCGCCTCCCGTCGAAGCACCATCGACGTCAGCAGCCAGGATGCCCGGGACCGGGAGCCCGCTTCCCGCCACCACACCGAGATTGGTGATCTCCTTCTCCAGGCTCCCCCGCAGGCCGAGCCCACCCGGGTACTGCCGCAGTACGACGAACGTCCGGATTCCGCGGCGTTCGACGGTCAGCCGACTCACCGCGGAGCTGACGCCACCGGTCATGCGGCGGCAGCCGACGATGCGACTGCCCCGGCCCATCGACGCCGCGACCCAGGCCAGGGTCTCCGCGGAGGGCCGGCGCTGCCGGAACCCGCCATCCCTCCAGTCGCCATCGGTCATGGGCGCGAGGCTGTCCGTCAGAGGCCCGGCGCCGGGCGGGGCGGGGCGGTGCTGTCCCGGACGACGAGGTGCAGGTTGGCGCTCGGGGCCTCGAACTGGTCGCCTGTCAGCCGGCCCAGCAGGAAGCCGACCGCGCTGCGGCCCAGCTCCGCGAAGTCCTGGGCCATCGTGGTCAGCGCCGGGGTCCAGAGCTGGGCGAGGGGGTGGTCGTCGAAGCCGGCGACGCTGATGTCGTCGGGGACGCGCAGGCCGGCGTCCTGGAGGCCTTTGATCACCCCGAAGGCGACCTCGTCGTTGCCGCACAGTACGGCGGTGACGTCGTCGCGCTTGGCCAGCTTCAGGGCGGCGTCGTAGCCGGAGCGGGCCGTCCAGTCGGTTTCCAGGGGGCGGGGCACCGGGGCGCCCGCGGCCTTCAACGCCTCCCGCCAGCCGAGCATGCGGCCGCTGGGCCGGCCCGAGCCGGGGACGGCGACGTGGTGGACCGTGCGGTGGCCGAGGCCGAGAAGGTAGTTCGTGGCGTCCCAGCCGCCCTGGTGGTCGTCGAAGAGCGCGCGCGGGATGCGGCGGTTGCCCGCCGTCGAGGACACCGCGGCCACGGCGACGGTGTCGGGCAGGGCGGCCAGCGCACGGCTGCCCTGGATGTCGAACTCGAGCACGATGACCCCCGCAAGGGGCTGGCCCAGCGCCAGTCCGACAGCGGCCCGGACCGCCTCCTCGTCGGCGGCACCGACCACGGTGATCGCCACGACGAGGCCGGCGGACCGGGCCGCTTCCTCGATGCCCTGGATCGTGCTCGCGTACCCGTAGCGGGTGGTGTCGCCGGTGAGGACGCCGATTATCGAGCGCTGCCCGGTGACGAGGGCGCGGGCGGCCGCGTTGGGGTGGTAGCCGAGCTCCTCGATGGCGCGCATCACCTGGACGCGCTTGTCCTCGCTGACCCGGGTCGCCCCGCTGAGCACCCGGGAGACCGTGGGGACCGAGACACCCGCCGCGCGCGCGACATCGGCGAGCACGGGCGGGCGTTTGAGGGGGCGGGCGGTCACGCCGGTCAGCGTACTGGCCGCGGCCCTGCCAGGCGGGGTCTGCACCTACGCGGCGCCGAGCGCTTCGAGCAGCCGGTCGATCTCGTCCTCGGTGTTGTAGTGGTAGATGCTGGCCCGGACGGCGCCTCCGCTGTCGCGCAGCTGCGCTGCCTCGAAATACTCGACCGCGTAGTAGTCGCCGTTGGACACGCAGATGTTCTGTTCGCCGAGGATGCGGGCGGTCTCCGCGGGTGCCTGGCCGGCGAGCCGGAACGACACCGTCGGGCAGCGGTCGGCCGGGGCCGCGAGGACGGTTACCCCGTCGATCTTCTCCAGCCCGGTGAGAAACCTTTCGAGCAGGCCATTTTCGTACGCCGTGACAGCCGTCAGACTCTCGACCAGCCGCTCGCGCCGCGTCCCACCCGTGGCACCGGTCAGCCCGGCCAGGTGATCCACCGCCGCGGTGATCCCGGCGAGCAGTTCGAAGCTCAGCGTCCCGAACTCGAAGCGCTCCGGCACCGACTTCGGCGACGGCACCAGCTTGACCGGCTCGAGCGGCTCCCAGATCGCCGGATCCGCGACCACGGCGGCGTAGTGCGGCCCGGACCACTTGTAGGCGCTCGTGACGTAGAAGTCGGCGCCGAGCTCCTTCACGTCGGTCACCCGGTGCGCGGTGGAGTGCACCCCGTCGACGAACGTCAGCACCCCGGCCGCGTGCGCGATCGCCGTGATCTCCCGGACCGCCGGCATGGTCCCGGTGGCGTTGCTGGCCGCGGTCACGGCGACGAGCCTGGTCCGCGGCCCGATCAGCTCCCGGAACTGCGCGACGGGCAGCTCCCCGCTGCGCACGTCGACGTCGGCCCACCGCACGGTCGCACCCACGGACTCGGCGGCCTGGATCCACGGCCGCACGTTCGCGTCGTGGTCGAGCCGGGTCACGACGATCTCGTCCCCCGGCCCCCACCCCTGCGCCAGCGTCCGCGCGACCAGGTACGTCAGCGCCGTGGCGCTGGCCCCGAACACCACCCCGGCAGGATCCCCGCCGACCAGGTCGGCGATGGCCGCCCGCGCCGACGCCACGATGTCCCCGGAACGCCGCGCCGGCTTGTAGCTGGTCCCCCGGTTGGAGACGGCGGCCTGCATCACCCCGGTCACGGCGACGACAACCGGCGAGGCGACCTGAGTGCCCCCGGCCCCGTCGAAGTGCACAAATCGCTCATCAAGGGCGGGATACGCGGACCTGATCCGAGCCACATCGAAGACCATGCAACGACACTAAGTCGCGGAGGGCGTACGCGTGATGGTGGGGTCCATGCGCCGCAGGCCGGCGGTGTTCTCGTGGCGGGGCAGCCGCAGGGTCTGGTCGCAGAGCCGGGCCAGCTCGGCGGTGACCACCTCGGGGGTGGCATGGCTGTCGAGGAAGCGCACCTCGGCGGGGTCAAGCGGCGGCACCTGCACGTGTGAGATGAGCGGGTGCAGCGGCCGGCGGTCGATCTCGCCCGTGCCGAAGAGCTCCTCGTGCAGCTTCTCGCCGGGGCGCAGGCTGGAGAACTCGATGTCGATCGGGACCGGGGCGAGCTGGGCCATCTGCCGGGCCACCTCGGCGATGCGGACGGGGCTGCCCATCTGCAGGACCAGGGCCTCGCCGCCCTGGCCGATCGCGGCGGCCTGGATGACCAGGTGGACCGCCTCCTGGATGGTCATGAAGTAGCGGGTGACGTCCGGGTGGGTGACGACCATCGGGCCGCCCGCCGCGATCTGCGCGTTGAACGCGGTCAGCACCGAGCCGCGGCTGCCCAGCACGTTGCCGAAGCGCACGCTCAGGAACGAGCCGGGCCCGGCCGCCGCCGTGTGCGCGGTGAGCCGCTCCGTGATGCGCTTGCTGTAGCCGAGCACGCTGATCGGGTTGGCGGCCTTGTCGGTGGAGATGTTGACGAACCGCTCGACCCCGGCGGAGGCCTCCAGCACGGTCAGCGTCCCCCAGATGTTGGTCTTCACCGCCTCGCCCGGGTAGCGCTCCAGCAGGGGCAGGTGTTTGAGCGCCGCGGCGTGGAACACCACCTGCGGGCGGCGGACCTTGAAGATCGACCGGACGGTGGCGGCGTCACGCAGGTCCGCGAGGATGACGGACGGGTCGTCGAGCGACGCCCGTCCGTCCAGCGACAACTGGACCGCGTGCAGGGCGGACTCGTCGCGGTCGAGCATCATCAGCTCGGCGGGGGCGTACCGGCTGAGCTGGCGGCACAGCTCCGAGCCGATCGAGCCGCCGGCGCCGGTGACCAGGACCCGTTTGCCGGTCAGGTAGCCCGCGATGGCGTCCAGGTCGGTGTCGATCTGGCGGCGGCCGAGCAGGTCGGTGATCCGTACGTCACGGACGTCCGTGACGCTGACCCGGTCGTCGATCAGCTCGCTGAGCGCGGGCACGACCTTGAACCCGGCCCCGGCGGCGACGGTGATCCCGCGGACCTCGCGGACCAGGGCGGCGTCGGCGTTCGCGACGGAGAAGACGACCGTGCCCGCCCCGGTCGCGGCGAGTGCGGCGGGGATCGCCTCCCTGCCACCCAGCACGGGTACGCCGTGCACCCGCAGATGCCGCTGCACCGGATCGTCGTCGATGACCCCGACCGGCAGGTAGCGCCCGCGCCGGTCGCTCAGCATGGACCGGGTCAGGACGTGCCCGGCGGCTCCCGCGCCGAAGAGCAGCACGGGGGTGGCGGTGCTCGGGTCCGGCCGGGAGCTGTATTCACGCTGGAGCCGGCGCAGGTACCGCACGGCGAGCATGAGCACGAGCGCGATCATCCCGCCGACCACCGGCGCGCTGGCCGGGATCGGGCGTGACGGCAGGCCCAGGTCGGCGACGAGGACGAGGAACGCGGTCAGCAGGACGGTCAGCGAGACCGCGCGTACCTCCTCGAAGCTCGCGAAGCCGTACCGGCCACGGTAGAGGAACTGCAGGTGACCGATCACCGCGTGCAGGACGACGGTGCCGAGAACGGCCAGCGTCGTCGTGACGAGCTGGCGGGTGCCCAGCGCGAACTCGTACCGGGTGAGTACCGCGGCGGTCAGGCCCGCGCCCCACGCGGCACCATCGATGACCAGGGCGGCGATGGCCCTTCCCCGTGCGCGCATGGAACTCAGACTAGGAACTTCCGGGCCCCCGGAAGGACGAAATACGCATTCTCCCCTTTGTGCCCCTTATGGACTATATCTTGGGCGATATGGAGTTGCGTGACTACATCCGCGTCGCCCGGAAGCGCTGGTGGATGGTGGTCACCGCCGTCGCGGTGGCGCTCGCCCTCGGCACCCTGCTCACGGTCCAGGCCGTCCCCCAGTACGCGACGTCGGTGACGTTCTTCGTCACCACCCCCAGTGCCGGGGTGTCGGACGCGTACCAGGGTGGACTCTTCTCCCAGGAGCGGGTGAAGTCCTACTCGACGCTGCTCAGCGGCGACCGCATCGCCCAGCTGGTCGCCGGCTCGCCCGGCATCGACCTGGACGCCACCGAGGTCCGTGCCCGGATCTCCGCGCAGGCGGTCCCGGAGACCGTGCTGCTGCAGGCCACGGTCACCGACAGCAGCAAGGACCGCTCCCGGCTGATCGCCGCCGCAATGGCCGAGCGGTTCAAGACGCTCGTCGAGTCGCTGGAGACCCCGCCCGGCAAGAAGGTCTCGTCGGTGAAGGTCGAGGTCGTCGCCGGGCCCGAGACCGCGGACACCCCGGTGAGCCCGCGCCCGCTGCGCAACCTGGCCCTCGCCGCCGTGCTCGGGCTCATCGTCGGTGCCGCCGCCGCGGTGCTGCGCGAGGTCCTCGACACCACCGTCAAGACCGCCGAGGCGTTGCAGGAGCTCGCCTCCGCGCCGGTGCTGGCCGGGGTGCCGTTCGACAACGACGCCAAGGGCGGCCCGATGACGCTGACGGGCGGCGGCCACTCCGCCCGCGCCGAAGCCCTGCGGCAGCTGCGCACCAACCTGCAGTACGTCGACGTCGACCGCCCGGTGAAGACCCTCGTGGTGACCAGCGCGGTCCCCGGCGAGGGCAAGTCCTCGACGGCGTGCGGCGTCGCGATGCTCTTCGCCGAGGCCGGGCAGCGGGTCCTCATCGTCGACGCCGACCTGCGCCGTCCCCGCATCGCCGACTACCTCGGCCTCGAGGGCGCCGCCGGGCTCACCACGGTGCTGGCCGGCAAGGCCTCCGTCGACGACGTCCTGCAGCGTTACGGCAACCACCTGTGGGTGCTGCCCAGCGGTTTCCTGCCGCCGAACCCCAGCGAGCTGCTCGGCTCCCAGCACATGGCGACCCTGATGGACGAGCTGCGCGAGGTCTTCGACACCATCATCATCGACTGCCCGCCGCTGCTCCCGGTGACCGACGCGGCCGTGGTCGCGGCCCGCGCCGACGGCGCCCTGCTGCTGGCCCGCTCCCGCCGCACGACCAGCGCCCAGGTCACCGGCGCGGTCAAAGCCCTCAAGTCGGTCGACGCCCGGCTGCTCGGCTGCGTCCTGAACATGGTCGCCGCCAAGGGCCCCGACGCGTACTACTACTACGACGAATACTCGGTGAAGGGCCACAGCGCGGGCCGCCGCGCGAGCGGGCGCCGCGAACCGATCGGCGTCGTGCCCGACGTCATGGCCGCCCGGGACGCGCCGGCAGCCGATGTCGTGTCAGCGCCGCCGGTGGGATCGGTGCGATGAGGCCGCCCAGTGCGTCGAACACCGTCTGCAGCTGCGCGGCGCACCGCCGGAACGCCTCGACCGGCTGGTCGACCGGGTCCGCCAGGTCGTCGTCCACCGGCAGGCCGACCGGCACCGACGCGCGGACGACCGGGAGCAGGTCGAGCAGCCGGCGCAGCCGGCGCGGCGTGGTGTCGATGCCCGGCAACGCGTCCGGGGACGTGGCCTGCACGTACCGTCCGAACTGCGGGATCGTGAAGGTGCGCCGCACCGCCACCGGATCCAGGGCGACACAGGCCGAGCGCTGCTGCCGGGTCGCGGTCAGGATCAGATCAGCCGTACGCACCTGCAGCTCGCCGAGCCGCCGGGTGCGGAAGCCCGTCGTGTCGACGGCGTGCTCGCCCAGCACCTGCTCCGCGTACGGATGCATGGGCTGGTTGCTCCACGCGTGTGTGCCGGCGCTGCTCACCTCGACCACCTCCGCAGCCGGGCCGAGGCTCTGGCGTGCGAGCCCCTCGGCCAGCGGCGACCGGCACAGATTGGCGTGGCAGACCACGAGAATCGAAAACCGCTCATCGGATGTCATCGAGGCTCCTCCCGGGTCGGGTCACCCTAACCCGCCGCATCAGCGCGTGAGAGGAGTATCGCGATGAGTCACCAGGTCCTGCTGTCCAGCCCCGATATCGGCCCCCTGGAGCAGGAATACGTCCTCGCCGCCCTGCGCTCCGGCTGGGTCGCCCCCATCGGACCCGACCTCGACGCCTTCGAACGCGAGCTGGCGGAACGCACCGGCGTGGCCCACGCGGTCGCCCTCAGCTCCGGCACGGCCGCGCTGCACCTGGCCCTGCTCGGCGTCGGCGTCGGCCCGGGCGACGTGGTGGTCGTGCCCACCCTCACGTTCGCGGCCACGGCGAACGCGGTCGTCTACACCGGTGCCACCCCCTACTTCGTCGACTGTGACCCGGCCACCGGCAACCTCGACCCGGACCTGCTCGGCGCCGCCCTCGCCGGTCTGCGCCGCGACAGCACACCGGTCGGCGCGGTGCTGACGGTGGATCTGTTCGGGCTCTGCGCCGATTACGACCGGGTGCTGCCGATGTGCGAGCGGTACGGCGTACCCGTGATCGAGGACGCCGCGGAAGCCCTCGGAGCCGACCATCGCGGCAGACCGGCCGGATCCTTCGGCCAGGCCGCGGCCCTGTCCTTCAACGGCAACAAAATCATGACGACATCGGGCGGCGGCATGCTGCTGACCGCCCATGCCGCGCTCGCCGACCGGGCCCGCTACCTGGCCACCCAAGCCCGTCTTCCGGTCCCGCACTACGAGCACACCGACATCGGCTACAACTACCGGCTGAGCAACGTGCTCGCCGCTCTGGGTCGTGCCCAGCTCTGCCGCCTCGACGAGATGATCGCCCGGCGGCGTGACCTGCGACGGCGCTACAGCAAGCTCTTTGCGGGTCTCGAAGGCGTACGCATCCTCGGTGACTCCGATGGCACGAACGCCTGGCTCACCCCGGTCGTCGCCGACCCGGAGGAGGCCGGCTGGTCCACGGCCGAGCTGGCGGCCCACCTGACGGCGGCCCGCATCGAGACCCGCCCGATCTGGAAACCGATGCACCTGCAACCCGTCTTCACGGGCAAACCGGGTCTGCTCAGCGGCGCCGCCCAGCGCCTCTTCGACACCGGCCTCATCCTGCCGAGCGGCTCGTCCCTGGGCGAGGAACAGATCGCCCACGTGACCGGCGCTATCACCGACTTCCTGGACGACCACGCATGACGTACGACTCCCGCAAACGCCTCCTCGACGTGTCGGCCGCCGCCCTCGGCCTGCTGCTGACAGCCCCGTTGATGCTGCTCCTGGCACTCACGGTGGCGCTCGCCCTCGGCCGTCCCGTGCTGTTCCGCCAGCGCCGCGCCGGCCGCCACGGCACCACGTTCACGCTGCTGAAGTTCCGCACGATGGTCGACGAGGACCCGGAGCACGGCCTGCTGACCGACGCGGAACGCCTCACCGGCTGGGGCCGCTTCCTGCGCTCGACCAGCCTCGACGAACTGCCGTCGCTGGTCAACGTGCTCCGCGGCGAGATGAGCCTGGTCGGCCCCCGCCCGCTCCCGGTGCGCTACCTGGACCGCTACACCCCCGACCAGGCCCGCCGGCACGAGGTCCTGCCCGGCATCACCGGCCTCGCCCAGGTCCGCGGTCGTAACCTGCTCACCTGGGAAGAGAAGTTCCACTACGACGTGGCGTACGTCGGCGACCGCTCACTCTCGCTCGACCTGCGGCTGCTGGCCGCCACCGCCCTGGCCGTACTCCGCCGCGACGGCATCAGCGCCCGCGACGAAGCCACCGCCCCCGAGTTCAAGGGATCCCCGGTATGACCTTCACGATTCTGCTGTCTTCCGCCGGCCGCCGGGTCAGCCTGTTGCGGTCGCTGCGGCACGCGGCCACCGCCGCCGGCCTCGACGCCCGGGTCATCGCGTGCGACCTCGGCTGGACCGCCCCGGCGATGCACCTGGCCGACGCCGGGTTCACCGTGCCACGCTGCACCGACCCGGCCTTCGCCGCCCACGTCACCGAGTTGTGCGATCAGGAGCAGGTCGACCTCGTCGTGCCGACGATCGACACCGAGCTCCCCGTCTGGGCCACCCTCAAACCCGACCTCGCCACCATGGGTACGACCGTCGCGGTCTCCAGCCCCGAAGCGATCGCCGTCGCGGGCGACAAGCGGCTCACCAACCGGCACTGCGCCGAGTCGGCGATCCCGTGCCCACGCCAGGCACCCCTCGCCGACGTGCAACGCGACGCCAGCGGCTGGCGGCTGCCCCTGATCGTCAAGCCAGCCGGCGGCTCGTCGAGCGTGGGCCTGCACCGGGTCACCACCTGGGCCGCCCTGGACGCGATCCCCGCCGATCCCGGCCTGGTGGTCGAGGAGACCGCCCCCGGCATCGAGCACACGGTGGATGTCCTCGTCGACCGCGACGGCCACGCCCACGGCCCGGTCGTCCGGCGCCGGCTCGAGGTACGCGCCGGCGAGGTCAGCAAGGCCCAGGTCGTCCGGGACGACCTGCTCGCGTCGCTGGCGGTGCGCACGGTCGAGACGCTGCCCGGCGCGTACGGCCCGATGAACGTGCAGATCTTCTCCGACGGCACGACCGCCGCGGTCATCGAGATCAATGCCCGCTTCGGCGGCGGCTGCCCGCTGAGCTTCCAGTCCGGCGGCAGGCACGCCGAATGGCTGATCCGCGAGGTCGCCCGCAAGGAGGCCCCGCCCGCCGCACCCGTCATCGAGTACGGCCTGATGATGCTGCGCTGGGACGACGAGGTGTTCGTCCGTGCGGACTGACGTCGTCGTCTTCGACATCGACGACACGCTGTACCTGGAACGCGACTACGTGGCGAGCGGGTTCGCGGCGGTCGAGGCGGAACTCGGCATCCCGGGATTCGCCGCAGCCGCCTGGAACGGGTTTCTGGAGGGGCGCCGGGGCACGATCTTCGACGACGCACTCGCCGAGCTCGGGGTGCGGGCGGATGTCGGGCGACTCGTCCGGGCGTACCGGGACCATCGCCCGCGGATCGAGCTCTTGCAGGATGCACTGAACGCCTTCGAGGAACTCCGCGACCTCGACGTCGACGTGGCCTTCCTGACCGACGGACCACGCGCCAGCCAGTCCGCAAAGGTGCGAGCTCTCGACCTCGCCGCATATGGATCGCCCATCGTCATCACCGATGAACTGGGGCCGGGCTTCGGCAAGCCGGATCCCCGCGGCTTCCAGCGGATCGCGGACCGGACCGGCGCCCAGACGTTCGCCTATGTGGCGGACAACCCGTCGAAAGACTTCGCCGGCCCCAAGAGCCTGGGTTGGTCGACCATCAGGGTCAGACGGCCGGGCGGCCTGCATCATCGGGATGCGAGCGGCCCGGACGTCGATGTGACCCTGACGGACCTCACCGGTCTCACAGCGGCCCGGGCCGCGTGCTCGGCGTAGCTCAACCACAGAATTCGTAGATGAGGAAATCAGCGAACGAGGTCTCCGTCCGACTGCCCTGGTAGGGGTACCTGTTCGGGATGCGGTCGCTGAGGCGCCACCGCGGGAAACGTTCGGCGACGTCGTGAAGCACCCGCCGGTGCAGAACGTGGGGCGAGGTCCGCTCGATGACCGTGAGGGAGTCGGCATCGCTGGTGTAGAGAACGACGAGCCGGCGGGCTGACCCAAAAACATGATCCAGGTGCAGGTCGTAGACGTCATCCTCCACCAGGTGATAGATCACGTCGAGGGAGAGCGCCAGATCGGCGCTGATCAGCCCGGCGTGGTCCACGAACCGTGCCGGGTCGTAGTACAGAAAGCTCTTCGTCCGGTCGCCGGCGAACTGCGCCATGGTGGCGGTCAGCGTCGTAGGAGAGACATCCAGGCCCAGATAGCGGGGATAGTCGGCAAGAGCGAGCTGCTCACCGTCGCCACAACCGAACTCGATGACCGAGGAGACGCCATACCGGGCGACGACCGCGTTGAGCGTCTCGGCCTTGAAAGCGGCAAGCCGGCCGATCGACCCGTGCCCCGAGGTTCCCCCCGTCGCGTAGTGGTCCTCCCAGTACCGCTGCGATCCGGTGAAGGACCGGTCACGCAGAAATCTCGCTACGCCGGACAGCACCGGGCCCGCACCGGGCACCTGCCGGATCCGCCGCAGCATGGTTCGTTCCACAGTCATCCCATCCTCCGTCATCATCGGGTCGTCACCGGCGATGCCGGCTTCGGGGTCGCTGTCCGGCGGGCCGCCGCGCCGTTCCGGTTGTTCACCTGCTGGATCACCCACAACAGGAACGCGAAGAGCAGTACTCCACGCATGGCCGCCGGGTAGTACGCCGGCCCCTTCTCATAGCTCAAGGCACAAAGCGTCAGCCCCAGCCCCAGAATCATCCGCAGCGGCGACGCCCGGTCGAGGATCCACCTGTCCACGACCGCCCACACCATCCCGATCAACACCGCGATCAGGACAAGTCCCAGCGGGCCGTAATAGCTGACGATCGTGCCGAACAGACCCGGCAGATAGTCCACGGTCAGGGGCAACCCGTACCGTTCCATCAGGTAGACCTCTTCGCTCCGATCGCGCAGCGGGGTATCGATCTTCGTCGGATAGAGAAGGCTGGGAACGGCCAGCAGAAGGTCGTTCTTCACGGTGGTGAGGCCGACAGTCTCGGCGCCGCGGCTCAGGCTCTCGGTGACGATTGCCCCGAACGCATTGCCATCGAAGCGGTAGACGACGTCGTCAAGGACGGCACCGTCCGCTCTGGGCAGATTCTCCACACCCTGGGCCACCGCCAAGATCCGGCCCGTCAGATCTCCCCCCGAGGCGAAGGCATCCCGGCCGACCGCGGCACGGGCCGACGAGATCGCCATGGCCAGGAACGCCAGAGCCAGCACCGTGGACGTGAGCTGCTTGCGGGTCGGCCGGACGCCGCACACAGCGGCTCCGTAGAGCGACAGAACACATGCGATCACGACAGCCATGCGCTGCCCGGCCAGGGCGATGAGGCCGCCCTGGACGACGAAGAGCGGAAGCATCCACCGGGTGCCGTACCGCGCGATCAGGGCCGCGCCGCAGATCCCGACGAGAAGGACGTAGAACTGCTCGGTCAGACCCGCGAGGGCGTAGCCGGTCTGCGTCACCCCGTTCGACGTCGTCGTCTGTGCCGTCTCCCCACGACCGGTGAGTGCGGTGATCATCAGAGGAACGATCGATATCAGCAACCAGCGGAGCTTGAGGTCGCGCAGGTATCCGGCCGGGTCGGCCGGTGCACCGTGCGGGAGTCCGGTTCGCCGGCCGGCCAACCGGAGCGATCCGACATAGCCGACCGCGAACAGCAGGATCGCCGCCGACACCAGCAGCACCCAGTTGTCGATGGCATCCTGTCTGACCAGGTACCGGTAACTGTGCTCACGGCCCGGGAACAAGCTCTGCATGAGCTCGGTGACGCCTTGGTAGATGACGGCGACGGTGAGCAGCATCGCCCCGGTGTGCCGGAGCCACTGTCCCCGGATGGTGACGTGCACGAGCCAGAGAGCCAGGAGTTGTAGCAACAGGCCGATCACCACCGACACCGTCATGTCAGCCGCTCCAGAATCGCCGGCATCCGCACGTCGTACGCGTGCTCCGCATGAGCCCGTTTGCTCGCCGCGTCGCCGTACTCCGCGCCGAGCCGCTGATCATCGAAGAGCTCACGGATCCGTTCGGTCAGCTCGTCGAAGGTGCTGTACGGAACCACCTCCCGGTCGAGGTCGAACAGCTCGCCGAGGACAGGACGCCGCTCGCAGAGCACGGCCGCGCCGGCGCCGCTCGCCTCGAACAAGCGGCAGTTCACCCCTGACATCTCCCCGGGATGCAGGTTGTTCAGGACCGCGACCGCCGAGCGGAACACCATGGATTTCTCCTCCCGGTAGACCGACCGGCCGGCATAGAGATCGGGCGGCAACAGCCCCCTGATCCAGCGGGCGGGCGGCCCCCCGTATATGCGAAGCGGCACGCCGGCGGCATGCAAGCGTTGCAGCAGCACCACCCGGCTCGGGTAGATGTTCCCCGCGACCACGACGACGCGTTCGGTCCCGGCGGCTCCGATCGGCCGGTGCCAGCGCGGATTGCAGGCCTCCGGCAGGTAGCCGACCGGCAGCCCGAGGACGTCACGCAACCGTTGCACGAGCAACGGATCCTTGAAGAACATCGCTGAGTACGGGGCGGTCAGCATGCGCTGGCGACCCATGTTGGTCACCGCGTCCGGAAACCACAGGACGACCGGGATCCTGTTACGCCGCAACATGCCGACCACCGCGGGCGGCAGGGAACCGTCAGTGGTGATCACGGCCTGACAACCACTGCGACGGGCGGCGTCCGCCAGGTGACGCTGATATCGGTCTTCCGCCCGCGGGTGCGCGGCGAGTGCCAGATCGGTGAGTCTCGCGCGTACCCGCCCGCCACGCTCCGACCGGACCACGCCGAGGTGCGTCACCTGGTGCCCGAGCCGCACCAGGGCATCGCCGATGTTGTGCAGAAACATGTCCGGCGCGTAGGGACCGATCAGACCGAGGTGCACGAGGGTGCTTCCTTCCGTATCAGTTTCGGGTCCGCGCATGCCGAGGTGACACGCCGCCAAGCCCGGACAGAGCGCGCATCAGCAACACCATCGCCACAGTGGCGGAAACCGTGGTGGCGACGGCCGCACCTCGCGCGCCGTACGGCGGGGTGAGCAGAAACAGCAAGGTGACAGTGAGCGCCGCCGCGACAACCTGGATCCGGGCCACGGCGAGGGGTCGGCGAAGCCCGAGCAGAAGATCGGTGCAGACCTGGTTGCAGGCGAGGAACGCACCACCCGGCGCGAGAATGACGACGAGCAGGACGGCGTTGTGATAGGAACTCCCGAAAACCAGCGGCACTATCCAGGTGGCCAGTCCCGCGAGCGGCACCATCAGGGCGGCACCGATGGCGAGGCTGCCGAGCATCGCGCCGCGCTGCAGCCGTGCGGCATCGGTGTCGGCTGACAGCCGGGCGAGACGCGGGAACGCGACGCTGCCGATCGCCGACACGAGCGGCACCGCCAGCGAGGTGAGGGACACGGCGACCGCGTAGTTGCCCAGGTCCGCCGTGGACGTGACGAGTGACAGCACCACGAGGTCGACCCGCGCGACGATCACAGCGGGCAGGGATCCGGCCAATTGACCCAGGCCGTATCGAACCAGCGGGCGGGCACGTTCCAGGCGGATCCGGCCGCCGGTCAGCCCGGCCCGCCTGCAGACCTCGTAGGCCACCACCGCCTGGCACAGCACCGTGCCCGCGAGCCCGGCGAGCAACGTTCCCAGGGTCAGCCGGCCGGCGGCGTTCAACAGCAGGATCACGGCCAGGTAAAGCAGTGGCTGCAGGAATCGGATCACGTTCCATCGGGCGATGCTGGTGGCCTGCAGGCTGAAGACGTAACCGGCGCCGAGAAGACTGACCAGGCAGGCCACGACCATCAGGCGATAGCCACTGAGCAGGCCGGCGCTCCCGGACGCGAGCCACGGCGCGGCCAGCAGGCCGACAACGAGCGTCGCCGCACCACTCACTGCCAGGATCGTCCGGGTAGTGGCCAGGTAGTCCCTGGCCCGGGCCGGCTCGTGCGATACGTGATACGTGATCGACGCCGTCTGGCCCAGCTCACCGATGGTGAGCATGATGCCGAACCACGCCGTCACCGCCGCGTACTCGCCGCGTGTTCCGGGCCCCAGCGATCGTGCGATGACGACGCCGGCGACGCCGGCTGCCGCCAGCGAGCCGATGTTGCTGGCGGCTGTGGTGGCCATGTCCCGCCAGATTCCCGGCATCCGGAAGCGGCGCAGCCCGGCGAGGACAACCGCCGTCATCGGCCGGGCGAGCGCTGCGGTACCGGCTCCCGGCGGGCAGTGAACGTCAGGTTATGGGTGACTATGTGTCCGCGCAGCTGCCCGGTCTCCGCGGCGAGCGACAGCTTCAGCATCCCGCTGATCGGTTTCCAGAGCGCGGCGCGGACGGCGCTCGTCAAACCGTGGGCCGGTGGCGGGCAGGCGAACACCCGGACCGTGGCGAAACCGGCCGCCGCGGCGAGCTGCCGAACGCTGCGCTGCGTGAACCAGGTCCGGTGGGTGATGTCACCGAACATAAGGTGCCCGCCGGTGGGGCTCACCGCGTTCGGGACCCTCGCGATGAACACGCCGCCCGGCCGCAGCGCCCGGCTGACCTCGTCGAAGGTGCGCAGGATCTCGTCGGCGCCGAGATGTTCCAGCACATCGGTGGCGATCACCGCGTCCCAGGCGGAGTCGGCAGTACCGAGACGGGCGTGGAAGTCGCCCAGTCGTACCTGGCTCAGGCCGGCGGCGTGGGCGAGCGCCACCTGTTCGGCGCTCACGTCCACGCCCTCGGCGGCGAAGCCATCCGCCGACAACAGCCGTACCAGTTCGCCCTGTCCGGAACCGATGTCGAGCACCGTGGCGCCCGCGGCTCCGGCCGGTAGGCAAGGCCGGATGTCACGCCGGTAGATGAACCTGGTGCTGCTGCCGTCGGCAGGTCCGGTGTGGGTGGACACGTACGCCTGATACATCCGCTCGTCGAGAGCACTCATCCGGTTACCTGCTCCCTGTGAGGTCGATGTCATGCCGGCCCTGACATGACCGCACTCCGCCGGTGCAGCACCGCGTCGTAGACATCTAGGAAACGTCGCAAGCCGGCATCTGCCGAGAATTCCGCCACGCAGCGTGCCCGGCCTCGGAGACCGGCCCGGCTGCCGCCGCTGTCCAGAGCGATCTCCACCTTGTCCGCGACCGCCTTCACGACATCGGGGGTCGCAGGCTCCACGAGCCAGCCGGTCTCGCCGTCGATGACGGTCTCCCGCGTCCCGTGGGTGGCGGTGGCCACCACCGGAAGGCCGCACGCCATGGCCTCGAGGACGGCGATCCCCAGGCCCTCCTCGGCGGAGGTCTGCAGGAAGATCGAGGCCTGCTGGTAAAGCCGGACCAGATCCACCCGGGTGACGTCGGCGCAGACCCGGATCCGGCCGGTCAGTCCGAGCCGGTGGATGAGGTGACCCAGCGCCGGAGGGATCGAGCCGTAACCTGCCAGGATCAACGGTGGCGAGGCTCCCCTCCGCTCCACAAGGTGGCCGTACGCCCGCACCATCAGCTCCAGGTTCTTACGCGAATCGTTCAGGCGGCAGACCGTGAGCAGGGGCCCGTCATGACACCACCCGGAAGCGGCCGGCACGAACGTGCCGGTATCGATGCCCGGTGCCACTTTCCAGGCCCGCGGGTGACCACCGGCGTGGACCCGGTCGAGCATCGCGTCGTTCTCGACCAGGACCACGTCGGCCCCGCCTAACGCGGCGGATTCGATCCGGCTGGTGAGGGCGGTCATCAGCTCGCGCCATCTCCGCAGCGCGAAGCCCGACTCCGATCCGGTCACCGCGCGCTCCCACGCCGCGGTCGTCGCGACCTGGACAACCACCGGCCGACCGCAGCCGAGTACGGGGGCAGCCCAGGCCGGCGACCCGGCAACGACCTGAATCAGGTCGTACCCCCGTAGGGTCTCGGTCAGCTCTCGTCGCCGGTGGTATCGCATGACCTCGACTTCGACGGCGTTCGCGCCCCAATTCTGGTGCGGCACCGGGTGCCGGCCTTCACCTCGCAGGCTCGGGCGCCGCCAGGAGGACGGGCTGGTGAGGCGGCGGCTGGCGGGGTCCGTCCGGGAGGTGGCGAGGTCGTGGATGTCGACGCTGTATCCGCCGTGGGCAGTGAGGCTCTCCTGGAGCCATTGGGCGATGGTGGGCACGCCGCCGCCCAGTGCGAAGCCGTGGGTGACGAGCGCGATCCTGGTCATCGGTCACCTGCCCCGGGATCGTCGTGCAGGACCGGGGCCGGGTCCAGGGAGGTCAGCCAGGAGTTCAGCGCGGTGAGGGACCAGGCCCGGGACCAGGCCGTGCGGCCGGACCGCCAGGCAGCCATGATCTCGTCGATGCCCCGGGGGTCCAGGATGGCGCGGAGCGGTGCCTCCGGTGACGCCACGGCCTGTACCGCCGGGGACAGGGGGCCGGTTCGCATCCACCCGTCCATCGGCAGATGGAAGCTCTTCTTACGGCCCCGGGCGATCGGGTCCAGCTCGGCGCTGCCGAGTGCCCGGGCGAAGCCTCGTTTACCCACTCCCCGGCGCCGGTCGACGGACAGTGCCACCCGGGCGAACTCGACATCGACGAACGGCACCCGCATCTCCACCGACCATGCCATTGAGAACGCGTCGGTGTCCGGGAGCAGGGTGCCGCCGAGATACCGGTCGATCTCGCTCTGGGCGAGGGCTCCGGCTGAGCCGTCCCGGTCCGCCGCGCCCGGTCGGGGCTCCGGCGCCGCCCAGGGCGCCAGGGCCCGGATCTGCTCGTCCATCAGCACCCGCCGGGTGAGCCGGCCCAGCCCGTCCGAGCTGCGGGGGCCGGCCGGGCCGAGCAGGTTCGCCAGTTTGGCGTTCCCTCCGCGGTAGAGCCCGGCGGCGAGGTGGGTGGCGTGCACCGCGTCGCCGGCCCTCAGCAGGGGGAGATAGCGAAGAAGTTTGAATGACGGATATCCGGCCAGCATCTCGTCGCCGCCCGTGCCGCTGAGCGCCGCGCGTCTGCCCAGTGCCGCGACCGCCCGGCTGACGAGGAACACGTTCAGGCCGTCGACGGACGGCCTTTGCATGGCGGCGAAATAGCGGGCGACAAGCTCGGCGTCGGGTGTGGCCGACGCGACTTCGTGGTCGTGGCCGAATCGCCGGGCCAGCCGTGCCGCACCGGGCGACTCGGAGGTGCCGCTGCCCATGTCGACGGTCACACACGTGACGTCGGTGCCGAGTTCCGCGCAGGCCCAGGCCAGCGCGCCCGAGTCGAGACCCGAGGAGAGCAGCAGGGCCATCGGTACGTCGCTGAGCAGATGCAAGGACACCGACTCCAGGAACGCGGCCCGCAGCTGTCCGTGGCCGGCACCGGCCGGATGGACGAGCGGGTCGGCCCGCACCACGCCGGCGGTGCGGCTGAGGTTCGCGTCCCACTGGATCCAGCCGTTGGCCGGGACGCTCTGGATCTCGGTGAACGGCGACTGGTCACGGCCCATGGCACCGAACATGAGGTAGTGACGTAGGGCCGCACGGCTCAGCCGGGGACGCGGCACGAGGTCCGCCAGCGGCCGGACCTCCGACGCGAGCACGAGTCCCTCGGGCATCCGCAGCCAGTACAGCGGTTTGACGCCGAAGGTGTCCCGGGCCAGGGTGACCGTCCGCCGCACCGTGTCGTAGATCGCCATCGCGAACATTCCGCGGAGCTCGGCGAACATCGCGGTGCCGAGCCGCTGCCAGAGTTCGGGCAGGATCGCGCCGTCGCACCGGCCCGGGGACGTGAGGCCGTGGGTGCGGCGTAGCTCGTCATGGTTGTAGATCTCGCCGTTGAAGACGACCGACACCGACCCGTCAGCCGTGGTGAACGGCTGGTGGCCGCCGTCGGTCAGATCCATCACGGCGAGCCGGGTCTGTCCCAGCACCGCGTTGGCGCCGGACCACAATCCGGTGTCGTCCGGGCCGCGATGGTGCTGCCGCACGTTGAGGCGCCGCACCGTGGTCAGGCTTTCGCCGCCCGGGTGCGGGGTGATCACGCCGGCGATGCCGCACATGACGCCGTCCTCTCCCGGATCAGGTCCAGAACGTTGCGATCGTTGTTTCCGGCGTGCCAGGCGCGGTACGCGGCACCGGCGGTCTCCCGGGCCTGTAACCGCTGGTCACTGGTCATGGTGGCAACCCGGTGGAGTTCGGCGCTGAGTTCCGCGACGGTCCCCTCGCGCAGGACAACGCCACCACCGGCACGCAGCACCGCGCTCCACGACGTGGCGTCCGAGCAGATCACCGGGCAGGACGCCGACAGGCTTTCCGCTATCACGTGCCCGAAATTCTCACCGCGGGTCGGGAAGACGAAGGCGTCGTAGCCCGCGAACGTGCTGCGAACCTCGTCCGGGGCCAGGAGGCCGCAATAGCGGACCACAACGTTGTCGCCGAGACGGTCAATCATCTGGCGGCAGCGGTTCCAGTAGGGACCGTCCTCCACGGGCCCGTAGATGTCGAACCTCACCGGCGCGGACAGGGCACCCAGCGCCTCGAGCGTCAGGTCCAGGTTCTTCATCGGAGATATCCGGCCGATGTACGCCAGCCGTGCAGTGCGGCCACCGGGCCTGGCCGTCATCGGCTCCCCCGGGAGCGCGACCTGGTTCAGGCTGATCTCGACGTCGGCCCAGGGGTAGACCGCACGGATATCGTCCGCTTCCCGGCTGGTGGAGGCATGCCAGAGCACCCCTGCCCGTTTCACAAGCCGGCCCCAGAGAAGCAGGAAGAGCTGCTTCTTGGCGGCCTTCAGAGCCAGGGCTCCCCGGGCGAACTCACCACGTGGTGCGATCAGAAGCCGCCGCGGGCGTACCAGGCGGAGGTGGGCGGCCAGGATCGGCGCCAGGGTGAATCGCGGCGAGAAGAAGCTGTTGACGTACATGAGGTCGAAGGTGACGGTCCGCAGGTCCTGCCAGAGCCTCAGCCATTGCAGGGGAGCCCGGGTGTTCAGGTAGTAGACGCTGGTCCGGCCGCGGGTGATCCATCGTCCGGACAGTCCGGGGTAGGGTTCGGAGGTGCCGAGGTCGCGGTCACTGGTGATCAGGACCGCGTCGATGTCGCCGGGCAGCGTGTCGAGGATCTGGGCCAGCGAGCGGACCGGGCCGCCGCCGCGGAAGCCGGGTTCGAAGACGCCGCAGGTCATCAGGACCCGGTAGCGGTCGTCGGTCATCGGCGGATCCCGGCCCAGTCGTGGTGGCGGCGGACGGTGGAGAGGATGAAGCGGACGACTCGGTCCGAGGTGTCCGGGATCTCGTAGTCGGCTGGGCAGGCGGCGCGTCGGGAGGTTGCCACGTCGATGGCTTCGAGGAGGCCGGCGGGGTCCAGGCCGGTCATGATGGTGACGCCCGTGTCGAGGGCTTCGGGGCGTTCGATGGATTCGCGCAGGGAGACGGCGGGGAAGCCCAGGATCGCGGATTCCTCGCTGATCGTGCCGCTGTCCGACAGTGTGCAGCGGGCTTGTAGTTGCAGGTGGACGTAGTCGAAGAAGCCGAAGGGCGGGTGGAACGTCAGGCCGTTGAGCAGTTCCGGGTCCGTCGTGGCACGTTTAAGGCGGTCACGGGTACGCGGGTGCGTCGACACCAGTACCGGAAGGCCCCACTTCTCGCGTACGGCGTGCAGGCAGCCGAGTAGCCGGGCGAGGCGGGCGGGGTCGTCGACGTTCTCCTCGCGGTGGGCGCTGACGACGAAGTAGCCGCCCGGTTCGAGGCTGAGGCGGTCGAGGACCGGGCTCGCGTCGATGCGGGGGCGGTAGTGGTCGAGGACCTCGCGCATCGGGGAGCCGGTGTGCAGGATGCGGCGGGGGTGGAGGCCTTCGGCGAGCAGGTTGCGGCGGGCGTGTTCGGTGTAGACCAGGTTGAAGTCGCTGACGTGGTCGACGAGGCGGCGGTTGGTCTCCTCGGGGACGTTCTGGTCGAAGCAGCGGTTGCCCGCTTCCATGTGGTAGACCGGCACCTTCATGCGGCGGGCCATCAGCGCGGCGATGCAGCTGTTCGTGTCGCCGAGCACGAGCAGGGCGTCGGGGCGCACCTCCTCGAGGGCCTTCTCCACACCGGTGAGGACGCCGGCGAGGACCGTGCCGAGGGAGGTCGTGTCGACGGCGAGGTTGCGGGACGGCTTGGGGAGTTCGAGCTCGTCGAAGAAGACGTCGCTGAGAGCCGGGTCCCAGTTCTGGCCCGTATGGACGAGGGTGTGCTCGACGGTGCGGTCCAGGGTGACCAGCACGCGGGAGAGCCGGATGAGTTCGGGGCGGGTGCCCACCACGGTCATCACGCGGGTCATCGGGCTACCCCCACCAGCATGTCCTCGAGCTGGTCGAGGCCGGCCCGGCGGGACATCCGGGCGCGGTAGGTGTCCAGGGCGTTGCGGCCCATCTCGGCGCGGGCCGACGGTGACAGGGCCGCTGCCTGCCGGAACCGGGCTGCCAGTGCCTGCCAGTTCTCCGGCGGGCAGGCGAGGCCGGCGCCGCTGCCCTCGACGAGTGCGGCGGAGTCGCCGGGGACGGAGACCAGGACCGGGGAGCCGCAGGACAGCGCGGCGGGCAGTTTCGAGGGGATCGTGCCGCGGAAGATCGGCAGGTCCTTCAGCGTGACGAGCTGGTAGTCGGCCGCGGCGTAGAGGGCCGCCATCTCGTCGACCGGCAGGCGGCCCAGGAAGCGGACGTTGTCGGCGCCGAGGCTGGCGGTCAGGGTGCGGGCGTCGCTCTCGCCGATCCCGGAGCCGGCCAGGACCAGGTCGACGTCGTCGCGGGCCGCGGACGCCGCGCGGATCGAGTCGCCGATGTTCTGGAACGGGCCCATCGCGCCGGCGTACATGATCGTGCAGCGGTCGCGGTGACCGAGCCGGGCGCGGGCCGCGGGGTCGACGCCGACCGGGCGGAAGAGGGATTCGTCGGCCCAGTTGAGCACGACCCGTACGCGCGAAGCCGCAGCACCGCGCGCGACGACCAGGTCCCGCATCGACGGCGCGATGACGGCGATGGCCGACGCCATCCGATAGGTCTGCCGCATGGCCGCGTGCAGCACCGAGCCGGCAAGCCGTCCGGCAGCGCCCCCGGGGAGCATGCCCGAGGACGTCACCGACTCCGGCCAGATGTCCTGGACGTGGATGACGACCGGGATCCCCCGCACCAGGCGCAGCAGGGCCGGGGCCGCGAACGCCGTCGCCGGGGTCAGGTAGACGTAGACGACGTCGGCCGCGCCCAGGTAGCTCAGCGCGGCGGCGGCGCTGCTGGCCGCGAAGGACAGGTAGTTGGCCGCGCGGCGGGTGCCGGAGCGGTCGTGGCTCGGGTAGAGCGGCACCCGGCGTACGGTCACGCCTTCGATCGTCGCCGTGTCGTGGCGGCGCTGCCGGTATCCGGGGTAGAGCTTGCCCGCCGGGTATGTGGGGTAGCCGGTCAGCACCCGGACCCGGTGCCCGCGCGCGACCAGTCCCGTGGCGAGGTCGGCGGGGATGTACGCGGGTTCCGGCGGGTACCACTGGCTGACTATGCCGATCTTCACGCCACCACCCGTTCCGGGAACGTGTCGGGCTGTCCCGGGTCGAAGACCTCGTTGGACCAGAAGAGGGTCAGCAGATCGGAGTCGCCGATGTTGGTGATGCTGTGCGCCCACATCGCGGGCATGTCAACGAAGGCGGGGCGCTCACCGCGTACCCGGAAAGTGTGGATGTCGTCGTGCAGCACCCGGCGTACCCGGATGAGTGCCTCGCCGCGCAGAACCAGGAAGCGCTCCACCTTGGCCAGGTGGAAATGTTCGCCGCGGGTGATCCCGGGGTTGGTGGTGGAGACGAACGTCTGGCCGCCGCCGCCGTGCACCTTGACCGCCTCGACCAGGTCGCCGCGGGTGTCGCTGTGGCACGGCAACGGGAACGGCGTGGTGGCCGGGAAGAGGTGCGAGCGGTAGGTGTTGAACAGCCGCACGTCGAAGCGGCTGGTCAGCGACGGGATCTCCCCCACCGCGTAGCGCGCGGCCATCTCCCGCAGCCGGTCGAGCAGGTCGCCCACGCCGCACCGGGTCGGGCCGGCGGCGGGCAGCCCGGCCAGCAGCGCCGCGGCGTCGGTGGCGTGCAGCAGGTCCAGCGGCCGGTCCTGGTCGACGCGCGGCGTGTTGCCGTCGGCGAGCTCCCGGCAGAACGTCGCCACGACCGAGTTGTAGTACGGCCGGCCGTGCTCCCCGAACAGGTTCGGCAGCCGGACGTCCTCGAAGCGGGACCCGGACCATTCGGTGGCCTCGGCGAGCGTGGCGGCTGCGGCTGCCTTCCCGTCACCGTACGCAGTGCCGTTGCCGGCCTGGATCGAGTTCGCGAACACGACGGTCTTCGGCGGTGTCGCGCACCGCCGCAGTCCCGCCGCGAGCTGATCGGCGAGTTCGCGGTTGCCGAGGTCCGCCTCGCCCCGGTTGACGCCGGCGACGTGCAGCACCCGGTCGGCACCGCTGAGCAGCCCGGCGAGCAGGTCGGGGCGGCACAGGTCGGCGCGGGTGACGGCGATCGGGTCGGGCAGGCCGTGCGCGCGGGCCAGGACCCGGACGTGCCAGCCGAGGAAGCCGCTCGCGCCGGTGAGGATCAGCGGGGACGTCATCCGGCCGCCACCAGGGTGCCGAGCTCCGCGCGGATCTCCGGGAGGGTGAGCAGCAGGGCCTCGATCTCCGGTACGTCGAGCCGTGGCGCGTTCGCGGAGTTGAAGTCGAACAGCCGCTCGGTCCCCTGGTCGCCCTGCTCGACGTACGGCGCGTAGTTCAGGTCCCGGGTGTCCAGTGGCACCCGGAAGAACTCGCCGAGGTCCTGGGCGTGCCGGAGCTCCTCGCGGCTGGCGAGGGTCTCGTCCATCTTCTCGCCGTGCCGGATGCCGAGGATCTCGAGCTTCGGGGTGACACCGAACAGGTTGCCGAGGGCGAGCGCGAGGTCCCCGATGGTGCAGGCGCTGGCCTTGCGGATGAACACATCGCCCGGTACGGCACCCGTGAACGCCCGCTCGACCAGCTCCACCGATTCCGCGAGGGACATCAGGAACCGGGTCATCGCGGGGTCGGTGACGGTCAGCGGGCGGTTGGTGCGCAGCTGCTCCACGAACAGCGGGATGACCGAGCCACGCGAGTACATGACGTTGCCGTACCGCACGCAGGAGACCGTGGTGGGCGAGTCCGGGCTGGTCCGGGCGTGCGCCTGGGCCACCTTCTCCATCAGTGCCTTCGTCATGCCCATCGCGTTGACCGGGTAGACGGCCTTGTCGGTGCTGAGCAGCACGAGCGACCCGACGCCGTTGCGCTCGCAGGCCTCGACGACGTTGGCGCTGCCCAGCACGTTGGTACGCAACGCCTCGAGCGGGAAGAACTCGCACGACGGCACCTGTTTGAGGGCCGCGGCGTGGAACACGAACTCCACACCGCGGGTCGCCTTGCGCACGGTGTCGCGGTCCCGGACGTCACCGACGTAATAGCGCACCCGGTCGTCGCGCAGGCGGCCGCGCATCTGGTCCTGCTTGGCCTCGTCACGGCTCAGCACGCGGATCTCCGCGGCGCCGGCGGCGAGCAGGTGGCCGACCATCGCCTGTCCGAACGAGCCGGTGCCGCCGGTGATGGCGAAGCGGCGGCCGGAGAGCGGGACGGGCACGGGTGCCTCCCTTTCGATGGGCGAAAGAGCCTGTAAACGCATTATGCGGACTTGACGGCTTCGTGTCCCTAAAATCCATTTTGTTACTGAGGAGGAGCGCGTGACACAAGGCCGTAGGCGTCGTTCGGGGCGCCGTCATGTCCGCAGAGCGCTGGCCGCTGCGCTGGTGGTGGTGGTCGCGGGCGCCGGGGGGACGGCGTGGGCCGGGATGCGGGCGCGCAGTTCCCAGGACCACCTGCAGGAGGCGGCCGTCCTCGTACGCCAGCTCCGCGCGCAGTTGCAGACCGGCGACCCGGCAGCCACCGCGACGCTCGCCGCATTGCAGAGCGAGACGCGCGCGGCCCGCAACGACGTGCACGACCCCGTCTGGCAGGCGGGCACCCGGTTCCCCGTGGCGGGTGACGACCTCGCCGCCGTGCGGACCGTCGCCGACGCCCTGGACGACTTCGCCCGCGACGGCTTGCCCCCGCTCGTGGAGACGGCCGGCTCGGTCCGCCTCGACACCCTCGCGCCCCGCAACGGCCGGATCGACCTCGAACCGATCGAGCGGGCAGCGCCGAAGCTCGCCGCGGCGGACGCGGCGCTGCGCCGGGCCCGGGAACGGGTCGACACCATCGCCGTGGACGGGCTGGTCGGCCAGGTCCGGACGGCGGTGACCGGGTTGCGCGACGATCTGCGGCGGGCCTCCTCGCTGACCGCCATCGCCGCGCGCAGCTCGGCTCTGGTGCCGCCGATGCTCGGGAGCGCCGGGCCGCGTACCTATCTGGCACTGTTCCAGAACCTCGCCGAGGTCCGGGCCACCGGCGGGATGCCCGGCGCCTACGTGGTGATCACGGCGGACGAGGGCCGGATCACGATCACCGACCAGGGCTCGGCCGCGGCGGACCTGCGTACGTTCGCCAAGCCGGTCCTGGCGCTGACGGCGACGGACCGGGCGCTCTACACCGACAAGATGGCCACGTTTCCCGCCGACATCAACGTGTCGCCGGACTTCCCCACCGCGGGACGGCTGGCCCGGGAGATGTACCGGCGGCGGACCGGCACGACTGTGGACGGCGTCTTCGCGACCGACCCGGTGGCGCTCTCCTACCTGCTGGGCGCTGTCGGCAAGGTGAGCGTGCCCGGCGGCAAGGACCTGACCGCCGCGAACGTGGTCTCCGTGCTGCTGTCCGAGACGTACCTGTCGAAGTCCGCACCCCAGGAGCAGGACGCGTATTTCGCCGCCGCTGCCACAGCGGTGTTCGAGGCGGTGGTGGCACGGCCGCTGAAACCCGCCGCGATGCTGAACGCGCTGACCCGGGCGACCGCCGAGCGCCGGTTGCTCGTCTGGAGCGCGCATCCGGCGGAGAACGAGTTGCTCGCGGGCAGCGCCCTGGCGGGAGTGCTGCCGGCCAGCGACGGCACCGAGCCGACCGTTGGGGTCTTCCTCAACGACGGCAGCGGGGCGAAGCTCGGCTACTACCTGACGCAGCGGGCCGCCCTTAAGGTCACGCCGAGGTGCCGGCGCGACGGGCGGCGGGAGATGACGCTCAAGGTCACGCTCGGGTCGGCGGTGCCGGAGTCGGGGCTGCCGGAGGCTGTGACGGGGCTGGCGCTGGCCGGGGATCCGTACACCGTGCGTACCAATGTGTCGGTCTACAGCTCGACCGGGGGCAGCATCGTGGGGATGCGGCTGGACGGGTCTGCCGCGGCGTTCGGGTCCGGGACCGACCGGCGGCGCTCCGTGGGGATCGTGACCGTGGATCTTCGGCCGGGCCAGCGGCGGTCGCTGGAGGTTTCGCTGCTCACCGGCATCCCGGCGGGCGGTTACGGGAAGACTGTGACGCCGCGGTTGCAGACGACGCCGGGGATCACCCCATGGGACCAATCGGTCGATTCGGCGGACGGATGCCCGCAAGCTCGGTAAGTTTTCTCCTGAGCTAATAAACACTTTCATGTGCATCTGTCGTGAATTGTCGGGGGACAACCGTGCGCGTACACCGCATCCTGGGGCTGCTAGTCGCCACCATCACCGCAGTTCTCATTGCGCCGGGGGTCGCGCACGCGGCGCCGTACCCGGTGGATCCGCCGGCCTCCAACGTCTCGGACGGCACCGTGTCGGACGGCGGCACCGTCACCTTCACCGCGTCGGGGTTCATCCCGTTCGAGCGGGTCACGATCACCATCAGCTACGGCGGCGGGAACTCGTCCGCGGCGTTCACGTCGCAGCGTAACGACGGTCTCGTCCTGGCCGCGGTGACGCTGCCCCGGCGCGCGACCATCACCGCCACCGCCGACGCGCAGGGTTCCATCAGCGTCGAGGTTCCCCTGACCGAGGTCGGCACGGCCACGCTGATGGCCACCGGGGTCACCTCCGGCGTCACGATCACCCAGAACGTCAAGGTGCTGGACAGCGATGACAGCGACAACGGCGGAAACGGCGGCGGTGACGACAGCGACGACACCGATAACGACGCGGCGGCGCTGCCCACGACCGGACCGTCGGGCACCCCGCTGCTGATCGCCCTCGCCGGTGGTCTCGGCGCGATCCTGGTCGGTGCCGCCCTGCTCTTCGCGACCCGGTCCCGCCGGCGCGGCAGCCTCTGACAGCCATACACGAAAGCGGGGCCCGGTCATGTGACCGGGCCCCGCTTTCGTATGTCCGCTTTAGTTGGGACGCTCCCGGCGCACGGTCGCCTTGCGGCCGCGGATCGTGGCCCGGCGCAGGGCCGCGATGACCATGTCGGCGGACCGTTCCGGGACCTCGACCAGGGTGAAGCGGTCGGAGATCTGGATCTGGCCGATGTCGCGGGCGCTGAGCCCGGACTCCCCCGCGATCGCGCCGACCATGTCCTGCGGGCGCAGGCCGGCCCGCTTGCCGATGCCGAGGAAGAGCCGCGCCGAACCGGCGTTCGCCGGGCGGTTGCCGCCGGGACGGCCACGCCGCTCGTCCGGGCCCCGGTCGTCGTGGCGGGCGCCACGGTCCCGGCTGCCCTTGTCGCGCGCGCTGCGCGCCACCGACGGGATCTCGACGTCGTCGCCGTCGCCGCCGGATGCCTCGTGCAGCATCTTGATCGCCGCCAGCACCACGGTCTCGAGGTCGTGCTCCTCGGTCAGCTTGCCGAGCACCCCGCGGAAGCGGTCCAGGTCGGCGGCGCCGAGGTGCTCCTCGATCGCCTCACGGGTCTGCTCCTGCCGGCGGGCCCGCAGGTCGGCCACCGTCGGCACGTTCTCGATGGCGATCGGCTGGCGGGTGAGCCGCTCGATCGCGGCGATCATGCGCTGCTCACGCGGCTCGGCGAGGGTGATCGCGGCGCCCTCACGCCCGGCCCGGCCGACCCGGCCGATCCGGTGGACGTACGCCTCCGGCGCAGACGGCACGTTGTAGTTGACGACGTGCGTCAACTGCTCGATGTCGAGACCGCGCGCGGCGACGTCGGTGGCGACCAGCAACTGCGTGGCGCCGTTGCGCAACCGCCCCATGACCCGGTCACGCTGGTCCTGGCTGAGCCCGCCGTGCAGCGCCTCCGCCCGGTAGCCCCGGCCGTTGAGCAGCTCGGTGAGCTCGTCGACCTCCTCGCGGGTGCGGCAGAACACGATCGCGGCCTTCGGCGCCTCGATGTCGAGCACCCGGCCGAGCGCGGCCGGCTTGTGCGCGCGGGCGACGAGGTAGACGCTCTGGCGGACCTTGGGCATCTCGCCCGGCGCGGTGGTCGCGCGACCCATCTGGATCCGCACGGGATCGCTCATGTGCTGGCGGGCGATCGTCTCGATGCGCGCCGGCATGGTCGCGGAGAACAGCACGGTCTGGCGCTCGTCGGGGGTCTCGGCGAGGATCGCCTCGATGTCCTCGGCGAAGCCCATGTCGAGCATCTCGTCGGCCTCGTCGAGCACGACGGTGCGCACCCCGGCGAGGTCGATGGTGCCGCGACCGATGTGGTCGAGCACCCGGCCGGGCGTGCCGACGACCACGTCGACGCCCCGCTTCAGGGCGAACAGCTGCCGCCCGATCGGGGTGCCGCCGTAGACGGGCAGGACGCGCACACCGAGCGCGCTGCCGTACTTGTGGACGGCCTGGGAGACCTGCTCGGCCAGCTCGCGGGTCGGCACCAGCACGAGGGCGGCGGGACCCGCGTCGGGCTCGTGGCCCAGGTCGAGGTCGAGGGCGTTGAGCAGCGGCAGCGCGAACGCGGCCGTCTTGCCGGTGCCGGTCGCGGCCTGCCCCAGCACGTCACGCCGGTCCAGCAGCGGAGGGATCGCCTCCCGCTGGATCGGCGTCGGCTCCTCGTACCCCAGACCGGAAAGGGCCTGGAGCAACTCCGGTCGCAACGCCAGACCGGCGAAGCCGAACGGCTCCTCCTCGACGGGGTACTCAGTCATCATCAGCTCCGGGTTCGCGTTCGTCACTCAGCCGGGGCGTCTTCGTGCACCGGCTCGTCCACCGGAGAAGCCGTGAGCAGCTCCAGCTCCCAGCGCTCGGCGAGCGTGTCGCCATCCTCCTCCTGCTCCAGGTATGTCCGGACACGGACACCCAGGCCGAGCTGGCTCGCGGCGCGCAGATGCTCCACCACGTCGTCGATGCTCGTCAGGTAGTGGGTGGCGATAAGTTCGGGGGCCGCCTCGATCTCGGCAGCCTCTTCTAGGTCAGTCACGACGTCAAGGGTAGAGCGGTCGCCTCGGCGACGCAGATCCGCTCGCCCCTCAACCAGTATATTGCCCTATTAGCCCCCTTTACCCCCCTCCCACGTGGCCCGCCTCACACCCACCGAGGCCCCCAGCCACCCGGACCGTCGCCTCTCGTCGACATCGACACGGATTGCTGCGAATCTCCGCACGATCCCGGACCCAGTACTGCGTGGGCGGCGAGGAGTGGATCCGCGAGGGGGATCTCACGTTCGAGCAGGCCCAGGTCATCGGCTATCTGGAGCAGAAGCCGGGCGCGATCCAGCGTGACATCGCGGAGATGACCCGGACGACCGCGGCGAACATCTCGCTGCTGCTGAAGGTGCTCGAGCGCCGTGGGCTGGTCGAGCGGCGCACGGGCGGCGGCAACGAGCGCAGCAAACGGCTGGCCGCGGCCGAGGCCGTCACCTCGGTCTACCAGGTCATCAACGCCGGTTTCATCGGCTCCGTGCACGACACGTCGCTGCTGGCGGCGGTCAGGTTCGGCACGCCGTTGTTCGGCCTGGTCTTCGCGATCGCCGGCGCCGACGACACCGCCGTTCAGATCCCCGGCACCCTGATGATGGGCGTCACCGCCGGCGTCCTGCCGCTGTTCGCCTACACGTTCGGCAAAGGCGACCGCCGCCGCCCTGCGGGCCTCCGCCGGCACGGTCGGCGTCGTCGCCGCGGTCTTCGCAGTCCGGACTGTTCGTCTTCCGTTACCAGGTGTTCGCGATGTTCTCCGCCGACCGGTCGACCCTGACGATCGGCACCACCATCCTGGCGGCGCAGCTGGCCGCCATGATCGCGACCGGCTTCGCGAACCTGTTCACGTCCCTGTTCCAGGCGTCCGGCCTGGGCCTGACGGCAACCGTGGTGTCCACCACGCAGGGAGTGGGCATGTGGCTGGCCTACCGCAACGCCATCGAGCGCGGCCTGGCCGGGGGCGAACCCGGACGCGCCGGAGCGGCCCTGGATCTGGCCAGTTGACTGTCGGGCTTCTGTCGATCGTCATCTATCGATTGACACGGTGTTCACCAGGGTCGCAAGGTGGACTGGCCTAAGTGGACCGGAGTACCGCTCGCGGAAGTGAGTCTGCTCATGCCGTCGCGCCTCGCCAAAATCCTCGCCCTCTCCACGATTCTCGTGACCGCCGGTTGTGCTCCCAGCCAGGGAAATGACGACGACGGCGATTCCAGTGCGATTCCCAGCAAGATTGTGATCGGGTCGACGTTGCCGTTGACCGGGAGCGAGTCGAAGACCGGGGGGCGGTTCAAGCAGGGCTACGACCTGGCGATCGAGCAGGAGAACGCCGACGGCGGCGTGGATCTGGGCGGGAAGAAGGTGCCGGTCGAGCTCAATCTGCTCGACGACACGACCGACCAGGCGAAGGCCGTGAACCTCGCGCAGCGGCTGATCACCCAGGACAAGGTCAATTTCTTTCTGGGTACGTATTCCACGGCGCTCGTCGAGGCCCAGAGCACGGTCGCCGAGCAGAACAAGATCCCGTACGTGAACGGTGGCGGGGCGGCGACGTCTATCTACGCCAAGGGATTCCAGTGGGTTTTCGGGACGCTGGCGCCGGTGGAGAACCTGGCGAACACCGAGATGGAATGGATCGACCAGCAGCAGGCGGCGGGAAAACTGCCCAAGCCGGCCCGGGTCGCGCTGATCTGGGAGAACACGTCGCACGGCAAGGATTTCCGCAAGGGGATCCAGGACTTCACCAGGGCGCACGGCACGAATTACCAGGTCGTCACGGATGAGTCGTTCGCCTTGGACGGCAAGGATTTCTCGGCGATCCTGAGCAAGGTCCGGGCCGCGAAACCCGACCTTTTCATGGTGGACGCGCACCTGCCCGACTTCATCACCATGCAGCGGCAGTATCTCAGTTCCAACATGTGCACCAAGGTGCTGACCTACGGCGCCCGGGGCAGCGAGGCCGATGCCCGCACCGCGCTCGGTCAGGACGGCGTCAGTTATGTGCTGTCCGCGGTCTGGTGGAACAAACAGCTCGGCAACACCGGCCTGAACAAGGCGTTCGTGGACAGTTTCAAGGCGAAGTACGGCACCGATCCCGAGTGGTACCAGGCCCAGGGCTACGAGGCGGCGCGGGCATTGCTCACCTCGATCGCGAAGGCAGGCTCGGTGGACAAGTCGAAGGTCCGCGACCAGCTGGCAGGCCTGGACATCGAGTCGATCCTGCCGGGCGGGCGACTCAGCTTCCCCGCGGCGAACGGCGGTCAGGCCGACTACCCGTTCGTCGTGCAGCAGAACCTGCCGGACGGCACCTCGCCGATCGTCTACCCGGCGGACGTCGCCACCGGTCAGGGCGTGGCGCCGAACCCGAACTGCAAGGGCTGAGGCGGCGATGCGGGAGGTCTTCACCCTGGCCGTCTCGGCGGTGCTGCTCGCCGGCTTCTACGCGGCCATGGCGTACGGGCTGGGCCTGATCTACGGCGTGCTGCGCATCGTCAACCTGGCGCACGGCGGGATCATCATGGCCGCCGCCTACCTGACCTGGCAGCTGTTCGAGCGGTTCGGCGTCGACCCGTACATCGCGATCCCTGTTGCCCTGGTCGTGTTCTTCGCCCTGGGCGCCGGCATCTATCTGGGCCTGGTGCGTTTCCTCCCGCGCGGACCGGCCGGTGCGGTGCAGTCACTGCTGCTGTTGTTCGGCGTCTGGCTGATCATCCGCAACGTCGCCTATCTGCTCTTCACGGGCAACGAACAGGCCATCCACACGTCGTACGCGACCAGGTCGGTGACGGTGTTCGGCAGCAGCTTCTCGGTGACCCGGATCCTCGTGTTCGCGATCGCCGTCGTGGCGCTGCTCCTGCTGCATCTCCTGCTCACCCGCACCTACCTGGGCAAGGCGATCCGCGCGGTGGCCCAGAACCCCGACAGCTGCACGCTGGCAGGCATCGACGTGGAGCGCGTACGCATATTCACTTTCGGTCTCGGCACTGCTCTTGCCGGGCTTGCGGGTGTCCTGGCGTCCACGCTGTTCGCGTTCAACCCGTCGTTCGGCGCGGCCGAGCTGCTCAAGAGCTTCGTCATCATCGTGCTGGGCGGGCTCGGCAGCATCGTCGGCATCGCCCTGGGCGCCTGCGTGCTCGCGTTCGCCGAGGTCTTCTCCATCTACGTGGTGCCGCCCTACCTCACCTCGGCGGTCGGCTTCGTCCTGCTCGTCGTCGTGCTGGTGCTGCGCCCCGGCGGGCTCTTCGGTCAACGGGTGCTGAGATGAAGCGCCAGGCGGGCGGCTTCGTGCTGGCCCTGGCCGTGCTCTGGGTCGCGCCGCTGGTCCTGCCGATCGGCGACTACACGCACAACATCATCGGGCTGACGTTCATGTTCGCGGCCACCGCACTCGCCTGGAACTGGCTCGGCGGCTACGTCGGCCAGATCAGTTTCGGCCACGCAGCGATGTTCGGCGTCGGCGGTTTCGTGGCGGCGCGGCTGATCATCGCGTTCGGGCTCCCCACCGGGGTCGCGTGGGTCGTCGGCGGGCTGACCGCCGGGGCGTACGCGCTGGTGTGGGGGCATCCGACGCTGCGGCTGCGCGGCCCGTACTTCTCCATCGCCACGATCGGGGTCGGCGAGGCCAGCCGGCTGATCGCGACGTACTGGTCCGGCTTCACCGGCGGTTCCTCCGGACTGTCCCTGCCGCTGAGCGGTGGCCCGACCAAATACCAGCTCTACTGGTACGGGCTCTACCTGCTCGCCGCGGCCGTCGTGATCTCGTACTGGCTACGCACGTCCCGGATCGGCCTGGCCCTGCTCGCCATCAAGGAGGACGTCGAGGCGGCCGGCGACGTCGGGGTCAGCGCCACCCGCTACCAGAACCTCGTGCTGTTCCTCTCCGGCACGATGGTCGGCGTCTGCGGCGGCTTCTACGCGTCCTACCAGGCGTTCATCGACCCGCAGGACATGTTCAGCTTCGACCGCTCGATCTCGCTGATCCTCATGGCGGTCATCGGTGGCATCGGCACGATCCTCGGGCCGGTCCTGGGCGCCGTCGTCCTGGTGATCATCCAGGAGTTCCTGCTGGCCAGCTACTCCGACTACTACCTCGGCCTCTACGGCACCCTGCTCGTACTCATCATTCTCTTCGAGCCCCTCGGCCTGGCCGGTCTGCTGGCCCGCCTCAAACCTCTGAGGAGTACGCCGTGAGCGCCCCGTTGCTGGTCGGCGAACGCGTCAGCCGGCATTTCGGCGGCCTGCGCGCGGTGGACAACGTCGATTTCACGCTCCACGACGGGCAGATCCTCGGCCTCATCGGCCCGAACGGCGCCGGCAAGACGACCCTGTTCTCGGTCGCGGCGGGCTCCCTGCGCCCCACGAGCGGCCGGGTCCTGCTCGCGGGCACCCCGGTGAGCGGCCGGTCAGCGGCCCGCTCGGTCCACCTCGGCATCTGCCGCACCCACCAGATCGTCCGCCCGTTCGCCCGCCTCACCGTCCTCGACAACGTCCTCGTCGGCCTCCACTACGGCCGCCCGCCCGGCCCCCGCAGTGGCCTTCTCCGTGGTGGCCTGCTCCGCCGTGATCATCGCCGTCGTGACCCGCGGGACGCTGCCATGGAGATCCTGGACTTCATCGGCCTCGCGGACCGGGCCACCCGGTTGCCGGGCGAGCTCACCCTGGCCGGCCGCAAACGCCTGGAAGTCGCCCGAGCTCTCGCCACTGGCCCCCGCGTGCTGCTCCTCGACGAGGTGGTCGCCGGCCTCAACCCGGTCGAAGCCTCCCGCTTCGTCGACCTCATCCGCCAGATCCGCGACCGCGGCACGGCCATCATCATGATCGAACACGTCATGCACGCCGTCATGTCCCTCTCCGACCACATCATCGTCCTCGACCACGGCCGCAAGATCGCCGAAGGCACTCCGGAGCTCGTCGCCGCGGACCCCCTGGTCATCGAGGCCTACCTGGGAAGATCCGATGCTTGAGGTACGCGACCTCGAAGCCGGCTACGGCGACGCCCAGGCCCTCTTCGGCATCAGCCTGTCAGTCAACGCCGGCGAACTGGTCACCCTCGTCGGCGCGAACGGAGCCGGCAAGACAACAACACTGCGCGCGATCGCGGGCATCTGCCGCCCGGCCCACGGTTCCCTGCTCTTCGAGGGAAAGCCACTGAACGCTGTCCCCGCCCATCACCGGGCCGCGCTGGGAATCGCCCTGGTCCCCGAGGGCCGCGAGCTGTGGCCACAGTTGACGGTGCTGGAAAATCTGGAACTCGGCGCTTTTGAACGGGGGGCGCGCTCACGGCGTACCCAAAGCCTGGAAAAGGTTTTCGAACTCTTCCCGGTTCTCAAAGAACGAGCGAAACAGCTCGCCGGAAGCATGTCGGGCGGGGAACAACAAATGGTCGCCATCGGCCGCGCCCTGATGAGCCGCCCCCGCCTCCTGATGATGGACGAACCCAGCCTCGGCCTCGCCCCGGTCATGGTCACCCACATGTTCGCCATCATCCGCCGCCTCCACGCCGAAGGCCTCACCATCCTCCTGGTCGAACAGAACCTCAGCCGCGCCCTCGAAATCGCCGACCGCGGCTACGTCATCGAAACCGGCAAGGTCTCCCTGACCGGAACAGCCGAAGAACTACTCACCAACCCCGCCGTCCGCACCGCCTACCTCGGCATCTGACCGGCCGGCACACTGTCGCGGCAGATGCGGGCGTCTGACCAAGCGTGCCGTCGACGGGATACTCGATGCATGACTCACTCGTACCTACGCGACACCTGGATTCTCTCCAACGCTCCGCTTTGACGGTCGCCCTGGGCGAGCCCGGGCGTCGAGGTCCCGTCATGCCGCACAGCATTTCAACGTGGCGATCTGCACGTCTCGAGGATTGGTGCAAACCGTCGACACGATCGAGCCACCGGCCAAGCGGTGCCGTCGCGATCGGCTCGAGGTGCCGGCACCGCATCCGGGTCACTGCGTACCCTCGGCGCAGCAGTTCCATCGCGGCAGCGAACCGTAAGGGTTGTCGTTCGTCGTGGCGCTCAGCACGGTCCGACGACGGCACACAGTTGTTAGCATCAATGCATGGCAGGCGCTCGCGGCACCCGGGGACGAGTCGCGATCAGGAAAGCGGCGCTGGCGCTTCTGCTGGTGGTGTTGATCCTGGCGGCTCTGGTTCCGTATGGCCTCTATGTCTACAAGGTCGGGCGAGCCTGGGACGGGCCACCACCCTTCCGCGAATGGATCTGGCTGGTCGGTGCTCTCGTGCCATTCTGGATCTTCAGCGACTACATCGAATGGCTGATCGGCAAGGAAGGCGTCGAGTGGGAGGACCGCTACGTGGCGCTGGTTCCCCTGATCATCGGCGACATCGTGCTGGGAATCGGTTGGTGGATCCAGCACTGACGCACCCGACCGCCCCAACACCGGCGTCGGCGCGCCTGCCACCCTCGGCAACCCGCCAGCCTTTGCGCGCGGACCACCCCTTCGGCTGACGGCCGGCCCGTCGCCGAAGGAAGCTCCGCGCTGCAGCGAACACGTCGCGGCATGAGAATAATGCCAATCTGGGCTGGGTTGATTTTGTTCTGCTCTGCGGTTTGCATTGACAACCTTCATGCGCGCGAGTCATGGGCCGGCACTCTGGCGGTGAAAACCGATTGTGTGGTCTCTGTGGTGTGGTTAGGTCGGCGCATGTCGATCACGATGCAGCTTGCGACGCCGGATTCGTTAGGCGAGATCGTTGAGGCGGTAGCGGTCTGGCAGCACACCGGCGGGCCGGTGCAGCTTCATCCAGGCGACCTTGGGTGGCACTGGAGGTTCGGCGGGCGGGAGTTGGCCGAGGCCGTCCGGGTGTGGACCCGTAACGGGCAGATCCTGGCCGTTGGCATGGTGGACGACGGGGTGATCCGCATGGGTATCGCACCGAGCGTCGACGAGGACGCCGCGTTCGCCGCCCGGCTCCTGGCCGGTCTGTCGGATCCGGGGCAGGGGGTACTGCCCGACGGCGCCGGGGCCGTCGAGGCCCGCTTCGGCGCTGCTCTTCGAGACCTCCTCCGTCGCAGCGGTTGGGTGCCCGACGAACCGTGGACCCCGTTGTCTCGCGAACTGATCGAGCCGGTGGAGGACTGCGGGCTCAGGGTCGAGGTCATCGAGGCGCACAACGTTCGGGATCGGATCGTTGATGATCGGGTCGCGGTGCACCGGGCGGCGTTCGCCAACTCGACGTTCACTGTGGAGCGCTGGCGCGCGATGGCCGCTGCCCCGCCCTACCGTCGGGCCCGGTGCCTGGTCGGTTACGACGGCGCCGGCGATGCGGTCGCCGCGGTGACGGTGTGGTCGGCCGGGGACGGGCGACCGGGTTTGCTCGAACCACTGGGCGTTCATCGGGATCACCGTGGCCACGGATACGGCCGCGCCATCACGGTGGCCGCGGCCGCCGCGTTGCAGGAGATGGGGTCGTCCAGCGCGACAGTGTGCACCCCGAGCAGCAACGTCGGCGCCGTGGCGACGTACGTCTCGGCTGGCTTTCAGAAGATCCCGGACGTTACCGACTTCCGCCGCACGAGTTGACTGTGCCACCGCAACCGTGGAGGTAGAGGAAGCTCCCCATGATGAGTTTTCGCTTCTCGACGCGCGCGTCAGCCCGACGCACTACTTTCGGCACGAGCGGGCACATGATCAGCGTTCCGCGGACACGCACCGTCACGACGGTCTGGCGGGCGGCGCGCATGCTCAGCGGCAGATGAGTGTGTCGGCGTTGGGGACCATGGGATTACTATGCGCCGCATGCAGCCGATCAACCTCGCCGAATTCACCGCTGGAGCGATCTGGTGGCGTACCAAGACCACTTGGCCGGACGACTTTCACAACAGCGACTATCCGGTCTTGGCCGCGCAGAACCCGGATGGTCGGTTCGACGCCGCCTGGTGGGCTCGAGTACAACCCCGGTTGGCTGCGTGGAAAGCGTTTCGCCCGGTACCTCGAGCCGTCGTGGCGGCGAACGTCGTGGCGAATGCTGCAGACCTGACTCAAGCTTGGAAGACGTCCTGCGCTCCTTACCTCCACGCCGATATCGCGGATCCGGAGGTGACCTGGGAGGCGATCAGGGCCTTCCCCGAGGTGGTGTTCCGCCTGAAACCGACGCGGAGCCCGGTCTTTGCGTCCAAGCTGTGTCACTTCCTGCTACCGAAGGTCTTTCCCGTCGTCGACGGCTTGGCTTTGGGTGGACATTCGATGACCTATGAGGCGTACTTCCGACTGGTCAAGGACACGTGGGTGGTGACACCCGAAGAGATCCGATCGAGTCTGATTGCAGAAATCACAAATCTCGTGGAGTTGACGTACGGCAAACCCTTGGCCCCTGAGTTCCCCGCAGTCACAAAGATCGTAGAACTTGCCCTAATTGGTCGCAAGCATCCGCAGCCGTGACCTCAAGCAGCCCGGGGGTGTCGGCCTGAATGTGCGGCACGCGCAGAGGCCGGCTCTTATCAAGTCCGCAGGTGAGCCCGTCGCTACTGCGGCACCCCGATGCTTGTAATTGGCCAGCCCCGCGGCCTATCCACTGCAATAGTCGCCTCCCAATGTGGCGCCTCATTCGATCCGAGGGGCCGCTCGCACCTGCACGTCCAGTGTTCGACCAGGTCGACCTCAGCGGGCGGCCAGAACTTGAAACGCAGCATCGAAAATTCCGAACGCTGCCTATCCACCACAAGGTCCTCGAAAACGATTCTCACCGGGACCCCGGCACGGCAGAGAAGCGGCATTGACAGCGTCATAGGATTCGGGCTTCCAGACCGATAGACGGCCTCGCCGACAACGCGGTAGGTGCGAGCTGGGGTGAATTCGTATACCAGCCGATGATTCTTTTCCAGTTCGGGCACGTTGTTCAGCGACTCGCGGACCACCTGGAAACCGTGCGGCCCAGGCATCACGGGCCGATATGCTTCGTGGTCTCGGTCAAGCTCAAGACGCGCCATCTTCCCGTCCGCATCGGCCGACTTCTCCGCCGCACGAGCGGCGACGGTAGAACTGTCGGCCGCGGCTTCGGCCGCCTTGGCTGAGGTGCCGGCGTGCACGGCGGATTCGCGACCGGATTTGGCGGATTGGTGGCCTGAGTGGGCCGACCAGACGGATACGCCGAACGCGGCGAGGCTGGCCACGAGGGCGGCGAACGCGATCCAGAAGCCGCCGGTTTCGGTCCACGATGGCGCGGAGAGTGTGATCACGGCGGTGGACTTTAGTCATCGCCGGTGTACCGCTCCATCGTCCGGACGGTCGGATGGCACAGGCCGCCACCTCGATCGGCCGGCAACCGGTCGGGCCTCAACTCGCCCGAGCGCGCGTTATCGGCGGCTAGAGAGTGCACGCCTGGCGAGTAGCTTGTGCGAATGCATCATGATCCGTTGGAAGACATACCTGCCGCATCCCGCAAGGAGCTGGTAGCAGCCGTATGCGCCGCCATCGACGTCGATACGGCCGCTGCGGAGGACATCATTCGATCGGCTGAGCCGTTTTGGGACGCGATGGAACAAGCGGGTGGCCTCGTGGACTCATGGGGCGGCGGCGAGTTCCGTCACGTCCTGCCACGGGTCTTGTCGTTCATCCAGACGACTGCCAACCCGTAGCATGCCCAGCGACAGCCCGCGCCCTTACATGAGCAATTCGTAGACTGACCGAACGACAGTCGTGACGCGCCGTAGAGGGCCCATCGCGGCATGAGAGCGTGCTGCCGGAATAGTGGTCGAAGATTGGTTTGTTGCTCGATCGCGGCAGGGTTGCTGCCATTGCTGAGGCGAAGTACGGCGTGGGCGGGTCTCGCGAAGAAGGCGCGCAGGATTTCCTCTGTTACGGAGGAATGCCTGCTTGCGTTCGGCTCGTA
>NZ_BOMN01000092.1 GCF_016862215.1 Winogradskya humida
GCTGCTCCCCCGAGCGCCAAACAGGCCCCCTCCCCCGTGGACTGACGGAGGCGGGCCGGGCTCACGGCGTACTCATAGGGGGAAGCTATTTGCCCAGGGACATGTACTTGATGGTGCCTTTGTCGGCCTCGAAGCGGATCCGCCAGCCGTCGTGGCCGGTGATCGGGAGTTCGTAGCCGTCCTTGTCGTTGCCGGTCAGGCCCTTGCCGTCGTAGGCGGTCTTGAGCTCGGCCACCGTGGAGCCGCGCTTGATGCCGGCCTCCGTCTCGGCGTCCCTGTCCGCCGCGATCGAGACGAGCTTGCCCTTGGTGAAGCTGGCACCGCCGTCGGTCAGGTAGGCGATGAGACGGTCGTAGAGGCGCTGGGTGGAATCGGCGTAGGCCTTCGCGGCCTTGGCGCTGCCCGCGGCGGAGGTGTCGGTCGACTTGTCCGCGGCCTCGACCGCCTTCTCGATCTTCTCGTCGAAGGCCATCTGCTTGGCGTCCGGTTCGGGACCGCCGGCGAACGAGTAGACGTTCTTGTCGAGAACCGTGGAGACCGGGTCGGTCCGCAGGTCACCCGTGGCGAGTGCCTCCTTCTCCGACATCCCGATCGTGAGCTTGCCGTACCCGTCCTTGCCGAAGAAGGAAGGCGCGGCCACGGAGGCGGAAGGCGACGAAACGGCTGATGTGTCGGTGCCGGGATTGCAGGCGGCGAGCGCCGCGGTCGCCGCGAGGGCAGCGACCGCGGCGAATGCGCGTGTGGACTTTCGTGAGATCTCCCCGTCAAACATGCGCGCAGGGTAGATCGACGGCACAAGGGACTCAGCCGGGGATCACGAGGTACGCCCAGCCGGCCTTGTTGCGGGCCGCGGAGTCCGCCTGTGCGGTGATGGAGAAGCCCGAACCAGCTGCGAGTGTGACCGACGCGAACGAACTGAATTGTCCTTCGCCGGTGCACTCGTGGGTGATGGTGCCTTCAGTAGGACCGTTCGTGGCGACCGTACCGTCGCGCAGGGTCTTGCCGGTGCGCACGAGGAAGCTGACCTTGCCCGGTCCGTAACAGCTGACCAGCACCCGGTAGTTCCCGGCGGGTTTGGTGACGTCTGCGGTCTTGTCCTGTTCGGTGGTCATCTTCGCGGGTTCCGGGAGCCCGGAACCGTCGAGCAGACCGGCCGCGGCGGTGGCGTTCGTCCTGCTCTCCTGGCTCGCCTCGGTGACGATCTCCGAGGTCCGGACGATTTTGAAGGAGAAGCTGGCCTTCTCCGCGGCCCTGGCGTCGCCGCTGAGGAAGACACGCGAGCGGTTGGCGGCGGGCTGGGTGAACGGGAGGATCGCCGGTTCGGGGTTGTCGGAGCAGGTCGCCGTGCCGGCAGCCATCTTCTTGTCGCCGTACTGGCCGTCCTTGAGCACGATGTCGACGGTGCCCTCGCCCACGCAGTAGAGGTAGAACTGGTAGTCGTCGGCGGCGAGGTCCATGGCGGCGTTCTCGTAGTCCGCGGTCACCACTCCCGACGTCGCCACGACCCAGGGTTGCTTGTCCGGGTCGCCCAGCGCGTCATCGGCCGCTGAGATGCGGGCCTCGGCGGTGGGATCGGGCGTGGGAAAAACGTCCAGGTTCTCGGACGGGCCCGACGAGGGGGCCGCGGGCGGGGCGTTGGTGGCTGGGTGGCGGTCGTTGACCAGGGCGATCCCCGAGGTGATCGCGGCGATGGCGAGGACCACGCCGAGCCCGGCGGCAATTCCCTGGCGGCGGCGGACGGTACGGCGTACCTGGTCGGTGCCCGGGGGGAAGACCTCGCGCATCGCCTGGGTGCGGGCCTCCGCGAGCAGCAGTTCGGTCCGGTCGGTCATGACGGTGTCTCCTCTGCTGTTCCCAGGTGGGCGGCCAGTGCTGTCCGGGAACGGTGCAACCAGGACTTCACGGTGCCTTCGGCGACTCCCTCGCGTGCGGCGATCTCGGGGACGGTGAGGTCGGCCATGTAGCGCAGCACGACCACGCGGCGCTGCTGTTCGGGCAGGGTGGCCAGGGCGGCGATCACGGCGACCCGTTCCGGGCCGGGGCCCTCGATGCGGACCTCGGTGCGCCGCTGCCGGCTCAAGAAGGACAGAGCGGTTCTGGTACGCCGCCACTTGCTGAGCGCCAGATTCCACGCGACCCGGCGGATCCAGCCGACCGGGTCCTCGTAGCGCGACACGGTGCGCCATCTCGCGTACGCCCGGCAGAACGCTTCCTGGACGACGTCGTGGGCTTCCTGCCGGTCGCCGAAGTACATGTAGAGCTGCACGGTGAGATCGCCGTAGTGGGCGGCGTACAGCTGATCGAAGTTCGCGGGTGGAGCCACGATCGTCGGCTCCCCCTGCCTGACACCGGCTCTGACCGGTTCGACATTAGCTGTCACGGGGGTGACACGCGCCGGGCCGGTGAACCGTTGCGACGAATTCAGGCGGCCAGGGTGAGCTCGTCGCGGCGGGGGCGGCGCAGGGCTTTGGCAGCGAGCGGGATGACGCCCAGGAACATCGCGCCGACCGCGGCGAGGACCGCTGCCGCTCCCCCGGCGGAGCCGAGGCCCGCGGTGGCCGCGCCGACCCCGGCGAAGGTGCTGACCCAGATCACGGTGCCCAGGGCGGACCAGCCGACAAAACGGCCGAACGGCATGCGTACGCTGCCCGCGACGATCGGGACGACGGCGTGCACGACGGCGACGAAGCGGACGGCGGCGAGCGCGGGTCCGCCCCGGTCACGCAGGTACGCCTCGGCGCGCTGGAACCGGTCGGTGCCGATGCGGCGGCCCAGGCGGGTGGTACGGAGTCGCGGGCCGAACGTGCGGCCTACGGCGTACCCGAGAATCTGGCCTGTGAGCGCACCCGCCGTGCCGACGGCGACCACCAGGGCGAAGCCGGCGGGGCTGCCCGCGAGCGACGCGGCGAGCATGACGACGGACTCGCCGGGGATGAGCAGGCCGAGCAGGAAGGTCATCTCGACGACGCTGGACAGGAACGTGGCGAGCAGGACGAAGCCCTGGTCGAGTGTGGACAGCCACTGGACGAGGGCGGTCGCGGCGTTCATCAGGTCGGCGAGCATGGGTTGAGCCTCGTCGACCGGGCCCCCGTCCAGCTATCGGGTCATACCCCCGATCAACCCCTAGGGGACCTTTTTGTCAGTTCTACATCAAGATATGCTCGCCGGATGGCTGATCGAGACCATGCGCAGCTGCGGATCGCGGCGGACCTCGTCATTCTGACCGTGCGGGACGGCAAGCTGCAGGTGCTGGTCATCACGCGGCGGAATTTCCCGTTCGAGGGCAAGCGGGCGCTGCCGGGAGGGTTCGTGCGCGTCGGTGAGGACATCGGTGCCGCGGCGGTGCGGGAGCTGTCCGAGGAGACCGGGCTGGACGGCACGGCGCTGCGGCTCGAGCAGTTCGCGGTCCACGGCGAGCCGGACCGGGATCCGCGGGGCCGGGTGGTCAGCGTGCCCTATCTGGCCATCATGCCGGACCTGCCGATCCCGACGGCCGGCTCGGATGCGAGCACCGCCGCCTGGATGCCGGTGGAGGAGGTCCGCGCGGGGCTGGCGTTCGACCACGACCTGATCCTGGACGAGGCGGTGGAGCGGGCCCGGCGCCGGCTGGAGCTGACCACGATCGCCACGGCGTTCTGCCCGGCGGAGTTCACGATCGGCGATCTGCGCAATGTGTACGAGGTCGTGTGGGGCGAGACGCTGGATCCGCGCAACTTCAGTCGCAAGGTGACCGGCACGGAAGGGTTCGTCGAGCCCACGGGCGGGCGGCGGATGCCGGTGACCGGGCGTCCGGCGGCGCTCTACCGGGCGGGCGGTGCGACGACCTTGAACCCGCCGATCCTGCGGCAGCGCTAGCCGGAACGCTGCCGCAGGGGTGGAGGGGTCAGCGGCAGATCTTCAGGACGCCGTCCCAGTTGGTGCCGGGCTGGCAGACCGGTTCGGCGAGGGCGGGTCCGGCGGGGACGGTGGCCGCGAGCAGGCCTACGGTCACCGCGGTGATCATCAGGGTGAGGAGCTTACGCATGGCGTTTCCTTTCGGAGGGGCCTTTGTGTCACATCAACACTAAGTGGCGAAGGTGTTTGTGTCAACGCGACATTAAGACTGCTACGCTGAGTGTTCAGCCCGCCACGCACCCCTACGAGGTGGACCATGATGCTCCGCGTCCGTCAGCTCGACCTGGTCGTGACGATCGCCGCCGCCGTCGCCGTCGGCATCCTCGGCACGTTCGATGTCGTCAGCGCCGCCGTCACCGGCGGGGCCACCCTCACGATGCTGGGCCTGCTGGCCGTCAGCTCCCTGCACAGCCGTACCGGCCAGCAGATTCTGGCCGCCGACGTCGCCGAGCTCAGCCGCCTGACCCGCGAGCACCTGGACGGTGGTGACCGGCTGCTGGCCGCGTCCACCTCCGGTATGGACATCGACCTCAGCCAGGCGCAGGACATCAGGATCGTCGGCGTGACCCTGGGCCGGACGATGCGCAACCACCACGCCACCCTGCAGCGGCGCCTGGACGCCGGCGCAGACGTTCGGATCGTCCTGATCGCACCGGACTCCGCCCCGCTCGGCGAGGCCGCCCGCCGCAGCACCGTCCCCGGCAGTCCGGAGATCTTCGAGCACCGGCTCCGGCCGACCGTCGACCTGCTCGACACCCTCGCCGCGCGGGCCGCGGCCGGCCCTGGCACGCTGCAGATCCGGATGCTGGACTTCGTGCCGGCGTTCGGGATGATCGCCGTCGACCCCGAGACCCCCCACGGCCACCTGCACATCGACATCTACTCGCACCGCAACGGCGCGGCCGAGCCGACCCTGCCGCTGTTCGCCCATCGCGACGCCCGCTGGTTCCAGCACTTCACCAGCGACTTCGACCGCATCTGGGCGGCCGGCCGGCCCTACGAGACGATCCCGCGCCTGCCGCTCAGTGGATCAGCCGGTGAGCGCGGTGGCGGCGGTCAGGGCGGTCAGCGCGCGGGACGGGCCGGGTGACGTGTGGTGGCGGCGCAGGCGATGGGCGATGGCGGGGACGGCGCAGGCGGCGTGGGTCCACGTGAGTTCGGTGCCCGTGACGGCGGGGAGCGTGAGGGTGCCCGCGATGCTGGGGTGGACGACGACCACGGCCGTGACGCGGTGGCCGCGGGGTTGCAGGCGGCGCAGCCTGCGGACGGCGCCGAGCAGCAGGTGCGCCGACTGGCCTATGTAGGTGGCGTCGCAGAGCACTGCCCCGCCGGGGGTTGTCGCGTACGAGCCGGGTGGCCACGCGACGGTGTCGACGAGGACGAGGCGGGTGCCGGCGCTGAGGGCGTACGGGATCGGTGGTGCGTGGCCCGGCAGGCGCACGCCGCGGTAGAGACGGACGCCGGGCAGGCACGCGAGGGCGGTGAGTTGTTCGCCGGTGCGCGCGGCGACCTCGTACGCCGTGGCTCCGATCGGGCGCAGCGACCGCCGTTCGGTGTCGACGATCCGGTCGAGGGTGCCGTGATGGTGGTCGATCATCCGCTCGTCACCTCATCGTCGCCGTCCGTCAGTCACGTGAGGCGATTCAGTCACGGGCGGCTACCAGCGCTCTACCGCAGCGCTACCCATGGCTCCGGGTTGCCCCTACGGTGGAGACAGTGCCGAGGTGCGGAGGCGCGACGTGATCTACGAAGTCCTGGGTGAGCTGCAGCTCCGTGACCCGCTCGGCGGGCAGCCGCTACCGCTGCCGACCGGGGTGCAGCTCAAGGTGCTCGCCGCGCTGCTGGTCCAGCCGAACAAGCGGCTGCCGCACGCCGAGCTGCTGCGGATGGCGTGGGGTACGTCGCACGTGCAGGAGGCGCAGCTGCACAAGGCGATCTCCGCGCTACGGCGCCGGGTCGGGCGCTCCCATGACATCGTCACGCACACCCGCTTCGGCTACGAGCTGCGGGTGGCCGACGACGAGCTCGACCTGCTCGCCTTCGAGAAGCTCACCGTCGCAGCCGAGGCGGCCGGGCAGCGGCACCGGCCCGGCGAGGAGGCCGACCTGCTGGACCGGGCGCTGCGGCTGTGGCGGGGTCCGCGGCCGCTGGCCAACGTGCCGGGGCCGGTCTTCGCGACCGTGGCCCACGGGCTGCAGCAGCGGCGCAAGCGGGCCGCGGTGCGACTGTTCACGCTGCGGGTCCAGCGTGGCGAGTTCACCGGGGTGCTGGGCGACCTGCAGCGGGTGACGGACGAGTTCGCCACCGATCATCAGCTGCACCGGCTGCTGATGGTGGCCCTCTACCGCAGCGGGCACCGGGCCGAGGCGATCGAGGTCTACGAGCGGTACGCGAAGGCGCTGCGGGCCGAGATCGGTGAGCCCGACGCCGAGCTGCGCATGCTGAAGTACGCGATCGGGCGCGGCGACGACGACGGGGTGACGAAGGCGCTGCCGCTGCCCGAGCAGCCGGTCCGCGGCGCACACGCGGTGCCACGGCAGTTGCCGGCCGCGCCGCCCGATTTTGTGGGCCGGGAGCCGCTGCTCGCCGAGCTGGTGTGGTTGCTGCGCGCCGGGTCGCCGTACCGGATCATGGTGGTGCCCGGTCTCGGTGGCATCGGGAAGACCACCCTCGCCCTGCAGGCGGCGCATCGCAGTCTCGCGGTCTATCCGGACGGTCAGCTGTGGGCGGAGCTGCGCGGCGCCTCGGCGGACCCGGCCGACCCGGGTGAGATCCTGGCGCAGTTCCTGCGGGCGCTGGACGCGCCGGTGGTCCCGGAGTCGACCGCCGAGCGCGGCGCGCTGTTCCGGACACTGCTGGCCGACCGGCGGATGCTGGTGGTGCTCGACGACGCCGGCAGCGCCGCGCAGATCCGTCCCCTCATCCCGGCTGGGGACGGCTGCCGGGTGCTGGTCACGACCCGGCGGCATCTGCCGGACGTGCAGGGCGCCCATCACGTGGGCACGCTGGAGCCGCTCGGCGACGACGACGCGGCGCGGCTGTTCGCGTCGATCGTGGCGGCCTCACGGATCGGTCTGGACGGCGAGCAGGACGCGATCCGGGACGTGATCGGGCTGTGCGGGGGCCTGCCGCTGGCGCTGCGGGTGGTCGCGGCGCTGCGGGTGCACGACCACCCACGCCCGACGGCGGAGCTGGCCCGGCGGCTGCGGGCGCAGGGGCCGGCGGCGTACGCGTTCGGCGACGCGAGCCTCGCGCGGACCCTCGAAGCCGGGCTGGCGCCGCTCGAGCCCGCCCATCGCCGGCTGTTCACCGATCTGGGTCTGGTGCCGCTGCCCGCGTTCGGGGTGTGGACGGCGGTGGCGCTGACCGGTGACGCGGCGCAGGCCCGGGCCGGGCTGGCGGAGCTGGCGGCGGCGTCGATGGTGGAGACGACCACGGCGCCGTTGCGCTACCGGTTCCATGACCTGACCAGGGAGTACGCGTACCGGCGCGCGCTGGCCGAGCGCCCCGACCCCGCCGAGCGCGATGCTTTGCTCGCCAGGGTGTGCACGGCGCTGCTGACCCTTGCCCGGCGAGCGCACCGCGGGTTGTACGGCGGTGACTTCGAGGTCGTCCACAGCGACATCCCGGACGCCGTGCTGCCCGCGGAGGCGTACGCCGAGGTGGATGCCGACCCGATCGGCTGGTTCCGGGCCGAACGATTGTCGCTGCGCGCCGCCGTCGAGGTCGCCGCGCAGCTCGGGCTCGCCGCGCTGGCCTGGGATCTCGCGGTGTCGGCGCACGAGTTCTACACCCTGCGCAGCGAGCACGACGACTGGCTGACCACGCATCTGACGGCGTTGCGGGCCTGCCGGGCGGCGGGTGACGGGCGCGGTGAGGGCATCGTGCTCGCGTGTCTGGGGCAGCCGTCGCTGGTGGCCGGTGGCCGGCGCGACGGTGTCTCCGGGATCGCGGAGCTCAGCCGGGCCGTCGAGCTGCTCACCGCGGCGGGTGACCGGCACGGGCTGGCGATCGCCCGCCGCACCCTGGCCAACGCCCTGCGCCGCCGGGGCCGGTCGGCGCGGGCACTCGTACTCTTCGAACAGGCCCTCGGTGGTTATGAGGACGCCGGAGACCTGGTCGGGCAGTGTCAGACGCTGCGCTTCATCGGGCAGGTCCATCTGGACCGCGGCGACCACAAGCCGGCGGCGGAGGTGCTGGCCCACGCCGAGCAGGTCGCCGCCGACCTGGGCCGGCCGCTCCTGATCGCGCAGACCCGTTACTGGACGGGCTATTCGTGCCTTGCGGTCGGCGACCTGACCGCCGCGGCACTGGCTTTCAGCCGGGTGCGTGAGGTCCTCGGTCCGGACCGCGGCGTGGGCTACGGGTACGCGCTGCACGGCCTCGGTGACCTGGCCCGGCACTGGCACGAGCCCGACGACGCGCGCGCACATCTCGGTCTCGCCGTCGCGGTCGCTCACGAGCACGCCGACGCGCTGCTCGAGGGGCGGGTCCACCTCTCGCTCGCCGACCTGTGGCAGGACGAGGGCCGAGCCGGGGAACACCTCGCCGAGTTGCGGCGGGCGGCACGGTGTTTCGCCGACTGTGATGCCGCGTACCTGGAGGTGCCGGCGCAGGCACGACTGGCCGAGGCCGAAACGGCCGCAGGGGCGGCGGAGGCGGCCGCTTCGGCTTGGGCACGGGTGGACCACCTCTACGCCGCCGGTGAGGTCCCGGAGCAGGACCGGACGGCGCGGCACCGGTAGGGATCCGGTAGGCGCGGCGGCTTTGCTGATAGCGACGACACGTATCAGGGAGGCCTTGCATGAGGTGGCGGCTCCGGTTCCGCGCCGACCCCGCCGGCGCGCGGCACGCCGCCGCGCTGGCCCGTATCGAGGATCTGGTGGCGCGCCTGGATCCGGGTGGCTTCGACGCCGGGTCGCGCCACGCCCTCGATCCGCTGATCGACTCGTGGCTCGGCCAGTCGCTGGCGCGGCTCGACGCGGCCCGGGAACCGCAACTCGACGAGCTGGAGGCACGGATCGGGGCGGCGCGCCGGGACGTCGCCCGGCGCGAGCCCGCGTACTCCGCCGATCTGGCGCGGGTGGCCCACACCCGTGAGGTGCTCAACCTGGCGTTCGAGCGGCTGACCGGGCGGCCGGGGACGGTGCCCGCCGCGGCGCCGCGGCTGCCGGCACCGCTGCCGCTGCGCTCGATCGTGGGGCCGGTCGAGGGGCTCCCGCCGCCCGCCGGTCAGCGCCGGGAGGAGTACCAGGTGCGATGGCCGTCGGGTGGCACCCGGTGATCGGGTTCCTTGCCGCGCTCGGTGTCGCCACCTCGGGGCTTCTTGCGGGCCGTAATTCGCCGGCCGCGCAGTACCGGGCCGCGTTGCGCGCTCATCGGCGGGCGCTGCACCGGCTGGGACGTTCACAGTCACGCTACGAGCAGGCCGTGGGCGTCCTGCAGGCGAGGACCGCGGCGCGGACGCGGGACGAGCAGCGGCACCGGGCGATGGTGACGCTGCACCGGGCGCAGTCGCAGGAGTTGCGGCGCTATGCGGCGTACCTGATGGCTACCCGCCTGCAGGATCCGGCCGACACCGACGAACTCACGCTGCCGCTCGACCCGGGCGAGTGGCAGCGGCGTCCTGGTCATCGGCTGCGCCGTCCCCGGGCCGGCGCAGCCGATGGGAACCTCAGATGATCCCGCGGGCCTGGAAGGCGGTGCGGACGGCGGTGGCGGCGGCGGTGCCGTAGAGCGTCTGCGCGGTCGTCACCGTGGTGTTGGCGGCGGCGGCGAACGTGGTGCCCGGGGCATAACTGAACTGGGCTTCCAGGATGATGCTGTTGGCCTGGGTACGCCCGAGCGCGTTATGGATGTCGAAGAGCGCGCGCGACCAGATCTCGCCGTCGGCGTGGACCTCGTTCTCCCAGTCGCCCGGGTAGACCTTGGTGCCGTCGACGCGGCGCAGGCAGTGCGGGGTGGTGCTGGTGTACGACACGGCGTCCCAGTCGGCGATGCAGGCGAGCGGGGTGACGGTGGTGTTGGCGCTGACCGCGGACGACATCGTGTACGCCCAGTAGTCACCGAACGCCTCACCGATCGCCCCGGACTGCGCCGACGAGCCGAAGCCGGGCACCTGGTCGTCCTGGATCGCGTGGCCGTACTCGTGCCAGATCACCTCGGCGTCCTCGGCGTCGTCGACCCCGCCGGTGCCGAACGTGAGGCTGTCGGCCGACGGGTCGTAGTACGAGTTGTCGGCGGTGTAGCCCGTCGTCCTGTACGTCTGCGCGGAGTTGTTGACGTCGGTGAACCCGAGGCTCTGGATGTACTCCTGGGCGGTGGTGAGGTGGTAGTACGCCATCACCTGCTCGAACCCTGCCTGCGAGCGGTTGTAGGTGTACGTCCGCGTGCTGGAGGTGACGGCGCTGCTGCTGGTGTTGTTCGCGTAGGCACCCTTGAGCGTGGTGACGCCGCTGGTCAGCTGGGTCAGCGTCACGGTCTTGTAGGCCGCCGCGAGCGCTGTCGAGTTGGCGTTGCTGCTGTCGGTCAGGCTCTCGTTCTGCAGGGTCGCGACCGGGTTGGGGCTGAAGACCTGCCCGGAGCCGCTGACCTCCTTGACCGTGTTGCGCTCGGTCAGGGTCGTGCCGCTCACCGCGTCGGTGATCGTCTCGACGGTGCCGTGGCCGGTGCGGGTCAGGGTGCGCCAGCCGAGACGCGCCGTGGTGCCGGGCTCGATGACGGCCTCCGACGAGCGCATCAGCGTGCCCGCGAGGCGGCCGGTGACCGTGGACTCGGCTCGGCTGCGGGCGTAGGAAGCGGCTGCTGCGGGCGTACCCTTGATGGTGATCCTGCCGTCCTGGATCTCGGTCTTCCCGGTGCGGCTGTCGAGGTGCGTGGCGTAGAAACCGCCGACGACCGGCAGCCCGCGGTAGGTCTGCTGGTACCAGTTGTGGGTGCCGAGCAGGGACTGCCGGGTGGCGATGAGGGTGAGCCCGTCCGGGGCGGGCGCCGCGTTCGCCGCGGTGGCACCGGCCACCACCGTCATCCCCGCGACGGCGCCGATCGCCAGGAGCCGTCGACCTAGCCTGCTTGCCATGCATGACCTCCAGGAGCGTGCCGTATTTACCGCCATGATATCGATACCTATCGAATCCATGGCGTTTCGGCGAGATCACATTCCCGCTCCGCTCAGTCGTTGTAGTACTTCTCGTAGGTCGAGCGGGACCCGGACCAGGCGTCGTCGACCATGGGGTCGGCCGCGGTGAGCTCGGTGTTCTCCTCGTCGCCCGGCTTGTAGTCGACGAGATACACCTTCGGCCTGCCCGGGTCGTCGAGGCGGCTCTCGAGCCGGTCGATCGCGGCGAGGCGGCTGCTCACGGCCCCGTTGTCCGGGGACGTCCGCTCGCGCATCAGGGCTGTCCGCTCCCGATCGAGCAGGACCCGGTTCGCCCGGTCGCGGTCCTCGCTGGGCAGGCCCCGCGCCGCGCCGATCATCTCGGGATAGTCGTTGAGCAGGCGTTCCTTCTCCATCGGGTGCGAGTAGTGCCAGATGGAGGCCTGACTGGTCTCGGTCAGGGTCGGGAACGAGCTCAGCGTGACCGCGTCGATCTCCTCGCGATAGTCGAGCGTCGACGACAGGTCCTCGTTCTCGCCGACCGAGTTCGCGTCGAGCACCTTGCGGGTCTTCATGTCGACGTCGGAGGCCTTCTCGAGGATCTCGGTGATCTGCGAGACGTACGCGTCCACGCTCGCCCGGGCCTGCTGCTGATCACTTACGGCGCTGAGCTGCGCGGTCACCGTGCCGGCTGCCAGGTCGATGGTCATGCCGCCGCCGCGCGCCTCGTCGACGACGTTGTGCAGCATCTTCTTGTAGTGGTCGAGATCGTCGGCGAAGTCACGCATCGCGTCGGCGATCACCGCGCACTTCACGTGCGCGTTGCCGATCTGGGTCCGCAGCTTCGCCACCCGCTCCTGGGCGGCCACCGAGTCCTCGCCCGTCCAGTAGAACTGCAGGTCACCGGTCTCCGCGCCGAGGTCTCCGACCGTGGTGTCGATCGAGTCGACGAGCTTCAGCCAGTGATCGGCGACCGCACGCAGGGTGGCCGTGTCGGCCTCGAGCAGCCCCTTCAGCGTGATGTTGCGCATCAGTACGCCGGACCGAACGTCGGGTCGCTGATCTGCCGCAACTGCTGGGCGGTCAGATCATCGTACGACTGGTAGTCGGTCGCGGTCGTCGTGAGATCCGCACCGAGCTTCTTGACCGTACCGGCGAGCTGGTCGAGCTCCCGGGACCAGGCGGCGGCGGTCGAATACATCGTTCCCGCGCAGAGATACGAGCCCTCCACCGCGTTCCCGCCCTGGGACGACCAGCCCTCGACATCTGCCGCCGTCCGGTGCAACCGCTCCGCGACCCCGCCGATCCCCTCACCGATCTTGATCAGTTCGGGAACATCGATCTCTGTGCTCGGCATTCGCCCTCCCCGTACCCACGCTGTGTCACTGCCTTCGCAAGGTACACGGACGGGGCGGCGGGCTTGTTCACCCGATCTCCACTACTCTTGCCGCGTTCGGCAAGCGGCTCTGTGAAGTGAGGCGACATGCGGTGGTTACGGCGCGGGGCCGGCAGGGCGCAGGCTCAGCACGACCCTGACCTGCAGCGGGCGCTGCTCGAGGATGTCCGGCACCGGTTCGGCGGGCACGTACAGGTGCGGTTCCCGGAGCAGGCGGGCGAGGTCATCCGGCTGCTCGACGGCGACGACGGGCTCGCCGTGGCTGCCGTCGTGGTGCGCGAGTTCGCGGACTCCGCGCACAACGAGCTGTTCGCGCAGGTCGCTGAGCTGCATCGGCGTACCGGCCGGGGCTTCGTGGTCGACCGCCGCAACTACCGTCCGCTGTGGCAGGCAGCCGGAGGGCACCTGCGGTGGCCGCTCTTCGAACTACCCGTCGGCCTGCACCCCTACGTCCAGGTCGCCGCGGCGGTCACGGTCCTGGGCACCCAGGCCCGCCGGACCGTACGCGTGACCGCGCCCGAGCCGCTCCTCGCCCTCATCTTCGAGATCCTCGACCTCGTCGTCGACGGCTGGGAACACGGCCGCGTCTGGGTCGACGCCGACGGCGCCGCCCTAGTCCACCGGCTCATCTTCACCGCCCGCGACATCCGCGACGCCATGGGTGACCCGCCGCCGCTGCCGCCACCTGTGCGTGAGCAGATGCGCCGCAACAACAGCATCGACGTGTACGACCCGGCCGGCAGCCAGATCGTCGGCTCGATCAACCCGGGGAAAGAGATGCGCGAGGCGTTGCTCGCCTAGCGCTTTCAGTCGCTGGTCCGCGGGCTCGATAGCTCAGCCCGCGGCCTGCCGGCTCGGTGGTTCAGCCCCCGGTCTGCGGGCTCGGTGGTTCAGCCCCCGGTCTGCGGGCTCGGTGGCTCAGTCGCGGTCTGCGGGCTCGGTGGCTCAGTCGCGGTCTGCGGGCTCGGTGGAGAACGCGCGGGCCAGGAGGGCGGCGACGGCTACGCCGAGGATGCCGATGCCGACCTGGACGGCGATGACCAGCCAGTCGAAGCTGCGCCCGGCGACGTGCAGGAAGTGGTCGCTGTGCAGGTCCCAGTGGTCGGCCACCCAGGTCCCGGCCACTGCCGCTCCCATGCCGATCAGCACGGTGAGGATCACACCGATCCGTTGCCGACCCGGCAGCAGGATCCGCGCCACCACGCCGATCACCGCACCGAAGATGATCGCCACCACATAGTCCTGTGCGTGCATCACTCGCCTCCGTCCTTGATCAAACGTCAAGCACGTTGCCCAGTGTGCACATGCGGTCAAACGTCAATGCTTCTTCTCGGCGCGCGGGGCGGACTCACTGCGCGCGGGGCGGGCTCACTGCGCGCGTGGGAGGCTCACTGCGCGCGTGGGAGGCTCACTGCGCGCGTGGCGGCTTTTCGGCGCGCGTGGCGGCCAGGGCCCAGGCCACGAGGGCGGGCTGGCCGAGCAGGCGCAGGGCGCGCTTGGTGTCGGTGTCCAGCCCGAAGCCGTCCCTCCGCTCTGCGAACTGCGCGATGTTGCCCGGGAACACCCCGACGAAGAAGCCCGCCGCGAGCATCCCCAGCCGGCGCCGCGCCGGCTGCTTCCATGTCGCCAGCAGCGCCGCTCCCAGCGCCAGTTCCACGAACCCCGACGCGACCACCACCCGATCCGGGTCGACGGGGGACCACGACGGCACCTGCGCCTGGAACTCCTCACGCTGGGTGGTCAGATGCCCCGTCCCAGCGGTGACCAGCACGGCACCGAGGGCGGCCTGCCCGAGACTACGCAGAACGTTCATACCGTGCCGACTACCCGGCGTCCGTCTCCGCCAACCGTTGCTTGTCACTCTGCGTCCGTCTCCGCCAGCCACTCCGGCGACGCGGCTCCGGCCAGGGAACGCCAGGCCTGCTCACCGCCGGCGAGGGGCCAGGCGCGCGTACGGCCGCTCATCTGATCGAATTGGTCGTGTGCGTCCGCCAGCGCGCGCACCAGCGGGTTGAACGCCGCCGCCGGCTGCGACCGGACGATCGCCTCGGTCTGCTGGGTCGCCACCTGCATCGCCCCCTCCCGCTGGTCCGGATCGGCCCGGCGGCTGAGCACCAGCATCGCGGGCCGCACGCCCTCCAGCAGGGCCGCGGCCAGCCGGGCGTGCCCGTCGAGCAGCACCCACCCGTCCAGCGCGCTGACCTCCCACAACAAAACAGGAGGCAGGATCCCGTCCAGAACCAGCTTCCGGTACGCCTTCACGCGCCCGTCGCCGTCCCCCGGCAACGGCCGCAGCGGCACCACATCACGCCACCCGGCGCCGAACCAGTCCAGGTAGGCGCTGGGAAAGTCCCGGACCAGGTCACTGCCCACGGCGTCGAACGGCAGCCCGCTCGCGGCCAGCAACCACGACCCGTCATGCAGCGGACCGGCATCACTGTCGTCCAGCGCCGACGCGAACCAGTGCAGCCAGGCACCGCGCCGGCGAGCTTCCACAGCTGTGATCGGAGCAACCGGCGACCGGTACACGCCGGTCCGGTAGATGTCGACGCCATAGTGATCCCTGCCGACGCTGCCCAGCATCACCACCGCCGCACCCTGCCGGAGCACCATCCGCCGCCGCCCACCAACTTCGAACCGCAACCCCGCCGACCGCCGCCCGGCCACGTCCAGCGCGACCACGCCCCCGCCCGCGATGTTCATCCTGTCCACGGACGCCACCGTAACCCGGAGCAGCCCTGCTCAGCGCCCTACCCGTGCCCGGCCCCAGCCCCCGCCCCGACCCCAGCCCCAACCCCGACCCCGACCCCGACCTCGACCTCAGCCCCGAGGCTTTGCCACAGCCACAGCCACAGCCACAGGCACAGGCACAGGCCCAACTCCGACCTCAGCCGCGGCCGCGAGGCTTTGCCCAGCCCCAGCCCCGGACCTGGACCTGGACTCGCGACTCATAGGGTCTTGTCCGGGACTGTAAAAAAGACGGTGTAACTCCTGATCAAGGAGACACTTGATGAGCGTGACGACAGACGCCGTGGATACTTCCGCGGTGGCGAAGAAGAGAACTTCGGCGAGCACGCCGGAGGGCGTGGATGCCGAGCTGGTCGGTCGGCTGGTCGAGCAGGCCCGCGCGGCGGGCCTGCAGTTGACCGGCGAAGGCGGTCTGCTGCAGCAGCTGACCCGGCGGGTGATCGAGGCCGCGTTGGACGGGGAGATCACTGACCATCTCGGCTATGACAAGCACGATCCGGCCGGTAAGGATGGCGGGAACTCCCGTAACGGAACACGCACCAAGACAGTGCTCACCGATGTGGGCCCGGTCGAGATCACCGTGCCGCGTGACCGCGACGCCTCGTTCGAGCCGCAGATCGTCAAAAAGCGGCAGCGGCGGTTGACCGGGGTCGAGGACATGGTCCTGTCCCTGTCGGCGAAGGGCCTGACCACCGGGGAGATCAGCGCTCATCTGGCCGAGGTATACGGCGCTGAGGTGTCGCGGCAGACGATCTCGACGATCACCGACAAGGTGATGGACGGCATGGCCGAGTGGCAGAACCGGCCCCTCGACAACGTCTATCCGGTGATCTTCCTGGACGCGATCAACGTCAAGATCAGAGACGGGAAAGTCGCCAACCGGCCCATCTACGTCGCTCTCGCGGTCACCGCCGAGGGCAGCCGCGACATCCTCGGGTTGTGGGCCGGCGACGGTGGTGAAGGCGCCAAGTTCTGGCTGAACGTGTGCACCGAACTCAAGAACCGCGGTGTCGAGGACGTGCTGATGGCCGTCTGCGACGGCCTGACCGGCCTGCCCGACGCCATCAACACCGTCTGGGCGGAGACCGTGGTCCAGACCTGTGTGGTCCACCTGCTGCGCAACTCGTTCAAATACGCGGCCCGCAAGGACTACGACGCGGTCGCGAAAGCACTCAAGCCGATCTACACCGCACCCACGGTCGCCGCCGCCGAGCAGCGTTTCCTCGAGTTCGCCGAGACGTGGGGCCCCAAGTATCCGGCGATCGTCAGGCTGTGGGAGAACGCCTGGGCCGAGTTCGTGCCGTTCCTGTCCTTCGACACCGAGATCCGTAAAGTTATCTGCTCGACCAACGCGATCGAGAGCGTGAACGCCCGGATCCGGCGGGCCGTGCGAGCTCGCGGGCACTTCCCCAACGAGCAAGCCGCTCTCAAATGCGTCTACCTCGCGGTGATGGCCCTGGACCCGACCGGAACCGGCCGGCGACGCTGGATCAGCCGATGGAAACCCGCCCTCAACGCCTTCGACCTCGCCTTCGACGGTCGACTCACCACCGGCCGAAACTAACCCCCAAAAATCGAGTTACACCGTTCTCTTTACAGACCCCCTTGTCCGGCAGGGGCAGTGGGGCCGTCGGGTCGGTGAGGGCCTGGGTGAGGAGGGTGAGGTAGCGGGTGGCCCAGGTGGCGACGGTGGGTTCGGTGAAGAGGGCGGTGGCGTAGATGATTTCGAGGCGGAGGGTGCCGTTGGGGAGGGGCTGGAGTTGCCAGGCCTGGTCGCCTCGGGCGCCGGGGAGGTCGATGGGGCGGGCGGGGGCGGGGGTGAGGCCGGGGAGGCGGAGTTCGGTGTCGCCTTCGTCGAGCATGGCGAAGTAGACGCGTTCGGGGGACGCTACGGCTTGGGCCAGGGCTGCGGTCTGGGTGCGGGACGGGATCGACTGCATGGCCAGCATCTGCCAGGTGGCTTGGGTGGCGCGGTCGACGAGGTCGTTGAAGGTGCGGGCGCCGGTCGTGGGGATGATCAGCCAGGCCGCGTTGGCGAAGACGCCGACTACGCGGTCGAAGCGGGCGTCGGGGCGGTTGGCGACGGTGGAGTTGAGCGGGATTGTTTCGGCGCCGGTCAGGTGGTGAGCGAACCAGGCGAAGGCTGCGGCGAGGACGGCGTACGGAGTGCTCGTTCGCTCAGTTGCGTACGCCGAGAGTTTGTCCATAAGAGCAGATGGCAGATCGGTGTAGTGCGCGGCGCCTGCTCGGGATTGATCGGGGGTGCGCGGGTGGTCGGTCGGGAGGACAAGAGTGTGCAGGCCCGGGGTGACCGTGTCGGCCCAGGTCTGCAGGTCCTGGCGGGTCTGGGGGTCCTGCAGGTAGGCGCGTTCCCAGTCGGCGAAGTCGATGAAGTCCGCTTCGAGCACCGGTAGGTCGGCGGGAGTGTTCGTTTGTGCGGCGCGGTACAGCTCGGCGAGGTCCTCGGTCATCACGCCGAGGGACCAGCCGTCGCAGACGCCGTGGTGGATGGCCAGCAGCAGTTCAGCAGTGGGCTCGGTCGCAGCGGGCTCGGTCGCAGCGGGCTCGGGAGCGGGCCGGGGCGTCGGCTCCGAGGCTGGCGGGGGTGTTGGGGACGGGGTGGGCGGGGGTGTTGGGGACGGGGTGGTGAGTAGGGCCGCGCGGAAGCCGGGTTCGTCGTCCAGGGCGAAGGGGAGGGCTGCCCACCGGGCGGCGATCGTGTTCCAGTGGTCGCGGGGCTCTGTGCGTACGGTCAAAGGGACCGGGAGGGGGCGCAGGACCTGTTGGATCACGGTGTTGTTCTGCACCGCGTAGCGGGTGCGGAGGGCGGGATGGCGCTCGGCCAGAGCGGTTATGGCCTGTTGGAGCGCGGACCGGTCGACGGCGCCGGTCAGGGTGAAACGCACAGCGATGGTCAGGACGCTGGGGACGTCGCTGGCGAGGGTGCTTTCGCGCTGACGCGCTTGGACCACCGCCGCCGGGGCGCTGCGTACCACCTCGGGGTCGGCGCCTTTCCGCAGGAGTTCCGCCATGCGGTGGATGGTCGGGTGCGCCAGGAATTCCTGTACGCCCGGGGCGCGCCCGAACTCCGCACGCACCCTGTTGAGGAGCCGCACCGCTCCTAACGAATGGCCGCCGGCGGCGAAGAACGTTTCGTGCACACCGATCGGGGTGCGGCCGATTTCCGCGCACCACAACTCGTGCACCCGGGATTCCAGAGTGTTCGCGGCGCTCATCGGTGTGGCGGCCGGGATGATCGGGGTGGACAGGGCTGTGCGGTCGAGTTTGCCGTTTGCGGTGACGGGCAGGGCCGGGAGCAGGGTCCACTGTGACGGAATCATGTACGCGGGCAGGTCCGTCGCCAGCGCGTTTGTGAGCGATTCCGGCGTGACCGTGTCCGAATCGGCGACCACGTAGCCCGCGAGCATGACCTCGCCGCGGTGGTCGGGCAGGCTGCGCACGGCTGCCTCGCGGACACCGGGGAGGCTGCGCAGGCGGTGCTCGACCTCGCCGGGCTCGACCCGGTAGCCGCGGATCTGGACCTGCTCGTCGTTGCGGTGCAGGAATTCCAGTTGCCCGTCGTTGCGCCAGCGCCCGACGTCGCCGGTGCGGTACGCAGCCCCGAACCTGTCGTGCTGGATGAACCGCTGCTTCGTCTCGTCCGGGGCACCGAGGTAACCGTCGCTGAGCTGCACGCCACCGACGTACAGCTCACCGGGGACGCCGGGCGGGACCGGTTCGCCGTGCTCGTCCAGGACGCGTACCCACATGCCGGGGACCGGGCGGCCGATCGGTGGCGCCTCTACCGTTCCGGGAGTGACGCGGGCGGTGGTGCAGGCGACCGTTGCCTCGGTGGGGCCGTAGATGTTGGTCAGTTCGAACGGCAGGTTCGCCGGGCCGCCGTGGCGCAGCCGGTCGCCGCCGACGACGAGGTGGCGCAGTGCGGGGGTCTCGCCGGTCCAGTCGAGATCCAGCAACAGCTCCCCCATCGGTGTGGGGAACATCGCGACGGTGATCCGGTTGTCGATCAGCCAGCGTTGCAGCTTCTCCGGTTCGAGGCGGATGTCGTCGGGCACGGGGAACAGGGCCGCGCCGGCGCGGACGGCCGGCCACACCTCGACGCAGGACGCGTCGAAACCGGGGCTGCAGTACCAGCTGAGGCGGTCGGCCGCGGTGATGCCGAGGTCGTCGATCCACCAGGCGACGGTGTTGGCAATGGCGCGGTGCGGGATGCGGCAGCCTTTGGGATGGCCGGTGGAGCCCGAGGTGTAGAGGACGTATGCCGTGTCGTCCAGGCTCGGGGTCACCGGCTCGAATCGGCCGTTTGTGTCGACTGTGGACATCATCTCCGGGGTGACCACGGTGACTAGCTGGGCGTCGGCGGCGATCTCCGCGCGGCGGGCGGCCGGCTGTGCGGGGTCGAGCGGCACGTAGCCCGCGCCGGTCCACAGTGTCGCGAGCATGGCGGTCACCGCGTCCGCGCCGCGGGGTAGTTCGACGCCGACCAGGGTGCCCGGGCCCGCGCCGGCTGATCGGAGGGTGGCAGCGAGTGCCGCTGCCCTCTCTTGGAGTTGCGGCGCGGTGGTGACGCCGGTCGGCTCGTGGACGGTGACGGTGACAGGGGTGGTGACGACGGGCGCGGGGGTGGTGGCGGCGGTCGGATCGTGGGCGGGGGTGGTGATCGGCGTCTGGGCGTACGGTGCGGGTTGGCCGCCGTGCTGCCAGAGGGTGAGGTGGGCTGCGTCGGCTGCCGTGAGGCGCGGCAGGGAGGCCAGTGCCGCGCCGGGGCGGGCGAGGCCGGTGCGCAGGGCCAGGAGGAACTGGTCGAGCATGCGGCGGGCGGTCGGCTCGTCGAACAGGTCGGTGGCGTAGTCGAGGCGCAGGTCGCGGCCGGTGAAGGAGAAGGTGAGGTCGAACGGGGCTCGGCGGGCTGCCAGCGGGAGGGGGTCGGCGTCGACTCCGGGCAGGTCGAGGGCGAAGACGGGGGCCCGGTCGTACTGGATGACGACGTCGAAGAGCTTGTCCGCTTGTGACGCCGCGAGGATGGCGGGCAGGCCGAGGCTGCGGTGGTCGTGGGCGTCCAGCACGGTGGTGCGTACCGAGCGGGTGAGGTCGGCGAAACCGTCGCGGTCGTTGACGCGTACGCGGATCGGCAGGGTGCTGAGATACGGGCCGACCTGCTGTTCCGTGCCGTCGGGACGGTCGGCCACGGGCGAGCCAATGATGATGTCCGGCTCGCCGGTCAGCCGGCGCAGGGCGATGGCGAGCGCCGACACCAGCACCGTGTAGACGGTGACGCGGTGCTCGCGGCAGAACTGGGCGATCTGGTCGTGCTGGGCGTCGTCGATGGTGGCGCGCACGTTGTCGCCCGCGCCGGTCGGCCGCAGCGGCCGGGGACGGTCCGCCGGGAGCTCGGCACGGGCCGCGCGGCCGGCCAGCGTTGTCACCCAGAACTGCCGGTCCACGTCGTTGCGGGCGCTTCCCGGCCTCGGCGCCACGGGCAGCTCCGGAAGTCTGGGATCCCTGTCGTCTTTATAGGCTCGATAGGCGGTGGAGATTTCGCTGGTGAGGATCTCCGCCGACAGCGTGTCGATGACCAGGTGGTGCATGCGCAACACCAGCAGATGCTGTTGCGGGGCCTCGCGGATCAGGCGCGGCTCGAACAGCGGACCGGCAGCGAGGTCGAAGCGGTGCCGGGTCTCGGCATCGACCGCCTCGGTTTCGGTCTCGCCCTCCGTGACCGGCAACGGGCGCGTCCGGGCGTCCCCGACCCGCATGCGCGGAGCACCTTCGACCTCGGCAAACGTGGCACGCAGGACCGGGTGCCGCTGCACGACCAGATCGAAGGCCGCGCTCAGTGCGGTGACGTCGAGGTCGCCGGTGAGACGGACAAAAACCGACTCTGTGTACGCGGGACCGGGCCCCGTCTGCTCCGCCAGCCACATCTGCTCCTGAGCCGGGGTGAGCGTTTGTGTCCGCTCCCCCACCTTCAGCAGGTCGCCCAGTTGTTCGATCCCGGGCAGCGCGGCCAGCATGCGCTCAGGCGGCACACCGAAATCGACGAAGCAGCCGACCTCGTCGACGCCCAGCTCGGTCAACCGGGCGACCAGCGGCGCGCACTCCCGCGCACTACCGATCAGTGCCCGGTCGGTGGTGTAGCGCTCATATGCGCGGCGCAGCAGGAACTCCAGATCGTCCGCGGGCGTCGAGTCCAGGTCGATGTGCATGCCCAGACTGTTCGTGAGCTGTCCGAACAGCGCCAGCGACGAGCGCAGGTAGTCGCAGAACGGCTGGAACGCCTCTGCCCTCGCCCGCTCGCCGTCGTCGCCCAGGTAGGTGTGCAGCAGCAGCACCACCCGTCCGGCCTCCGGGTCGAGGCCGGCGTCGTGGCGCGCTGCCCGGTAGATGGCGATGTTCGCGGCCAGCTGCTCGACGGTCTGCGCCATGAGGTTCGTGATGACGCCGAGGCCCGCCGCGCCCGCGCGGCGATAGCTGTCCGGGTTGCCGACCACCGCCGTGTAGAAGTCGGGCATCGGCTGGACCGGGCGCGGGAACAGACGTACCTCGGTCGGGGTGCCGTCACCCGCCGTGCCCGTGACCGCTTCACCGCGCCACAGCTGTTTGATCCGGTCGATGCCGTCGTACATCCGGTCGCGATGGTCGCCGTAAGCGTGGGGGGCCAGCACAAAATCTCGCGCGTGCCAGCCGCTCGCACACCCGAGTGCCACCCGCCCGCCGGACAGATTGTCCACCATGGACCACTGCTCGGCGATCAGGATCGGGTCGTGCAGAGGAAGCACTACACAACCGGCCCGCAAACCGATCCGACTGGTACGGGTCGCCAGCGCCGCCGCCAGCACAGCCGGATCGGGGAAAATACCCCCGAACGAGTCGAAGTGGCGCTCCGGCAACCAGACCGCGTGCAGTCCGTGCTCATCACCGAACGTCGCCGCGTCGATAATCGCCGCGTATTTCGCCTGGGCACTCTCTCGCGGGTAGTCCCCGAAGAAGTAGAGGCTCAGATCTGGTTGCTTCGGTGCTCGCCTCGGCGCTTGCTTTACCGCTCGCGTCCCGGGTCTCGTGGCGTTGAGCGTCCTAGGAACCTGGGTTGAATGGGTGAGCGCGGGGCGGTCTGACGGCCCGTTGGCTGCTGCGGGGGATGCGATAACTCCGGGCCATGTGGTGGCCGCTGCGGCTGCGGGATCTGGAATTGCGGGAGCTGCGGAAGCCGCCGTGGGTGCGGGAACCGTGGGTGCGGGAGCGCTCATGGCTGAGGGAGCCGCCATGGCCGCGGGGGCCGCCACGGCCATGGGGGCCGTGAGCGCGGGCGCCGTGAGCGCAGGAGCCGTGAGCGCAGGAGCCGTGAGCGCAGGAGCCGTGAGCGCAGGAGCCGTGAGCGCAGGAGCCGTGAGCGCGGGTGGTTCGGGGCGGGGGAAGAAGCCGGCTGAGCGGAGGTCGGTGAGGCTGGTTTTGGCTGCGTCGGTGATGAGGGTGAGGTCGGCGTCGGTGTGGGCGGTGGAGAGGAAGAAGTTGCGCCATTCCCAGACGTGGACGCCGTTCAGCAGGAGGTGGTGGAAGAACAGGTCGAGGCTCGCCGTGGAAGTGAAGCGGAACAGCGAGCCGAAATGCTGGACGCGGAGCGGGAATTCCTCCTCGGCGAAATAGTCGTTGAGGGTGGCGGCCAGGCCTGTCGTTCGCGCGTTCAGGCGCTCCTGCAGGGCTGGGCCCTCGTCGCGCAGATGCTGCAGGACCGCCTTCGCAGCCACCATGGACACGGGATGCTGCAGATAGGTGCCGCCGAAGAACGTGGTGTCCTGCGGTGGTGAGCTGGCGTCGCCGTAGCTCCAGAAGCCGCCGTCGACCCAGTCCATGATGTCCGCGCGGCCCGCGATCGCACCGATGGGGTAGCCACCGCCGAGGACTTTGCCGTAGGTGGCGAGGTCCGCGCGTACGTTGAAGAGGCCTTGTGCTCCTTGCTGGTGGGGGCGGAAACCGGTGAGCATCTCGTCGAAGATGAGCACGATGCCGTGCCGGTCGCAGAGCTCGCGCAGGTGCCGGACGAACTCCACGGGCTGGCGGTCGGGGTGCCGGCTCGGGACGGGCTCGATGACCACCGCTGCGATCTGCCCGGCCTCGCGGGCGATCGCGTCCAGGCTTGCCGGGTCGCCGTAGGTCAAGACCCGGATCTCCGCCACGGCCGAATCCGGGATCCCCTCCGAAACCGGCACCGTACGCAGACCCGCGCCGTCCGGCACCGACCGGCTCAGCACCGGATCGATGTGCCCGTGGTACGAACCCTCGAACGTCACCACAACCGAACGGCCGGTGTACGCCCGCGCGATCCGCAACGCGCCCGAGTTGGCCTCGGTGCCCGTGGTCGCGAACGCCGCCCGGTCCATGCCGGTCAATTCACACAGTAGCTCGGCGACCTCTCCGGTCTCCTCGCTGCGCGGGCCGAACCGCATCCCGGCGTCGAGAAACGTACGGACCGCATCGGTGACGAACGCGGGTTCATGACCGAACAACAGCGTGCCGAACCCCATCGTGATGTCGACATAGGGGTTTCCGTCCACGTCGATTATGTGGGCGCCCTCGGAGCTGCGGGCCGCGATCGGGTAGAGCATCTCCTTGGTCGCCCGGCGGAAACCCACCACCGCCCGGCTGTCGGCCAGTCTGCGGCGGTGGCGTTGGGTGATCTGTTTCGAGGTTGCTGTGCGGGCGGTGTAGCGCTTGATCAGATCGTCGACGTGGTGTTGCTGCCGCTCGTTCAGCCGTCCTGCGGTCGCGGCCCGGGGGATGGCCAGCGGGCGCGGGCCGAACTGGGCGCCGGCGGACGGGCCTTGAATGGATGGAGCCGGCGGCACGGACGCCGGCTGCGGCTGCGGCAGGGGCTGCGGCTGCGGCTGCGGTGAGGGCTGCGGTGAGGGCTGCGGCTGCGGTGAGGGCTGCGGCTGCGGTGAGGGCTGCGGCTGCAAGGTCTGCGGCAAGGGCAAGGGCAAGGGCAAGGGCGAGGGCTGCGGCAAGGGCTGGGAGGGAGGCTGCGCGGGGGCGGGCTGGAGCGGTGCGGACAACAAGACGGGCGGGGGCAGCGGGGAGGGGGCCGATGAGGCAGCGGCTGAAACAGGGGTGGGCAGGGCGGATGCGGGGGGCGACGGGGCGGTGGGGTTCGCGGGCATCGCCTGCAGCTGCTGGGCCATGAGGTCGGTGAAGCGGCCGATCAGGTCGAGTTGAGATCGGACTATCTCGTCCCGGGCGGGTGAGGCTGAGCCGGGCGGGGGTGAGAGGTATGCGGGCGCCTCGGAAGGGGGCGACGCCGCGGGTGAAGCAGGCGGAGCGGCGGCCGGGACGGATGCGGGAGCGGCTACCGGGGCGGACGGGGTGGTCATGGGATTTACCGCCGGGGCTGGGGCGGCTGCCGGGCCGGGCTCCGCAGCCGGATAGGTGGCAGCGAGCGGGGCGGCAGCGAGCGGGGCGGCAGCGAGCGGGGCGGCAGCGAGGAGAGGTGATGAGGGTGGCGCGATCGCCGGAACCGGAGCCTGGAGGGGAGATGGGGACGGGACGGTGGGGGCGGTGAGGGTGGCTTGTTGGGTGGGCGTCATGCGGGTGGTGATGGTTTGGGCTAGGAGGGCGGCGGTGTCGTAGTCCTCGAAGAGTTCTCGCATTGCTACTCGGATTCCGAAGGTGGATTCGAGTTCGCGGAGCATGTTGATCATGAGGAGGGAGTCGGCGCCGAGGTCGAAGAAGGGGCGGTCGGTGGGGAGGTCGGCTGGGTCGGCGCCGAGGTGGCGGGCGGTGATTTCCTGGACCCGGGTGAGGACGATGGTGGCCACGGCCGGGGCTGCTGCTGCTGAGGGGTGGGAAGGCATGGCGGCGGGACCTCCAGCGGCAGGGAGCACATCGGCGAGGGTAAGGGGGTTGAGCACGGTAGCGGTGGGGCCTGCGCCGGCTTCGGAGTCAGCGGCCGCACCGGATGTGGGAGTCGGTGGGGCGGCGGGGTGAGGAGGCGTGGCTCGGGTGTGCCAGTGGGGGGTGGGGCGGAAGGGTGTGGTCGGCAGGGGGATCCGGTGGGCGGGTGGAGTCAGGGGGGTGAAGGTGATGGGGAGGCCGGTGCGGAAGAGGTCGGCGGCGGCTTGGGGGACGCCACCGGTTTTGCGGGTGAGGGGGATCCAGGTGGTGTCGGGCCAGGATTGGCCGAGGGCTGTGAGGGTGGCGGCGGGGCCCAGTTCGATGAAGGTTCGGTGGCCGGCGGTGTGGAGGGATTGCAGGGCTGTGCGGTAGTCCGCTTGGGAGCGGGTGTGGTGGGCCACGTGGGTGCCGTTGAGGAGGGTGCCGGCGGGGTGGTTCGCCAAGGGGATTTGGAGAGGGTGCCAGTCCAGGAGGTCGGCTTGGGTGGCCAGGTCGGTCAGGATGGGGTCCATCGCCGCGGAGTGGAAGGCGTGCTCGGCGGGGAGGGGGCGGTAGCGGATTCCGGCGTCGTCGAGGGCTGCGCGGGCCTGGTGGATGGCTTCGGGGGCGCCGGCGATGACCTGGTTGTCGGGGCCGTTGCGGACGGTGTGGGTCAGGCCCGGGAGGATTTCGCAGATCTCCGCGGCTGTGGTGTCGTCGGTGAAGACCGCGATCGCGGTGCCGGGGGCTGTGCGGTGGCGCATCAGGTTTCCGCGCAGGGCGGTCAGGAACAGGGCGTCCGGGAGGTTCAGGGCACCGGCTAGGCACAGGGCTGCGTACTCTCCGGCGCTGTGTCCTATAAGGATGTCGGGGGTGATGCCCATGGCGGAGAGCAGGCGGCCCTGGGCCACCTGGATGGCGAGTAGGGCGGGTTGTTCCAGGGCGGTGTTGCCGCGTGCGGAAGTGAACAGGTCGGTGCCCCACCAACGGTCGTGGAGTGTTGCGCATTCGCGCAGTGTGTCGCGGGCGATGGGGTAGCGCATCAGGTCGGCGGCGGCGCGGGTGGTGTCGGTGCCCTGTCCGGAGAGGGCGAAGACCACTGAATCCGGTGCGGCCGTCGCCCTTCCGGTGACGCCGTTGCGAGGCAGTGGAACCGTGGCGGACCGGAGTGCGGCAGCGTGCTCCCGCAGGGATTTGGCTGTCTCGGTGGGCGTTTCGCCCCAGACCACGAGGCGTGAGGCGTGGCGTCGGCGGCCTTCGCCGAGGGTGGTCAGTACGTCGGGAGGAGTCGGTGGTTCGGGCTCGTCCAGGCGGTCGGCGAGGCGTTCGGCCAGTGTCGCAAGGGGTTCAGCGGCCACAGCCGACAGCGGGATGAGATAACCGGGCATCGAAGACGCGGCCGGGGTGGAGGGCAGGATCGGCGCGGCGGGCGACGCTGGGGTGGGTGGGGCTTGTTCGATGATGATGTGGGCGTTGGTGCCGCCGACGCCCAGGGCTGAGATGCCCGCCCGGCGGGGTTGTCCGAGGGGCCAGGGAGCTGCGGCGGTGGGCAGGACGAACGGGCTGTCGTCCAGGCGCAGGGCGGGGCTGGGTTGGTGCAGGCCCGCGATCGGCGGGATGACGCCGTGCCGGATCGCGAGGATTGCCTTGATGAGGCCTGCCATGCCGGCGCAGGTGTCGAGGTGGCCGATGTTGGGCTTTACAGCGCCAAGGGCGAGGGGGCGGCGGCGGGTGGCGTACACCGCGCGGAGGGCTTCGATTTCGATGGGGTCGCCCACCGGGGTGCCGGTGCCGTGGGTTTCGAGGTAGCCGATGTCGTCGGGGCCGAGACCGGCTGCGGTCAGGGCGCGGCGGATGACCGTGGCGTGGCCGGTGACCGAGGGGGCGGCGTAGCCGGCTTTGTCGGCGCCGTCGTTGTTGATGGCGGTGCCGGTGATGGCGGCGTGGATGGTGTCGCCGTCGGCGAGGGCGCGGTCGAGGGGTTTGAGGAGGACGGCGGCGACGCCGTTGCCGCCTACGGTGCCGTCCGCCGCGGTGTCGAACGCGCGGCAGGTGCCGGTGGGCGAGAGGATGGAGCCCTGCTCGTAGCGGTAGCCGGCGATGCCGGGGATGTGCAGGGCCGAGGCACCGGCGAGGGCCATCTCGGCGTCGCCGGCGAGCAGGGCGCGGACGGCCTGATGGACGGCGACCAGCGAGGTGGAGCAGGCGGTCTGGACGCTGACCGCGGGGCCGGTCAGACCCAGCTTGTACGCGACGCGGCTCGCCAGGAAGTCGCTCTCGTTGCCGATCGTGGCCTGCAGTGCGGCTACCTGGTCGGCGGGGTCGAGCCCGGCGAGCTGTTCGCGTAGATAGGTACGCAGGGAGTAGAGGTGCATGCCGGATCCGGCGTACAGCGCGATCGGGCGGCTCGTTCCCGCGTACCCTCCGTCTTCCAGGGTTTCGTGGCAGACCTCGAGGAATTTGCGGTGCTGGGGGTCCATGAGCGCGGCTTCGCGGGGGCTGATGCCGAAGAGTTCCGCGTCGAAGCCGGCGATGTCGTCGAGTGCGCCGCTGGCGGGCACGAACTGCGGGTCGTCGATGAGGGTGGCGGGCAGGCCGGCGGTGAGCAGTTCGTCGCGGGTGAAGCGGCGGATACTGATCCGGCCGTCGAGGAGGTTCTGCCAGTACTGGGCGGTGGTGTCGGCTTCGGGGAAGCGCAGGGCGATGCCGATGACGGCGATGCGGGTGTCGGCGGTCGTCGCGAGCGGCGAGTCGGCCGGGCGCTGGTTGCCGGCGAGGTGGGCGGTCAGTGCGGCGGGGGTGCCGTGTTCGAAGAGCAGGGTCTGCGGGAGGGTACGGCCGAGGGACTGCTCCAGCAGGGTGTGGGCGCGCAGGATGGCGACGGAATCGAGGCCGGCGTCGTAGAACGGGGTGTGGTCGGGGATGCCGGGCGGGAGGGCTTCGCGCACGAGGCGCTGGATGCCGGAGTCCATTGTGGGTGACGGGGTCGCTGGGGCCGGAACGGCGGCCGACGGCGTCAGGAGCGACGGGGGTTGGATCAGGCCTCGGAAGCGGGTGGCTGCCGGGTCCACGCCGAGCAGCAGGTGGCCCGGGGCGAGAGTCAGTGCCGTTAGGGTCTGGGCGGCGGCTGCGGCGGGTTCCGTGACGCGGGCGTACCGGCGCAGGGTGTCTTCGATTCCTCGCTGGCCCTGGGAGATGCCGGTGCCCCGCCACGCGCCCCAGGACAGGCACCAGACGGGGTTGGTCGCCGCGAGCTGGTCGCAGAGGGCTTCCAGGAAACGGTTCCCGGCCGCGTAGGCGCCGGCGCCGGCTACCGGGACGCGGGCCACGAGGGAGGAGAACGCGACCAGGCGGCAGCCGGGCCGTCGGGCGAGCACGGCGGCGACTGCCAGAGAGCCTTCCACCTTGGCGTACGTGTGAGCGCGCCAGCGTGCCGTATCGGTGTCCGCGAGGGGTTCGAGGGTGTAGTCGCCGGCGAGGTGCAGCACGCCGTCGAGGGGTCCGCCGTCGTCGTCCTCAAAGGCGGTCACGGCTTGTTCCAGGTCTGCGGCTGAGGCGTAGCTGACCCGATGGCCGGCGGCGGTGAGGACGAGGAGCGCGGGGTCGGTGTCCGGGGAGGCGGATCCACGACCTGTCACCAGCAGATTGAGTCCATAAGGGAGTGACCCGAGCAGGGCGGCCGCTACTCCCCCACGCCCACCGGTTACCAGCCAGCGAGAGCCCCTACGCAGCAACGGTTCCGCATTTTCCGGGGCGGGTTCGGCGTCGTGCAGTCGCCAGACCAGGGGGCGGTCGCGCCAGGCGATGACGGGTTCGTGGTGCTGCCAGTTGGCGTCGAGGGCCTGCTGCAGGGCGGCGGCGTCCGCGGCCACGTCGTGGCCGGGCAGGTCGAGGTGCCAGACGCGCAGGCCGGGGTGTTCGAGGGCGAGGCTCTCGCCGATCGACGCGGTCAGGGCGGCGGGGGCGCTGCCGGGTTCGGTGCCGTCGATGCGGTGCAGGCCGCGGCTGACGGTGACGAGTTCACCGGTCCAGCCGTCGTCGAGCAGGTCGTGGATGAGGTCGAGGAGGCGGTCGGAGCAGGCGGCGAGGGCGGCGTCGGTGGACTCGGGGCCGACGTAGCTGGCTGCGTACACGATGCGGTCGGGATCGTCTCCCGAGGGGAGGGCGAGTTGCGCTGCCAGGCCGAGGTCGTCAGGGATGATCCTGGTCGTGACGGCCGAGGGCCGATCTCGCACAGGAAAGGGTGACCAGCGGCCGCGGAAGACAGAGCCGGTGTCGTAGCCACCGGCGATCCAGCGGGCGCGCATCCCGGCGCGCTGGATCTTCCCGCTCGTGGTCTTGCCGAACTGGTCCGGGCGCACGGCGACGACCGTGGCGCCGATGATCTGCAGCCGTTCGGCGAGGTGGCGGCGGATGCGGCTGAGCAGTTCGGGATCCGGGGCGCCGGTCGGGACGAACAGGACGGCGATACGTTCGATGCCCTCGGCGTCGGGCACGCCCAGGGCCGCGACGAAGCTGACCGCGACGCCGTCCACCTCGCCGACGGCGTCCTCGATCTCGTGGCAGAAGTAGTGGACGCCGTTGACGATGATGACTTCCTTGGCGCGCCCCGTGATGGTCATTCGTCCTTCGTGGACGAAAGCGAGGTCGCCGGTGTCGAACCAGTCGCCGTCGGGGAACGCCTCGCGGTTGGCGCCGGGGTTGTGCAGGTAGCCGGGGAGTACGCGCTCGGAGCGGACCTGGAGCCGGCCTATGTGTCGTTCCGGCAGGGCGGTGCGGCCGTCGGCGGCGGTCACGCGCATCTCGGTTCCGGGCACGGGCGGGCCCATGCTGAGCAGGGTGCTGTCGCCCTGGGCCGGCCGGTCGTGCAGGTCCAGTCGTACGCCGCCCGCGCCGACCCGCACGTGCTGAGCGGCCGTGTCGTCGAACGGCTGGTAGCCGGTGACCGTACAGGTCTCCGCCATGCCCCAGGCGAGCAACAACGGACGGGCGCCGAGGCCGAACTGTCCGGTCGTTTCTGCAAACTTGCGCATTACCGGTTCGGTGCACTGTTCACCCGCGTTCACCAGGCTGCGTACGTGCCGCAGGTCCCAGCTGCGCGGATCGCCACGACGCAGGGCCTCGGCGACGAGTTTGAACCCGAAGTTCGGGGACCAGCTGTGCTCGGCGCGGTATTCCTGCAGCAGGTCGAGCCAGCGCAGCGGGTCGGCGAGGATCAGCGACGTGGCGACCTGGACGCTCGGGCTGCCGAGCAGGACCGGGCCGAGATGCGTCATGACCAGGGCGGCGACGTGGTCGAGCGGCAGCCAGTTGAGGGCGGTGTCGCCGTCGCGGAACCGGCCGGCGTGCCGGGCGCCCTGGGCGTAGCGGAGCAGGCCGTGGTGGGTCAGCGGGATGATCTTGGATTGGCTGGTGCTGCCCGAGGAGAGCTGCAGGACGGCGACGTCACCGGCGGTGGGCAGGTGCGGGTCGGTGGCGGGTGCGGCGTTGGCGTACGCCGCGAGGTCGTGAACGCGCATGCCGTCGCCGCCCGCGTATCCGGTGAGGGCCGCGACCGTGGCTCCGCCGGACAGGACCGGGGGTTCGCCGAGCGTGCGCCAGGCGTGCATGAGCTTGTCGAGGGTGGCGTTGCGCTGCTCGTATCCGGGTGCCTGGGCGACGGCGACGGGCTGCATGCCGCCGAGCACACAGGCCCAGAGGGCGGTGAAGTGGGCGGTGAGGGTAGGGGCGTGCAGGATCACCGGGTCGCCGGGGCGCAGGCCCTCGCCGCGCAGGCCGGTGAGGGTGCGCAGGGCGGCGTCACGGAGCTGCGCGTAGGTGAGGTGGCGGGTGCCGTCGGCTTCCACCAGGGTCAGGCCCCGGTCGGGGAAGCGGTCGGCCGCGCGCAGCAGGGCTCGGACCAGGTCGGGTGGGTCGCCGGGTCCGGTGGGCAGGGTGCCGCCGCCGATGATCGCGGCCGGCCCCTCCGGTATTTCCGGGGTGACCGGTGTTTCCTGCCGGGCCGATGGAGCCGACAGGGCATGCATGACAGACCAGTCAACAGTGCCTTCATCGGTACGCGCGATGCCCGTCACCGCCGTGACCTGGGGTAATTCCCGCGTGAACGGTAGTACCGCCGCGGTGACGATGCGCCGGGCATCCCTCGCGTCGACTCCCGGCGCCGGCACCACGAAGACCATGCCGGGGCCGGCCGCGTCGGGGCCGGCTGCGAAGTCGGCGATCTCCCTGCAGGCGACCAGCGCGGCGGTCAACTCGTCGAGCTCTGGCATGGAAGGCCTTTCTGCTCAGGCTTGTCTCGCTGCGTCACGCTCGCGAAAGTCACGCTCTCGAAGGCTCACGCTTGTGATGTGTTCCGCTTCCGAAGGGAGCGACGGCCGATGATCAGTGGTGGGACGATCGCCAGCAGGATGACGAGGCCGTGCATGAGGGCTGCTGTCCACAGGGGGTTCCAGAGTTCGACCAGGACGCCGGCGACGAGCATGCCCGCGCCGAGGCCGCCGTTCTCCGCCATCGCGGTGAAGCCGAACGCGTAGCCCCGGTACGGCTCGGGTTCGGCCTGGATCCGCGTCGAATACGTGATCTCGGTGTAGCCGTCCGCGATGCCCGCGATCAGGGCGACCAGGAGCATCACCGGGAACGGGAGCCCGGTGAACGCGGCGACGAAGGCCAGCGACATGACGCAGGTGCCGATGAGGAAGCCGCGCTGGGTGCGGCCCGGTTCGTCGTAGCGGTCGCCGAGACGGCGGCGCACGACGCGTACACCCTGGTGGGCGATGATGAGGCCGACCGCCCAGACCGCGAAGAACAGGCCCAGGAAGCCGGCCGGGTCGCCGGGGTGGTTCTCGGTGGCGTAGACGGGCAGGCCGACGTTGTGCGAGGCCGAGCCGAACGCGTCGACGGCCCGGATGGCGACGATGACGCCGATCGCGGGCACGGCGGTGAGCACGACCCAGCTCCTGGTGCGGCGCGGGCGTTCCACGGTGGACTCTTGCCGCGGCGCGGTGAAATTCATCGGGACGAGGATCAGGATCGCCGCGGGTACGAGGAAGGTCGCGGCGTCGATGGCGAAGGCGGCCCGGTAACCGAGCCATCCGACCAGCACGCCACCGGCGGCGAACCCGGCTGCGGTCGCCACCGCGCGCCCGGTGACCAGCAATCCGTTGGCGGCGACCCGCTGGTCGGCGCCGACGAGATCCGGGACGCTGCTGCGCAGCAGGACCGCGGACGTGGTGCCCAGCAGCCCGGCGACCACGGCGACAACCGGCAGCAGCACGAACTGGGTCTGTTGCGGGGTGACCGCCAGCGCCGTGAGCGTGGCGGCCTGCACGATGTTGCAGCCGATCAGGACGGGGCGCCGGGGCAGCCGGGCGGCGATCCAGCCCGCGCCGAGCCCGGCGATGAATCCGCAGCCCAGGCGCAGGGCGAGGAACGCGCCGACGCCGACGGCGCTGCCCGTGGCCTGGTAGACGAACAGGTTCAGGGCCACCATGTTGAGGAAGCCGCCGAACGTGGAGATCATGCTCCCGGCGGCCAGCAGACGGAACCGTGACAAGGACGGGCCTTCAGTCCGGCGAAGGGCGGCGGTGGGGCGGTCGGACGGGGGCTGTGGCGATGAGGTCAGGCTGGTGAGGTCTGCCACGCGGCCAGCATGACAGTCTCAAGGTCATCGATCAATGACGTCGATGGGAATCTATAACGGACGGTCCTGGGCGGCGTAGCTGCGGACCCGGTTGCGGCCTGCGCCTTTGGCCTCGTAGAGGGCCGTGTCGGCGCGGGAGAGAAGCAGGCTCGGAGAAATGTCACCGTCGTGGGCGGCGACGCCGGCGCTGACGGTGACGACGCCGCCGAGGCCGCGTTCGTGCGGGATCCGCAGGGCCTCGACCGCGGCGCGGACCCGTTCGGCGACGCGCAGGGCTTCGGCGGGCGGGGTGTCGGCGAGCAGGAGGGCGAATTCCTCGCCGCCGTAGCGGAACACCAGGTCGGAGTCGCGCACGTTCCCGGCGAGGGTGGCGGCGACCCGGGCCAGGCAGTCGTCGCCGGCGGGATGACCGTACGCGTCGTTGAAGAGTTTGAAGTGGTCGACGTCGAGCAGGACGAGGGTGAACCGCGTTTCCCGGTCGAGCGCCCGGTCGAAGCCGCGGCGGTTGGCGACGCCGGTCAGCGCGTCGGTGGTGCTGAGCTGTTCCAGGCTGCGGTTGGCGGCCTCGAGTTCCGTGGTGCGCGCGGCGACCTTGGCCTCCAGCGACGCGTAGAGACGGGCGTTCTCGATCGAGATGACCAGCTGACCGGTGATCATCTTGACGGCGTCGAGGCGGTCCGCGGTGAACGCGGCGCTGCTGTGCGAGCGGGTCAGGATGAGGATCGCGTTCACCGCGCCGTGGTGCAGCGCGGGCACGGCCAGCAGCGAGCAGCGGTCGAGCCCGGCGAAGCACGGGTCGCGCAGGAACCGGTCGTCGCGGGTGACGTCGTCGACCAGGACCGGCTCGGCGGTGCGCTCGACGTAACGGAACACGCCGATCGGCAGCAGCCCCCGGTTCGCGGCCTCGACCACGCCGAGCGGGCGGCCGCCGGTGTGCTCCGACGGGGGCACGTACCAGTCGCCGGTGTCCTGGTCGTGGATCGTCACGACGACGTCGGTGGCGCCGGTGAGACCGGCCAGCTGGTCGATGATGCTGTGGTGCAGCCGCTCCAGGTTGGTCTCGGAGCTGATCGCCTGGGACGCGCGCAGCAGGGCGAGGGTGTCGATCGTGTCGGCGCGCAGGGCGCTCGTGACCGTGGTGCCGCCCTGGCTGGTCGCGGTCCCGCGCAGGGCCGGGAACTCGTCGTCGAGCTGGGCGGTCCTGCCGGTCGCGCCCCAGGCCGCCCATGCCTGCCGGGCCTGGAGGAGGGTCCGCTGGGCCGCGTCGGGCAGGGCCTGGGTGAGCTGGAACCGGCCGAGACGCTCCGCGGCCAGGGCCTGGTGCCAGGGTCGCTGCTGCAGGGCGGCCAGCTTCCGGCATTGATCGTACGCCGTGAGCGCGGCCCGGAAATCGCCTCGCGCCCACGCGTACTCGGCATCCACCAGCGCGGCGAGATGAGCGAAGTTGCCCGGTGCGGTCGCCGCACAGGAGCGCAGATGGTCACGGCACCGCTCGATCTCGGCGTCGCCGTCCGGCTCCCCCGTGTCGCGGCGCTGCTCGGTCAGCGACAGAGCGCGCAGCAGGCGGATCAGGGCCGTTGCATAACCGGACACCGCGGCGCGCAGCCGGTAGGCCTCGGCTGCGTGAACGTGCAGCGCCTCGGTGTCCCCGGTGAGCGCGGCGGCCAACGCACGGTAGGTGTGATCGATGCCGGCGGCGAACGGACCGGCCTCACGGACCGGCAGCACCTCATCGCCCGGCGGCGTCTCCTCACGGGTGCCCAGGAGGGTGCGGAGCAGGTGATGGTGGGCGGCGACGACGGGCTGGATCTGGGTGTGGCCGTTGCGGGTGGTGAAGGCCTCCGTGGTGGCGATCTCCTCGGCGTACGTGTCGAGGGTGCGGCCGCATTCGAGTTGCGCGGCGAGCAGGGTGAGGGCGGCGTGCCCGGCCATCTGCGGGTCGTCGCCGCGCAGCAGCGCCGTGCGGGCCAGCGCGGCCTGCTCGATGCTGCGTTCCAGCGGGCCGGTCCAGGGCATGACGTGCAGCGACTGGCGGTGCCGCAGCATCGCGGTGAGCGGGTCGAACCCGCGCGCCGAGCAGAAGGCGAGCATGTGGTCGCCGACTGCCTGGCTCAGGGCGAGGTCGCCGAGCGCGGGTGTCACCATCGGGCTGATCACGCCGAGCAGCGCGGCGAGCTCCGCGCACGGTCCCTCATGGACCCACATCCGCTGGCCCTGCAGGACGAACCACGCGACGAGCGCCTGTTCCTGCAGGAAGTACGCGGTCGGGCTGAGCCGGTTGAACAACCGTGCCGTCGCGAGGACCACGGGCCGGTCCGCCTCGGGCCGGGCCAGGTCCCGGCTGAGGTTCAGCTCCCCCGCCCACCGCGTCAGCTCCGCGACCCGGCCGGCCGGCACGGGCTCCGCGGGGTCCGGCGTGGTCTGGCCCAATCGGCGCAGGAGGGCGAGGCCGAGGTCGAGGGCGGCCCGGTGACGGTTGCGCTGGGTGAGGCTGCCGATCTGGATGCAGGCGGGGCCGGCGAGGTCGATCGGGTCGGTGATCGCATCCTCGATCGCCGCGTAGTCGGCATCGGCGGCGCCGAGCAGGCCGAGCGAGTAGCGGACGGCGTGGCGCCGGACCCGTACCTCCGTGAGGTCCTCGCCGTCGAGGAGGTCGGCGGCGGCGGTGAGGAAGCGGTTGGCGGTGGCGTGATTGCCCGCGGTGAGCGCGTGTTCGGCGGCGGTGCGGTAGTACGAGCGGACGCGGTGTTGTTCGTCCACGGGCAGGTCCGCGCCCGCGGCCAGATACTGCTCGGCGGCCGGGACCGTGCAGGTGGCGTCCTGGGCGAGGCGGCGGGCGAGGGCGAGGCGGTGACCGGCGCGGCCGGGGATGTCGCCGGTGTCGAACGCGGCCTGGTGCACCCGGTCGTGCCGGAAACGGAGGAGCTGGCCGTGGTCGTCGAGGTCGGTGTGCTGCCAGAGGAGCAACCCGTCGTCGAGGGCCGGGCCGAGCTGCTGGACGAGCTCGGGAAGGGGCAGGTCCGCGGCTACGGCGAGCAGGCCGGCGGGGACGGCGCTGCCGAGGTAGGCCATCGTGTGCAGCAGCGAGCGCGTCGCCGGGGGCAGGTGGGCCAGCCGGTCCTGCAGCAGGTCGAGGACGTCGCCGCGCGCCACGTAGTCCCGGATGGCCGTCTCGTCCCAGGTCCAGCCGTCGTCGCCGAGGTGGAGCAGGTCGTCGCGGCGCAGCGCGTTGAGCAGTTCGAGGGTGTCGAAGGGGTTGCCCGCGGTGTGCCGGAGCAGGCAGGTGCCCAGGCGTTCGGCGGCGGCGGCCGGGAGCCGGAGCAGGTCGGCGAGCATCGTGGTGGTCCGGTCGGCGGGCAGGTTCTCCAGCGGGATCGTGGCCGGCATCACGCCGAGGCTCCGCCAGCGGGTGACCAGGGCGGTGAGGGGGTGGCCGGTGTCGGCCCAGTCCGCCCGGAACGCTCCGATGATCATGAGTCCGGGCAGGTCGGGCTCGGTGATCAGGGCGTCGAGCAGGGTCAGGGAGACCGGGTCGGCCCAGTGCAGGTCGTCGATGACGAGGACGACGGGGCGCTGGGCGGAGGCGATCGCCCGGGTCAGCTCCACGAGGGCGCGGGGCAACCTGGAGCCCGTACCCACCTCGGTGGTGGTGTCGGTGTCTCCCAGAAGGGGCGCGAACGGGGGCAGGGCGGCGGCGACCAGGCCGGCGTGGGGGCCGAGCGCGTCCCGCAGGCGGTGCTGGACGCCGAGGAGCACGTCGGGGGGTTCGGCGAGCAGCAGCGGGGCGAGACCGCCGAGGGCCTGCTGGACGGGGCCCGTGGTGGCGGCCTCCTGGTACTGCGAGGCCTTGCCGGAGACGAACCAGCCGCCGCGGGCGGTGAGCGGGCGGCGCAGCTCGTTGATCAGCGCGGTCTTGCCGACGCCGGGTACGCCGGTGATCAGCAGTCCCCGCCGGTTGCCGAGCATGGCCCGGGTGAAGGCGGCGTGCAGCGCCGTGATCTCACGGTCACGCCCGATGAGTCGGGCCGGGGCGCTCAGCGGGAACGGGAAGTCCCAGCGGCCGAGCTCGAAGGTCTCCCGGGGCCGGTCGGCGGCGCGGTTCAGGTCGCGCAGCAGGCCCTGGGCGCTCTGGTAGCGCTCGTCGGGTTCCTTGCTGAGCAGGCGCGTCACGATCTGCGAAAGGGCGGGCGGGCAGCCGGGCAGCAGGGTGGTGAGCGGTTCGGGGGTGCTCAGCAGGATGTCACGGATCAGTCGCAGGTCGTCGCCGGGCAGGAACGGCGGGGCCCCGGCAACCATCTCGTGCAGGGTGGCGCCCAGGGCGTACAGGTCGGTGCGGTGGTCGATGGGCCGGCCGGTGCGGCCGGTCTGCTCGGGTGACAGGTACGCGAGGGTGCCCACGATGTCACGATGGTGCACGAAGCCGGAGTCGTCGTCGGCGAGGCTGGTCGCGGCGCCGAAGTCGATCAGGATCGGGTGCCGGTCGGGGCCGGTGAGCAGGACGTTGGCGGGGTTGATGTCGAGGTGCACGACGCCGCGGGTGTGCATCGCCGCGATCGTCGCGGCGAGGTCCCGGGCGATGGTGAGCACCTGGGCGGGGCTGAGCTTGCCGTCGCGCAGCACGGCCTCCACCCGTTCGCCGCGGATGTCGTGCAGGACGACGGTGTCGGCGACGGTGATACCGGCGAGGCCGCCGATCCCGGGGATGCCGCGGAGCCGCTCGAGGATCATGTTCTCGTGGCGGGCGCGGGCCAGGGCCCCGGCGCCGAGCGGTTCCTTGAGCAGCACGGTCCCGGCGTCGCCGGGCAGCCAGACGCGACGCAGCCGGGAGCGGCCGCTCACCCGGAGCAGCTCATCCCGGCCGCCGGCCACTGGTCCCGGCAGCTCGTCGCCGCCGCGCGGCTCGTCACGGCCGCCGGCCGCTGGGCCGGGCGCCGTTGCCACGGTCATGCGTTCCTCCGCCCCGTCGCCTACCAGCCACGATGCCGCAGCGTGGCCCGGCGCGGGACGAGAAGGAGTTATCGGGTGGTTTTACCCGGGAAGCGCTTGCCGGCCTGCTTACGCCCGCCGACCCGGGCGGTGGACTCCGGGGCGCGGGTGGTTGCCGGGGGCTGGGCGGGGGCCGGGGCCAGGGCCGGGGCGGCCGCCGGGTCGTAGCGGCGGGCGTCCTCGGCCACGTTCTCGTCGGGGTCGTTGGTCAGCGCCTCGCGGATGTGGGCCGGGGTGCGGTCGGAGGTGGCCAGCGAGCGGCGCACCTCGACCGAGCGGTCGGTCAGCAGGGTCTGCAGGTCGGCCTCGTCGAGCTCCAGCGCGCGGACCAGCGCGGCGCGGACGTCGGGCGAGAAGTCGCCGGCCAGGGTGTGCCGCTGCTCGGCGGTGGTCCGTGGGTTGACGGCGACACCCTTGCGCACCCGCACGGTCTTGTCCTGCAGCAGGGTCGCGATGATCGTGGGATCCTGGGTGTGGGCGCCGAGGCGCTCGCGGACCTCGGGTGAGACATCTTTGACCAGGATGGCCGCGATGTCGGACTCCAGCTCGGGCCGCTCGGCGAGCAGGCCGCGCAGCTCCTTGTCGTCCGCCTTGACCATGGTGTTGCGCAGGCGGTTGTCGCAGGCCGGGTTGGTCGCGACGGCCCAGCGCACCCACCGGTCGTTGTCGCCGAGCAGCCGCAGCAGGTTGTGCTGGGAGGCGGAGGGGTTCCTCGCGACCTTTTCCCGGACATTGCGGTCACGGTCGCGGGCCAGCGGGCGCAGCGCCTCGGCCGGGGCGTCGGGGCGGGCCGCGACGGCCGCCCGCACCAGGGCGGACGGGTCGGAGGCCAGCTCGTAGAGCACCGAGGGGGCGGTCTTGCGGTCCTGTGCGAGGGAGACCCGCGTATCGATGTCGCCGTTCACGCGTTCGTTTCCCATCCGGCCATTCTCTCACGATGCGGATCGCCGCCCGCCGGGCCGCTGGCGGTCCACCGTGGATCCGCCCACCGCAGCAGCTCTCCGGAGGTGAGCAGGCTGCCGGGACCGCCTCGGAGCCTGCCGTTGTGGCACGATGCCGCAGTGTCGATTTCTCGCCGTGCGGCGCTGACCACCGGCCTGACCACGGTCGCGGCCACCCTCGCCGGGTGCGGTTCGTCCGAGAAAGCGCCGATGTGGGCCGAGCCGTCGGCCCCGTCGGGTGCGGCTCCGGCCGAGGTGGCGGCGGCGGTCAAGCCGGTGCGGCCCGGGGCGACGACGGCCGCTCCCCCGGGGCATGTGGCGATTGCGCCGGCCTATGCGGGGCGCGTGCGGACGGCGATGACGAAATACCTCAAACCGACTGCCGACAATCCCAGGCATCCTGGGTACGCGGGAGCCGTCGCACTCGTCGTGGTCGACGGTAGAACGACGCTGCACACCGCGGTCGGTAACGCTCTCCGGTATAAAGCGGGTCCCGTGGAACTGGCGGCGGCCAAGCGCGTCGCGATGCGTACCGACTCCATTTTTGATCTGGCCTCGATCACCAAGGTCTACACCGCGCTGCTCGTTCTGCAGCTCGTCGACAAGGGCAAGGTCGATCTGCAGGCGCCGATCCAGCAATACCTTCCGGAATTCGCGGGTACGGGCAAAGCGGCGATCACCGTCGCGCAGTTGCTGGCGCACACGTCGGCGCTGCCCGTGGGCGCCAAGGTCACCGGGATGAGCGACAACGCCGCCCGGTGGAATTCCGTCATGAGCACGGCTCTGGTGAAGGGGGGCGTGCCCGGGGACACGTTCCGTTATTCCAGTGTCGGGCTGATGGTGCTGGGGCGGCTCGTCGAGAAGCTCACCGGGAAGAGCCTGGACAGGGCGCTCAAGGACAACCTCGTCACGCCGCTGGGGCTGAAGGACACCGGGTTTCTGCCGCTGGAATGGGTCGGCGACAAACAGCGGTTGGTGGCCACGGATGCGCGTACCTCACGGGGTCTGCTGCGGGGGACCGTGCATGATGATGTCGCGAATGTTCTCGGTGGGGTCGCCGGGCATGCGGGGGTTTTCGCCACCGCGAAGGATGTCGCGGTCATCGGGCAGCTCATGCTCAACGGCGGCACCTACAACGGCAAGCGCGTGCTGTCCGCCGAGGTGCTCAGGAAAGCGCTGACGAACGTCAACAAAGGCAAGAAGGCCATCGACGCGGAGCGCCCGAAGCGTACCGCCGATCATGGGCTCGGCGTCGAGATGAATCAGACCTGGTTCATGGGCAGGCTCGCGAGTGCCACCAGTTTCGGTCACACCGGATTCACGGGGACGAGCCTGCTCGTCGTACCCGCGAAGAAAATGGTTGTTGTCTTCCTGACCAACCGGGCCCACCCGAACTGGAGCTGGTCCGACCCGGACACCCACCGCGTGGCCGTGCACAACGCCATCGCCATCGCTTGAGCCCGGCGCGGCGAGCCGCGCCGGGCTGAGGGAGTCAGCGGACGCCGGAGACCTCGGCGAACTCGCCGGCGTAGGCCTGGGCCTGCTCCTCCGCGGCCTTCGGGTCGGGGCGGCGGTCGCGGTTGCCGGTGATGATGCCGATGGTGCCGATCACCGCGATGGCCGCGAAGGCCGCGGCACCGAGGATCATGATGATCCGGTAGGTGGCCTCCTTGGGGAAGCCGGTGAGCGGGTTGATGGTGCTCTCGAGGAGGGCAACGATCAGCGCGCTGCTGATGGCGCTGCCGACCGAGCGGGCGATCGAGTTGACGCTGTTGGCGACGCCGGTGTCGGCCGGGTCGACGGCGGCGACCAGCAGGGCGGGCAGGGTGGCGAAGCCGAACGAGACGGCGAGCTGGGCGAACGTGCCGAAGACGATGAACTCCCAGGGCTCGTCGTGCCAGCCGACCATGCCGAGGAAGCCGACCAGGCCGAGGCCCGCGCCGACGAGCAGGGCCTGGTTGCCGCCGGCGCGCTGCACGAAGCGGCCGATGAGCGGGGCGAGGACGACGCCGAGCACGCCGCCGGGCAGCATGTAGATCGCGCTGGCGGAGAGGACCGAGGCGCCGAAGCCGTACCCGGCGAGTTTGTCGGGGGTCTCGGCGAAGTTGGTGATCGTCAGGAACGCGCAGAACATGCCGAAGCCGACGAACAGGCCGCCGAGGTTGGGCAGCATCACGGCGCGGCGGGCCAGCAGCGACGGCTTGGCGAGGGGCTGCTTGATGCGGCGCTCGGCGAGGATCCAGCCGACGAGGACCACGGCCGAGGCGATGAAGCAGCCGATGGTCTGCGGCGAGCCCCAGCCCCAGTCGGCGCCCTGCGAGATCGGGAGCAGCAGCAGGACGAGGCCGACGCCGAGGATGCCCGCGCCGAGCCAGTCGACGGAGGTGGAGGCCTGCTTGTCGCGGACGTGGTGGGGCAGGGCGAACCAGCACAGGATCAGCGCGAGCACGGTGATGACCAGGCCGAGCCAGAACGGGCGGTGGTAGTCGCCGCCGCCGCGGGTGAGCAGGCCGGTGCCGAGCAGGCCGATCACGCCGCCACCACCGAGGGTGGCGCTGACGACCGCCATGCTCATGGTCAGGCGCGCCGGGGGCATCTGCTCACGGAGCACGCTCATCGCGAGCGGGAACAACCCGTAGGACGAGCCCTGCAGCACCCGGGCCACGATCAGCAGTGGCAGCGACGTCGTGGTCAGGGCGATCAAGGTCCCGATGAGTACGGTGACCAGGATCGCGATCATCACGGGGCGCTTGCCGTAGACGTCGCCGAGCCGGCCGAGCAGCGGGGTGAGCACCGCGGCGGCGAGCAGGTTCGCGGTCAGCGCCCAGCCCACGGCCGACAGGCTGGTGTCGAGCTGCTGGGCGATCATCGACAGCACCGGGACCACGAGGGTCTGCAGGATCGACACGTTGGCGACCGCCACGGCCAGAGCGAGCGTGAGCAGCCCCGTCCGTTTCGTAGCGGGCATGGAACTGGTCATGCGGACTCCTGCGACCTCGGCAACGTCATTAATCAACAGCGTGTTGATTATTACGAGCACCACGTTGACTGCGCGGTGATCAAGCCGACTAACCTGGGGTGATGTCCGACACGAGCACCGGTCGCCGCCGCGGTCCCCGCAAGGGAGACGCCCGCGAAGCGGACATCCTGCGCACCTTCGAGGCCCTGATCGCCGAGCGGACCCTCGCCTCGATCAGCATCGACGAGCTGGCGCACGGTGCGGGCCTGTCCCGGCCGACGTTCTACTTCTACTTCAAGAGCAAGGACGCCGTCCTCGCCGCGCTGCTGCACGAGATCGAGACACAGGTCAGCGCCGCGCAGGCCGACTGGTACAGGGGCAGTGGCATCGGCGACACCGAGGCGTCGCTGCGGCAGAACATGGGCTACATCGTCGACCTCTGGAAGGCCCGCGGCCCGCTGCTGCGCCTGATCCACTTCGCCACGGACGTCCCGGCCGAGGTCCTCGCATACCGCAAGCGCTACCAGGAACGCCTGACCCGGCTCAACACCGAACGGATCGAACGCGAACGCGCCGCCGGGCTCGCCCCCGCCGGACCACCGTCGTCGGCCGCGCTCGCCACCGCGATGATCCAGCTGCGGACCGTGCTGCTCTGCGACGCCTTCGCCTCCCAGGACGACAGCTCCCCGGTCACGGATCCCGGCCAGCTCATCGAGGACCTGGTCGCCGCCCAGCTCCGACTGCTCTACGGCCGGCTTCCGGCCCGCACACCGGCCTGATCCGGCCGGGGTCAGCTCTGCCGGCTCAGCCCCGGGTTCGTTACGGCCACGTCGCGACGCGCGGCACGAGGTGAGCCGGACGCGACCACCATCGCGAGCTCCGCGACCAGCAGGACACGTTCGAGCAGGCCCAGGACGTCGCGCAGCGGCGGGCCGAGGATGAACGACGCGAACAGCGGTGCCAGCATCACCAGGCAGGCGACGGCTGCGAACCGCAGGGTGTGCCGCCGCGGTGCCGCCAGAACGCCGAACGGGAGGCTGATCAGGGCGACCAGGGCCGCCACGAGGTGGATCTGACCGATGACGGTCGGCAGGCCGCCGGGCACGTCGCGACGGCAGACGGCCAGGACCACCAGGCCCGCGCACCAGCCGGCGAAGAACACGTCCGCTCGCGCGGAGCGCCGCCACGGAAGAGTCAGGACCGAGCCTGTCGCGACGAGCAGGACCGCGAGGCCGAACAGCCAGCCGTGCGGTTGCCGCGCGTAGTCACTGATCATGTCGCGCACCGGATTGACCGCTCGCATGCTCGCGTGCAGGACGAGGACCAGCACGAACGCCGTACCGATCAGGGTCGCTCCGATCGTGCGGCCCGGCAGTCTGCGAGATCCCATCGGACCAGCTTCGCTCGCCCGGCGGCTTCCGGCACGGCAACGGGTGAGGGCGCCGGCTCCCCCGAGGTGCCGGCGCCCGGTCCCGGACGGCCCTCAGGAGGCGATGGTGCCGCCCCTCAGGGAGTGGCCGCTGGCCTGGCCCTTCACGATCCGCCAGTTTCCTGAAGTGGGGTTTCACCGGGCGGTGACCGCCGCGGTGAACATCGGGGCATGGAGATGTCGGTCGGTACGGTGCTGGAGTGGCTCCGGGTGCAGCCGCCGCAGGTCGTCGAGGCGGTCGTGGCGTCGGCCCGGGAGATGGGTCCGCAGGCCAGGCGGCCGGTGCCCCGGTTGTCCGACCGGGAGCTCACCGCGCTCGTGTGGTGGCTGCGGTCGATGACCAAGGCGTCGGTGGCCCGGCGGATGGGGGTGTCACCGCACACCGTGGACATGTACATCAAACGGATCCGGGCCAAGTACGCCGAGACGGGCTGTCTCCTGCCCACCAAGGCCGACCTGCTCGCCCGTGCCGTCGAGGACGGTCTGATCGAACTCGGGGGTACGGGCGTCCTTCCCGGCGGTCCGGGCACGCGCGTCAACGGCTGACGCCCGGGATCGCGTACACCCGGGCCCAGTCGGCCTCGAAGACAGCCGGCTGCATCGACGTGCCGTAGAAGTTGTCGAGCTGGATGGTCTGGTGCATCGGCCCGGGTGCGCACTGCACGCAGTCGGCGCCGAAGCTGAACCACTCGACGCCGTCGAGGTAGCCCTTGACGTGCTGCGGGGTCCACTCGAACCCGAAATTGTGCCACTGGCCGAGGTCGACGCCGCACTTCTCCGCGTGCTCCTGGGTGCGGGGCTGATGGTTCGGGAAGTGCAGGAACGCACCGGCGCACCGCTCGCCGGGGGCGCTGTTCTCGAGGTAGTCGTACTCCGCGCCCTCCGGCCACTCGTCGGAGTCCGGCCAGGTGATCAGTACCGGGTGGTACTGGTGGCCGTTGTTCGCGCCGGTCGCCTGCGAGCGGGCGCGGATCTCCCAGCGGCCGTACCGCTGCCCGGTCTCGCTGGCCAGCCAGCCGCTGTCCCCGCCGGACTCGCCGGTCATGCGCAGGATGCCGCCGAGCACCCGGCTGTTCGATTCGCAGCGGCGCCCGTTGCCGTCGTGGCCGGGCCAGCATTCCGCGGCCCGGGACCACTTCGCGGCGTCGGGTGCGGCCGGGGCGCTCGTGCTGCCGTAGTTGAACTCGTCGGAGCCCGGCAGCGGCGCCCCCCACTGGAACCGGGCCGCGGCGGTGTCGGTGGCCGGCGGCGGCGTGGTCGGCGGCGGGCTGGTCGGCGACGGCGGCGCGCTGGAGGGCGGGCTGGTCGGCTGGCTGGTCGGCTGGCTGGTCGGCGGGCTGGTCGGCGGGCTGGTCGGCGGGCTGGTCGGCTGGGTGGGGTCGGGGCCGGTCGGTGGGCGGTAGTCGCAGGCGGTCGCGGCCCAGGTCATGCCGGCGGGGGCGGCGAGGCGGGCGGTCACGTTGGCTCGGGTGGCGCCGGCCGGGGCGGTGAAGTCGGCGGCGATCCGGGTCCACTGCTCGGCCGCGCTCACCGGCACCGGCACGTCCGCGCCGATGGAGTGCCCGAGGTAGGTGCCGGCGGCGTCGTACCAGTCGGCCTGCATGCGTACGGTTGCGGTGCTCGCGGGCCCGGACGCCCAGGTGTCCATCGCGAAGCGCCACTGTTCCCCGGCGGTGACGGTCTTCTGCGGCAGGTACATCTCGGGGTTGGCGCCGTTGGCCGCGGGCTGCACGTAGGCGTAGTCGGCGACCACGTGGGCGGCGACCGCGGTCCGCGCACCGGCGGCGCCGGCGTTGTGCGCTCCCCAGCCCGTGGTGTCACGGTCGAGCAGCGGGTTGGTGCAGGCGCTGACCACTGTGCCCGTACGCGTGTCCGCATTATTTTTTGCTTCGGCGGCCATCCCGGCGCCGATCGTGGTGAGGGCAAGCAGACCGCACGCCGCGGTGGCGACCGGGCGGCTCCAGACCGTCGATGATGGATGCATCGCTCCCCCTGTCGAGGTTTGTTTCTCGCTATGAGCAAGCCTCGTGTCGTCCGTCGATCGGCGCCTGACCCCTGAACGGGTAGTGCGACCGCGGCGTGACCCGGTCAGACACCGGTCACGTCCGGGTCAAGTGCCTGGTCACCGCGAATTTCGGCATCCGTACGCCGGGCCGGGTTGCCCTACGCTGAATCCGTCACCATCGATGCCACCGCCGTAGCCCACCGCCATAGCCCACCGCCGTAGCCCACCGCCGTAGCCCACCGCCGTAGCCCACCGTCGTCGTAAGGAGCGGATGTGCCCGAGCCCGCCTTCGCCGCAGAGCCAGCTCGCGCGCCCGTCTTCGCCGCGCTGGGCCCGTTGAGCGTCACCGGCCCGCGGGGAGAGCCCCTGACGATCGCGCCCGGGAAGCGCCGGGACCTGCTGGCCGTGCTGCTGAGGCATCGCAACGCCTGGGTGACGGTCGACGATCTGGCGGCGGCGCTGTGGGATCGCGCGGCGTACCCGAGCTCCATCGGGGGCAGCGTCAAGACGTACGTGCATCAGCTGCGCAAGGACCTGCCGCCGGACGCCACCGGGGAGCGACTGGCCGGGCGCCGGGGCGCGTACCGGCTGGTGGTGCACCCGGGTGAGCTGGACATCGATCTGTTCGAGTCGCTGGTCGAGCAGGGTACCGAGGCGCGGGTGCAGAAGCGGCCCGAGGAGGCCGTCGCGATCCAGCGGCGTGCGCTCGCGTTGTGGCGGGGTGCCCCCGACGAGGACAGCATCGACGTGGTCGCCGCCCGGCACCTTGCCGAGGTCCGGCTGACGGCCCGTTACTGCCTGGCGGACGCGTTGCTGGACAGCGGCGACGTCACCGAGGCGATCGTGGTGCTGCGCGCGGCGCTGGTCGAGGATCCGTTGCGGGAGCCAGGCTGGGAACGGCTGTTGCTGGCGCAGCGGGAGGCGGGATGGCAGGTCGACGCGCTGGCCAGCTACGAGCAGGCCCGGTCGGTGCTTCTGGAGCAGTTCGGTGCGGAGCCCGGCAGCCGGTTGCAGGAGATCTACCGGACGCTGCTGTCAGAGACGGCCGACGCCCCGGCCCCAGCCCCGGCGCCCGGCCCCGTCCGCGTCCCCGCGCAGGTTCCCGCCACCCCCACCATGGCCAGGTCCCGTGGTCTTCTCGTCGCGGTCCTCGCCGTGGTGCTGTTCTCCGTCGCGGGCTCCGCCGGGGTCCCGGACTCGAGCCGGGCGCTGGCACCGCTGAACGCGGCGCCCGTCGCGGCGGCGCAACCGAGGATCCTGTTCGGACTCGGCGCGGACGCGGTGCCCGCGACCAGGTCGCCACTGATGTCCGCCGGCATCGGCATGGTCACCACCTGGTACCACGGCCCCAAGCAGCTCAGCCAGTTCGAGGGCTGGCGCGCGGACCTCATCCCGCAGATCTACCGCTCGGGGCGGGCCCACCATCTGGTCGTGGCCACCTGGGACGACCCCGAGTCGCTCGACACCCGGTTCGGCCGGGCGTGCGGTCAGGCGTACCCACTGTCACCGGATTTTCTCGTCGACATGCGCCGGCTCGCCCGGGCCTTCGCCGGCAGGGCGGACGGACCGCCGCTCTACATCTCGATGTTCCACGGCCTGGAAAAGCTGACCTGCGCGAACAACGGATATCTCGCCGACCCGGCCACCACCAGCTACTACATGGCGCTCAAGGAACGCTATTCCGAGCTGCTGAAACTCTTCCACACCGAGGCGCCCAACGCCCGGGTCGCGCTGAACTGGGACGGCTGGACGGCCTCGCACGACGAACCGGAGAACGGCGCCGGCCTGTCGATGTTCCAGTACTTCGCCGAGGCCATGAGCGCCTCGGACTTCCAAAGCTTCAACGCCTTCGAGGAGCACGGCAACGCCGAGGACATCCGGCAGATGGTGGACGTCCTCGGGGTCTACGGCCCGGTGATGGTCGCGTACTTCGGCCCGCACGAGGACCCCGTCCCCGTCTACCAGAAGGATCTGCGGGAGACCTTCACCCCCGGGGCGCTGTCCCGCCTGACCGCACACGGCCTCTTCGCCTTCAGCTTCCGCGACGACGACGTCCTGCGCGCCTCACCGGAGACCATGGCCCTCGCCACCGAGGCCATCCACGACTTCGGCCACCTCGTCCCCCGCGGAGGATAGGACCCGCGATCAGCTCAGATCGTGCGCGGCCGCCAGGCCGATCCTGCGGTTGAGTGCGGCAACACCCTTGACCACCGTCGTACGCGGAACGAAGCGCGACGCCCACGTCTGTGCCCGGTTGCTGAACCGGCCCGGGTACGACGCGGCCCGCCGCCGGGTGTAGTCGTCGAGGGTCCGGGCAGCCACCGAGGCTGTGGTGTCGGTGCGGCCCGCGACCATCTCGGCAGTGGTGCCGTCGAAGAACCCGGTGTCGGTGGCGCCCGGGTGGGCGGCCATCACGTGCACCCCGGTGCCGCGCAGCTCCTCGGCCAGGGCTTCGGTGAACGACAGGACAAAGGCTTTCGTGGCGGCGTAACTCGCCTGGTACGGCATGGGCTGGAACGCCGCGGTGGAGGCGACGTTGATGATGCCGCCGTCCCCGCGGTCCACCATCTGCCGGCTCGTCTCGTAGGTGAGGGTGAGCAGCCCGGTGATGTTGAGATCGATCGAGCGGTGGTGCCGGTCGAGTGCGGTGCCGAGGAACGGCCCGACCGCCCCGATGCCGGCGTTGTTGATCAGCAGGTCGACCCGGAGCCCGCGTTTGTCCAGCTCGCTCAGGAGCCGGTGCGGGCCGTCCGATGCTGCGAGATCGGCGGCGATCGGTGTGACGGTGACACCGTGCTGCGCCCGGATCTCGCCGGCGGCCGCTTCCAGGTCGGGTTGGGACCGGGCCACGAGGATGACGTCGGCGCCACGGCGGGCCAGCTCGTTCGCGTACGCCAGGCCGATGCCCTTCGACGCCCCGGTGACCAGTGCGGTCCGTGCGCGGTAGTCGTCCACCGTTCCCCCAATACTTCGAGTCTCGAAGTACGCTAGCACAAGCTTCGAGACTCGAATTATTCCGTCGGCCAGCCCAGGATCCGCCGGGTGGTGCCGCCGAACAGGGCCACCTTCTCCGCCGTGGACAGGTCGGTGCGGTCGAGCAGGTAGTGCAGGCCCTGGGCGTACGAGTGATAGGCGGGGTGTCTCGGCAGTGGGTCGAAGCCGAGCAGCCGCCCGGAGACCCGGTGTTGATCCGTCGCCCACATGCAGCGGTCGGCGCCGAACGCATCCAGCACCCTGCGCAGATGCGGCCAGACATCCGGGTACGGATACGGCTCGGCCGACAGCGTCGGCGCACCCGACAGCTTCACGGTGACGTTCGGGAACTCGGCGAGCGCCACCAACTGATCGAGACCACGCCACGGTGAGTCGCTGACCGGCAGGTAGGGCGGCTGATCGAGCCCGAGATGATCCACGACCAGCGCAAGACCGGGACGGGCCCGTGCGACGGCCGCCAGGTCGGGCAGGGTTCCAGCACCCAGCACCCCGACGGGTACGCCGTACTTGTCAGCGGCGTCGAACAGCGCGTCGTACGCCCCGGCCCGCAGCCGCCCGGCATTCTCCGGAGGGAAGGCCGTCGTGATCCGGATCCCGGGAACGCCGGGGGTGTCCCGGACAGCCTGGACCTGCTCGGCGATGTCGGGCGCGGTCTCGTCGAGCGGCAGCACCACCGCCAGCCGCTGCGGATAACGGGCGACAACCGCCCTGCACCACCCGGCCGGCGCGAACAACGGACCGCTGATCAGAACGGCCGCGTCCACCCCGGCCGCGTCCATCTGGGCCAGCAGCAACTCGGCCTGCAGATCCAGAAACGATTCCTCGCCGTGCTCCCACGGTGTCCACGGGGCCGGCAGATGCAGATGCGCGTCGATGATGTCCACGCCCTCATGCTGGGCGCCAACCCCCGCCGTGGCCAATGAAAGTTCGGCACGTGCCGTTGCGCTTCCCGCATCACCCCACTTCAGGGCGGGCCGGGCCTCCGGGCGGGCCGGGCCTCCGGGCGGGCCGGGATAGGGTTCCGGCATGTCTGAGCCGCTGCCGGAGGAGCTCGACCTGCGGCTGGTGCGCAGTTTCACCGTCGTCGCTGAGCACCGCCACTTCGGCCGGGCCGCGCTGGTCCTGCACACCACCCAGTCCGCGTTGAGCCGGCAGATCCGCCGCCTCGAGCAGCAGATGGGTGTCAGCCTGTTCGACCGTGGCGCGCGCGGCACCGACCTCACCGCTGCCGGCGAGGTCCTGCTCTCTCACGCCGAGGCGCTGCTGGACGCGGCCGCGCAGGCGGTGATCGGCACCCGCGCCGCCGCCCGCCCTGGCCGGATCACCATCGGCTACACGACGAACATCATCGTCACCCCGGCGGCCGGCGAGCTACGCCGGCGCCACCCCGGCGCGGAGATCAAGACCTTACACCTGGCCTGGAACCAGCCCCGCCCTGCCCTGCTCGAACGGCGAGTGGATGCGGTGCTTGCGCGGATGCCCCTGCGTACCGGTGGACTGAACGTCACCACCCTCTACCGGGAACCGCGGGTCCTGCTGGTCCCCGATGACCATCATCTGGCCGGCCGGTGGTCCGTCACGCTTGCCGACATCGCGGGCGTCGCTCTCCCCCGCACCTCCGACCCGGAATGGGACGCGTTCTGGCGCATCGACCCCCGCCCGGACGGAAGCCCCGTGCCCACCGGCCCCCTGGCAGACCACGTCGAGGACAAGACCGAGTTCGTCGCAGCGGGCCACGCCCTCGCGATCGTCCCGGGCGGGGAACACCTCGGCCGCCTCCGCCCAGGAGTCACCGCCGTCCCGCTGGAAGGCGTCGAACCAGCAAGCATCGTGCTCGCTACCCGCGCCGGCGAGCACAGCGCCCTGGTCGAGGCATTCTGCGAGATCACCACGGATCATTACGCGGGCGACGACCAGCATCGGTGAGCCGAGCCCGGCGGAAGGCGTACCCTCCGCCGGGCTGGGACCGTCAGGCGGGGTCGGGGGTGAGGGGGATGCGGGAGAAGAGGTCGTCGAAGACTCGGCCCCGGTCGAAGGCCAGGGCGTAGTCGCGGGCCCGGGTCTCTCGTTCCTTGCGTTCCTCGGCCGGCATTTCGAGGACTGCCGCGTCGACCGCGGCGGCCAGGGCCACGACGTCGCCCGGTTCGACGATGATGGCGGTGTCGCCTACTGCTTCGCCGGTGCCGCCGGTGAGGGTGGTGATGATGGGGCCGCCGCCGGCGAGCATTTTCTCGGAGAGGGCGATGCCGAAGGTCTCCACGAACTCGGGTTCGGGTTTGGTCGGCAGGACGTAGGCCGCGCAGCCGCGCATGAGCAGGGCCTTCTCGGTGTCGTCGACGTCGCTGAGGAAGATGACCTGCTCGTCCTCGAGGGCCATGGCCTGGACGTGTTCGAGGGCGGGGCCGGTGCCGGCGACGACGAGTTTGACGTCGGAGCGGCAGCGCATCTGGCCGTACGCGGTGACCAGGTCGTAGATGCCCTTTGCCCGTGCGACGCGGGACAGGAACAGGACGTAGCCGTCGCGTTCGAGGCCGCGGGCGGCGAGGGCGGCGTCGACGGCGTTCTCGTCGAGGTCGAGGTAGGCGCTGGTGTCGATCGGGGGGTAGCTGACCGTGACGCGGCGGCGGCACTGCTCGGCGAAGTGGGTGCCGCACTTCTCGTCGACCTCTTCGGCCGAGGCGATGATCTCGTCGCGGGTGTATTCCGAGACGGCCGTGAGCTCGTCGTTCGCGAGGAACGTGGTGAACAGGGCGATCGCGGCGCCGAAGCTGCCGTCGCGCAGGCAGGACTTGATGACGTTGGTGACGTCGGAGCCGACTGCCTTGGCGATCGTGTGCACGTCGGGGTCGAAGCCGGCGGCGCGGGCCGAGATGACGGCGTCGACCATGATCGCGGTGTGCGGCACGAGATACATCGACAGGCAGACCGTGGGCACCGGCTCGGCGAGCAGCTCGACCAGGCGGCCCGTGAGGCCGGCCTGGTAGCGCCCGTCGGGGACCCGGTAGTCGCCGACCGGCTCGGGGCGTTCGACGGTGATGCCCGGGCTGTAGGGCAGTAACCGGTCGAGCGGCTTCAACGGCAGACCGGCCGCTTCGAGGGCGGCGATCGGCCAGGTGAGGATCCGGACGTCGTCGAAGCCGCGGGTGAGCGCGACCTCGGCCAGGTTGCGGGCCTCACCGGAGTGACCGCAGATGACCGGGTCGGCGCGTACGGCGATGATCAGGCGACGAGGGGGGTGTTTCATGAGGTTCCTAGGGTGCGTGCAGATCCGACACTGAGGGGGGTCGCACGCCTTGCGCCCAAGCCGACGGTTCCGGACCCAGTTTCAGGTGCAACCGTCCGCCCTTGTGCACGTCGGCGGCGCTCAAGTGTGCACCATGCAAGGCTTTCCCGTTAAGGGTCGCCGACTGAACATATTGTGTCGGTGGGGTGCGGTCGATGCCGTCAGCACCGATCGGAGTCTCCCGGTGACCGCTAGTCTCCACCACGAACTCTTGGTCACCGATCGTGAGCGCACCGCGTTCGAACGCGGGGGCGTTGATCAGGAACAGGTTCTGGCCGGCGACCGGGAAAAGGCCGAGTGACGCCCAGACGTACCAGGAGGAGAGGCCGCCGGAGTCGTCGTTGCCGGGCAGGCCACCGCGCCCGGTGCCGAACTGCCACGTGAGCGCGGCGTTGACCACCTCGGCCGTACGGTCGGGGCGCCCGGCGTAGTGATAGGACCAGGGCGCTTCCATGTCGGGCTCGTTGTTGAGGCCCTCGAACCTGTTCAGGGCGAAGCCGCGGCGCATCTCGGCCGGCAGCGGGCGCACCCCGGGCTGCGTGACGGGGGCTGCGCCGTAGCCGAAGAACTGGTCGAGCATGTCGATGAACGTCTTGTCGCCGCCGGCGAGGGCGATGCGGGCGGCCATGTCGTGCACGAGCCGGAACGAGTAGTTCCATTTGCCGCCCTCGTAGAACGACGAGTCGAGCAGCAGACCGGTGGCGGGGTCGAACGCGTTGATCCAGCCGCGGCTCAGGTCGGCGAGGTCGTCGGCGAGACGGTGGTCGTTGAGGGCGCGGGCGACCTGCGCGGTGCAGTGATGGGCGTACGCGAGGTCGAGCGTGTGCGTGATCGGGTGCACGACGCCGTGCTCGAAGAAGTCCTCGCCGTACATCCGGCGCAGATCGTCGACCATGTGGACGAGCGCCCAGCTCCAGTCGATGCTCTGCGGGCGCAATGCGTACGCGTCGGACAGTGCGGTGTGCGCGAGTGCGCTCGCCTGCCGGAAGAATCGGTCCGCACCGCGCGCCATCCGGTAGCCGATCGGGAAGTTGCCCTCCTCCTCGCAGACCCGGATGAGCGATTCGAGGATCGCGGTGTGGCGTTCCGGGGCGATGGCGGCGATCAGCGGCAGCTGGGTCTTGTAGATGTCCCACATCGTGCAGATGTCGAACGCGTAGGGCCCGGAGGTGGGCCAGAACGGGCTCTCGTCATCGGCGACGCACGGCTTGATCAGGGAGTGGTAGAGCGCGGTCGACATGACCGTGCGGCGTGCCGTGGTGCCACCCTCGACCTGGACCTTGCCGACGGTGTCCCGCCAGCGGTCGCGGGTGTCGGCGTGCACGGTGTCGAAGGCCGGACGGGTCTGGCCGCATTCGCGCTCGAGGTTCTTACGGGCCTGCTCGTGGCCGCGCAGGGAGAAGCCGAGGCGCACCTCGATGGTCTGGCCCGCGGTGGCGGGGCCCATGAAGATGAGGCCGAACGGGCGCAGCGTGGTGTGCCGGATGCTGTCGAAGTCGAGTCGGGTGCCGCCGTCGACGAGGCGTCTGTCGTACCAGAGCATCTGGCGCCAGCCGGGGCTGTCGACCTCGATGTAGACGGAGAGCGGGACGCCCTCCATGACGACGGTGCCCTGCGCGCAGCCGTACCCCATGCTCTCGACCTGGGCCCGCAGCGGGACCGTGCGGCCGAGGTCGATGGACAGCCCGCCGATGGACAGGTCGATGACGACGCGGGCGCTGCGCTGCTCGGGGAACGTGTAGCGGTGCACCGCGACCTTCTCGCCGACGGTGATCTCGCTGCGCACGCCGGTGTCGAGCGTCGCCGCGTAGTAGCCGGGGCTGGCGATCTCGTCGTGCAGCGGCCAGGACTGGCCGAGCTCGTCGAGCGGCTGCACCATCGGCGTCACGCGGACATAGTTGTAATACTTGCGGATCGCGCCGGTGCCGGACTGCTGGAAGTGCGTGAAGCCCGAGGCCTGGAGCCGGTCGAACATCTCCTCCGGCAGGCCCTCGGTGCCTTTCTTGTAACGCCCGTAACCGGTCGGGTATGCACCGGAGTAGGCGCAGGCCGAGACCATGCCCAGCGGCGAGGTGGCGCCCGGGTGGGTGTTGCCGACCTGAGGTTTCGGCCACCACCAGCTGGCGGCGAGGCCGTGCGACCGCGGCAACTCGGTCGCCGCGGTGCCGATGAAGGGATCTATGTGTTCAAAGATCTCAACAATCTACCCAGATCCGGCCCCGCAACTGGTTACAACGAGGTTAACCAGCTGCGGGGCCGGTCACGTTTCCCGGGCGGCCAGGACCGTATCCGGGCCGGTACAGGCACTGCTGGGCTCCGACACGAAGTCGTAACCTGACCTCACCGGGGCAGACGCAGGCCCGACATGCCACCGTCGACCGCCAGGGACATGCCGGTGGTCGCGGAGGACTCCGGGGCCGCGAGGTATGCCACCGCGGTCGCCACCTCCTCGGCGGTGACCAGGCGACCGGTCGGCTGACGCGCCGCCAGACGGGCTTTCTCGCCGGAGGGATCGTCGGTACGGGCGAGCAGGCGGGCCACCCAGGGCGTGTCGACCGTACCCGGAGCGACGCAGTTGACCCGGATGCCCTCGCCGACCAGGTCCGCGGCCATGGCGAGGGTCAGCGCGTGGACGGCTCCCTTCGACGCGCAGTACAGGGCGCGCTGCACGAGCCCGGCGGTCGCGGCGATCGAGGACGTGTTGACGATCGCGGCGTGATTGCTGCGCCGCAGGTAGGGCAGCACCGCGGCCGTGGTCCGGGCGACGCCGACGACGTTGATGTCGAGCACGCGCTGCCACTCGTCGTCGTCGTTGGCCTCCACCGTGCCGACGGCGCTGATCCCGGCGTTGTTGATCAGGATGTCGATGCCGCCGAACTCGGCCGCGACCTGGGCCGCCGCCCGTTCGAGCGAGCCGCGGTCGGCGACGTCGGCGACAACCGGCAGCAGCCCGTCCGCGGGCTTGCCGGGGTCGAGGTCGAGAACGCCGACGCGGGCACCCCGGGCCCGGAACTCGGCGGTGACGGCCGCGCCGATGCCGGAGCCGCCGCCGGTGACGACCGCGACCAGTGTGTCCATCGAAGCCATGGTGATTCCTCTCTAGGAGAACAGGTGGTCGTGCAGGTCCTGGGCCGCGGCGGTGAACGCGTCCCGGTCGAGGACCGCGCCCGCGTACCGTCCGCCGGCCCGGACCGGCTCGGTGAAGAACAGATCGGGCAAGGTCCCGATCTTGTCGACGCCCAGCCTCGTGTTGATCTCGTGCTGCAGGCGTAGCCGGGTGACTCCGAGCGCGAGGACGTCGGGGCGCCGCCCGGTTACCGCCTCGACGAGGTCGGTGACGCGGCGCAGGGTGAGCGGGCGGGTCGGGGTCGCCGCGAAAACACACACGCCGAGCGCGTCGAGCCCGCTCCACAACCGCATCAGCTGGGCGGTGCGGTACACGTCAAGCTCACCGCGTGGCCGGGGCACCCGCACGCCGAGCTGTGCAAGCTCGGGATACGCGGAGGGGATGCCCTCGGCCGGGTCGAAATCGAGGTCATGCTCCACGATGTCGTAACGCGGGCCGATCGGCGCGACCACGTAGGCCAGTCCGAGGTTCGGTTGCACGCGCGGGTCGAACGGCGGGATCGCCACGCCGCGCACGGTGAGAGTGCCGGATGCGTCGACCGGGTCGGTGCCCTGCTGCTCGTGGACACTCAGCTGTGGCCAGGGGTCCGGGTCGCCCCGGCCGGGGCCCAGCATCGCGAGGGCCTCCTGGTGCAGGCCTGCGCCGGCGTACACCTTGATGCAGTCGGTCGGGCAACCCGGGCAGGGCGCGACGGTCGCGCTGCGAGCAATCTCATCGGGTACGGTCCCCACTCCCCCGCGGCGGCTGGTGTCGGTGAACTGGGCCACGGGTGCGTACCCGGGTTCACCGCTCCACACACCGAAGCCGGGCATCCCGTGTTGCCAGGTCGAGAGGCCGTCGGTGCGGGCCGCTTCGGCGTACTCGGCAGCGATGGTCGCCACGGTGGCCGGGTCCGCGACCGGGGGGACCGCGTCGCCCACGCACACCACGGCCTTGACGTTCTTACGACCGAGCACGGCTCCGAGCCCCAGTCGCGGCAGTGGATGGTGCCGGCAGGTGATGATCGAGGCGTACGGGACCCCGCGCTCGCCCGCCGGCCCGATCACCGCCACCGCGGCGTCAGCCCCGTGGCGTTCCAGCAGCCTGTCGGTTGCCGCGCCGGTCGTCAGTCCCCAGAGGTCGGCCGCCGGCTCGAGGCGCGCGGTGCCCTCGGTGACCACCACGCAGACCGGGTGCGATGCGCGGCCGTAGAGCACGATGCCGGTGACGCCGGCTTTCCGCAGCCCCGCCGCGTACGGTCCCTCGGCCCTGGTCTCAGCCACTCCCCCGGACAACGGCGACAACCCGACCGCCGCGCAACGTGCCGTCCCGGGCGCCCCCGCACCGGCCACAGTTCCGGCAACGATCGCCAACGGCGCTTCTGCCGCTGCGTCCAGAGCCCGCTCGTCCACAACCCGCTCATCCACAAGCCGGCCGTCCACAACCCGCTCATCCACAAGCCGGCCGTCCACAACCCGCTCATCCACAGGCTGTTCGTCCACAGGCTGTTCGTCCACAGCTTGCTCGTCGCCACTAACTCCGTTGTGTGCAATTTGATTGCCCACAACTAAGTTGTGCGCAATTTGGTTGTGCACAACGTTTCGGGTGGCAGCGAGCACATGCCGCGCGGCTGCGACCGGCCCGTCGAAGTCGCCGTCGACATCCGGAACATCGGGGATCGGAGAGCCGTCGAGGCTGACCGCGATCAGGCCCACGCGGGCCCGTCCGGGAACGAGTAGCGCTCCAGCGACGACGCCTTCATCCGGGCGGAGAAGCCTGGCGCAACGGGCGCCTGGTAAGCACCGCGCCGAATGACAACAGGGTTCTCGAAGTGCTCGTGCAGGTGGTCGACGTACTCGATGACGCGATCCTGCAGGCTGGCCGAGACGGCGACGTAGTCGAACATGGACAGGTGCTGGACCAGCTCGCACAACCCGACCCCACCGGCGTGCGGGCACACAGGCTTACCGAACTTCGCGGCCAGCAGCAGGATCGCAAGGTTCTCGTTGACGCCGGCGACCCGGCACGCGTCGATCTGCACGACGTCGATCGCCTCGGCCTGGAGCAGCTGCTTGAAGATGATCCGGTTCTGCGCGTGCTCCCCGGTGGCGACCTTGATGCCGGATGAACCGAGCCCGCGCCGGATCGCGGCATGCCCGAGCACGTCGTCGGGGCTGGTCGGCTCCTCGATCCACCACGGCTTGTACGGCGCCAACGATCGCATCCAGTCCAGCGCCGGCCCGACATCCCAGCGCTGGTTGGCGTCGACGGCTATGCGGATATCGTCCCCGACCGTGCGGCGGGCCAGTGCGAGGCGGCGTACATCGTCCTCGAGGTTGTCGCCGACCTTGAGTTTGATCTGGGTGTAGCCGTCGGCGACCGCCTCGCGGGACAGGCGCACGAGTTTGTCGTCGGAGTAGCCGAGCCAGCCGGGCGATGTCGTGTACGCGGGATAGCCGTGCTCGATCAGGTGGGCGATCCGCTGCTCACGGCCGGGCCGGGCCTTTTCCAGCAGATCGAGCGCTTCGGACGGGGCGAGGGCGTCGGTGAGGTAGCGCCAGTCGACGAGGTCGACGATCTGGTCCGGGGTCAGGTCGCTGAGCAGGCGCCACAGCGGTTTCCCGGCGGCGGTGGCGGCGAGGTCCCAGGCGGCGTTGATGAGGGCGGCGGCGGCGAGGTGGACGACGCCCTTCTCGGGGCCGAGCCAGCGGATCTGGGAGTCGTGGGTGAGCCGGCGGGCGAATTCGCCGAGGTCCGTGGCGTCCTGGCCGAGAACCATGGGGGCGAGGGCGTCGATCGCGGCGCGGCACACCTCGTTGCCGCGGCCGATGGTGAACGTGAAGCCGTGCCCTTCGAACCCGGCTTCGGTGCGCAGGATGACGTACGCCGCGGAGTAGTCGGGGTCGGGGTTCATGGCGTCGGAGCCGTCGAGCTCGCGGGAGGTGGGGAAGCGGACGTCGTACGTGTCGACCGCCGTGATCTTCACGAGGCGTCCCGAAGGATGCTGCGCTGGCGGCCCAGGCCGTCGATCTCGACCTCCATCACGTCGCCGGCCGACAGGTACGGGAAGCGGCCGGACAGTGCCACGCCCTGCGGGGTTCCGGTGTTGATCAGGTCGCCCGGTTCGAGGACGGTGTACTGCGAGAGGTGCCAGATCAGGTAGGGGACGTCGAAGATCATGTCGGTGGTGCCGGAGTTCTGCCGGGGTTCGCCGTTGACCCAGCTGCGCAGCCCGAGTTTGCCGGGGTCGCCGGTCTCGTCCGGGGTGACCAGCCACGGCCCGAGCGGGTTGAACGTCTCGCACGATTTGCCCTTGGACCACTGGCCGCCGGAGTCGTCGAGCTGGAACGTCCGCTCGGAGACGTCGTTGGACAGCACAAATCCCGCGATGTGCGCGGCGGCGGCCTCGGGAGAGTCGAGATAGCGCGCGGTCCTACCGATCACAACCCCGAGTTCGACCTCCCAGTCGGTACGCGTGGAGCCGCGCGGAATGAGAACGTCGTCGTCGGGGCCAACCACTGTGGAGGGTGCCTTGTAGAACATGATCGGTGTGGTGGGCGGGGTGGCACCCGATTCGGCGGCGTGGGCCGCGTAGTTCTGGCCGATGCACAGCACCACGCCGGGCCGCGCGATCGGGGCGCCGAGGCGCTGCCCGGTGATGTCCACCTCGGTCAGGCCGGTCACGGTGGAAACACCGCCGGCGGCGAGGAACGCGCCGGTGATGTCGGGCGTGACCGGGGTCAGGTCGTAGAACCGTCCGCCGACGCCGGCGACGGGCTTCTCCTGGCCGGCGGGTCCGACTCGCAGGTATTTCACGTGAGCTCCAGGTGGTAGGTGCGGATCGCGGTGCCGGAAAAGATGGCCGGTGAGTTGTCGAGGAGGTCGGCCATGACGCCCTTGACCTGCGCGTAGGTTGCGGCGACCTCGAGCACGGGCCAGTCCGAGCCGAACATGAGCCGGGAAACCCCGAAAAGCTCGACGGCGGTCGTGACGTAGGGCTCGAGATCGGCGGGCGTCCAGGTCGCCCAGTCCGCCTCGGCGACCAGCCCGGAAACCTTGGCGATCACGTTGGGCTGCGCGGCGACCGGCGCGATCAACTCGCGCCAGGCCGAAAGCCGTCCGGCGGCGATCGCGGGTTTGCCGAGGTGGTCGAGGACGAACGTCGAGCCGGGCAGCGCGGCGGCGGCCCGGGCCAGTGACGGTAATTGCGGGGCGCGGACCACGACCTCGTTGACCAGGCCGGCAGCGGCGACCGTGGCCAGCCCAGCGCGTACATCGGGGCGGTCCAGATGGTTGTCGGCCCTGGCCTGGACCTGATCACGCACGCCGGCCAGCAGCTCGCCGCCGTAGCCGGCCCGGTGCGCGGCAAGGGTGTCGCCGAGAGCAGGGTCGGTCAGCGACGCCCAGCCGACCACGCCCGCGATCTCCGGGGTGTCCCGGGCGATCCGCAGGAACGACGTGGTCTCCGCGGCATCGCCACGACCGGCCTCGACCAGGATCGTCCGCTCGACGCCGGTCCCCCGCAGAGCCCCGCGCAGATCCTCGATCGTGTAATCGCGGCGGATGCGGGTCAGCGAAGGATCCTGCAGCCACGCGTAATCGGCCGTCCACAGGTGCTGGTGCGCGTCGATGATCATGCGATCAGTCCCTCGCCGCGCAGGTCCTTCCAGAGGACAGCGGGGATCGGCAGGCCCGCCATCGCGACGGCGTCGGTGACCTCGTCCGGGGTGCGGGCGCCGACGAGTACGCAGGTCACGGCCGGGTGGGTGAACGGGAACTGGATCGCCGCCGCCCGCAGTGGCACGCCGTGCCGGGTGCACACCCGCTGGATCGCCTGCGCCCGGCCGATCAGCCCGGCCGGAGCGGGAACGTAGTCGAACGTCGCGCCGGGTCGCGGGTCGGCGAGCAGCCCGGAGTTGAACACCCCGGCGGCGATCACGCTGACGTTGCGGGAGGCGCACAGCGGCAGCAGTTCGTCGGCGCCGGACTGGTCGAGCAGCGTGAACCGTCCGGCGAGCAGCACGCAGTCCAGCGCTCCCGTGCGTACGAGATCTGCCAGCATCGGAGCCTGATTCATCCCCGCCGAGATCGCGCCCACGTTCAGGGTCTTCAAGGCCGGCAACGCCTCGGTGACCGCCTGCTCGAAGTGGTCGTCGGGATCGTGCAGGTGCACCAGATCGGCGCGGTCCAGACCCAGACGTTCCAGGCTTTCGGCGTACGACGTCCGCACCCCCGCCGCCGAGAAGTCGAACTGCGGGGTGACACCTGTCGCCTCGGCCCAGATGTCCTGCTCGTCCCCGCCGCCGGGCCGCAACACGCGTCCCACCTTTGTGGACAGAGTGAACTCGTCGCGGGGTTTTCCGGCGAGCACCGGCCCACTCCGGCGTTCGGCGAGTCCGTTGCCGTAGAGCGGGGCCACGTCGAAATAGCGGATACCGAGGTCCCACGCGCGTTCGACGGTGTCGCGGGCCTGCTGGTCGGCGACCGGGGTGTAGAGCCCGCCGAGCGGAGCGAGCCCGAGGCCGAGCCTGGTGACGCGGACGTCCGTCGTCCCGAGCGGGACGAGTTCGAGTGGATTCATGCGGCGCTCACTGTTTCTGCGGCGTGGATGAGGCGGATGATCTGCTGGCTCATCCGGGGGTAGTCGTGGTCGTTGGCGAGCTCGCCCACGATGCGCAGGCCGTTCATGACCGCGATGCGGTCGGCGAGCCCGACGGTCTCGGGCAGGTCCGAGGAGATCAGCAGCAGGGCGAGGCCGTCGGCGGCGAGCCCGGCGATCAGCTCGTGGAACGCCGCCTTGGTCCGCACGTCGATGCCGACGGTCGGCTCGTCGACGATGAGGATGTCGCACTCGGCGGCGAGCCACTTGGCGAGGCTCACCTTCTGCTGGTTGCCGCCGGAGAGCTGCCCGGCCGGTTGCCGCGGCGACGAGATCCGGATGCCGAGCCGATCGGCGTACGTGCCGGCGAGCTCGCGTTCGCTGCGGTCGCGCACCAGGCCCGCCCGGGCGAGCCGCCGCCAGACGGTGACGGCGATGTTGCGCGACACCGGCTGATCCAGGAACAGGCCCTCACCCTTGCGATCCTCGGTCACGTAGCCGATGCGGTAGCGGTGCAGGGCTTCGCCGACCGTACGGATCCGCGCGGGTCTGCCGTGGATCCGCACGGTGCCGGAGGTGATGCGTTCGAGGCCCAGGACGGCTTTGGCAAGCTCGCTGCGGCCCGCGCCGACCAGGCCGTAGAGGCCGAGGATCTCGCCGGGGCGCACGGTCAGGGAGATGCCGCGGTGGCCGAGGGCCGTGCTGACGTCGCTCAGCTGCAGGGCCGGGGTCACTTCCCCGTCGACCGTACGGTCGGGGAGCGCGATCGACGCGAAAGCGCGACCGACCATGAGGTCGACGACCTGCGCCTGGGTGTACCCGGTGAGTGGAGCGTCCTGGGCCACGCTGCGCCCGTCACGCAGCACGGTCACGGTGTCGGCGACCGCGAAGACCTCCTCCAGTTTGTGGCTGACCAGCGCGACGGCGTGCCCGGCGTCGCGCAGGCGCCGCACGACGGTGTAGAGCCGGTCGGCCTCGTCACCGGTCAGCGACGCGGTCGGCTCGTCGAGCAGCAGCACTTTGGTGTCCAGGCTGAGCGCCTTGGCGATCTCGACGAGCTGGGCCTGGGCCACCGACAGCCGGGAGACCGGGATGTCCGGGTCGAGGTCGACCTCGAGCAGTTCCAGGCAGCGCACCGCTTCGGCGCGCATCCGCCGTTTGTCGAGGCGCCCGCCGCGCGACGGCAGGTGGTGCAGGACGATGTTCTCCGCGACCGAGAACGCGGGGATCAGGTTGCGTTCCTGGTGCACGACGCCGATGCCGGCGCGCTGGGCGTCGAGCGGGCCGGCGAAGTGCCGCTCCTCGCCGTCGAGAGTGATCCGGCCGCCGTCGGGGCGGTAGACGCCGGTGAGCAGTTTGACCAGGGTGCTCTTGCCGGCGCCGTTCTCCCCGAGCAGGGCGTGCACGCTGCCGGGTCGCAGGCTCAGCGACACGCCGTCCAGGGCCCGGACGCCGGGGAACGTCTTGACGAGATTCTCCGCGACGAGCATCAGTCCGACCTCTCCTGCAGCTTGCTACGGACGGTTCCGAGCAGCACGGCGCCCAGCACGACCGCGCCGATGATGAGGTCGACCCAGCGGGGGTTGATGCCGAACTGGGCCTGCATCACGTCGACGAGCCGGACCAGGAACGCGGCCAGCAGGGTGCCGGTGACGCTCACCATGCCGCCGGTCAGGGCCACCCCGCCGATGATCGGTGCGGCGAAGCTGGGCAGCAGCAGGTCATCGCCGATGGTGGCGTTGACCGAACCGGACGCGGCGACGGTCAGCACCGCGGCGACACCGGCGAGCAGCCCGGAGAGGCCGTGGGCGACGATCAACGACCGGTCGTTGGAGATGCCGGAAAGCCTTGCTGCGAAGGGGCTTCCGCCGCTGGCGAGCAGGTGCCGGCCGGGGACCGTACGCGAGAAGAACAGCGCGACGAGGGCGGCGACCGCCAGCGCGACGAGGAACACGGCGGGGAGCCCGAGGATCGACGCCCGGCCGAACGCCCGCAGCCCCGGCGAGTAGCCCTGGAAGGTGTCGGGGCCGTTCACTCCGTACCGTAAGCCTTGAATGATCGTCATCGTCGCGAGCGTGACGATGAAGCCGTTGATCCTGGTCAGCACGACGAGGAAACCGTTGGTGACGCCGACGAGCAGGCCGAGCAGGAGCGCGGCGAGCACGGCCAGGGGTGCGGGGAGCCCGGCCTCGAGCATGAGCCAGGCGGCGGCCATCGCGCAGAAACCGGTGAGGGCGCCGACGGAGAGGTTCATCTGCCCGACGGCGAGCACGACCATCTGGGACAACCCGATGACGATGGGTACGGCCAGAAAGCGGAAGAACGCCCCGAGAGTGCCGGCGGACAGCAGATTCCCGCCGGTGGCGACGGCGAGGGCGGCGAACCCGGCGACGGCGATGACGGCGAGCGTGAATTCGGGGGCCTGCCAGAGATGCCTGCCGGGCAGGGTGCTGCGTTGCGTGGCGGTGAGGGTCATGCCCGGTTCCCCCGTCGTTCGGCGAGGACGTGGCGGGCCCGGTCCAGTGAGAGTGCGGCGAGCAGGACGAGTCCGATGTAGAGCTGGAGCCGATCGAGCTGGAACTGCAGCAGGTTGAGTCCCTTGTAGATCACCTGGGTCAGCGCCGCGCCGAGCACGGTGCCCAGGACGCTGACCGCGCCGCCGGCCAGCAGGGTGCCGCCGAGGACCGGGGCGAGGAACGACGGGAGCAGGAACGAGTCGCCGAGGCTGGCGGAGAACGCGCCGTTGTTGGCGGCGAGCAGGAACCCGCCGAGCGCGGCGAGCAACCCGCTCACGGCGTGCGCCTGGACGATGCGGTCCTTCGTGGGGATGCCGGACAGCTCGGCGGCGCGCTGGTTGGCGCCGGTCATGAGGATCTCGCGGCCGAGGCGGGACAACCGGAACAACAGCCCGACGAGCAGAGCGGCGAGGATCGCGAACGGTACGACCAGGGGCACGCGTGGCCCGCAGACATCGCCGATGCAGTAGTCGGCGAACGTGTCGGAGCGCAGCTCGCTCATGCCGGCGGGCATCGCCGGGAAGGCCACGCCGCCGGTGACGCCGCTGTAGAGGATCGTGATGAGCCCGGCGAGGGCGAAGTCCATGGCGAGGGTGACGACGAACGAGTTGACGCCGGTGCGGGAGATGATCAGGCCCGCGAGCGCGCCGAGCAGGGCTCCGACGGCGAGCCCGGCGATGAGGCTGAGCACGAGCCCGGCGCCGAGCTTGTCGTGCACGAGGCCCATGGTGAACGCGCTGGTGGCGGCCATCCGGCCGACGGCCATGTTCATGTGCCCGAGCGACAGGACGCTGAGCTGGGCGAGGCCGACCACGAGGTAGACGCTGATGTCGGACTGCAGCGGGGTCAGCGTGAGCCGGGTGTTGAGGAATGCCGGGCGCAGCACGCTGAACAGCACGACGAGCGCGATCAGCAGGACGACCAGGCCCACCCGGGGGTTGGCCCAGAGCGGGACGCGGTGCGGTGTACGCGGTGGCGCGTCCGGGGGCGCCGGGGTCTCGAGCTGGGCGGTCACCGGACCCTCCGGTCGTCGATCGCGTCGCGGTCCCAGCTGATGCCGAGCCCCGGGGTGGCGGGGGCCAGGGCGTACCCGTCGGCGACCTCGATCTCGTCGTGGGTGATCGCGCGCAGCTGCGGGATGTGCTCGAGGTAGCGGCTGTTGGGGACCGCGCAGCAGAGGCTGACGTGCAGCTCCATGAGGAAATGCGGGCAGACGGTCACGTTCGCGGTCTCGGCGAGATGCGCGACCTTGAGCCAGGGGGTGATGCCGCCGATCCGCGCGACGTCGACCTGGACGACCCCGGCGGCGCCGCGGCGCAGGTATTCGGCGAACTGCCCGGCGGAGTACATCGACTCCCCCACCGCGACCGGGATCGAGGTGGCGGCGGCGACCGCCGCGTGCCCGGCGACGTCCTCGGCCGGCAGGGGTTCCTCGAACCAGTAAGGGTCGTACACCTCCAGCAGCCGGGCGCGGCGGATCGCGTCGGAGGCTGTGAGGGACTGGTTGGCGTCGAGCATGATGTCGAAGTCGGAACCGGTCGCGGCGCGCACGGCAGCGAGGCGTTCGGCGTCCTGCGCGGGTGAGCGCCCCACTTTCATCTTGATGCCGGGCCAGCCCGCGGCCTGGCTGTTCTTGGCACCGGCGACGAGCTCCTCGGTGCTCAGGTGCAGCCAGCCGCCCTCGGTGTCGTACAGCGGGATGCGGTCCTTGGCACCACCCGCGACCATCCACAGTGGCTGGCCCGCGGCCCGGCAGCGCCAGTCCCACAGCGCGGTGTCGATCGCCGCGAGCGCCAGGGAGGTGATGGCGCCGACGGTGGTGGCCTTGGTGGCCAGGAAAAGCTCGCGCCACACCGCCTCGATGCGGCGCGGATCACGGCCGGGCAGCAGCGGCACCAGGCTGTCGCGCAGCAGGGCGAGCACGGCGGTGCCCCCGGTGCCGATCGTGTAGCTGTAACCGGTACCTTCGCCGCCGTCGTCGGTGCGGATGTCGACGAAGACGGTCTCCTGCTTGACGAACTGCTGCAGGGCATCGGTGCGCAGGGTCTCGACGGGCAGGTCGATCAGGTACGCCTCGGCGTGGGTGATGACGGGCACGGCACTCCCCTACTGGCAGACGAGGTACTTGCTGTCGAAGTCCTTGCGCAGTTCGCCGGTCTTGGCCTGCCGGTCCGTCTCGTAGTTCGCGACGTTGGCCTTGGTGACGACGAACGACCCCGAGTCGACCTCCACACCGGGCTGGGCCATCGTGCAGCCACCGGAGAGCCTCATCAGCGCGTACGAGCCGACCAGTGCCTGCCCGACGGGGTTCTGCAGCACCGTGCCCGCGACGGAGCCGTCCTTGATGCCGTCGAGAATGGTCTTGTCGTCGTCGATCGCGATGACCTTGATCGGCAGCTTGGCCTGCGCGACCCCCTCGGCGGCGGCGACGGCGGGGTTGTAGGCGGTGTTGACGATCGCGCTGATCTGGCTGCCCTTCGCGGCGAGCAGGTCGGCGACGGCCTTCTGCGCGGTCTGCAGGTCGGTGTCGATGTCGGTGACGACCTGCACGATCGTCACCTTGCCGCCGGTCTCGGCGACGGCCTTCTCCACGCCGGCGATGCGCCGCTGGGTGTTCGAGTCGACCTTGTTGCCGGTCAGGTGGGCGAGGGTGCCGGACCCGCCGATCGCGTCGATCGCCGCCTTGGCGGCCTTGTAGGCGGCCTGCTCGACGTCGGTGGAGAGGCAGAAGTCCGCCTTGTCGACGTCACCGGCCGGGCACGACGCGAGCGAGGCGACGGGGAAGCCCTGCCGCTTGAGGTCCTCGAACGTGGAGTTGATGTTCTCGGGAGCCACACCGAAGATCCCGAACGCGTTGTAGCCCTGCGCGGCGAGCGACTTGACCACGTCGTTCTGCTTCGTCTGGTCCCAGCCGGACGTCTCGTTGAACGTCACGTCGCCGAGCGTGAAGTCGGTCTTCGCGGTGGCGGCGGTGGTCTTCCACGGCTGGAAATAGGGGTGCGCCCCGCCCGGGATCAGCGCGATCCGCACGTCCGCGGGCTTTTTGCCTGCGGCAGCTGCCTCGTCGTTGTCGGCCTTCTTGGTGCACCCAGCGGTCGTGACCAGGCCCAACACGGCCACCAGAGCTAACGGGATCCGCTTCATGCGGCTTCCTTTCGCCTTCGTAGATCCTATAGGATCTTTCCTGTGGATGTGTACCCGGTCACATCCACAGCCGTCAAGACACATATGAGAAATCGATCGGAAACACCATGACGCTGCCGCGGCTGAAGAGATCAACCCTGGGCGATGACGTGTACGACTCCCTGCGCGCCGCCGTCCTCGAGCACACCCTCGCGCCCGGCGACCGGGTCAACATCGACGCCCTCGCGCGCGACCTGGAGGTGTCCCCCACCCCCGTACGCGAAGCACTGGCCCGGCTGGAATCCGAGGGCCTGGTCCGCAAACGCCCCCTGGCCGGCTACACGGTCAGCCCGCTGCTCACCCGCGCCGAGTTCAACGACATGTTCGACATGCGCCTGCTGCTGGAGTGTGCCGCCGCCCGCTGGGCAGCCGAACGGGCCACGCCCGAGCAGCGCGGCACGCTGGTCACCGAGGCGGCCCGCACGGTCGAGGGCGGCGACGAGCACGCCTGGCATGCGGCGTTCACGGCGCTCGACGCCCACGTCCACGACCTGGTCGCGCAGGCGTCGGCGAGCCCGCTGCTGAGGGAGAGCATCACCCGGCTCCACGCGCATCTGCACCTGCACCGCCGCTATTTTCCGTACGCCCAGACAGCCGTCACCAACGACGAGCACCAACTCCTCGCCGCCGCCATCAGCGACCACGACCCCGACCGCGCCGAATCGGCCATGCGCGAGCACCTCATCCACGCCCGCGCCCGCCACCTCGTCGCCTTCGACGAGTGACGTCGCGGCGGTGTTAGGTTCGCCGTCATGACGACGCAGATCACGGCCACCCGGTTCCACGCCGCCGAGGGGGTCGGCGACTGGCGCTGCCTCTACCACGTGACCTCGGCATACTTCCGGGCCCGCTCGCTGGCCGAGGGCATCACGCTGGTCGACGCGATCGGCCGGCTCACCGACGAGGATTACGTCACCGTCGACCTGCGCCACGACGGCGTCACCGTGAATCTGTTGCGCCGCGACGTCGCCCTGGCACGCCGCATCTCCGCCGCTGCCACGGAGCTGGAGCTGATTGCTGAGCCGGCGCGCGTACAACTGCTGAGCATCTGTCTTGATGCCCTTGACGCCCCCTCGATCCTGCCGTTCTGGCAGGCGATCCTCGGGTACGACCCGATCGGCGACGACTACCTGACCGACCCCGCCCGCCGCCACCCCGGCCTCGACTTCCAGCGCATGGACGAGCCCCGACCCCAGCGCAACCGCATCCACCTCGACATAGCCGTCCCCCACGACCAGGCCGAAACCCGCATCGCCGCCGCCCTCGCCGCCGGCGGCCACCTGGTCTCCGACGAGCACGCCCCGAAATGGTGGACCCTCGCCGACGCCGAAGGCAACGAGGCCTGCATCGCCACCTGGGTCGGCCGCGACTGATTCAGCCGCCGCCGATGCCCGCTACGCCGGGGCGCCCGTGATGCCGTCCAGGACGGTGGTCAGGGTGCGATTGAAGGTTTCCTCCGCGTCCAGGTGGCTGCCGTCGACGACCAGCCGGGCGATCGTGGGGTAACGGCCAGTCGTGAACATGCGGGTGAGGTAGGGGCCGAGCCCGGCCTGGAACGCGGGCACGTCAGTGCCGGTGGTACGGGCGGTGCGGCGCTCGGTGACCTCCCTGCGGAGGGCTCCGATGAGGAACGAGTTGAGCGCACCGATGGTTCGCTGCAGGTCGTCGATGTCGTGCACTGCGGGTGCTTGACTGAGCGCCGCCGCGTTCAATTCGCCTACGGCGAGGGTGTGCGGCCCCAGATGCGGCCGTCCGCCGAGCAGATCGGCGAACCATTCATGCTCAAGAGCAGCGACCCGGGTCGCCCGCGCAACAGCCAGCACGGTGGCACGCCACTCGGCCTGCTCTCCAGCCCCCGCAACCCGCCGCCGGCCGGCCCCGGCAGCCCGCCCACCCGTCTCCACCCTCTGGCCGCCCGTCTCGGCAGCCCGCCCGCCCGCCTCCACCCTCTGGCCGCCCGTCTCGGCAGCCCGCCCGCCCGTCTGCGCGGTCTGGCCGCTGGCATCGGCGATCTGGCCGTAGACCGCGTCGACCATCAGATCGAGTAGCTCGGCCCGGTTGGTCACGTAGTCGTAAAGCCGCATCGGGCCGACGCCGAGCTCCTTGGCGATCTTGCGAATCGACAGCCCGTCGAGGCCCTGCTCATCGGCCAGCCGGATCGCCACGGCGACGATCTTCGCCCGGCTCAACGGGACCGGCGCTGCCCGGGGCTGCGGTTCGGGGCGTTCCCAAATGGCCAGCGGCTCGCTACCGTACGGTGTATCCACAAGTACAGCGTACGGTAAGGGGATCGGAATGCACATCGCAATCGCCGGTGGTGGCGTCGGCGGCCTGACACTGGCACGGATTCTGCATCGGCACGGGATCAGCACGGTGGTGTACGAGCGCGAGGCGAGCCGGGCAGCTCGATGGCAGGGCGGCATGCTCGACCTGCACCCGGAGTCCGGACAGCGCGCACTGGCCGAGGCGGGTCTCGCCGACGGCTTCCGCTCCGAGGCACGACCCGAGGGCGAGGAACATCGCATCCTCGACCCGGCAGGACGCACCCTCGTGCACCACGTCCCGGCTCCCGGCTCGTTCTCCGGACGTCCCGAGATCGACCGCCGCGCCCTGCGCGATCTCCTGCTCGACTCCCTCCCCGGCGACACGGTTGCCTGGGGGCAGCGGATCATTGCGGCGGCCCCGCGACCCGGCGGAGGCTGGGAGCTGACGTCCGACGGCGGTCACCACACCGGCTGCGACATCCTCGTCGGCGCCGACGGCGCCCGCTCAGTGGTGCGGCCGCTACTCACCGACGTCGCACTCACCCCCGTGTCGACGATCGTGGAGCTGGGAATCGCCGACGCCGACCGGCGCCATCCGGACCTCGCCGACCTGGTCGGCCCCGGAAACCTGTGGTGCGTCGGCGTCAATCAGATCCTGTCAGCACAACGCCTCGGCGACGGCAGCATCCGCGTCGGCATCTCATTGCGTGCCACCGATCGCCCGCTCGACAGATACCGCGACAAGCCTTCGCTGCTCGCCCTCTTCGACGGCTGGGATCCCCGCCTCACCGCACTCATCGAAGCCGCCGACAACACGCCGACACCCCGAAGAATCGAAACAATGCCCACGGGTACGCGCTGGCCCGGCCGTCCCGGCGTCACCCTCATCGGCGACGCCGCGCACCTCCTCCCCCCGGTGGGCGAGGGCGCCAACCAGGCCATGCTCGACGCCGCCGAACTCGCCACCGAACTTGCCACCCGCCCCGACGACCTGGACGCGGCCATCCACTCGTACGAGGAGGCGATGTTCACCAGGATCCGCCCGGTAGCCGAGATGTCCGCACGGATCCAATCAATGATGCTGTCCCCCACCGCCGCCCAGGACCTCGTCCGCTTCTTCACCCCCCGCCCCAAACAACCGGCCCCCACGGCCTGAGAACCCACCAGCGTTGACGGGCGACGGGCTTGCGCGCAACCGACCTGGACATGGCGATGAACCTGCGCAACCGCGCAACCGAATCTGGACATGGCTACGAACCCGCGCAACCGCGCACCCGCGCAACCGAACCTGGACATGGCCGTGGGCCTGCGCGCACCCGCGCAACCGAACCTGGACATGGCCGTGGGCCTGCGCGCACCCGCGCATTCACCCCTGTGGACCGAAAGTCAGCCGGCTTGCTGCTGGTACTGGCCGCTGGGGCGGAAGCGGCCGGGCTTGTTCTCGTACTCCTCCAGCGCGTGCGCGAGCCACCCCGCCGTGCGCGCGATGGCGAAGATCGCCTCGCCGGCGCCGTCGTCCATGTCGTGGAGCAGGGCGAAGGCGGCCAGTGCGAAGTCGATGTTCGGCTTGATCCCCGAGCGTTGCGCCATCGCGTCCGCGACCCCGGCGATGACGTCATGAGCGGAGCGCGACGCTGCGGGTAGCCGGGCCAGGATGTCGAGCAGGGTGACCGCGCGGGGGTCGCCGCCGGGATAGAGCGGGTGGCCGAAGCCGGGCACCGTGCCTGCGGTGCGGAGGCGGTTGGAGATCGTGCCGACGGGGTCCGCCGTACGCACCGCGGTGTGGAGCAGGTCGATCACCTGGGTGCTGGCCGCGCCGTGCAGGGGGCCGTCGAGAGCGGCGAGGCCGGCACCGACGACGGCGTACGGGTGGGCGCGCGTGGACGCCGCGACCCGGGCGGCGAAGGTCGAGGCGGCGAGGTCGTGATCGGCGAGCAGGATCAGTGCGCTGTTCAGCGCGGCGGTGCGGGCCGGTGTCGGCTTGAGGGTGGTGAGCCTGCTCCACAACTCGGCCGCGGTCGTTCCTTCGGCCGCGAATGCGCGTCGCGGCAGCGCGGACACCATGGTGCTGATGATCGTCCGGCCGGTCGTCGCCACGGCGGTGGCTGTGGTGTCGAAACGGAGGCGGTCCGCGGCGGCGATGGCGGCGACAATGACCCGTAGCCGGTCGGTCAGCCGTGCTTGCGGCGGCAGCGGCGCGGTGACGGCTTCGGCCAGTTCCCGCAGGTCCGGGTCGGGGTCGAAACGAAAGTCCTCCAGCTCCCCGGTCCACAGCAGGGTGACCACCGACTCGTACGACACCGTGTGCGCCAGGGTGCATGCGTCGTGACCGCGGTAGTGTAGACGCCCGTCCGCGATGAGCGTGATGCCCGTGTGGATGGACGTCGTCTCGGTGCCGGGCACGGTCGGCCGGCGGTCGGCGCCGAACGCGGTGACATCAGCCTCGGCGAACAGGCTTTCCTTACCGCTCCCGTTGCGCCGCCTGACCAGCAACCCCCGGCTGACGTACGAATAAACGGTCGCCTTTTTGACGCCCAGCCGCCGGGCCACCTCGTCGGTCGTGAGCAGACGTCCATCAGTCATGTGGACATCCTCTCATGTTGACTGGATCAACGTTGACAGGTTGATTTTGCCGGAGCGACATTGATTCCATGCTGACCGTGAAACCGGGCCTCGCGGACGTCGTGGCCTTCGAGACCCAGATCGCCGAACCCGACCGCGACGGCGGGTCGCTGAGATACCGCGGCATCAACGTCGAGCAGCTCGTCGGCCAGGCTACCTTCGCCGACGTGTGGGGCCTCCTGGTCGACGGTGACTTCGGCCGCGAGCTCGCCCCCGCCGAACCCCTCGCCCTACCGGTCCATTCCGGTGACATCCGCGCCGACATCCAGGCAGCTACGGCCCTGCTGGCACCGACATGGGGGTTGCGGCCCCTGATCGACATCGACGAGGCGCAAGCCCGGGACGACCTCGCACGCACCTCAGCCATGATGCCGTCGTTCGTGGCACAGGCCGCCAGAAACATGACCGTTTCCCAAACAGCCCGAAGCGCGAGTGCCTCACGCCCGGCGCGAGACGCGACTGCCTCACGCCCGGCGCGAGACGCGACTGCCTCACGCGCGGCGCGAGACGCGACCACTTCGCAGACAGCGCGAGGCGTGATCGCCTCAGGCTCGGCGCGAGGCACGACCGTCCCGCAGGCGGCGCGAAGCGCTGCCGTCCCGCAGGCCCGGGTCGACGAGGGCCGGTCCGCCACGGAACGGTTCATGATCCAGTGGCAGGGGGATCCGGACCCACGTCACGTGGCGGCGATCGACCGGTACTGGGTCTGCGCGGCAGAGCACGGCATGAACGCATCAACGTTCACGGCCCGGGTCGTGGCCAGCACAGGAGCGGACGTCGCTGCCGCGCTCTCCGGGGCTGTCGGCTCCATGTCCGGCCCGTTGCACGGCGGCGCCCCGGCGCGGGCACTCGGCATGGTCGAAGCCGTCGAGCGCACCGGCGACGCCCGCGGCTACGTCCGCCAGGTCCTCGACAGCGGCAAGCGCCTGATGGGCTTCGGCCACCCGATCTACCGCGCACAGGACCCCCGCGCCAGAATCCTGCGCGCCGCCGCCAAAGAACTGGGCGCCCCGCGCTACGAAGCCGCCCTCGACCTGGAAGCCGCCGCCCTGGCCGAGCTACGCGAACGCAAACCGGACCGCGTCCTCGAAACCAACGTCGAGTTCTGGGCCGCCATCGTCCTGGACTTCGCCGGCGTACCCGCAGAACTGTTCACACCGCTCTTCACCTGCGCACGAACGGCAGGCTGGAGCGCCCACATCATCGAACAGAAGCGCCTCGCAAAAATCATCCGCCCCTCCGCCGTGTACACCGGCCCCGCCGGCCGCACCCCGACCGAGGTCTCGGGCTGGTCCCGCATCACCGCTCGCTGACCCCGCCCGCCACCATCACGACCGCCGCCGCCAGTTGCCGGCAGAGCTACAAACCGGCGAGCCCTCGAATGCCTGCGCAACGAGCTCACCGTCGCGGAACCGGCCGACGGGTAGGCGCAGAGGCTTCCCGCCGACCGGATACTCAAGCGCGGCCCTGGGTTCCGTGGCCGCGCCGGATCACGAAGGAGCGCCACCCCGGAGCACGAAGAAGCTGAAGTCTTCGCGGGCTTTAGCATCGACGGGCAGCGGCAACCGGATCCGTCCGGAGCTGACCAAGCCACGCACGACGGGACGGCTGAGCCCGAACCCCGCCGTGAGCAGGTTCTCGACCCGGACGGGTGCCGGGAGTTCGAACCGGACGACGACCTCGAATGATGCCGGGTCCGCGCCGGTGAGGTCGTAGAACGGCATGTCGGTCTCCAGTTCCCAGGTGCCGGTCCAGTCGAGCCGGTACGCGGACCTGGCGGCAAGCATCGTGTCCATGGTCAGCTCGCGCACCATGGCCGGATCGTTGTTCTCGAACATCAGGAGGCGATCGTGGTCGAGTGCTTTCACGTTGATGCGTTCGTGGACGGGGATTTTCGACGTACGGTCGCACAGGTCGCAGCCGATGAGCAGCCAGACGTCGAGGAGTTTGCCGTTGGCGTTGACGCGGATCTTGCCGGTGGGGCGGTGCCGGGTGGACCTGCACGCCACGCAGGCTTTGACGATGGCGGGCAGGCCGAGTTCCCGGACGACCCACAGGGCTTTGCGGTCGATGCCGGCCGGCATCGGGACATGGTGATGATTGTTCATGGCTATGGCGGGTTCCAAAGGTGACGGGGAGGCGCAGCGGCGCTGACTCCCGGGTACGGCGGCAGACGAACCGGCGCCTGCATCGGAGCACGCCGGTGGGCGCGACGCCGAGGATCACGTCGCGCATGGGGGAAGCCCGCACCGATCAGAAGGTGCGGGCTCTCTGCGGCACGCCGGAGCGAGACGGGGAGTTACTCAACCCGTCTTCGTCCCGCACGTGCGTCACTACCTACCGACCCATGCGCGCCATACTGTTCAAACAGCGGCAGGCGGGCAACCGAATTTAGAGGGCGACGCCGCAGGGGCGACTGGGCAACCGGCTTCACCGTCGAGAGCAAAGCCATGGCGGTACAGCAACGGCGACCGATTTCAGCGTCGAGGGGTGTAGCCGTAGCGGTGCAGCAGCGGCAGCGAGATCGCCGTACTGACAGCACGCGGGCGCCATGGCTGGTGTGCCTGCCAGGCGTTGTCGGCGCGCAGGGTTACCGGGCCGGTCCGGAACCTGCTCGGGTTGCCAGAAACCGTGTGGTTGATGTTCAGCCGGACAGAGGCGTCACCCTCGAACGGCCCTGGTTCGGCGGCCAACCCGACCAGGCCCAGCAGTGACTCCACCATGTCGCGTGGTGCGGCGACGAAGTCCTCGTAGCGGATGCGCTGGGCGCGGCCCGCGAACCTGCCCCGGGCCAGGCTTTCGATCAGCAGGTTCCAGGTCAGCCAGTTGGTGCTGCTCTCGGCTGCCCCGTGTTCCGCCATCGTCCGCGCGACGGCGACATCGGGGAGATCTTTGGGACGCATCCACGAGTACGCCACCGCGCGCGGGTCCCGCACCATGTGCACCAGATAGGACTCGACCTCGGGCATCTGGGCGAGCACCGCTGCCCCTGAGGGCACCTTGGACGAGTCGACGATCAGGTCGGCGCCGGTGACGGTGTGGATGGCGGCGTACAACCGGTACATCTCGTCTCGGTAGTCGAGTTGCTCGCCGGTCAGCTCAGCACGCGACAGCCGGCAGGTGTCGCGCACGCGGGCGACCCTGCGTTGCAGTGCCGCCGTACGTTTGGGTCGCAGCGTGCGGCCCGCGTAGGCGACGTCGAGGATGTCGCGCCACGTCCTGCAGAGACGCAGGCCGGTGCCGCAACCGCAGATGCGGCCCTGGTTGAGGCCCCGGCGCCACAGGTAGAACAGCTCACCGGTGGTGAAGACCGGGCCGTACGAGCCGAGGATGTTGTCGAGGATCGTCGTTCCGCTCCGGCCCCAGCCGGCGATATAGAGCACCTTCACCAGCAGCTTTGTAGTGCCGGACCCTATGAGGCGCCGATGATCATCCTTTGTCATCCCTAAGGAAGGAGCCGGCCGACCAGACCCGGCCGACCAGACCCAGCCGGACGAAGCCAGCCGGACGAAGCCAGCAGGACGAAGCCAGCCGGCAAAGCCAGCGGACGGAGCCAGCCGACCGGGCACTCCCCGACGATCAGTGCGCGAGCATGTCGAGGTAGTGCTGGTTGGCCATGATGCCGAGGATGTTGCCGAAGGGGTCGAGGACGGAGGCGGTGACGAAGCCGGGGCCGCGTTCGGTGGGCTTGTCATGCTCGGTGGCGCCGAGCTGGAGCAGACGCGCGTAGGCGGCGTTGAGGTCGTCGACCGCCCAGTAGGTGATCACGCCGCCGGGACCGTTGGTGTCGTGCGGTGCGTAGCGGCGGTCGAGGATGCCGAGTTCGTGCTGGTAGTCGCCGATCCGGAATTCGGTGTACGCGGGGAGCCGGTCGAAGTACGGCTGCGCGCCGAGCACCTCGGCGTACCAGGCGGCAGCGGCCGCGACGTCGTCGGCGAAATAGGTGATGGTGGTGAGTCCTCGCAACATGGGTTCATCATCCGACCGTTAAGTGCTCACCTTCTGAGCACTTTTTCCCGCAAGATTGACCCCATGCGCGCTGATCGTCTTGTTGCCATGCTGCTGCTGATGCAGTCCCGGGGCCGGGTCACCGCCGCCGAGCTCGCGGCCGAGCTGGAGGTGTCGGTCGCCACGGCGCGCCGCGACCTGGAGGCGCTGTCCGCCGCCGGGGTGCCGGTCTATCCGCAGCCCGGGCGGCACGGTGGCTGGTCGCTGCTGGGCGGGGCGCGTACCGATCTCAGTGGCCTGTCGCAGTCGGAGGCACAGGCATTGTTCCTGCTGGTGGGCCCGGCCGCGGCGGCATCGGGGCAGGCTCGGGCGGCGCTGCGCAAGCTGGTGCGGGCGCTGCCGCAGACGTTCCGGGCCGAGGCGGAGGCAGCTGCCGGCGCGACGCTGGTCGATTCCGCCCGCTGGGGTGAGCCGGAGCGGCACCGCCCCGAAATCGTCGACCGGTTGCAGGAGGCGGTGGTGCGCCGCCGCAAGGTGCGGCTCACCTACAAGAGCGGGGGCGGGCAGGGCAGCGTACGCATCGTGGATCCGTGGGGTCTGGTCGACAAGGACGACGTCTGGTATCTGATCGCGGGCACGGAGAAAGGCCGCCGGACCTTCCGGGTCGAGCGCATCGTCACGGCCGAGCCCATGGACGAGGCCGCGGATCGTCCCGCCGGCTTCGATCTGGACAAGGTCTGGGAGCAGATCGTCGGCGAGATGGAGGAGCGCCGGTCCCGCACGTGGGCGACCATCATGATCAGAGCCGATTTTGTACGCATCCTGCGTACCCATTTCGGCCGGCACTGCCACGTCGAGGCGCAGCTGGCGGACGGCCGTGCCCGGGTGCGGCTGGGGGCGCCGACGGCGTTGGACATCGCCCGGCAGCTCGCGGGGTGGGGCGCGCTGGCCGAGGTTGTCGAGCCGCCGCCGGTGCGGGAAGAGCTGGCCCGCATCGGCGGCGAGCTCGTCACGGCGTACCGATAAGGGTTATGCGGAGGGTGACGGGCTTCCCGAAGGCGGGGGACCACTCGGTGGCGGGCCGCCGGGACCACCGGGACCGCCGCCGCCGGCTTCCTCGGCGGCCGGGTCGATAGCACCGGCGGCCAGCGGGGACCAGCCGCACGGAGGACCGACGGAGCGGAGGCAACGGCGATCAGCGGGACCACCAGTCGTACGGGGAGGTGGTGGGGTGGAAGCCGGCGGCCTCGGCGAGGGCGGCGGCGTCGGTGAAGCCGTGGGCGAGGGCCTCGGGGACGTGGGCGTCGCTGCCGAAGGTGACGGCCTGGCCGCCCTCGTCGCGCCACCAGCGGACGATGACGGCGGCCAGGGGGAGGCGGGTGTTGATCTCGAGGGCGCGGCCGCTGTCCGCCAGGGTGTGCAGGGCGTGGCGGAATTCGTCCTCGAACGTGTGGGGGTCGAACGGGCCGGCGTCCTGGGGCCAGCTACGGACGGCGTAGTCGATGTGGGTGAGCGAGTGGAAGGCGTCAGAACCCGCGACCAGGTGGGGGATCTCCGCGAGGTAGTCGCGGATGACGTCGGCGGGTGCGCGGTTGGCGTACACCTCATTGGCCTCGGCGAGCCGGCCGGCGACCGGAAGTGAATGCAGTGAGCCCAGCACCCGGTCGAAGTGACCGCCCGCCAGCAGCTGGGTGACCTGGTCACCGAACCAGTGGGGTTCGCCGAGCTCGACGCCGGTGAGGATGCGCAGGCCGGGGAACAGGTCACGGCAGCGTTCGATGCTCGCGAGGTAGCCGTCGACGTCGAAGGGCGGCGGGGTGAAGTCACCCCAGGTGACGAGGTCCATGTGTTCCGTGAAGGCGAGCGCGGGCAAACCGATCTCGACCGCCCGCGCGCAGGTCTTCTCCATCGACGCGCCGCGTTGGACGGCGTCCCAGGACCATTCACTGTGCACATGACTGTCAGCGGGAAGCCGCATCGGCGTTCCTCTCCTCCGGGTGAAACACATGATCATCATGGCGTGCGACCTGCCGGGTTGCCGAGGACGGTACTGATCATGCACAGTCGTCCGGACCGACAGCGGAGGCGGACGACATGAGCGACGAGCGTTATCGATCCCGTCACCGGCGGCCCGGCGAGGGCAGGGCGCCCATCGCGCTGCTGGTGGTAGTGGTGCTTGTCGGTGTGCTCGGCATCGGCGGATACCTGGGGCGGTCGCGGATCCAGGCCTACCTGCCCGCGGCGGACTACGACGGCGCGGGGACCGAGGCGGTGCAGGTCACGATCGCCCAGCACTCGACCCTCACGACGATGGGTGACACGCTGGTCACCAAGGATGTCGTGCAGAGCACGCGGGCGTTTGTCGATGCCGCCGACGCGAACCCCAAGGGGCAGAACATCGGACCCGGCACCTACAACCTGAAGAAGCACATGTCGGGGGCGGCGGCGGTGACGCTGCTGCTGGACCCGAAGGCCCGGGTCGTCAACGGTGTGCCGATTCCCGAGGGGACGACCGCGAACGGCGTCTACGCCATTCTCGCCGAGTCGACCGGACTGAAGGTCGACGATTTCAAGAAGGCTGCCAAGGACCCGAAGGCGCTGGGCGTCCCCGATCTGTGGTTCGAGCGCACCGATGGCCAGCGGGTTACGAAATCGATCGAGGGTTTCCTGTTCCCGGCGACGTACGAGTTCCCGAAGAAGGGCACAGCCGCGGAATACCTCAAGCTGATGGTCAAGCAGTTCATGACCGTCGCGGACAGCATCAATTTCGTGAAACGGGCCGAGGACGACCGGAAGATCAGCCCGTACGAGGTGCTGACCGTCGCGTCGTTGTCGCAGGCCGAGGCCGGTAACAAGGATGACCTGGGCAAGGTGTCGCGGACGGCGTACAACCGGCTCTACGGCGACAACTCCGACCAACTACCGTGCAAATGCCTGGAGTACGACGTGGGCATCAACTACTACTACCAGCTCACCGGGAAGCCCACGAAACCGTCGGGCAAGATGACCCGCGCGGAGCTGCGTGACCCGAAGAACCCGTACCGGCTGCACGACAAGGAAGGCCTCACGCCGACCCCGATCAACAATCCGGGGAAAGCGGCCCTGGAGGGCGCCCTCGACCCGCCGAAGGGCGACTGGCTGTTCTTCGTCGCGACCGACAAGCAGGGCCATTCGGTGTTCACCCGCGATTACCAGAAGCACCTGCAGAACATCGAGACGTCGAAGAAGAACGGCGTGCTCTAGATCGTCCGTTCCGTGACGGCGACCTTGAAACGCTTTCCCGGGTTCGGGCCGGGCGTGGCGGTGATCCGCAACGGCTGGTCCGGCCGGGGCAGCGTGGCATTCAGGTTGCGGACCAGGATCGCCATGGTCGCCACGGCGAGGACCTCGGTCATTCCCGCGCCCAGGCAGGTGTGGCTGCCGACCGAGAACGGCGCGTACACCGATGCTTTCCGGCCGCCGGCGAAATCCCGGTCGATGTCGAACGTGCCCGGATCGGGGAAATGCTCCGGCAGCTGATGCGGCACCGACGTCGCGACGAGCACCCGCCGCCCTTCCTCAATGCGGAAACCCTCGAAGTCAAAGGCCTTCATCACCGTACGCGCGGAGCCCGGCGCAGGCGGATACACCCGCAACGTCTCCATCACGAGCCCGTGCAGCGCAGGCATCCCCCGGAGCCGTTCGAACGTGAGCCCGCCGTCGTCGTACGCGGCATCGACCTCCGCCGTCACGCGCGCGAGAACACCGGGGTGACGCAGCATCGCGTACACCATGAAACTGTAGAGGTAGGCGACGGTGTTGACGCCGGCGAAATAGCCCTGCAACGCCATTCCCGCCCGGACATCCAGCGGATAAGGGTCCCCGTTCTCGTCCACAGCCGCCAAGGCCCGGTCGAGCAGATCCGTGGTGTCGTGACGAGGATTCGCCGCGCGTTCCGAAAGGGCGTTCCGGGCGAAATCGTGAATCTCCGCACGGGCCCGGCGATAGGAGGGCCGTTTCAGCGCCGCCGCCGGCCACTTGCCGGTGACGGTGACGTCGAGGACCAACTCGAACGCCGACCGCAGTTTCTCGAACTGGGCCGCGGAGCTCTCCCCCGTCAACGCGATGGACAGCTGCGCGGCGGCGAGCCGCTGGAACTGGTCCACCACCGGCAGCGCGGACCGGCCCTGCCAGCCGTGGAAGGTCCGCTCGGTCTCGGCGACGACGTCATCCCAGCGGGCGGCCAGCAGGTCCCGCGACAGCCCGGTCGCGAGGATCTTGCGAAGATGCCGGTGCGGGCGTCCGCGCAGCACGTGGACCCGCATCGTCCACTCACGATTGAGGCCGCCGAAGCTCTCCTCGCTGGAGAACACCTCGTCGCCGCGCTCGAGCAGGAAACGGTTCGCGCGCTCGCCCGCCATGATGACAAACGCCTGGTTGAGGGCCCGCACCCGGAAAACCGGGCCCATCCGCAGGTGGGTGTCCACGAGGAACCGCTGGACGTCACCCATCATCGGCAGAGCGTTACCGAGCAGCGGAATCCCGGGAACGACCGGGGGGAGCGGTAAGACGGCCATGCCGTGCATTCTGGCGCGGGCGCGCTACCCGAGCCAGTGCAACGCGTCGTCGTACGGAACGTTGTCGCGGGCGGTGGGCCGCTCCCCCAGCCCGCGTCCGATCACGTCCGTGCCCGCCGGGGTGACCGGCGAGCGGGCGAACGTGAGCACGATCAGCTCGTGGTCGTCGCTGAGATGCTCGACGCTCCACCGGCTGGTCAGCACGCCGAGCAGGCCCCGCCCGCGCCAGGTGAACGCCCCGGTTCCCGCGTCGAACCTGTCGACGCCGGAGATCTTCTTGGTGGCGCCGGACCGGGTGCGGTAGGTGACGTCGTCGCTGAGGGTCAGCGACGGGCCGGGCAGCAGCGCGTACGTGAAGACCGGTTGAAGCCGCCGCCCGGACAGCCACATGGGGAACGTCGTAGCCAGCACCCGCCACTCCCCCGGCAGGGCCTCCCGTAATACGTCCGCGTCACGCATCGGCCGACCCTATAGTGAAGGGCCAACCTCACGGTGGATGGATCTTCGTTGCGCGTCGTGCTCCTGACCGGTTTCACCGCCAACTTCCAGGTGCTCACCTCGTGGGCGCAACGCCACGGCCACGAGATCGTGCTGGTCGCCACCGAGCCACCCACGACCAGCGTCCTGGTCACCTCGCAGCTGGAGAAGGTCGCCGTACCGGTCATCGCCGCCATGGCCCCGACCTCCTGATCTCGGTGGGCTACCCGCGGCTCATCCCGCCGTCACTACTGGCAGTGCCGAAGTACGGCGCGGTGAACGTGCACCCGTCCGCGCTCCCGGCCGGCCGCGGCCCTAACCCCGCCCGCCAGCTCTACGAAGGCGCGTCAACCCTCGGCGCCACCCTGCACCGCACCGACGCCGAACGCATCCTCGATCTGAGAGAACCAGCAGCCGTCATCCGCCGCAGGGCCGTAGCCCTCAACGTCCTGTTCCCCTCGGCCCAGGTCACGCTCCCGGACCCGATCGGCACGGTCGTCATCCGCCACGTCGACATCGTCCCCACGACAGCCGGCGCCACCACCCCCGGCACGGTCCTGCTGACCCACGCGGACGGCGGGACGGTCCGGGCCGGCGAGGGCGCGGTCCGTCTCACCCACTGACCATCACGGGTACGCGGGCAACCCGCACCGTGTCATCAAAATAGTTCCGCTCGAGCAGCAGCCCCGAGCGGACCATCCACACGACAGCGTCAACATCAAGAATCTCCGCCACCCTGGACACCGCCGCGGCTCCGTCCAGCGCCACACTCGGGACGCTCAGGCTCCCCCACATGATCACCACCTCGCCGCCCCCGCCCAGAAACTCCTCAACCAGGCGATCGCCACCCTTCGCAACGTGGTCATCCGCCACCCCGGCCCAGTCGACGCAGCCGTCGCGGGCCTGCGGGAACCGCCGGAGGCTGTCGCGCTCGCACTGCTCATGGTCGGCGTAATCCAACAGCCGAATCCCCGGCCGCCCGGCCCACGTCAGCAGCCGCTCCGACCCCTCAGGCGCGCGAACCACTTTCGCCATCCAGCTCGGCAGCAGATCCGCCCGGCTCCCGTACAACTCCATGCCGATCATTGTGCCGGGCTTGCGAGGTCAGCCGTAAAGACTGCCCAGACCAACGAGCTGCACGGCCGGATCGGTGTCGGCGATCGCGGCGAGCTCGGGTGTGAAGCCGGCACCGCTGAACAGCATCAGCCGGCATGTGTCGGCATGGACGCTCGGTTTGGCATTCAGCAGGTCCCGGATGTTCTTCAGCCGCTGCAGATGTTTGATGCCGATCGTCTCGTTCCACTTCGCTTCGCCGATGGCGAGCAGTTCCTCACGCCCGTCGGGGCTCCGTCCGAAGGCCGCGACGTCCACCTCGTGCTGGGTTCGTGCGGCCGGGTCGGCGACCGTGCCGGCTGCCACCCGGTGCGCGTACCCGCCGAGCAGGTCGGCGTCGGCCTCCCAGCGGGTCCATTGTCGGCAGACGGACTCGAAATGCGGGCCGACAACCTTGCTGAGAAACGTCGCTTGCAGGCGTGGCCAGACCCGCGCCGCACGGCCGGCCCTCTCGAGATCACCCCAGACCGGGCGCATCACCGCGTGATAGAACGTCACGAGCGGTTCGGCGATGCGATAGTCGCCGATGGTGCTCCGGAAGGCATCCGGCTCCCGGACGACCATTCCGACGTCTTCCAGGATGCGCAGTGCATGGTTGAGGTCGGACGGGTTGCGGCCGAGGTAGTTCGCGATCGCGCCGCGACGGGTGTTGCCTTCGGCGATCGCTGCCAGCACCGAGTGGTAGAGGGCGGGATCTCTGAGGTCCGGTTCCTCGGCGAGCAGATACCGGGCTTCACGAAACAGCGGCCGAGCCGGGTTCAGTACGGCCCGGACCATCCAGGCGTCGAAGTCCTCCGGCCCGTTCGGTGTGTCGTCCTGCGTGAACTCGTGCCGGTACGCCGGAGTACCCCCGACGACTGAGTTGACCAGCAGGGCGGTTCGCGGGTCGGTGATGTCCCAGAACCGCCCGGCGGCCCGGTAGTCCAGCGTCGGCACGACAAGTTCGAGACCCGCACGTCCACGTAGCGGGGCGGTCCCCGACAGCAGGCCACCCATGAAAGACAGAGCCGACCCGCACAGCAGAAGGCGTACCTGTGTATTGGAGCGCTGTTCAGCCGGGTCGAGTGCCCGCTGGATGATCGACGGCAATGCCGGGCTCACCCGCGCCAGGAACGGGAACTCGTCGATCACGACCGGCAACGGACCGTCCGGTGCGAGCGTGAACGTACGCGTCATGGCCTCATCCCAGTTCGCGAATCGCAGCGGGGTCGACTCACCGAGATGAGCACCCAGCGCGTCACCGTACTGGCGTAGTGCATCCGCCTCCGACGACTCGGTAGCGGTGAACATGAATCCGCCGGACGCTTGAACCAGGGCGTCGAGCAGGAACGTCTTCCCTTGCCGCCGACGACCTGACACCACGCCCAGAGTTGCCCCTCGGACCGGCGCGCTCGAATACCGGACAAGCTCGGCCCACTCAGCATCCCGATCGAAAATCTCTGCAGGCTTCTCCACCACACCCCCATGTAACTATAGTTACGGTAACTATAGTTACATGGGTGGCGGGCCTACTGCGGCTAGGCGAGAATGCCGCGGTCCTGGAAAGCCTTTCGGGTCTGGGCGGCAGCGCGAGCCCCGTACAGCAACCGCGCGGTAGCCACAGTCGCCTCGGCAGCCTGGGGCATGGTGACGTCCGGGGTGAAGCGGAACTGTGCCTCGAGGATCACCCGGTTCGCCTTGGTACGCCCGAGGGCCCGGTTGACGTCCCAGATCGCGTGCGACCAGATCTCCCCGTCGGCGTGGACCTCGCCCTCCAGGTCGTCCGGGTAGACCTTCGCCGTGTCGGTGCGGCGCAGGCAGTGCGGCTCGTCGTCGGTGTACGACGTGGCGTCCCAGTCCATGACGCAGGCCCACGGCGTCACGGCCGTATTGGGGCTGGTGGCCTGCGACATCGTGACCGCCCAGTAGTCGCCGAAGCCCTCCCCGATGGAGCCGGCCTCCTCGGATTCGCCGAAGCCGGGGACCTGGTCGTCCTGGATGGCGTGGCCGTACTCGTGCCAGATGACCTCGTTGTCCTCGGCGTCGTCGACGCCGCCGGTGCCGAAGGTGATGGCGTCGACCGAGGGGTCGTAGTAGGAGTTGTCGTCGGTGAAGCCGGTGGTGTAGTAGTCCTGGGCTTCGTTGTTGACGTCGATGAAGCCTAGGCGGTGGATGTAGTCCTCCGCGGAGGTGATGCTGTGGTACGCGTTGACCTGCTCGAAACCGGGCTCGTCCCGCTGGTACTTGTAGACGCGGCGGGCCGAGGTGACGGCGGGTTCGCTGAGGTTGTTCGCGTACGAGCCCTGCAGGGTGTCCTTGCCGGGGTCGAGGTGGCGCAGGACGACTCTGCGGTAGGCCGGGGCCAGCGCCGGGTAGTCGGCGTCGTCCTGGTCGGTGAGTGTCTCGTTCTGCAGGGCGACGACCGGGTTGGGGTCGAAGACCTGGCCGGTGCCGTTGGCCTCGCGGGCGGTGTTCTCCTCGCGCAGGACGGCGCCGCTGGCCGCGTCGACCAGCGAGCGGATCGTGCCCCGGTCGGCAGGGGTCAGGGTCTTCCAGGCCAGTTTGGCGGTCGTACCCGGGACGATGACGAGTTCACTGTCGGCGGGCTGTTCGCCGAGGCGGCCGGCGACCGAGGTCCGGGCCCGCTGCTCGGTCAGGGCCGCGGCGGTGCCGGCCAGGCCCTTGACGGGTACGCGCCCGTCGTCGACGGTCACCGTCCCGTCGGTGCCCTTGTGGGTGGCGTAGTAGCCGCCGAACACCGGGATGCCCTGGTAGGTCTGCTGGTACCAGGTGTGCGTACCCGTCAGAGAATGCCGGATCTGGATCTGTCGCAGGTCGCCGGGCAGCGCCGCCGGGGCGGCGTACGCGGGTAGTGCCACTGCCGTCGTGAGGCAGGTGGCGAGCACCGAGGCGAGCACGAGCGATGTCTTTTTCAACGCTTCCCCCACAGTCGTGCGTAGATCGATCGATGCTAGTCGCTGTGTCGTTGATCCCGATACGGTGGCGGGCGGGGTTTGGGCCTTCGGGGCAGACGTTCCTGGGATAGCGTGTGTCGCCGTCTACATGTCAGGAGACCCCTATGCCCGAGAATGAGAGCGCGCCGGAAGACGTGAGCGCGCAGGAGAACGGGTCCGTGCCGGAAGGTGACGGCGAGCCGGAGCCCGCGGTCTTCACCAACCGGGCCGCCCGCCGGGCGAAGGGCAAGGGCGGCGTGAAGCCCGAGGTCTTCGCGAAGGGCCAGCCCCCGGTGGGTCGCGGCGCCGTCCAGAGCCCCCGCCAGTACGGCAACCGCCGCAGCGGCTGACCGAAGCCTCACCAGGGACCCGGATCCGCGTACGCGCTGGTCCGGGTCCCGATGTCTCTGCGAACCCGCAAGTTAGCCTAGGCTAACCTCACACCATGGTGAAACGGCCTCGGACAACCCCGAAGAAGCCCCAGCTGTACCGCGTCGAGGTCCTCCGGACCGAACGACTCACCCCGCACATGCAGCGCGTCACCGTCGGCGGCACAGCCCTCGCGGACTTCCCGTGGATGGGCTTCGACCACTGGTTCCGCCTGTTCGTACGCCTCCCCCACCAGAACGGCTTCGCCATGCCGGAGATCTCCGGCAAACAGTGGTGGCTGAAGTACCTGGCAGCCGCGGAGAAGACCCGCCCCCACTGCGCGAACTACACCATCGCCGACTTCCGCGCCGCCGACGCCGAACTGGACATCGACTTCGTCGTCCACCTCGGCCCCTCGGGCGAACCGGAAGGCCCCGCCGCCATCTGGGCCTGCGCCGCCACCCCCGGCGAAAAAATCGCCATCTTCGACCAGGGCATCCTCTTCGCCCCACCCACCGACACCACCGAGGTCACCATCGTGGCCGACGAAAGCGGCCTGCCCGCCGTCACCGGCATCCTCCGCTCCCTGCCGGCCGACACCACCGGCCGCGTCATCCAGGAAGTCCCCACCCCCGCCGACCGCCGCGACCTCTCCGGCCCGGCCGGCATCACCATCACCTGGATCGACCGCGACGACCCCACCGCCATCCCCGGCGTCAAAGCCCTCCAAGCCCTGCAAACCCTGGAAAACCTCGACCCCCACGGGTACGCCTTCGTCGTCGGCGAAGCAAAACTGGCCACCCACGGCCGCCGCCATCTGCACCACATCGGCCTGCCCAAGGACCGCATCACGTTCTCCGGCTTCTGGAAACACTGACCGCCGGATCGACCCGGTTCCGGGGTTGCGGCGCGCATCAGCACGCTTCTAAAGTGCGGCAAAAGGGGAGGGACCGCGATGGGCGTCAACGTCAGGAACGCGCGGCGGGACCGCCGTGGCCGGGGATGACATCCAGTTTCCCGCGGTGGCCGTCCAGCAGCATGCCGCCGGCGTGGACGGTGTTGCCGACGCCGTAAGGCAGGCAAGGTCCGCGGTCCACGAGATCACCATGGACACGCAGGCGTACGGGCAACTCTGCCAGTTCCTGCCCGGCCTGCTGAGCCCGATCTTCGCGATCGCGATCGGAGCGTTCGACGACGCCGACGACTCGCTCCGGGAGACCGCCGACAAGCTTCGTGCCGTGGTCGCCGGCACCACCTCGACCGACGACCTGACCAGCCAGAACGTCCGTGCCGCGGGCGGCGGGCCGGGGCCGCTGCCCGAACTGCCGTTGTGAGCACCAACCCCCTCGTCGCCCAGAGCCACGACTCGACAACCCGGTACACCGGTCTCGGTCTGGTAGAGGACGCCGCGGACATCACCAACGGCATCCGCAGCAACAGCTGGGTCGACGGCACACTGGGCGGCGTAGGCGCCTCGCTCGACATGCTCTCCCTCGCCGTCGACCCGCTGGGCACCCTTGTGTCCTGGGGTGTCTCCTGGCTGATGGAGCACGTCAAGCCGCTCAAGGACGCGCTCGACTGGCTCGCCGGCAACGCCGACGAGGTCGCCGCCCACGCGGCAACATGGTCGAACGTCGCCGCTTTCACCGACCAGGCCCGGCAGCAGTACGCCGACCGCCTCGGCGCCGAGGTCTCCGAATGGTTCGGGCGCTCCGGTGACGCTTACCGCGAGTACGCCGCCGCGCAGATGCATGTCCTTGAAGGCCTGGCCACCGCGGCACAGGGCCTCTCGTACGCCGTAGAGGGCGCCGGCCTGCTGGTCGCCCTCGTCCGCGGCATCGTCCGCGACCTGATCGCCGAATTCATCGGCACCCTGGCCGCACGCCTCCCCCAGTGGCTCGCCGAAGAGGGCCTGACCCTCGGCCTCGCGACACCGGTGGTCATCGGCCAGGTCTCCGCCCTGGTCGCCAAATGGGTCAACAAGATCCAGCATTTCGTCCGAGGCCTCCTCAACAGCCTCCGCCGCCTCCACCCGATGCTCGACAACCTCGCCACCGTCTTCACCAACCTGAGCGGCCGCAACCGAGCCCTCGCCCGCACCGACCCCACCACCAGCGAGTTCAAGCCCGGTTTCCCGCACGGCTCCGACTATTTCATCGATGACGGCGACCCCCTCTCGGAACGAGCCATCGACGCATACCGGAGGGCCCGCAACAGTCCGGAAGACACTCCCGTTGTTGCCGCGAATACCGGCGTCGATCCCAGAATCATCGAAGGCATGCGCCAGAACTTGTTCGTCCAGCAGCACGATGTCCCTATCAGCCCGGGGCATGTGGAGAGCGGATATTTCACACCGCACGAGCGCATCGCGGATCTATGGGAGGGCGCGGTCAGCGGCAAGCTGACTCCGAGCCAACTGGACCAGTTCCGCAACCTCGCCGGGCACGAGTATGTCGAGAACAAGCTGATGGAGGCCGGGATTCCCTACCGGTCCACCCATCCCGATTCGTTCGACAAAAGTGGTGACCCGATGATCAATCCGAATCACCCGGGCGCACACGACCTCGCACCCAACGAGTGGAAGCCCGCCACGCCCTTCGCGCACTGGCGTGCCTTCGGTCTGGACGGCTCGAACCTGGAGATTGCCGGCGACCTCTCGAACCTGGATGAGGTCGTCGTCGCGGCCCTGCGAGGATTGGGACGATGAAACCCGACGAAGCTGTACGCGAGATGGCGGCCCGGCTGAGCGCCGTCGACTGGGAGCGGCGCGGCGACAAGGCGTGGTCGAAGGCTGCGCTGTTGAAGGAGTATTTCCGCCGTGCCGCGCGCCTGGCCGACGCTTGCGAATGTGACACCCGGACGCCGTTCTTCGACATTGCCGGGTGCGTCCACCCTGGTGTTCAGCTGGATCAGAGCGTTCTGGACGAGACTCTGCAGAACGTTCAGGCCGGGGGCTGGGACATCACCAACCTGACGCCCTTCATCTTGCGCTGGGCAGCATTGCGTGCCACTCCCGGTGTCGAGTTGCCCGCGGATCTGGAGGATCCGTTCGCGCCTCTGCTGGTTCTCTTCGAACGCGGCGGGGGTTTCCACACCGAGAACGGTGAAGTGAACCTCGAATGGAAGTCGGTGCGCCTTGCCGGCTGGCGCAGGCGTGCCACCGATCCCGCGCTGCCGAGTTTTGGCGCCGATGACCTCGACGAGATCGACCGGGCGGGTTCCATGGCTCAGTTCGGTTACGTGATGGGCCCGGATGGCGAGCCTTCCGGGCAGTAGGACCTTTTCAGCTGATGAGCAGGCCCGGCTGGGTGAGGAGGAAGTCGTCGAGTTTGTCGGCGGCGGTGGCTTGGAAGAGGGCCTGGGTGGTGGGGGTGGCGCCTTCGCCGCCGCCTACGTCGTTGAAGGCGCCGGCGTTGGTTTTGATGGGGATGAGGTCGGCTGCGGCCAGGCCTTTCTGGCCGAAGACGAAGTCTGCGACGGGTACGCCGTGGGTGTCCATTTTCAGCGATGAGCCCGCCGCTTCCAGGATGCGCGAGACCTTGCCCGGATTGGTCAGGATGCCGGCGCTGGTGGCCTTCTCGGCCATGGCTCGCAACAGTTGCTGCTGGTGGCGTTGGCGGTCGTAGTCGCCGTTGGTCGAGTGGCGTAACCGGGAGAATTCGAGGGCTTCCCACGGTTGCATGTCGCGGCAGCCCTTTTTGAACCAGAGGGCGTTCGACGGGGGCGTGACGGGGTCGGCGCCCTCGGCGTAGGAGACCTTGCCTTTGGCGTCGACGACGTAGTGGCTGGACCACATGTCCTTGTCGACGCACATGTGGACGCCGCCCATGGCTTCGAGGAGGCCGCGGAAGCCGTCGAAGTCGATGACGACGAGGCCTTCGAAGGTGATGCCGGTGAGGTTGTGGACGGCTTTGGCGGCCAGTTTCGCGCCGCCGGTCCAGCCTCGGCCGTTCTGGGAGCCGTACGCGTAGGCGGAGTTGATTTTCTCGCGGGTGCCCTTGAAGCCGATGGCGGGGTCGGCGGGGATGTCGGCCACCATGTCGCGGGGGATGGAGATCATGTAGACGCGGTCGTGGGAGGCCGCGATGTGCAGGACGAGGATGGTGTCGGAGCGGGAGAGCTCGCCCTTGGCCTCCCAGCCGGCGCGGGTGTCCAGGCCCAGCATCAGCAGGTTCATGGCGCCGTCGGGGAGTTTGCCCGACGAGGCGCCGCCCACTCCGGAGTCGGCGAGGACGCTGGAGGTGGTCTGGATGCCGCCGGTGAGCCGGCCCAGGAAGTATTTGACCGAGACGATGCCGAAGACGCTGGCCATGGTGAGAACGAGGCCGGCGGCGATCAGCAGCCGGGTCCACAGCGGAGCCCGGGGCGGTCGGACCGGGGTGGTCGTGTCCGGCATGGGTGGGCTCCTCCAGCTGAGGTGGACCTGACGATCGAGAATGGGGCCGTGGACCATCCGAATGGATATATCTTCACGTTCCGATAGTCAAACCGGAGTCGATATCGGCGACGGTTTTCCGCATTAATCGGCCGCCATTCTTCATGGGTCCATCGCCTATACATTCACTGTTCACCGCATTCCGTGGAGGCTCGGAGTCGCGAGAGACAGGCGTGCCGGCCACCGTCTCGAGGACAACAAGCGCGGACCCGGCGCCCGTCGCCATGATGGCATCGACGCGCACTCTGCGTAGGAGTTCGATTACTCAGGGCAGTGCCACCCTGTGGGACCACCCGAGGACCGCGGGCTTCGGATCGGGACACAGTGCCCGGGCAGGCATGATCCCCTTCAGTCCGACCGATGTCACCGATGACATGCCTGCGAAAAATTCTCGATGTCACCGGTGACACGCACCCGCACCATGGCTTACTGTGCGTTTCAGTTGAGTTAACAGTTGCGCTGATCACAGTCCAGGAGGGGTTCGCATGAAGGCTGTCGTGTACGACGCCCCGCGCCAGTACGCCGTACGGGAGATCCCGCAGCCCGAGGCCGGCGCCGGTGAGGTGCGGATCAAGGTGCGCCAGGTCGGCGTGTGCGGCACCGACCTGCACATTCACGCCGGCGACTTCAACGCCGTGTTCCCCCTGATCCCGGGGCACGAGCTGGTCGGCGTCGTCGATCAGCTCGGTGCGGGCGTCACCCGGTTCGTGCTCGGCGAGCAGGTCACCGTCAATCCGAACGTGCACTGCGGCCTGTGCGATTACTGCCGGGCCGGGCGGCTCATCCTGTGCGAGAACCTCAAGGGGTACGGCAGCAACTTCCCCGGTTTCTTCGCCGAGTACGTGACAGCACCCGAGACCCTGGTGTTCTCCGTCGAAGGCCTGCCCGCGGACACGGCGGTGTTCACCGAGCCGGCCGCCTGCGCCATGCACGGCCTGGAGACACTCGCCCTGCGCCCCGGGTCGAGCGTCCTGGTCCTCGGCGCCGGTCCGACCGGGCTGCTGCTCGCCCAGCTCATCGCGAGCGGCGGCGCGTCCTCGGTCACGGTCGCCGCGCCGTCGCAGTTCAAGCTCGACACCGCGATCGAGCTCGGCATCGACAACACGGTGCTGATCAACCGCGACGACGCCGAGGGCAACCTCGCCGCGTTACGGCAGGCCTCCCCCGGTGGCGCCGGCTATGACGTGGTCGTCGAGGCGACCGGGTCCCCGGCGATCGGCGAGTTGTGCGTTCCGCTCACCCGCAACGGCGGCACCGTGCTGGTCTACGGGGTCACCCGTGCGGAGGAAATCGTCAGTTTCCATCCCTTCGACGTGTTCCGGCGCGAGATCACCATCAAGGGATCGTTCGCCGAGATCACGTCGTTCGCGGCGGCGATCGCCGCGCTGCGCGGTGGGCGGGTGGCCACCGGAGGCATCATCACCCACCGCTTCTCCCTGGACGACTACGCCAAGGCGCTGGACGCGCTGGAGCACGACCCCGCCGTACACAAAGTCGTGATCGTCCCGTAAGCAGCCCCTCCACCGGAAAGGTGACCCCCCACATGGCACCCCTTCTCGAGGCGCGTGGCCTGAGCCGGAGCTTCGGACACGTACGCGCACTGGACAACGCGTCCTTCGACATCGACGCCGGCGAGGTCGTCGCGCTCATCGGTGACAACGGCGCCGGCAAGTCGACGATGGTCAAGGCGCTGACCGGCAACCTGGATGTCGACTCGGGCGAGCTGCTCTACGACGGCCGCCCGATCGCCATCACGTCGCCGCAGCAGGCGTCCGCGCTGGGGATGGAGGTCGTCTACCAGGATCTCGCGCTGGCACCGCACCTCAACCCCGTACAGAACATGTTCCTCGGCCGGGAGATCCCCCGCCGCGGCCTGCTCGGCAAGCTCGGCTTCATGGACGACAAGACGATGCGCGCCCGGGCCGAGCAGGGGTTCCGCGAGCTCGGCGGCACGGTCCGCTCGCTGACCGCGCAGGTCGGCGCGATGTCCGGTGGCCAGCGTCAGCAGATCGCCATCGTCCGCGCGATCAGCTGGGCCGACAAGGTCGTGTTCCTCGACGAGCCCACCGCCGCGCTCGGCGTGGTGCAGACCCGCAACGTGCTCGACACCATCAAGCGGGTCCGGGACAAGGGCATCGCCGTGGTGCTCATCTCCCACTCGATGCCGCACGTGCTCGAGGTCGCCGACCGGGTGCAGGTCATGCGGCTGGGCACCCGCGTCGCGACGCTGAAAAGCGCGGGAACGAGCGTGGAAGAGCTGGTCGGCGCGATGACCGGCGCCCTGGACAGCACGATCACCCGCAAGGAAGGCGTGTCATGAGCGTGATCACCCCGACCGGGCAGGCCACCGATCCGGAGGCCGCCGTGGACAAGCCGAAGGCAGACTCGTACCTCAAGCGGATCGCCAACCTGCAGCAGGTGTGGATCCTCGGGGTCCTGCTCGTCATCATCGTCGCGTTCTCCGTGGCGGCCGGCGACAAGTTCCTGTCGGTCAGCAACTTCTCGCTGATCGCGCAGAACGTCGCCGTCTGGGCGGTGCTCGGCGTCGGCATGACGTTCGTGATCATCACGTCCGGCATCGACCTGTCCATCGGCTCGGTGCTGGTGTTCTCCTCGGTCATCGCGGCGAAGGTCATGCAGTCCGCCGGCGGGGACGGCTGGTCCACCGCGCTGATCGGCGTCGCCGCGGCGCTGGTCGCCGGGATCGCGTGGGGCTCGCTCAACGGGTTCCTGATCGCGAAGGCGAAGATCCCGCCGCTGATCGTGACGCTCGGGGCGCTGTCCGTCGCGCTCGGCCTGGCCCAGGTGGTCACCGGGGGCATCGACATCCGCTCGGTGCCGGAGGTCCTCACCGACTTCAACATCTACATCAAGATCCTCGGGATCCCGGCGCTGCCGTTCGTCGCCCTGATCGTGCTGGTCATCGGTGGCGTCGTGCTTCACAAGACCAAGTTCGGCCGATACACGTACGCCATCGGCTCGAACGAACTCGGCGCGCGACGCGTCGGCATCAAGGTCGACCGGCACCTGGTGTTCGTCTACGGGCTGTCCGGGGCGATGGCCGGGCTCGGCGCGATGTTGTCGCTCGCGCAGTTCGGCACGACCACGATCGCCGGGCAGTCGCTGACCAACCTCAACGTCATCGCGGCCGTCGTCATCGGCGGAACCTCGGTCTTCGGCGGCGAGGGCTCGATCTTCGGCACCGTCATCGGGCTGTTCATCCCCGCCGTGCTCCAGGCCGGCTTCGTGATCGTCGGCGTCGAGTCGTTCTGGCAGGGCGTCGCCGTCGGCTCCGTGCTGGTCGCCGCCGTCTACGTCGACCAGTCCCGCCGGGCCGCGGCGCTACGAGGCGCCGCCCGGAAACCACTGCTCTCCGTTCTCGGACTCAAAAAGTAAGGACCCCCGATATGAAGCGAACCACCACTGTCGCGGTCACCGCCGCCGGAATAGCCCTCGCCACCGCGCTGTCGGCGTGCACGAGCTCGAAGCCCGCCGAGAACGCGGCCGGCAGCGCCGCCGACCCGAGTGCCCCGGCCGCGTCGGCCGCCGCCCCGGTGGACAAGGCGGCGAAGGACTACAACATCCAGTTCATCCAGGGTGTCGCCGGCGACGAGTTCTACATCAGCATGCAGTGCGGCGCGCAGGCCGAGGCCGCCAAGCTCGGTGTCACGGTCACGACGCAGGGCCCGCAGAAGTTCGACCCGACGCTGCAGAAGCCGATCCTCGACTCGGTGGTGGCCGCGAAACCGGACGCGATCCTGATCGCGCCGACCGACGTCACCGCGATGGAGGCCCCGCTCAAGGCGGCGGCCGCCGCCGGGATCAAGGTCGTGCTGGTCGACACCACCACCGAGAACCCGTCCTACGCGACCGCCGCGATCGCCTCCGACAACGAGGGCGGCGGCAAGGCGGCATTCGACGCCATCAAGGCGCTCAACCCGAACGGCGGCAAGGTCATGGTGATGTCGACCGACCCCGGCATCTCCACCGCCGACGCCCGGGTCAAGGGTTTCGAGGAGGCGGCGAAAGCTGACTCCGCGTTCTCGTACCTGCCGGTGCAGTACTCCCACAACGACGCGGCCACCGCGGCCAACCTGATGAGCTCCGCGCTGCAGAAGGACCCCGACATCGTGGGCGTGTTCGCCGCGAACCTGTTCGCCGCCGAGGGCACCGCGACCGGTGTGCGCCAGGCCGGCAAGACCGGCAACGTGAAGATCGTCGGCTTCGACGCGGGCCCCAACCAGATCAAGGCGCTCAAGGAGGGCACTGTGCAGGCCCTCGTCGCGCAGCAGCCCTCCGGCATCGGCAAGGACGGCGTCGACTCGGCCGTCGCCGCCCTCGACGGCGGCACGGTGAACCCGAAGGTGCAGACCGGCTTCAGCACGATCACCAAGGACAACGTCGACACCGAGGGCGCCGCGGCGGCGTACCAGTCGGCTTGCTGATCTGACCCCCACCGGCCCGGGCCGGGCGGCACAGCGAAAGCAGCCGCCCGGCCTTCCGTCATGCCCGGATCGCGCCGGCGATGACGTCGAAGAGGGCGCAACTTCGTGCCCCGTGGCCAGATCCGGCCGCCCTCGCCATCTGCTGCAAACGAATCGAGGGCGCTAGGCGGGTGGGTGGCCGACCTTGCAGGACTCGCGTTCGATGAGGGTGACGTCGAGGATGGTGGTTCGTTTGAGGCGGCGTTTGGGGTGCTCGACGCGTTCGAAGACGCGTTCGGCGGCGTAGCGGCCGAGTTGGCCGGGGTCCTGGTCGATGACCGTGAGGGTGGGGCGGAGGCGGTCGGCCATGGGGAAGTCGCCGAAACCGACGACGGCGAGCTCGTCCTCGGGCAGGACGTAGACGAGCAGCATGGAGCTGCGGGCGTTCGCCGAGAAGATGGCGGTGGGCGGGGCCTGCAGGGCTCGCAGGCGGGTGATGGCGGCCTGGGTGGTGTCGCGGTCGCTGACGTAGACCGAGACCAGCGTGTCGTCGGGGGTGATGCCGGCTTCCGCGAGGGCTCGGCGGTAACCGGCGAGGCGGTTGATCTCGGTGGAGAGGTGGATCATGTCGCCGACGTACGCGATGCGGCGGTGGCCGTGCTCGATGAGGTGGCGGGTGGCGAGGTAGCCGCCGGCCTCGTCGTTGTCGGCGAACGTGTCGGCGGACAGGCCGATCGGAGCGCGGTCGACGAAGACGACCGGCGTGCTGTCCTTCCACCGTTTGAGCCACGAGTGGTCGGTGCCGATCGGGGCGACGACGAGGCCCGCGAGCCGGCGGCTCAGCAGGGATTCGAGGATGTCGCGCTCGCGGGCGGGGTCGTTGCCCAGGTTGGTGAGCAGGGTCGCGGTGTCGCGGCGGGCGGCGACGTCGTCGACGGCGCCGGCGATCGCGGCGAAGTAGGGGTCGACGACGTCGGGGACGGCGACGCCGATGGCCGACGACTTCCCGGAGCGGAACGTCGTGGCGAGGATGTTGGGGACGTAGTTCAGCTCCCGCATGACCTGTTCCACGTGGGCGCGGGTCTCGGGGAGCACGTGCGGGTCGTCGTTGAAGACCCGGGAAACCGTCTTCGCGCTCACACCGGCGCGGGCGGCGACATCGCGCATCGTCGCCATGGGCACCTCCGCCTGTCCTAAATGTCAGAGCCGCCGCAGCATATCTGACGTGCTGCGACGGCTTGGAGCTACTCGGGCAAAGATCAGTGGCGGCCGTCCACGACGTCGGCGAGCTCGCGCAGGCGGGGCAGGGCGCGCTTGGTCAGGTAGTCCTCGCGCAGGTCGTGCGACACCGACAGGCTGTCCTTCCACAGGGAGCGGCCGGCCATGGCTCCGGCGGCGCCGTTGGCCATGGCGGTGGTGACCTGACCGAGGAACGTCTCGTGGTCGACGCCGGCGGAGAGCACCGCCCACGGGACGCCGTTCGCCGCGGCGGTCACAGCGGCGCATGCCTCGGCCGAGCCGGGGTACTGCAGCTTCAGCACCTTGGCGCCGCAGTCGACGGCCAGCTTCGCGCCATCGGCGACCAGGCTCGGGAACGCCGCCGCATACTCCCCGGCGGTTTCGTCCTCGAGCTGGTAGGTGAGCAGCTCGACGATCAGCAGGACACCTTCGGCCGTACATTCGGTGATGAGTTTGCGCATCTCGCCCGCGACGCGGGAGTGGGCGTCCTGCTTGTCGGGGCGGGTGTACCAGAGCATCTTCGCGACGTCGCCGCCCAGCTCGCGGACGGTTTTCGCGCTGACGCCGGGGACGAAACGGGTGTAGCGCAGCCCGTCGGTCGTCTCGAAGCCGGACGCGTCGAGACCGACGACCAGGGAGGTGCCGCGGGCGAGGACGCCGTCGTCGACGATGCCGGGCAGCGCCACCTCGGGGTCGAGCAGGATGGCGGGGGCGTTGTTGGCGAGATAGCGCAGCAGGTCCGCCTTGGCCTCGGCGAGCTCGGCCGTGCTGATCGACTCGGGGCCGCCGGGGGCGTCCTTCATCGCGGCCTTCATGCCGTTGCGCTGGTCCGCGGCGACGATGAGCATCCGGCCGGCCGGGGTGGAGATCGCGGACATGCCGCGGCGTTCGATGGTGGTGAGCGGGTTCACGGTACGGTTCCAATCTTCGGTGGGGATGGTGCTCAGCAGCCGGACGGCGGCCCTCGTGGCGCCGTACGCGGTTTCCTGTTCGCGGGTGGACGCGGTCATCGCGGGCAGGGCGTGCGCTCGTGCGCGCCGCACCGCGGCCATGCCCGCCCAGCCGCCGGTCAAGGTGGCGGTCACCGCTGGGGGCAGCTCCCGGTCCATGGCACCGATCAGCAGCCCGATCTCGTCGTTGCTGTGCCGCAGCACGGCGCTGAACAGCTCGGCGGGGCTGACCCCGTCGGTGCGCACGGTCAGCTTCAGCACGCCGTCGTCGTTGCGGGCGCCGGACACGTGGATGGCGCCGGCGGGCAGCGCGCCCTCGTAGGGCAGGGCCATGACGGCGGCGTCGAGGACGTCGCGCCCGGCCCGGTCGTTGATCCCGGCGGACTGCAGGACCCGGCGCAGCAGCAGGCCGGTCTTGACGCCGGCGACGAGGACGTGTTTGCCGGGGACGACGTGCCGGACCTCGTTGATCAGGTGCGCGGCGAGCCGGCCGCGGGCCTCGTAACCGAGCGGCGCGTCGATGACCCGGAGCAGGACCTCGGCGGTGCCCAGCGACACGTGGTAGTGGTCCGCGGGCAGCCCCCCGGTCGCCTCGGCAGCGACGAGGTGGTCGTGGCCGGCGACGGTGAGCAGCGCGCCGGCGAGGTTCGCGGGGACGGCGCCGTGGATCTCGCCGAACGGGCTGCCCGCGTCGACCAGCGGTGGCAGGAACGTCTCGCCGACACCGAGGACGTGCAGCATCTCGGTCCAGGGACGGCCGGTGTCCTGGTCGATCAGCCCCGTCCGCGACGTCAGCGAATATTCCACGGCGGTGTGACCACCGAGGGACGCGGTGACGAACTCGGGCAGGTTGAGCCAGCGCAGCCCGGCCAGGTCAAGACCCTGATCCCGCAGGTACGCCAGCTTCGCCACGCTGACCTGGGCGCCCAGCGGCAGCCCGGTGCGCCCGGCGAACTCGGCGCGGATCGTGGCAGGGAACGCCGCTGCCTGGGCGGCGCCGCGCGGGTCGAACCACGCGAAGGCGGGGGCGACGGCGAAACCGGAGGCGTCGACGAGCATCCCGGTCTCGCCCATCCCGGAGACGGCGACGGCGGCGATCGGCGCGCCGGTCACCTCGGCGACGCGGTGCGCGGTGGTGTCGGCCAGGGCGCGGACGGCGCCGAGCAGCGCGTCGGCGTCCATCTCGGTCGTGCCGCCCGGGCCGGACCGCCACGGGGTCGGGACCTGCGCGGCGGCGACCTCGGTGCCGGCCGCGTCGGTGACGAGCATCTTCATGGCGGTGCTGCCCAGGTCGATGCCCGCGACCAGGGGCGCCGGGGCGCCGGCGGAATCCATCACAGGAGTTCTCCCTAGCCGCAGGTGAGTGACCATGTCACCGGTGTCGTGGATTACATCATGTCACCGGTGTCGCGAATAGCCATGACACCGGTAACATGGCCTCATGATGTGGCGCCCGTCAACGGATTGTCAACCGGCCGGACCCGTCGTGATCGCCGTCGCCGGCACTGCCGGCAGCGGCAAGACGACACTCGGCCGTGCCCTCGCGACAGCCCTCGCGGCGCCCCTGCTCGACCTCGACGCGATCACCAATCCGCTGCTCGACGCCCTGCCCGCGGACACCCTCGGCGGGCACTGGCTCGCCGCACCGCACCGCGACGCCGTCCGCTCCGGCCGCTACGCCGCCCTGCGCTCCGTGACCGGCGACGTCGTCACGACCGCGGGTCACGCTGTGCTGGTCGCCCCGTTCACCGCCGAGCTACGCGGCGGCGAGGAATGGGAGCTGCTCCGCGACGCCGCCGGCAAAGCCGAGCTCCACGTCGTCCACCTCGTCGCCGGCCCCGACCTGCTCGACGCCCGCCGCGCACAGCGGGCCGCAGATCGCGACCAGCACCGCGCGCCGGACGTGCCCACTGCTCCCCCGGCCATACCCGTCATCACGGTCGACGCGGAGCTCACCACCGAGCAGCAGCTGGTGCGGGTGCTGGTCGCGCTCGGGCGGCGTACCCCCATCGGGGTCTCGAATGCCGTGCTCCACCGCGACTTTGACGCCGTCCTGTTCGACCTGGACGGCACGCTCGCCGACTCCACCGCCTCGGTCCTGCGCTCGTGGCGCCGCTTCGCCGCCGAGATCGGCATCCCCGCCCGGGCCGTCGCCGAGAACCACGGTCAACCGGCCCGGCACCTGCTCGCCAAGCTGCTGCCGCCCGAGCGCGTCGAGGCCGGCCTGACCCGGATCACCGACATCGAGATCGCTGACGCGCAGACCCTTCCGCGTACGCCCGGAGCCCTCGCGTTCTACGAAAGCGTCCCCGAGTCACGCCGCGCCATCGTGACGTCCGGCGCCGCCCGCCTTGCAACGGCTCGGCTGCACGGCGCGGGCATCCCGGTGCCGCCCGTCATGGTCACCGCGGACGACATCCGGCGCGGCAAACCCGACCCGGAGCCGTACCTGCTCGCCGCCCGGCGCCTCGGCGTCGACCCGCAACGCTGCCTCGCCGTGGAGGACGCGGTCGCCGGGATCCGCTCGGCGAAGGCGGCGGGCTGCGCGGTCATCGCGATCACCGGCACGTCTCCGGCGGACGAGCTCCACGAGGCCGACCTGATCGTCGACGCCCTGGATCAGCTGCGCGTCGAGGCCACCACGAGCTTGCGGATCAGCTCCGTACAGGGCGTCGGCTGAGGAAGACGGCCCGAGGCAAAAGCAGCTGGCGTTCGCTGACGCCGAGCCGAGCTGCGGCCGTACCCGTGGAAGGTTGCCGGGCACGCCTTCAGGTGAACAGCAGCTCCGGGAAGGCTGGGCTCGGGCCTTCGAGCAGGCGCTGCCGCCGGCCGCGCAGGTGCAGGTCGAAGAAGGCGAGCGGGTACGCCTGCTGAATGCGCACCGCCCGGGCCGGCGCGAGGGTGCCGATCCAGCCGGCGAGGTCCTCGTCGCTCAACGGCAGCTGGGGGATCAGCCACTGGTGGTCGCAGAAGGCCCCGTGGAGCGCGCCGACGGCGTGCACGTTGAGGTGCCAGCCGTGCATCAGCGGCAGGAACTCGGCGACACCGGAGTCCTCGTTGTCCTCCGTGTTCTCGGCGGTCATCAGCATGAACGGGTCTTCTATGGCGTCGAGGACCGTGCGGACGTCGTGGGCGTGGTCCCACGGAGTCACGGACACGTCGTCGTCGGGCACGGCCGGCCGGCCGTCGGGGAGCTCGCCGTACGAGTCCTACGGATGGTCGACCGTGACCACGGGTGCCGCCCGGCAACCGCCGCGAGCAGACTTCGGCGGGTGATCATCGATCCTCCACTCGTGCGATGAGCTTCTTGAGTCGTCCGATCTCGTCGGCGAGCGCCTTGGCACCGAGCGCGGTGAGGGTGATCCACGTGCGGCCACGGCGGCCCTCGTAGCCCTTCTCCACCTCGATCAGGCCGGCCTCCTCCAGCACGCTCAGGTGCTTGGACAGGTTGCCCGCGGTCAGTTCCAGCTGGGTACGCAGATAGCCGAACTCGACCCGGCGAGCCTCATGCGTGATGGTGAGGATCCCCAGCCGCACCCGCTGATGGACCACCTCGTCGAGGCCGTTGGCGGGGTGCGCGGCGTCCTCGTCGTGCGTGCCGGTCACCGCCGTCACCGGTGTCGCCGCTGGACTGCCCGGAACCCGGCCGCGCCCAGCAACAGCACCACGCCGGCGATGACCTGAGGCACCGCCATCCCCGCTCGGATCCCGAAGTGCGGTGCGCCGAAACCGTCGCTCATCGGCAGCACCAGCAGCACGAGCACGAGATAGCCCGACGTGAACAGCAGCAGTGCGAGACTGCGTTCCAGCCAGGCCAGAAGCAGCAGCGTCACACCGATCATGCCCCACGGCATGACCAGCCGGTCCAGCACGAAATACCAGTACGGGAGCGGGCCGTCCGGATAGGGGTGGCTCTGGAAGTACAGGTGCACCGCCAGCCACGCGGCGGGGAACACGACGGTCGTCACGGCACCGGTGATGGCGTACGGCAGGACCCGGGTGCCCAGCCCCCGCGCCCGGGCGGCCCGCAGATAGAAGAAAGCGATCGCACCGTACGCCAGGAGCGTCGCCGGCGGCCAGTAGTACAGCATCCCCTGGCGTGCGAATTCGCAGCTGCCGTCGGGGTGGCACCGCACCTGCATGGCGAACCAGTCGACCGGGATCGCGGCGAACGTCACCGCGGCCAGGACCAGCAGTGCCACCCACGTCATTCTTTGTTCGAGCCGCACGCGATGAGCGAGCGCGCGCAGCTCCGACAGCAACCGGCGAGGATCGTTCGCGGCGGGCATCGAGTCAGCGGTCATGCCAATAGGTTTGCACAGCAAACCGATTGGCGCCAGCGTTTCGCTGCAATCAGACCGGCCAGCCCAGGGCGTCAAAGACGGCAACCGGATCGAGGTAGTCGCGCCAGTGGGTCACTTTCCGATCCTTGATGGTGACGACCGAGACGAAGCGATTGGTGTACGCGTTCCCGGTCGCGACGACCCGCCCGTGGACCGCGTACTCGAGGACCACCACCGACTTCTCCCGATCGTGGTGCACTGCCAGCTCGTCGGCGCTGTGCAGGACGAAGTTGGCGCCGTAACCGCGGTACAGCCCGGCAACGGCTTCACGGCCGACGACCTGCCGCGGATATCCGGGTACGGAGATGACGTACTCGAAGACCGCGTCGTCCGCGAGCTGGTCGAAGTAGTGCCCCTCGTCGACCAGACCGGCGAGGCCCTGCTCGACGATGCGGAAGAACGGCTCCAATGCCACAAAGTCCCCGAGATCCGAGATCTGCGGGGCACGGAACGCGCGGCGGGCGAACGCGGCGAGATCGGTCGGCTGCCGGCCGGTCACCTTGTAGACGTCGTCAGTGGGCCGTGAGCCGTTGCCAGACTCCACAGTGCTGGTCTGCCAGTCGAGGACCACGCCGTAGTCCGCGGGGACGAACCCGGTGGCGACGACCGCGCCGATCCAGGCCGCACGATCGATGTCCTGGTAGCGGACAGGACTCCCGGTCACTTCACTGATGATCGCGGCGACCTGCGCGAAGGTGAGCGCCTCGGGTCCGGTGAGCGTGTAGCGCGCCGCGGCATGGTCCTCGGGGTGGACCAGCGTCTCGACGGCCACGGCAGCGATGTCGGCCGCGTCGACGAAGGCCTCCGCCCCGGTGCCACCCGGGACCGTGATCACGCCGTCGATGATCGGCACGTGCTGGTCGGCGAAGTTCTGCATGACCCAGCCGGGCTGCAGGATCGTATGGGTGAACGCGGTCCGGGCGGCCAGGTCGCGTTCAACAGCGCGGAAATCCGTCGTCGCCGGGGCCTGCTCCGCGCGGTAGGTGCTCAGGTAGGTCACGTGCCGGACGCCGGCGGCCTCGGCCAGGTCGAGGAAGGCCGACACCTGCGCGGCGTACCGGACCCGGGGAACGGGTGCGACCAGGTAGACACCGTCGACGCCGGTCAGGGCGGAGCGCTGGGTATCCGGGTCGTCCCAGTCGAACACGACGTCGGCGTCGTGGCGGGCCGCGGTCCGGGCGGCGAGGCCGCGGTCGCGCAGGTTCTTCGCGACCAGCGATCCGGTACGCCCGGTGCCGCCGAGAACTAGGAAATTCGTCATGGGTTCATCCTGCGCGGCCGCTGGTGGCGTACCAATGGCTCAAAGTCGTTGATTGTTTGTTTCAGACGCTCATGGCAGCGACAATGAGCCCATGGATCTGCTGCAGGACCACCTCACCCGGGCCCGCGCCTCCGGGGGCGTCTTCGCGCGGACCGCGGCCACCCCGCCGTGGGGACTGCGCCTGGCCGGAACGATCCAGCTGTCCGTGCACACCGTCGTCCAGGGCCGTGCGTGGCTGTGGTTCGACGACCCGGCGGCGGCCTTCGAACTCGCGCCGGGCGACCTGGCCCTCGTCCGCGGGGGCCGCGCCCACCACATCGCCCACGAGCCCGGAGCGGACTGCCTGGACCCCGGCGAGTTCGCAGTACGCCACGCCGAACCTTTGCCCGATCCCGGCCGGCGGCTGAGCGTGTTCCTCTGCGGCGCCTACCGCTTCTCCGGCGACATCGGCCAGGGCCTGCTCGACGCGCTGCCCGAGGTCATCCCCCTCTCGGCCGGCGTCGGTGACCCGCTGCACGACATCATCGCGGTGCTGTCGCGAGAGCTGAGCACCGACGAACCCGGGCGGCAGACCATCCTCGACCGGCTCCTCGACGTCCTGCTCGTGCTCGCCCTGCGCACCGGCCTCACCCAGAGCCCCGACGCCCCGCGATGGTTCCGGGCCTCCGCCGATCCGCGGCTCAGTCCGGCGTTACGCGCGGTGCACGAGGACGCCGCCCACCCTTGGACGGTGCCCGAGCTCGCCGCGCTCAGTGGACTGTCCCGGGCGGCGTTCGCCCGCATCTTCACGCAGGCCCTCGATCAGACGCCGATGCAGTATCTGACCGACTGGCGCATGGCGCTGGCCCGTGACCATCTGCGCACCAGTGACCTGACACTGGCCCAGATCGCCGAACTCACCGGGTACGGCTCGCCATACGCATTCGCCACGGCCTTCAACCGGCATCACCAGCGGGCTCCCGGCACCTGGCGCCGCGAGGAACTCGATCGGGTCGCCGCCCGCCCGGACATCACCGACACCGTGCACATCTTCTGACGCGATCCGGTCAGCCGCGGTGGCGCAGGTTGACCATGAGGGACCTGAGCAGGACCGACGGTGACGCCAGGGTGCTGGGGTGGCTGAGGCCGGCCTTCGCGGTGCGCTGCCCGGCCCTGAGGGACCGGGCAGCGCGGCGGGGATCAGATCTTGCCGGTGCCGGCGCCCGCGGTGACGGTGGCCTTGACCGAGGTGTTGGCCTCGGGGGTGTAGGAGTACGGGATCGCGGCGACGCTGGCGCCGTTGCGGACCTGCTCCGTGCCCGAGTTGACCTTGTAGTTGTTGAGGACCTTGATGTTGCCCGCGTCGGAGTCACCGGTCTGGGTGACCGTCGGGTTGGCGACGTTCTCGAAGTAGTTGCGCTCGACGTAGACGCCGGCGTTCTCGGTGGACGCGACGCCGTACGAGCCGACGTTGCTGTAGTAGTTGTTCAGGACGTGCACGGGGTTGGCGAAACGTACGCGCGGGTGGCGCTGGTTGGTGCCGTCGAACCAGTTGTGCACGTAGGTGACCCGCAGGTGGCCGGTGTCCTCGGCGGCGTTGTCGTCGCTGTGGCCCAGGAGCATGGACTTGTCGTGGTCGTGCAGGTGGTTCCACGAGACCGTGATGTAGTCCGAGCCGCGCTTGATGTCGATCAGCCCGTCGTAGCCGTTGGACAGGTCGTTGTGGTCGATCCAGACGTTGGTGGTGCTGGACTGGACGTTGATGGAGTCGTCGGCGGCGTTCTTGAACACCAGGTTGCGGATGATCACGTTCTTGACGCCGGACAGGTTGAGCCCGCCGCCGGTGATGCCCGAGCTGGAGCCGACGCCGAGGACCGTCTTGTTCGACGCGACGCTGTACATGCCGGAGATCGTGATCAGGCCGGAGACCTTGACGGTCTGCGACGTGCTGGAGCTGAGCGCCGTCTTCAGCGCGGAGGCCGAGGTCACGGTGACCACGGTGCTCGTGGAGCCGCCGGTGGTGCCGCCGTTGAGGCTGGCGAACCCGACCGGGCTGGACTCCGCGGCGTACGCGTTGGCAGGGCCGATGACCTGGGCAGCGCCGACGGCCAGGACGGTGGCCGAGAGGGCGGCGATGACCGTACGGCGGCGGGTACCGCCCAAGGTCGGCTTCGGCAGTGCTGACATGGATTCCTCCATTGGGAGCGGATTGCTGCGACAGCAGCGGGTGCAGAGGGGGACCGGCCAAATCCGCTGTCGGTGGTAGCGGCGAGCCGGTGCGGCGCGGTGAGGACCGAGGAGCCTCCCGGCCGGGGATGACCCGCGGCAGGGGGAATGTCTCTCAGGTAAGCGCTTACCCGAACGCTAAGCCTCATATCGACATGTGTCAATCGAAACGTTTGTTTCCACTGCACGGCCGAGGGCGGGCACCGGCCCCCGGCCGATACCCGCCCTCGTGATCCCGTCATCGACGATCGACCGCGTCGCCGCCTGGGACGCCGCCTGGACGGCCGTCAGGACCGCCCGGCGCCGCCCGCGGCATGCTGTGCCGCGATCAGCCGCTGCACCGCGACGGCCTGCAGGGCCGCCGACTCCTGGACGTACGCGGCCCGCTGCGCCGCGGCTCCCTGCTGCGCCAGCAGGTGCTGCTGCGCGGAGGCCGACGCCGTCACGCGGCCGGGGTCGACGTCGTAGTGCGTGGACAGGTCGTGGGGTGTGTGCGAGTTCTGCATCATGCGAGGCAACCTTCCCGGTAGCAGAACGGGTGCGGCTGCACCGTGGCTCACCGGATCGTCCCGCCGCGGCGGCACCTGAGCGCACCACCCGAGCCTTGAGCAGATCCATAGCCACGGTCCCGGGAACTCAAGCGCGCCTCAAGATCAAAAATCCGCCGCGGCGACGTACTCCTCGAACGGCCGCGGTGCCCGTCCGAGCGCTCGTTCGACCCCGTCGGCGCAGACCGCATCCCGGCCGTCGCGGATGGCGGTGAGGATCCCGGTGAACATCTGCGCGATCGGGAGGGGAACCCCGTCGGCGACCTGCCGCTCGGTATACGCCCCAGGGTCGATATCGACATGACGGACCGTACGCCCGGCGGCCCGCCCGATGATGCCGGTGGCCTCGCCGAAGCTGATCGCCCGCCCGCCGGTGAGCACGTACGTCCGGCCGTCGTGGTGATCCTCGGTCAGCGCCGCGACGGCGACCGCGGCGATGTCCTCGGCGTCGACGAACGGCACCCGGCCGTTCCCGGTAGGCAGGCTCAAACTTCCGCTGAGTACGCCGGCCCGCCACGGCCCCTCGCTGAAGTTCTGCGCGAACCAGGTCGGCCGCAACACCGTCCATCCCGCGCCGGAGCCACGAACCGCCTGTTCCGCCGGTCTGAGCGGATGGTGCTCAGCATCGGCGCCACCCGCGGAGAGCAGCACGAACCGGCCCACCCCGGCCGCGACCGCCGCTGCCACGAAAGCGGGAACCCGTCCGTCCGGATTCATCGCCGCCGCCTGCAGGTCGGGCTCGATCAGATACGCGGCGGCGACACCGTCGAACGACCAGGTCGCCGGATCGCCCAGGTCGAAACCGGTCCGGCGGGACACCGTACGCACCGGACGGCCGGCGGCACGCAGCCGTGCGGCGATGCGGCGCCCGGTCTTGCCGGTCCCGCCGATAATGAGGATGCTTTCCATGCCCTCCACGCAACTACTCAGGCACCGGATGGTCCATGGGAGAACGTCGCGAAGTCATGGGTGATCGTCCGTGACGGACGTCCTCAGCGATCTGCTGCACCGGGCCCGAGCCAGCAACGCCCTGGTCAGGCAGTTGATCCAGAGCCCTCCGTGGTCGATCTCATACACCGACGCGACCCCGCTCACCCTCGTGGCGGCCCTCGGCGGCCCCGCCTCGATACGGCCCGACGACACCCGGGGCGCACCGGTCCTGCTCACGGACGGCGACATCGCCCTCATAACCGGTCGTTACACGATTGCCGACAGCCCCCGCACACCACCACAGATGGTGATCGGCCAGGGGAAGAAGTACGTCGCCGCGACCTCCTCGCCGGTGCCGGGCCTCGCTCCACGCACCTACGGCGACGGCCTGCCGGGCGCGACGACGATGGTCCGCGGCGTGTACGAGCTTCGCAGCGGTGCCGGCGCGCGCCTGCTCGACCTGCTGCCCCCACTGGCCGTGGTTCCCGCCGGACCCCGGGTCGGGGCAGCGCTGAACCTTCTGACCGCGGAGGCCGCCCGCGACGAGCCGGGCCAGGACGCCGTCCTCGGCCGGCTGCTCGACCTCGTGCTCGTGATGGCGTTGCGATCATGGTGCGCCGGCCCGCACGCGACCCCACCGGCCTGGTGGAGGGCTCTGACCGATCCCGCCATCGGCGGCGCGCTGACCCTGCTGCACACCGAACCCGCCCACCGCTGGACCGTCGGTGAACTCGCCACCAGGACGGGGATGTCCCGCGCCACCTTCGCGGCCAGGTTCACCGCCCACGTCGGCGAGCCGCCGCTGACGTACCTCACCGCCTGGCGCATGACCCTCGCCGCTGACCTGCTGCACGACACCGACCGCACGGTCGCCTCGGTCGCGCGTAAGGTCGGCTATCTCGACGCCTTCGCGTTCAGCGTCGCCTTCAAACGCGCCTACGGCGTCAGTCCCTCGGTGTGGCGCCGGCGAGCAGTCGCTGCTGCTGCCGGATGATCTCGAGGCACGGCTCACTCCCCAACTGGTCGGCGAGGGTGATCCTCCGGCCGAAGCCCTGCGCCTGCATCGTGACGTCGTAGCAGTTGGACAGCAGGTTGGTCACATCACCGGGCCGGGCGCCTTCGACCGTGGCGGACACCAGGTCCATGGCGGTCATCAGCAGGGCCGAATTCGCGGGCGACACCACGTCGATCAGCGGGCCGATGGCGTCGCAGAACTCCTCGAACCCCACGGAACCGGGAACGGCACCTGCCCGGGCCGTCCGCAACGCCGTACGCAGGAGCCGGTCGACCTCCGGCGTGAACCAGCGGTACAACCCGGTGGCGGACCGGTAGGCCGCGAATTCCAGGGCGTCCGCCATCAGCTCGATCCGCTCCCGGGCACCGAGGGCTGCGACGGGCTCAGCGATCCGGGCCGTCATCTCCCGCATCCACAAATCGTCCATGCCCGATCATCCCTGAAGGCCGAAATCCTCCGGCCCCAGGGCGTACGAGAGTTTGGTCGTGCCCACGGGAGTCCCCGGCGGGACGTCGCCGTCCACGCCGAGGTCAACCGCTGCGTTCCAGAGCTCGGTCAGGTCCGGCATTACCGGGAGCGACGCGGAAGCTTCCAGTCGGGGCGGGGGAAGTGGCAGGTGTAGCCGTCGGGGATGCGCTCCAGGTAGTCCTGGTGCTCCGGCTCGGCCTCCCAGAACGGGCCGGCCGCGGTCACCTCGGTGACGACCTTGCCCGGCCACAGGCCCGAGGCCTCGACGTCGGCGATCGTGTCCTCGGCGACCTGCTTCTGGTCGTCGGTCTCGTAGAAGATCGCCGAGCGGTAGCTGTCGCCGATGTCGTTGCCCTGACGGTTCAGGGTCGTCGGGTCGTGGATCTGGAAGAAGAATTCCAGGAGATCACGGTACGACGTGAGCGCCGGATCGAAGCTGATCTCGATGGCCTCCGCGTGACCCCGGTGGTTGCGGTACGTAGCGTTCGCCACCTCACCGCCGGTGTAGCCGACGCGGGTCGACACCACACCGGGACGCCGCCGGATCAGGTCCTGCATCCCCCAGAAACAACCGCCGGCCAGAATCGCCTTTTCCGTAGCCATACCGCCCACCTCACTTCGTCGTGTGCCTCCCAGCATTACCCACGCACCGCCGCCCGCCTACTGTCACCTCGGTCACCGCCCGCGGATGTCAGTACAACGCGTTCAGCGCCTCCCGGGTGAACGCCGTGACCTCATCCTCCCGGCCATCGAGGATCTTTCTCGCCCAGGCGGGGTCGGAGAGGAAGAGCCGGCCGACGGCGACCATGTCGAACTCGTCGGCCTCCAGCCGGTCGAGCAGCCCGTCGATGCCGGTCGCGCCGGTGTGGCCGCCGGCCAGGTTGCTGCGGAAGTCGTTGTCGAGGCCGACGGATCCGACGGTGATCGCCGGTTTGCCGGAGAGCTTTCTGGCCCAGCCGGCCAGGTTGAGGTCGGAGTCGTCGAACGCCGGCTCCCAGTAGCGGCGGGTGGAGGCGTGGAACGCGTCGGCACCCGCGTCGACGAGCTTGCCGAGGATGATGCCGAACTCCTCGGGGCCGTCGGCGATCCGGGCGGTGAAGTCGTGCTCCTTCCACTGCGACAGCCGTACCACGATCGGGAATCCCGGTGCCACCGCGGCACGGATCGCGGCGACGACCTCCGCGGCGAAACGGGAGCGGGAGCTGAGGTCGCCGCCGTACGCGTCGGTGCGGTGATTGGTTTCGGACCACAGGAACTGGTCGATGAGGTAGCCGTGGGCGGCGTGCACCTCGACACCGTCGAAACCGAGCCGCTCGGCGGTCGCCGCGGCGTCCCCGAACGCGCGGACGACGTCGTCGATGTCTGCCTGAGTCATCACGTGGCCTGCTCCGGGCGTACCCATCGGAAGGCCGGAGGGACCGATCGCACCTGCCTCGGGGTGCGGGGGTGTGGCGCCACCGGTGTGCCGGAACATGCCGACGTGCATGAGCTGCGCGAAGATCAGGCCGTTCTCGGCGTGCACGGCCTCGACGACCCGCGACCAGCTCGCCGGCGCGGCGTCACCGTAGAGGCGTGACACCTGGTCGAACTGGCCGGCCGAGGGATGGTCGATGTACGTGCCCTCGGTGATGACCAGGCCCGCTCCCCCTGCGGCGCGGCGGGCGAAGTACGCGGCGGTGGCCTCGCTCGGCACCCCGTCCGGCGAGTGGAAGCGCGTCATCGGCGCCATGGCGATCCGGTTCGGGACGGTGATCCCGCCCAGGGTGAGCGGACGGGACAGCAGACGGGCAGCACGGGTTGTCACAGCAATCGATCCCTTTCAGTGGTCTGCCGCCACCGTAGGATCTGACGTGCACGTGAGATTCAAGCTTGTGTGACCGCACTCACCGCTGGGTCACCAGCTGATCGACGATGTAGACCGCCGCGTTGGCCGTGCCGAGCTGCTGGCAGACCACCTTCGTGTCGTTGACGCGCAGGCTGCCGGGCTCGCCGCCGCCGATGACCCGGGTGCCGCCCATCGTGGTGTGCGTGCCGGGAAGCCGGGCCGGATCCAGGCGTTCCCCGACGGCGGCCTGCTTCAGGATCTGCGCCAGCTCCTTCGGGTTGTCCCACAGCGCGGGGATGTTCCGGAACGGGAAGTACGCGAGGAAGCGGTCCGAGGTCGCGAAGAGGGTCAGCGCGGGCGCGTCGTCGAGGGTTCGCAGGCCTGCCCGGTCCAGCCCGGCCAGCATCCCGGACAACCCGGGGTTGGCCGCGATCGCGGCGGTCGCCGGCTTTCCCGCCATCGCGGCCAGGTTCTGCGGGGCGCACGCGTCGGCGGGCGCCGTGCCGGAGGGTAGCGGCTGGCCGGTGATGACCTGGCTCTGCACGTAGCCGCATCCGGACAGGGCGACGGTCAGAACCACTGCGATCGGGACACGTTTCATTGTTCCATCATCGCCTATCGACAGAACCTGCCTGTAAGAACCGATAATTTTATGTGCGTCTATGTAAATTGATTCTTTTTATTCCTCCGTACGGGGCAAAATTGATCTTTTCTATTTGGCATACTCGGCTCGCCGGAGCCTTTATCACCATAGTTGACCAGGCCCGGCGACACGGGGGCGGCGCGCGAGACGAGCGCCGCCGGACAGGATGGCAGCACACGGCGCCCCGGGGAGGCGCCGCGATGGCGTACGCGCATGTGGCCCCCGCGCGGCATTCTGCGTACGCCGCGGAGAATGCTTTTGTGAATGGGGAGGAAAGCAATCATGCACCGACGAGCGTCAATGCTCGTGTGGGCGGCCGTGTCCGGGCTCGTGCTCGCACTGACCGCCACCACGGGGGCGCAGGCTGCTCCCGAGAAGAAGACCTACAAGATCATCCCTTATGTCATCTCCGACCCCGCCCTGGTGAAGAACCCGCAGCGGGTCATCACGGAATTCGCGAAGCACCAGAACCTCGACGCGCTGGGCGTCGCACCCGCCACCGCGGACGGGCCGTCGAAGCTCACCGGCCGCGCGGCCGTCCTGGCCGACCCGGTCAGCTTCGCAGGCGTCCTCGCCGTCGGCGAGCTCCGGTGAGCAGCTCGGCACCGGCGTCTTCCACGTCGAGTACGACTTCGACCTGCCCTGGTTCATCGAGTTCCTCGACACCGAGAGCCCCGAGGATGGCATGCGGTTCGACACCGCGTGGTACCTCAACGTCGCCGCCGCCGACAAGCTCGGTTCGGTCTTCGACCGGGCGGTGCCGGGGCTGTCCATCAACGAGACCGACCCGGCCGTCGAAGGCGCGGCTCGGCACATCGAGGACGCCCGGACCAACCCCGCCGCGACCGGAGACGGGCGGCCCGTTCGACTGCGACGAGTACGCGATGGCCTCCACCTACGAGGGTTCGGCACGCTGGGAGTTCGAAGGGCCCCAGTACCAGCTCGACTACTCCGTACGCTGGGTGAACCGCAACCAGAACCAGGAGGCCGGCCGCCGGATCGGCCGCTGGTACGAGGTCGACCGCATCCTCGACACCGAGAAGTTCTTCGTCACCACCACCGACACCGGCCCGGTGCCGATCCCTGACCCCAACCCCGAGGACCCGGACCCGGACGACCCGGGCCCGATCGAACCCTGAGGTACGGCCCGGGCCCGCACTCGGTCCCGGGCCATGCCCCGGCTCTCCTACCGCCAGAACTGGACGAGGATCGACGCCCAGGGCAGTTCCTCCGGCCCGGGTGCCGGTTCGTCGCGCCACGCGAGCCGCATGTGCCACGGTCCCGCCGACGGCAGTCGGTAGGCGTCCGGGGTGGCACCCGCGGTGATCTGGTCGAGCGCGAGCGCCCCCGACGGCCAGTCCATCACGATGACGTCGCTGCGCTGCCAGGCGCCGGCGGCGAAGTCAGCCGTCCCGTCCCAGGTCTCGAAGTGTATTTCCGCCTGGACGATCGTCTCCTCGCTATCCAGGTAGACGTTTCCGGCACAGGTGCTGAACCAACTGTCCACCTCGTGCGGGGAGACCGGCTTGTCCGGTCCGTCATACCCTTCGTCGGAGATGCCGACCAGGTTGTAGTCGACGATTGCCGGAACGGTCTTCTCCTCGATCTTCTGTGCCATCGCTACTTTCTACCAAAGGTCCGCAGTGATCAGTGCCGATGATCTTCGGGCGCGGGGTGCGGGACGCGGGACGCCGGATGCCGGCGGAAACGGGTGGAACGGGTCGTTGATCCGACATCGCACGGCAAACGGCAGATCATGGCGCAGCAGGCTCCACATTGAATGGCGTTTGCCCCCGTTTGCGGGCGCCCGCCTGACCGTTCGGCCGATATCGGCCGGCGATTCAGCAGGCCATTTCCACCACAGTGGTCGATCGCCCCGGCGTTGATTACGGCTTTGTTTCGGGATACGTTCACCGCACTGCCATATCGGACAGTAGGCGCGCCGAACAGTTGGATCTACAACGCTGTGATTCGCCGCCGCCGGGCGAAGGGATACTCCATGCCCACATTCCGAAGAACTATCGCCGCCGGTCTACTGTACGCATCGATACCACTAGGATTTTCCCTGCAAGCGGAGCGCGACGTGCCCGCCGCCGCCCATGATCACGCTGTCCATGATCACACCGCACATGCTCACGCCGAGGATGACGCGCACGAGCATATGCTGCAGGACCTGGCGGGGACGCCGATGCGGATCATCGAGGAGCAGTCGGCGGGCAACGCTGCGCGGATCCAGCAGAAGACCGGAAAGCGCCCCGGCACAGCATCCAAGGCAGCCGTGGCCGCCGACCCGGGGCAGGCGGGATCATGGGGCGCGGTCGTCAATACGCCGGTCGTCCCCGTTTTCCAGGCGGTGCTGCCGAACGGCAGGATATTGATCTGGGATTCCGTCGGTGACAATGCGGCCGAGTCGTACCCGGATCACAGTTTCACGCGTGCCGCGGTCTGGAATCCCGCCACTAACACGCAGAAACGGGTCGATCTACAAGGGTCCAACATCTTCTGCGCGGGGTTCGCCCACCTCACGAACGGCAACATCCTCGTGGCCGGCGGCAATGCCAGCGCGCAACTCGACGGCACGGTGCAGACTCACGTCTTCGATTGGCAGAAGGAGACGTGGAGCCGCGGTAAGGACATGGCAGCGCCGCGCTGGTATCCGTCGGTCGCGGAGACGGCGAACGGCGAGGAGGTCATCATCGGCGGCGGGCCCGCGACCGCCGAGGTCTACCAGGCGAACGGTGCCGTTCGCGCACTGCCGGGCTTCACGAAGTTCAGCGCACGGATCTATCCGTTCCTGGGTTCGCGCCCGGACACCCAGCTGGGGCTGTTCGGGCCGTACGACACCGCGTACACCATCAACACGGCCGGAAACGGTGTGATCACGGCGACCACCACGCGTGATTCTGTGGACCGGACCTACGGGAGCTTCTCCACGTACGACATCGGTAAGTCCCTGGTTGTCGGGGGTGGCAACGCGCCCGCCCCGTCCGCCGTCGTCCTGAACAGCAATGCCGGGCTGGCCCCTGCCGTCACCGCTACCGGCTCGATGTCGGTCGGGCGGCGCCAGCTCAACGCGACCCTGCTGGCCGACGGTTCGGTGGTGGCGACCGGCGGCATGACCAGCGTGGCGAAGTCGGACCTCGTCGACCTGGACCATGCCGCGACGACGGCGGAGCGCTGGGATCCCGCGACGGGTCAGTGGACGGTGCTGGCGAGTGCGAGCCGCATCCGGCAATACCATTCGACGGCGTCGTTGCTGCCGGACGGCCGGATCATGACCGGGGGCGGCGGCATCTGCGGGGTCTGCATGGATGTCGGGTATCTCGAGAAGAACGTCGAATACTTCACGCCGCCCTATCTGTACGAGAAGGACGGCAGCGGCCGGCTCGCCGCCCGGCCGGTCATCACCACCGCACCGGCCACCGTCGGCATCGGCGCCACGTTCGCCGTCTCCTCCCCGCACGCGGCGGGGATCGCCAAGGTCGCCCTGGTCGGACTGAGCGACGTCACCCACGGCGTGGACCAGGGCCAGCGGTACGTCCCGTTGACGTTCACGGCTTCCGGCACCACGCTCACGGTCACCGGCCCGCCGAACGGTGGCGTGTCACCCCCGGGCTATTACCTGCTCTTCCTCGTCGACACCGCCGGTGTCCCGTCCGTCGCGAAGATCGTCCAGGTCGCCAAGGGCCCGAGCCCGGTGATGAGCCCGGTCAAGAACAGCACCGGCCAGTGCGTCGACCTGCCGAACTCCGCCACGGCGATCCGCACCTATCTGCAGGCGTACGCCTGCAACAACACCAAGGCGCAGGCGCTGACCAGGTTGCCCGATGACAGAACGGTGCGGGTCCTCGGTAACTGCCTGGACGTCCCCTACAGCACCTTCGTCACCGGGCAGAAGATCTGGACGTATGCCTGCAACAAGCTCGGCGCGCAGACGTGGCAGTTCGGCACGGACGCCACCATCCGCCCGGCCAGCAAGCCCACGCTGTGCCTGGCCGCCGCCTCGACCGCCAGCAAAGCGGCGATCCTCCTCACGACCTGCAACGGCAACGCGCTGCAAAAATGGCAGTGGTGAGGCGAGCCCGATGAACGGAAACCAGTGAACGGAAACCAGTGAACGGAAAGTGGCCGGTCTTCCGAGGAAGACCGGCCACGATCAGGGAATGTCCCGCGGTGCCGGCGGACCGGCGCTGCGGGGTTCAGTTATTCCAGGCGTCAGAATACGGTGACGCCGACGCCGGTCAGCGTGACGATGTTGCCGGCGTTGGCAACCTGGGAGCATGCCTGCTGCTGGGACTGGATGAAGCCGTCCGACGCGTCCTGGATGCAGGAGTTGTACGCACTGACGGTGCCGCCGGTGATGTCGACGTTCGCCTTGGTCTTGCTGAACAGCAGCGCGGACGGAAAGCTGTTCTTCTGGACGAACACCGAGACGTTCTCCAGGCTGAGCAGGTTGGCCGCGGTCGACACCTGGTCACAGGACTGCTGCTGGAGCTGGATGACGCCGTCGCGGGCGTCCTGGATGCACTCGTTCAGTGCGATGGCCTCGCCACCGGAGACCTTGACGATGACGTTGCTCGCCGAGAACAGCGGCGCCGCGATCGCAGGCGCGGCCAGCGTCAGGGAGGCACCTGCGGCAGCAGCGAACATGGCAGCACTACCGAGGATCTTCTTGGTGTTCACTTCGTATGCCTTCCAGCAATTTCATACTTAATATTCGGGACAAGGCGCCCTGCACCAGATAACTTGCTCCACTGCCCGACGGATGCGAGTTCGACGCCCGTATCAGTCGAATGAGTAGATGGCTGCATGACGCACCGATCGACGACGTTAAGAACTCATTGCTGCGCTGCTTCTGCGGGAGATCGCAGGGCCGGGCCGATGACCGCGTACGTGACCAGCCCCGCGAGGGTGAGCACCACCGCCGTCACCGCGGCGGCCCTGTCCGACGGGGGTTGTGCCTGCCAGGTCAGGATCCGCCCGAGGAGCGGCTCCGAGCGGGGGAACAGGACCGCGCCCAGGGTCCAGGCCAGCGGCAGGAACCAGGACCGGGCGGTTCCGATCGTCACGGCTCCGAGCGCGGTCAGGCCGAGCAGCCCGGCGGCGTCACGCACCACCAGCCAGCCGGGGCCGAAGCGGGCCCCGGTCGCCAGGGTGACGGCCAGCGGCACGACGACGACCACGAACGCCGCCAGCAGGTGCACGGCCCGGCGTGGCAGCCAGGGCAGCGCGGCCGTGGTCTCGAACGCGTCGTCGGGGCCGCTGAGGGTGACGGTCAGGACGGCGACCAGCAGCAGGATCGTCAGGACGACCATCTGCACGTCCACGGTGCGGGCGTTGGAGAACACCGACCACAGCGTCCACATCAGCGCCGTGCCGCCGGCGGCCAGGACCAGCGCCGAAGGGGCACGCCGGGACCGCAGGTAGAGCGCGACCCATCTCACTTGGGGCTCCCGGTGAGCAGCCGGTCGCCACCCGAGCAGGTCAGTGCCGCCTTGCGCAAGGCCTGCAGCTGGGACTGGGCCTCAGCCGCGGGCAGTGCCTGCAGGCCCTGCCATACCGTCGCCACCTCGTCGATCTCCTCCGGGGCGGCGACGAGCAGGTCCGCTTTCGGCTCCTGTCCCATCAGCCAGAACGCGGCCGCCATGGTGTCGGCGTAACTGGCGGGCTTCTCGCACTGCGGTGGGCTGGAGAACGCCCCGGACACCACTTCCACCTGTACGGCCTTGCTGTTGAGCAGGTGCCCGTCGGGGCCGGTCTCGACGCGCAGCAGCACGACGTCGTCGTGCCAGGTGGGATAGGCGTCGGGGAGGAAAGTGGTGGTGTCCTCGTGCACCTGGGTCGGCGCGCCGGGCAGCTTCGCCAGGACCGCCAGGCCTTCGCGAGCCGGTGAGGTCACCTCGGACAGCAGCCCGGAGTGGACCCGGCCGACGCACACGCCCGGCTCGCCCTGAGCACACACCAGCTCCTTCGACGCCGGATCGGTCGCGCCGATGACAACCCTCTTCCCGTGCGGCATGACCCCGATCGCCAGCGTCGCGCCCAGGATCACGGGCAGCAGCGCCGCGACCCGCAGCCGCCAGGAGCTCGACACCAGCAGCATGACCGCGGTGGCGGCGAGCGCGGCGAGCCAGATGGCCTGAGAGGCGCTGGCCCGGCCGGGCACGTCCTGGAAGGCGTCCGGCATGTTCATCTCGTAGATCGGCGAGAACACCAGGGCCAGCCAGCCCCGGGGACGGGTGGCGCCGGGCAGGGACAGCAGCAGGGCGAGACCCGCCACGCCCATCAGGGGCGCGGTCACCAGCCACGGCATCAGGCGGCCGGCGGCCATGCCGAGCCACACCGCCGCGATCAGCGACAGCAGGCCGACGGCCGTCACGGCGAACACCGCCACCGGCAGATACCGGGCGGTGCCGATGATCCAGAGCCCGCCCGCCAGACCCATCAGCAGGTAGCCGACGACCACCGCGACCGTCATCACGCCGAGTGTGGGTGCCGTCCGCTGCACCCTCGGTCGCGGCGTGCTGGCGAACAGCTCCCCGACGTTCGCCCTGCCCTCCCGGCGCGCCTGCCAGGCACCGGCGGCCAGCGCCAGGGGCCACAGCAGGGCCAGATAGAGCCGCTGGGTCATGGCCAGCTGCAGCCACCCGTCGGAGAAATAGATCCCCTCGGCGAAGAAGAGCAGCACCGAGCCGATCACCGCCACGGTCAGGGCGGTGCCGATCGCCGCGGAACGGCGCAGTTCGATGCCCAGGATGCGGTTCATCGGCCCTGCTCCGCCCGGTAGCGGCGCAGCAGCGCGGAGTATCCCCGCTCGGCGGGGCTGTCCCCGGGATCGTCGGGGCCACCCTGCGTGGCGAGGTCGTCCGGAGTGCCCTGGTAGACGAGGCGGCCCGCGTTGATCAGGACGACGTCGGTGCACGCGACCGCCACGTCCTCGACGAGGTGGGTGGAGACGAGCACGCAGCTGTCGACGCCGAGGTCGCGCAGCAGCTCACGGAACTCGAGGCGTTGCTCGGGGTCGAGACCCACGGTGGGCTCGTCGAGCAGCAGCACCGCGGGGTCGTTGACGATCGCCTGGGCGATGCCCGCGCGGCGCAGCATGCCACCGGACAGCGTCTTCATCCGCGCGCCGGCCTTGGCCGTGAGACCGACCCGGTCGATGGCGCGTTGCACCGCCCCGGGGATCTCGGCCTTGGGCATCTCCTTGAGCCAGGCCATGTATTCGACGAACTCCCGCACCGTGAACCGCGGGTAGAAGCCGAACTGCTGCGGCAGATAGCCCAGCCCGCGCCGGACCGTACGCAGGTCGGCGCGACCGTCGACCTGCTCGCCGAGCAGCGTGAGCCGCCCACCGGCCGGCCGGATGACCGTGGCGAGCGCCCGCATCAGCGTCGTCTTGCCGGCGCCGTTCGGACCGAGCAGGCCGTGCACGCCGGTGCCGAGCGCGAGGTCGAGCCCGTCGACGGCGAGGTGCCGGCCGGCTCGTACCCGTAACTCCTCGGCGTGCACCGCCCACGGGTGAAGGGTGGGGGCAGTCTCGGCCGCGCTCACCGTACGCATCATCAGTCCTCCAGGATTGAGCAGAACACACCCAGCAAGACGACGGCCCGTCGCTCACGGTTCTCTCATCCGTGTGACCTGAGTCACGTATTGAAGGTTGCGCGATAGGACGGCCACGCCGCCCGCAGGTACAGGGCGAACGGGATCCACCAGATGAGGTCGTTGGTGATGATCAGGATCAGCGTGGCCGGGGGCCAGATGTCACGCAGGATCAGATAGGCGAGACCGAGCGGCCCCAGGATCTTCCCGGTCAGGCCGACCGCGGCCGGTAGCCACCCGTGTGCGGGCCGGCGGGCGACCTCCAGGTAGAGGACGCCGTAGAGCCCGAGCACCATGCCGAGGGTGGCGAAGATCTGGGGGGTGTTCGACGGGGGCATGCCGGCCACCCGGAACAGCCACTGCGGATCAGCGACCGCGTAGAGCCCCCAGCCGATGTTGTAGGCGCCGGCCGCGATGAAGGTCCACCGGTGCCTGATCAGTACGTTCGCCTGGTTGTCCACGCGCTCTACCGTATTGACCATGCTCAAGGTGGTCGTGGTCGCAGCAACCGGTGGCATCGGCCGTCAGCTGCTGAAACAGGCCCTCGACGCGGGACACGACGTGACGGCGGTCGTTCGCGATCCCACGCGGCTCGGTGAAGTCCCCGTCCGCGTCGTGCGCTGCGACCTCGCCCGGGCCGCCCCGGGCGAGCTCGACGAGGCGGTGGCCGGAGCCGGAGCCGTACTGTCAGCATTGGGTGCCCGGTCCGGCGCGGAGGCCGGCGTCGCCTCCCGCGGCACCCACGCCATCGTGCAGGCGATGCGGAGCACCGGCGTCCGGCGGGTCATAGCGGTCAGCGCCGCCTCGGTCGGCACCGTGCCCTCACCCGGGCGCCCGGACCCACCCCGGTTCAACCCCGGCGACGGACCCGTCACCCGGCACCTCTTCGCCCCCGTGGCGAAGAAGCTCTTCCGCCCCCACTACCTCGACCTGGCGATCATGGAGGACGTGCTGCGCGACAGCGGCCTGGACTGGACCGTGTCACGGCCGCCCCGGCTGCTCGATCACGCCCTGCGCCCGGCCTATCGCACCGCGCTCGACGTCAACGTCCGGGGCGGCATGTTCATCTCGCGCGCGGACGTGGCGCGCCACATGCTCAGCCTGATCGATGACGCAGGTTCCGTTCATCACACGATTTCGGTCGCGTACTGAAAGTCGTCTGCTGAAACGAGTCGTAGGGTTCGAGGTATGGCACAACGACTCGTCAGCGTCTGGCAACCGTTCTTTCTCGGCAGTGAGAGCACGCAGGCGGCCGTCGAGGCCGCGAGCGAGCTGGAGCAGCTCGGATACTCGCGGATCTGGTTCTCGGCCGGGTTCGGGGAGAACGTCCCGGCGCGGTTCCGCGACATCCTGGACGGCACCAGGACGATCGGGGTCGCACCCGGGATCGTGTCCATCTGGCACTCGTCACCGGCCGAGGTGGCGGCGTTCACCGGGGACGCGGAGCGCGCGCATCCCGGGCGCTTCCTGCTCGGGCTCGGCGCCAGTCATGCCGTGATCGTCGATCAGGGCGACAACGACTACCGCAAGCCGTACTCCAAGATGGTCGAATATCTCGACGGCCTCGACGCCGCCGCGCTCGCGCCCGAGCGACGGATCCTCGCGGCTCTGGGCCCGAAGATGCTGACGCTCTCCCGCGACCGGGCGGCCGGCGCGCACCCGTATTTCACCACCCCCGAGCACACCGCCGAGGCCCGGACGGCGCTCGGACCCGACCGGCTGCTCGCGCCCGAGGTCGCCGTGGTCGTCGAGGCGGATCCCGCCGCCGCACGCGCGACCGCCCGGCAGTACACAACCGGATATCTGTCCCTGCCGAACTACACCAACAACCTGCGCCGCTTCGGCTGGACCGACGAGGACTTCGCCGATGGGGGCAGTGACCGGCTCGTCGACGCGGTCATCCCGTGGGGCACACCCGAGCAGGTCGCGGCCGGGATCGAGAAGCATTACCAGGCCGGTGCGGACGAGGTGGCGATCCAGGTCCTCAACGGTGGCGACGCGAAGACGTTCCCCGCTGACGCGTTCCGCGCCCTCGCGACCATCCTGATCTGAGTCCCGCGGCGGCGAAGCCCGCTTCGATGAGCGCGTCGGCCAGAGCTGCACGGCGCCACCGAGGTGAGCCGAGCGCGAAGCCGACGCAGCTACCGGCGTGGACGGTGTCGGCGAGCGCGCCGAGCCTCGCGGTGGTGGGCCCGGCGCTCACCGCGGCCTGCAGCAGGTGGCGCACCCCCAGCGCACGGACGACGGCGACGGCGGCCACCGGAACGGGCCCGCCGCCGCCGGTGCGCAGAAGATGCTCGGGGAGCGTCAGGAGAACAACTGCCCAGCCGGCTCGTACCCATCGCTCTGACATGGCCGCGAGATACCCCGGAGACGGCGCCTGACACGTGAGCGGTTGAGCGGGCCCGTCGCGAGGTAAACAGCGGGGCATGACTGACGTGACAGACCTGGCTCCCGACCGGCTCGAACTCGGCGAAGGCTCCCGGTGGGTGGCGGACCGGGTGGTCCTCGTGGACATCCCGGCCGGCCGCCTGCTGTCGGCGCCCGCAACAAAGGCCGATACCGGCCCTCTCACCGAGCTGGCGAAGCTGTCCGTGCCGCTGGCCGCGGTCGCGCCGATCGCCGGGCAGCCCGGCACGTGGCTGGCCGCCGCCGGAACGGGCTTCGCGGTGATCGACGAGAAGTCGGGCGAGGTCAGCTGGCTCGCCGCCCCGGAGCCGGTGACCGACCGGGCGTGGCGGATGAACGACGCCGTCGCGGATCGGGCCGGCCGCTTCTGGGCCGGGAGCATGAACTGCGACCAGAGCCCCCGCGGCGGCGCGCTCTACCGCCTCGACCCCGACGGCAGCGTCCACACCGTTCTCCAGGATCTGACCATCGCCAACGGTCCCGCGTTCAGCCTCGACGGCCGGGTGATGTATCTGTCCGACACGCCGCTGGGCCACGTGGACCGCTTCGACGTCGACCCGGCGACGGGCGAGCTGAGCAACCGGCAGCCGTTCGCGCGGATCGGCCCGGAGCACGGCGCACCGGACGGGCTCACCGTCGACGCCGAGGACCACCTCTGGATGGCGCTGTTCGGTGGTGCGGCCATCCGCCGCTACCGGCCCGACGGCACCCTCGACCGCGTGGTGCCGGTGCCCGCCCGCCAGCCGACCAGTGTCTGCCTGGCCGGCGACCGGGCCGTGGTCACCAGCAGCCAGGAAGGACTGACCGACCCCGGCCCCCACGACGGCGCGGTGCTGGTCCTGCAGGCCGGGACCACCGGCGTCGAAGCCCTGCCGGCACGCCGCGACTAAGCGACGCGCCGGTTGGAGGAGACCAGTTGGTGCGGGTCGACGTCGGACTGGTCGAGGCCGAAGCTGATGATCTGGCGGGGATGGATCCGGATGATCGGTACGCCAGGACCGAACGCGGATCCGGCCGGGCTCCCGATCGCCTCGGCCGTCCCGCGCACCTCCAGGCAGCGGACCCGCCACGGGTCGACGGACGGCAGGTCGTCGACGACGAACGCGACCTGACCCGTGGCGGTGACGTTGCGGAACTTGCGGCTGGCCGTCATGTTGTAGCCGGTGATGTCGATCGAGCCGGTGCTCGCGTCGTACCTGTAGCTGACCGGGCTGTTCTGCAGGGTGCCGTCCGGTCGCAGGGTGGCCAGCCGGCCCAGTCGCTGCCCGGCCAGGTATTCGATCTCGCTCTCGGTGAACGCCATGACAGGAAGTCTGCGACCTCAACCGCACTTGACCTCAAGCGAAACTCAGCGCGTGCGGATGGGCCGGTTCGGACTCACCCGAGGGCGGCATGCGGTAGACGGCACCGGCGCCCGCGAGGGACGTGCTGCGTCACGCCCGGTCCTCGGCGACGCGCAGCACGACCTTCCCGCGGGTGTGGCCCTGTGCGGCGTCGCGGTGGGCGGTGCCGGCCTCGGCGAGCGGCAGGACGGCGGCGACCTCGACCTTGATGGCGCCGTCGTCGATCAGCGTGGCGAGCCGGGCCAGCGCCGGGCCGTCGGGCTCGACGAGGATTCCCGTGACGCGGACCCCGGCGGCGTCGGCGGCGGCGGCCAGTTCCGGGGAGACGCCGGCTGGTACGGCGACCAGCAGGCCACCCGGGCGCAGCGTCTCGATCGAGCGGGTGCTGGTGGCGTCGTGCGCGTCGCCGACCAGGTCGAGGACCACGTCGACGCCGGTGACCTCCTTCTCGAAGCGGCCGGCGGTGTAGTCGACGACCTCGTCCGCGCCCAGGTCCAGGAGCCACTGCTGGTTGCGGGGACCCGCGAGCGCGATGACGTGGGCGCCGAGGTGTTTGGCGATCTGGACCGCGAGGTGCCCGACGCCGCCGGCCGCCGCGGTGATCAGGACCCGCTGGCCGGGCTGCACGGCGGCGGTGTCGACCAGAGCCTGCCAGGCGGTCAGCCCGGCGAGCGGTACGGCGGCGGCCTGCTCGAACGTGGCGGTGGCGGGCTTGCGGGTGAAGTGCCGCGACGGGGCGGTCACGTACTCGGCGTAGGCGCCGGCGGCCCGGGGGAACCAGGGCATCCCGTAGACCTCGTCGCCGGGGGCGAGGGTGGTCACGCCGAAGCCGGCCTCCACGACGACGCCGGCGACGTCCCAGCCGAGGATGAAGGGCGGCTCGCCGAGCACCCCGGCCATGCCGGTGCCCTCGCGGGTCTTCCAGTCGACGGGGTTGATGCCGGCGGCGTGCACCCGGACGAGGACCTCGGTGGGCAGCGGGACGGGACGCGGGACGCTCTCGACGGTCAGGACCTCCGGGCCGCCGAAGGTGTGCTGGCGGACGGCTTTCATCGTGGTGTTGTCGCTCATGGGATCAAGCTTCGGCGTCCGGACGATCACCCGACAGCGGCGCGAATGACATTGTGCGTAAGATTCGTGCCATGTCTGATCGGGTCGGGCCTCATCGCGTTGCCGTGCTGGCCCTGGACGGCGTCATGCCCTTCGACCTCGGCATCCCCGCGCGGGTGCTGGGCGAGGCGTTCGACGCCGCGGGCGAGCCGCTCTACGACGTCGTCACCTGCTCGCTCGACGGCGGGCCGGTCGCCACCAACGCCGGATTCTCGATCCAGGTGCACCACGACCGGCAGGCCCTCGCCGACGCGGACACCGTCGTGATCGCGACCCAGGAACCCCCCGCCGACATGCTCAGCTTCGGGGAGCCCGACGTCGCGACCACGCAGGCGCTGCGTTCCCTGCGACCCGGCACGCGCGTGGTGAGCACCTGCACGTCGGCGTTCGTCCTCGCCGGGGCCGGCCTGCTCGACGGGCTCGCCGCGACCACGCACTGGGCGCTGAGCGACCGGTTCGCCGCGCTGTTCCCGGCCGTCGAGGTCCGCCCCGACGTGCTGTTCGTCGATGCCGGCCGGGTCCTGACCTCAGCGGGAGCCGCGGCCGGCATCGACCTGTTCCTGCACATCATCCGCACCGACCACGGCACGACGATCGCCAACGACGCCGCCCGCCGCTGCGTGGTCGCCCCCTGGCGCGACGGGGGCCAGGCCCAGTTCATCGCCCACCCGACCCCGCCCGAGTCGTCGTCGGGAACGGGCCCGACCCGGGCGTGGGCCCTGACCCGGCTGGACCTGCCCCTCACCCTGGCCGACCTGGCCGCCCACGCGGCGATGAGCAAACGCACGTTCAGCCGCCGCTTCGTCGCCGAAACCGGCGTGTCGCCGCTGCAATGGCTGATCGCCCAGCGCATCGACCGGGCGCGGTCACTGCTGGAGAGCAGCGACCTGCCCGTCGAACGCATCGCCACGGAGGCCGGCTTCGGCAGCGCGACCCTGCTCCGCCAGCACATGCACGCCGTGATGGGCGTCACACCGCAGCACTATCGGCGTACGTTCCAGGCCCCCGCCGCGCTCACCGGGTCGTGACGCTGCCGGCCGTCCAGCCGGACACCGCATCCACCAGCAGCGCGAGTGGATCCGCGCTGTTGAGACGCAGCACCGGGCAGGACAGTCCGGCAAGCCACTCCTCCTGCTCGACGCGGCTACGTCCGGCGAATTTCGCGTCGTCGTAGCCGCGCGCCCAGTCGATGAACTCCCGATGGGCGTTCTCCAGCTCGCCGCCCGCCGCGATGGCGGCCCCATAACGCTCGCTTTCCCGCAGGAAGAGCCGCTGCAACCGCGTCTCCGGGTCGAGGGCGAGGAACACGACTCCGCTCAGGCGCTCCTCCAGCGGCCGGCCCCAGCCCATCATCGATCCGGAGAGCACCCAGGCCGGCCGGGGTACGAAGAGCGCCCGCATCAGCGCCAGACGTTCGCCGGCCGGCCGTTTCTCCACGTAGGGAGGCGTGGTCGGCAACCAGAAGTAGTCGTCGACATCCGCGTGGGGAACCGCCCAGAGCGTGGCGAGTGCCCGTCCCAGGGTCGTCGTGCCCGCCCCGCTGGCACCGGTGATGAGCAGTCGACGCTCCGGTGTGTGTGACATCACCCCGGCATTATCGGCGTACGTTCCAGGCCCCGCCACAGACGCGCTCAGCCTGGGATGACGGGGGCCGCCGCGGTGGCGTTGAGCGCGACCACCACGGTTTTCTCCTCGTAGCGGAAATGGGCGTCGAGCTCGGCGATCAGCCGGTCGAGCTCGGCGAGCAACTCGCCCGGCGTGTCGCGTCCGGGTTCGTAGGCGGTGAACAGCAGCTGAATTTCGGTGTTCAGCCGCGCCACGACCCTGTGCTGCCCGGTCAGCTCGGCGAGTGTGGGGCCGAGCGCCGGGAACTGCCGCGCGAGTGACGGGAAGACCGCCATGTCCTCGCCCGTGTGGTGCCTGCTCAGCCCGCCGCAGAACGTCTGGCAGCGCTCGGCGAACCCGGTCTCGGGGGCTTGCCCGGCAGCGACCGTGGCGCGCAGCTCAGCGAGTTCCTTGCGAAACCAGTCGTGCACCTCGACGAGCCAGTCGCCCATCCGCTGGGCGCCCATCCTTTTGGCGCCCGGTGCGGCGTCGATGCGGTGCAGGACGACGACGGGGATGCGGCGGGTGGTGCGGGCCTGGTATTCGGCGTATCCCGGGGCGGCCTCGACCACCTTGGCGAACACCTCGTCGTACTCCTGGCCGCCGTCGAGAACGGCCGCCATCGCCTGGTACGTCTCGGTCCCGAACTCCACCGTGACCAGCGGATCCTGGCGCACGTTGTGGTACCAGCCGGGGTTCTTCGGCGCGCCCATGGCCGACGCCACCACCATGGCGCGGCCGTCGATCTCGAGGTGGCCCAGCGGCACCGTGCGGGCCAGGCCGGTGCGGGCGCCGGTGGTGGTCAGCAGGGCGAGCGTCGCCCCCTCGAACATGCCGCCGACCCTGCCGCCGTTCTGGCGGAACTCGTCGATGATGCCGCGCTGGAATTCGTTGACGTCAAAGGTCATACATCCTCTTCCCGGGTAGGAAGGAGGCGTGCTTCGGCCCAGGACCGACGTATGGAGAAACCCCGCATGCCACGCATGGTGCGGAGACGGCCGGAAAATCCAGGCCGATCCGGGCTGAGAAGCCACTACCTCCATGCGTAGGCCCATACGGGGCTCGCCGGAAAACTTACCTGACCGAGGGAAGGTGCCACAACATCCACCGGTAGCCCCTTGGGTTGTGCTACCGTCAACTCGTTGCAGTTTTGATTACCGTAGACGTTTTGAGCGCCTGATGGGTTATCTAAACCCTCCCGGGCGCTTTCGTTTGTCGTGTCGTTTCCGACGCGGGTTATCAACGCAGCGGCGATAGAGTCCGCACAGTGCGGTCTCCACAGCCTGCGAAGGAGCAGACATGACTACAGGCACCGTGAAGTGGTTCAACGCTGACAAGGGCTTCGGCTTCATCAGCCCCGACGACGGTGGCGCGGACGTCTTCGCCCACTTCTCCGCCATCTCGACGAGCGGCTACCGCAGCCTCGACGAGAACCAGAAGGTGGAGTTCGACATCACCCAGGGCCAGAAGGGCCCGCAGGCGGAGAACATCCGTCCGCTCTGATCCACCGCAGTACCGCAACGGCGGCTCGACTGTTCGCAGTCGGGTCGCCGTTTTGGCGTGCCCAGCACAGGTGCCCAGCACAGGCGCCCAGCACAGGTGCCCAGCAGACGCGCCCAGCAGACGCGCCCAGCACATGATCCACTTGCGCTCGATCCGTTGACTTTTGTTACGCGCAGGTGACAGCGTTGTCATCGAGAGATCTCTTTCTCTACGATGTGGAGCGTCCGGTGCACGAACTCGTTCGACGGAGGACCGCCGCCGCGGCCTCTCTGGCCCTGGTCACAGGTGGTCTGGCGCTGGTGCCGCCGACCGCGGCCCAGGCCACCGCCAAAAAACTTCCCTCTGTGGTGTCGGGCGATGCCCGCTTCCAGATCATCTCGCCGACCCTCATCCGGACCGAGTACGCCCCCGGCGGCCGGTTCACCGACGGCGACACGTTCAACGTGATCGGCCGCGACGATTTCACGCCGGCCCGGTTCACGAAGCGGATCTCGCAGGGCTGGCTGAGCATCGACACGGGCGCGGCGACCCTGCGCTACAAGGTCGGTTCCGGGGCGTTCACCGCCGACAACCTCACCGTACGGCTGAAATCCGGCCGCCAGAGCGTGACCGCCGCGCCGTGGGAAGGCCAGGGCGCACCCGATTGTGCCCCCGGCGCCCTGTGCGAGGCCGAGGCGCTCGCCCTCGACGGCCCGAGCGCGGCGACCGATCACGGCGGCTACACCGGCCAGGGCTTCGCGGCAGGGTTCGAGGGCACCGGCAACTCGCTGTCGTTCGCCGTCTCCCCCGCGACCGCAGGCGCGCAGCAGCTCACGGTCCGCTACGCCAACAGCACGGGCGGGGACGGGCAGAACGTCGCCCGCACCCTGACCGTGACGGTGGACGGCACCGCGGCCGGCACGCTGACGCTGCCCCCGACCGGGAGCTGGGACACCTGGGCGCTCGCCTCGGCGCCGCTGACGCTGACCGCGGGCCGGCACCAGATCAGCCTGGTACGCACGGCGAGCGACTCCGGCAGCGTGAACATCGACAGCCTGGCCGTCCTCGCGCCGGGCGCCGCATATCCGGCGCCGACGCCGCCCACCGCGCAGCCGTGCGCGTTCGGCGCGGTGTGCGAGGCGGACGCGGGCACGCTGTCCGGTGGGGCGCGACTCGCCGACGATCACAACGGTTATTCGGGTGACGGCTTCGTGGCCGGCCTGGAACGCACCGGGGCGGCGGCCGCGCTGACCGTCACCGGCGTGCCGGCCGCCGGGACCTACCAGGTTCAGGTGCGCTACGCCAACGCTCAGGCCGGCAGTCAGCCGGTGCAGACCCGCACCGCGACGGTCACGGCGAACGACGCGCCGCCGGTCACGGTCACGCTGCCGCCGACGAGCAGCTGGGACTACTGGCGCACCGGGTCGGTCGCCGTACGGCTCAAGGCCGGCACGAACACCGTGACGTTCGGCTGCCCCACCGACCAGAGCTGCAACGTCAACCTGGACACCATCGCCGTCACCGCGAAGGGTTCGCCGCTGCTCGCCCCGCACGCACCGCTCGGTGGTTACCGGCGTGGCCTGGACAACGTCAACGGCGGCGCGCGGACCTACGGCGGGCTGCTCTACCAGGACGGCTGGTCGCTGGTCGACGACTCGGCGTCGGCGCCGCACCGCGCGGGCATCCAGGACGGGTACGTGTTCGCGTACGGTCAGGACTACCGGCACGCGCTGCGGGAGCTGTCCACGCTGACCGGGCCGACGAAGCTGCTGCCCAAGTGGGCGTACGGCGTCTGGTACTCGGAGTACTTCGACCGGACCGCCGCGGAGTTCCAGGACATCGTGGCGCGGTTCAAGACCGAGGGCGTCCCGCTGGACTCGCTCGTCGTCGACACGGACTTCAAGGCGCCGGACAAGTGGAACGGCTGGTCGATCGACCCGACCCGGTTCCCCGACTGGACGGCGTTCGCCGCGGCGCTGCGTAAGCAGGGCGTACACACCGGATTGAACATCCACCCCAGCATCCTCGGCACCGACCCGGCGTTCCCGAAGGCGCAGGAGCTCGCGAAGGGCAAGCTGAAGAAGACCGGCTGCAACGGCGGACCGGACTGCTACGTGTTCGACTTCGGCGACGCCGATCAGCTCAAGGCGTACCTGTGGCTGCATGATCAGATGGGCGCCGACGGCGTCGATTTCTGGTGGCTGGACTGGTGTTGCGACGCCTCCACCTCCACCAAGCAAGGCGTGACGGCTGACGCCTGGATCAACCAGAAGTACGCCGACCTGACCGGCTTCGCGTTCTCCCGGGCCTACGGATCTTTGCAGGCCGGCGGGTACGCGAACCCGGGCCCCGTGGCAACGGGACCGTGGGCCGACAAGCGGACCACGCTGCACTTCACCGGTGACACGATCTCCAACTGGGAAACCCTGCGGTTCGAGGTCGGCTACACCCCGGGCGAGTCGGCCGCCACCGGGCTGGCCGCGGTCAGCCACGACATCGGCGGGCACACGGGCGGGCTGCAGGAACCGGGCAGCGAGCCGGGCAGCACGAAGCTGCCGGACGACCTCTACGCCCGGTGGGTGCAGATGGGCACGTTCCAGCCGATCGACCGGTTGCACTCCAACCACAGCGACCGCCTGCCCTGGCAGTACGGCGCGGCCGCGAACGCCTCAGCGAAGAAGTTCCTCAACCTTCGCAAGAAGCTGCAGCCCTACACGTACGCCGCCGCGGCTGAGGCGACCCGCACCGGCACCCCGATCGTCCGGGCGATGTACCTGGCCTACACGGGTGAGCAGGAGGCCTACGCGACCGCCGGCAGCCAGTACCTCTACGGCCCTGACCTGCTGGTCGCCCCGGTGACCACGCCGGGCACGACCGCATCCACGTCGGTGTGGTTCCCGCCGGGCAACACCTGGACGGACTACTTCACCGGCAAGCGCTACAAGGGCGGCACCACCGCCTCGATCACGACAACGCTGGACACCATGCCGGTCTTCGTCCGCTCAGGCGCGGCGAAGCCGTAACCCCTCGAGGCGCCGGGCCCCCTCAGCCGAAAAGGGGTGCCCGGCCCGCGTCGATCCGCTGCCGCCAGAACGACAGGCTGAGCGCCCGTTCCGGCCCGATGCCCCGGATCTGCACCGGCGTGCCGTCCCGCCGGATGACATAGGTGGTACGCCGCACCGACAGATAGTCGATCTGCACGCCCACGAAGTCCGCGGCCGTCCGGATCCCGCACTCCTCCAGATGCCGCAACGACGCCGGTTCGATCCCGGACGGCCGGCTGAGAGCGATCACCGCGCGGGCCAGGCGCCCGTCGGGGTCGTACGTGAGCAGCCGCCGCTGATCGATCGGCCGCGGCAACGTGAACCGCTGCTGACTCGCCCCGAAATACGCGAGCAGGGCGGCGCGGGCACGGGCAACGTCCCTGCCGTCGTCACAACCCTCACGCCAGGCGATCCCGACCCGGGTCAGGTCGATGTCGGTCGCCAGCGCGGCCACGGCCACCGCGGCATCCCCGGGCCACACGTCGGCATCGCGCGGTGAGATCTTCACCCAGTCCCCGAACCCGTGCACGGAGAACCCCAGCGCGACACACACGTCCACATCCGGCGCACCGACCACGGTGACCTCATCGAACCCGTCCCTGCGCACCTGCGCCAGCACCACGCAGCGCGCACCCGGACTCGACAGCGCGAGCATCACCGCGCCACGCCCCCGCCGACCGGTCACGGCCTCGGTGACGACCCGCTCGGTATCCGCCGCACTCGCGGCGAACCCCCGCTGCATCTCGACCAGATCCACACCCATGCCGGCGACATTCGGCCGCGCCCGGCCCGGCCTGAGGAATCGGCTCGCTCGGAGGTCACCGGCTCACTCCATCGGTGGCATCGCCCGCACACTGCGGAATCCGTCGCAGACCATTCGTGGCGGCATGTCGCGTTCATGCAGGCGGAAGAAGCCTCAGACGCCGCCACCACTGGTCGACGCGGGCGAACACGTCAGCAGGGGGATGTTCGGTGTCACGCCACCGTGCGACCTCGACGATGAACTGCTGCAGGGTCCAATCACCCCAGGTGCCGTACGGGTCCAGGCGTTCCGTCACGCGTCCCCCTGCCTTGATGCCGGCTAGCGCGGCCCCCGGGTGGCCAGGTATGCCTCCACCTCGGCGACCTCGGCCCGGTTGGGCCGTTCGTCGTCCGGGTCGTCGGTCTCGTCAGGCCGGCGGAACCAGTCCCGCAACCATCCGTGGTCGATCCGTGCGCCGGTGGCCGACTTTCTCGCGAGCTGCCACGGCGTCGACGCCTGCACGAGTGTGCGGAGATCACTCGGGGACAGGGCGCTGTACCGCGTTGTGACGTACCCGATGGTGTTGAGCGGACGCTCACTGTCGATGGCAGCCGCTGCCGCTGGAGTCGGGACTTCAACGGCGACGTCGCGTTCGGTGGCCTGCAGGGCCTCGGGAAAGAGCGGCTCGTCGAACCACCCGAGGTGGTGTCCTTGCACAAAGAAGAGAAGCAGCCGCTGCTTGGCGGGAGTCAGGCCCGGCCGGCGCATGTCTATGGCGGCGATAACGGAGGCAACGCTGGTCATCGGCGCAACGTAACGGCACCGTACGGCAGGGTCCATCCCTCCAGCGGTGACGAGAATGGCACGACCACCGACGTCGTTGCCTCAGCCTCCTCACCGGACCGTTTCTAGCTGCCGCCACCACGAAAGGTATCGATACGGTGACTCTGCGCGTGTCAGATCACGGACTTGCCGAGCTTGGTCAAGATAGCCCCATTTGCAAAGTCGGCGGGGTTGCGGCAGGCCACGACTGTTCGCGGACAGCAGAGCGGCGGCTGCTGAACCCACTGTTGGTGGGTTCAGCAGCCGCCGCGGCGGTCAGCGCTCTCGTTCGGTTGTCAGGTTGTGGTGCAGCCGGTGATCTGGGGGCGGGCGGTGCTGTTGCCGTTGGTCATGGTGGTGAAGCCGAAGGTGTTGCCGCTGCCGTTGGGCTTGACCGTCATGGTGTTGCCGCCGTTGCTCCAGGAGAACGCGCCGCTCCACGTCGTGGAGACCTGTTGCGGTGCGGTGATGGCGACGGTGACGGTCCACGTGGTGGAGCCGGTGACGGTGACCGACGTGTTGTAGCGGTCGGCCCAGACGGTGCCCGGGGTGACCGTCGCGGTGCAGCTACCGGTGGGTGGCGGCGGGGAGGACGGCGGGGTGCTTCCGCCCCCTCCCCCGGTGGTGTTGAGGCCGAGGAAGTTGATGGCGTACGCGATCATCCCGCTCTGGGGCAGCGTGTGGCCGGCCCCCGAGACGCTGATGCCCTCCACCGGCGGGGTGACGGTGCTGTTGCCGTAGCGGGTGCGGGTCCAGCTCGACGCCGGTGAGTCGGTGAGCACCGGGGTCTGGCTGACGCCGTTGACGTTGGTCCACTGTTTGAGCTCTTCGCCGAAGTTGTTGTAGTAGAGCGTGTTGTCCGCGGTGCCGTGCCACACCTGCATCCGGGGGCGGGCGCCGGTGTAGCCGGGGTACATCGAGCGGGCCAGGTCGCCCCATTGCTGGGCGGTCTTGATGACCTGGCCGTTGGCGCACTGGGAATTCCAGGTCGAGCCGCCGGTGGTGGCGAAACAGCCGGCGGGTACGCCCATGAACGCCGAACCGGCCGCGAACACGTCCGGGTAGTCGGCGAGCATGACGTTGGTCATCATGGCGCCGGAGGAGACGCCGGTGGCGTACACGCGGCTGGGGTCGATGTTGTACTGCGATTTGGTGTAGTTGACCATCGACATGATGCTGACGGGGTCGCTGCCACCGTTTCGTTGCAGTGCCTGCTGCGTGTAGACGTCGAAGCAGTTGCCGCTGCGGGTCGCTTCGGGGAAGACGATGATGTAGCCGTACTGGTCGGCTGCCGTTTCGTAGTCGCGGAAGTATCCGTTGGCCACCGCCGAGGCGCTGCCGCCGCAGTAGTGCATGGCGACCAGGAGGGCGGGCCGGGCGGCGAGGCGGTCCGGTACGTAGATGTACATGTTGAGGTTGCTGGGGTTGGTGCCGAAGCTGGTCACCCGGACCAGCGACGCCGCTTCTGCCGGCTGGGCACCGATCAGTGCGGTGGCGACCGCGAGCGATGCCGCGGCCACCCCGGCCAGTGCGGCTTTGAGGATGCGATTCATCGGACGGTCCCCTCTCAGCTCGCGGTACAGCCGGTGATCTGCGGCCGGGCGCTGCTGTTGCCGTTGGTCATCGTGGTGAAGCCGAACGTGTTGCCGCTGCCGTTGGGCTTGACGGTCAGGGTGGTGCCGGCGTTGGTGAAGGCGGCGCTCCAGGTCGTCGTGACCTGCTGTGGTGAGGTGATGGCGACGGTGACGGTCCAGGTGGTGGCGCCGGTGACGGTCACCGAGGTGTTGTAGCGGTCGCCCCAGACGGTGCCCGGGGTTATCGACGCCGTGCAGGAGCCGGCGGGAGGAGGGGTCGTCGGGGATCCAGGCGGGGTCGTGGGGCTCGTCGGGGAGGTGCCGTTGTTCAGCGCTGTCAGCACCGAGGTGTAGGCCGCCTTCTTCCCGCCGCTGCTGGTGAAGAGCAGCGGGCTCTCCCCCGACCGCCACGAGTCCGAGTCACGGATGCCCCACACCGTGATTCCCTTGCAGCGGGCGACAGCAAGACAATCATTGGTGACATTGGTGTACGCCGCGGTCGGCGCGTTCGTGATGTCGAGCTCGGTGATGTGCACGTCTACACCGAGCGCGGCGAAGCTGGACAGCGTGGTGCGGTAGTTGCTGGGGTAGCTCGACCCGCCGGTGAAGTGCGACTGGAGGCCGACGCAGTCGATCGGGACACCGCGGGACTTGAAGTCCTGCACCATCCGGTAGACGGCCTGGGTCTTCGCGGAGCTCCAGTTGTCGGTGTTGTAGTCGTTGTAGCAGAGCTTGGCGTCCGGGTCGGCGGTGCGCGCGGCCCGGAACGCGGCCTCGATCCAGTCGTTGCCGGTGCGCTGCAGGTTGGAGTCGCGGCGCGAGCCGTCACCGTTGTCGGAGAACGCCTCGTTCACCACGTCCCACCACGTGACCTGGCCCCGGAAGTGGGTGGCGACCTGGGTGACGTGGTTGAGCATGGCGTTGCGCAGCGCGGTGCCGGACAGGCTCTGCATCCAGCCGGGCTGCTGCGAGTGCCAGGCGAGCGTGTGGCCGCGTACCTGCATCCCCAGGCCACGGGCGTGGGTGACGATACGTTCCGCGTTGGTGTAGGTGAACTGGTTCTGGTTCGGCTCGGTGGCGTCGATCTTCATTTCGTTCTCGGGCGTGACCGCGTTGAACTCACGGTCGAGAATCGTGGTGTACGCGGTGTCGCTGAGCCTGCTCGCCGCGACCGCCGTGCCGAAGAAACGACCGTCGCGGGCGGCGGCGGACGCACCGAGAGTCGTTGCGGCGCTGGCGGAGCCGGGCAGGACCGCGAACCCCGCGGCGACCAGCATTCCGGCGGCCGAGAGGACGAGAGCGGCACGCTTCAGACGGGTGGGTTTTCTGTTCATGAGTACCTCCGGGGAATGCGGTCCGGGCGGTGGTGGATCCGCCCGGACCGCTGGATTACGCCGCGGTGCAGGACGTGATGCGGGGCCGGGCGCTGGAGTTGCCGTTGGTCATCGTGGTGAAGCCGAACGTGTTGCCGCTGCCGTTCGGCTTGACCGTCATGGTGGTGCCGCCGTTGCTCCAGCTGAACGCGCCGCTCCACGTGGTGGAGACCTGCTGAGGTGAGGTGATGGCGACAGTCACGGTCCAGTTGCCGGCGCCGGTGACAGTGACTGACGTGTTGTACCGATCGGCCCAGACCGTGCCGGGGGTGACTGTCGCCGAGCAGCTACCACCGGGCGGCGGGGTCGTCGGGTCACTGGTCGGCGGCGACGTGGGACCGCTGGTGGGCGGGGACGTCGGGCCGCTGGTCGGCGGGGACGTCGGGCCTGTGCCGAGGGTGGGGGTGGTCCAGGTGCGCCACTCGGCGAGGTTGCCGAGGGCCTTGCTGGAGATCCGGATCGCGCCGGGGTCGTCAGCGGTCTTCAGCAGGAACTTCCTGATGTTCTGCTGCAGCGGGGTCGTCCACTCCGACCGGTTGGCGCAGTGCGACCCGTCGGCGACATCGGACCAGTAGGTGATGTTGCTACCCGCGCCGAGCGCCTTGTAGACCTCGGCACCACCCAGCGCCGCGACACTGCCGGACTTCGGGCCGAGGTTCGCGATGTGCGGGTTGTCCATGATGAACAGTCCCCGCGGTGCGACCATGGCGACCATCTCGTGCGTGTCCACCGGCAGCTTGCCCGGGGCTCCGGTGAACGAGCTGAACGCGTCACCGAACCAGGGCTGCTCGCCGTACGCGCTGCTCAGGCTCTGCGCGCCCTCACCGGGGATGCCCCGGAAGATCGGCACCCCCGCGGTGCCCGACTCGATCGGCATCGTCAGCGCGATCCGCTGGTCGAACACGCCGGCCACGAACGCGCCCTTGCCGAACCGGGAGCAGCCCGTCACGCCGGTCGCGTCGGCCTTCAGGACGCTGCCGCCCGACTTCTCGATCACGTCGATGATCCGGCTGACGCCCCAGCCCCAGGCCTGCAACAGCCCGGTGGTGCTCGTCGCGCCGTAGATGCTGTAGAACGCGCCCTGCTTGTTCGCGCGCCCGGTGCCTTCCTTGCCGACGGAGTACGGGTCGTAGTTGATGACCGCGGCCCCCGCGGCCCGGATCGTGGCGGTGTCGGCGAATCCGCCGTAGACCACGACCGCCGGGAACGGTCCGGTGCCGCTCGGCAGGGACACCGACGCCGAGAAGCTGGAGCTCTTGCCGTTGTCGGTCACGTTGACGGTGATGCTGGTGGACGACACCGTGCCCGTGACGGTCGCCGGCGGCGCGGGCTTCGTACCGTAGACGTACTTCTCCGCCTGCTTCTTGATCTCTTCCCGGCGGCACCGCCAGTCCGCGACCGTCGTGATGCGCGTGCCGTCGATCCGGGTGAACGGGTCGGGCAGCTTGGCGTTGGTGGGTAGCGAGCCCGCGTCGGGCAGGGCCGGCACCGCGCAGTCGGCGCCCTCGTCCTCGACGGGAGCGGCCGCGGCGGCGAGCACGGCGGTGGCCGGTGCGGTGGGGGTGCTCGCCAGGACGGCGACCGCCCCGGCGACCATCAGCGCCGATACCACCAGCGCGACGATCGTGGGTCGGGCCCTGGAACGGCCGGGTTCGATGCTCATAAGGGCCTTCCCTTCATGGACTCACGCCTGAGGGACTGAAACTTCCGGAGCGCTATCGATGTCTTCCGGAGGTGTTAAGCGCACGTTACGACGCTGTATCGATCGGGGTCAATAGATTTGGCGGCGCGGAGATTACCGGTAATTTCGGCATGTCCGGGCCCCCTTCCGGCGGAACCGGGGCCGCTCGTAAGCTGCGGGACATGCGTCGAGCAGTGGTGATCGGAGCGACCGGGCACGTCGGCACCTATCTGGTCCCGCGCCTGGTCAGGGCCGGGTACGAGGTCGTCGCGGTGAGCCGGGGTGAGCGCGCGCCCTACCACGACGCACCCGAGTGGCGCTCGGTCGAACGGGTCGCCGCCGACCGGGAGGCCGAGGACGCTGCCGGTACGTTCGGCGCGCGGATCGCCGCGCTGCAGCCCGACGCCGTGATCGACCTGATCTGCTTCACCCCCGGCTCCGCCCGGCAGCTGGTCGACGCCCTGCGCCCCACCCGCCCGCTGCTGCTGCACTGCGGCACGATCTGGGTGCACGGGCATACGGCCAGGGTGCCGGTCACCGAGGACGAGCCACGCACCGCGTACGGCGAATATGGCACCGGTAAGGCCGCGATCGAGGAGCTGCTGCATCGCGAGACCCTCGCCGGTGGTGTCCCGACGGTGGTCCTGCACCCCGGGCACATCAGCGGCCCGGGGTGGCCGGTCATCACCCCCGCGGGCAACCTCGACCCGGACGTGTGGCGGCGCTTGGCCACCGGCGAGCCGGTCGCTCTGCCCGCCTTCGGGCTCGGGGTGCTCCACCACGTGCACGCCGACGACGTGGCACAGGCCTTCGAGCGGGCACTGACGCGGCCGGCCGCGATCGGGCAGAGCTTCCATGTGGTGGCCGAGCAGGCGATGACCTGCCGGGGTCTCGCTGCGGGGGTGGCCGCGTGGTTCGGTCGCGAGCCGGTGCTCGACCTGGTGGACTGGCCGGAGTTCGAGGAGCGGGCCGGGGCCGAGCACGCCGGTGCCACCCGGGAGCACGTCGAGCGCAGCATCGCGGCGAGCATCGACCGGGCTCGCGCGGTTCTCGGCTACGCGCCGCGTTACTCCTCGCTGGATGCCCTGCGCGAGTCCGTACGGTGGCTCGCCGGGCATGACCAGCTGGATCTGGACGGCACCGGGCTCTGACGCGGTCAGCCGGCCGCGCAGGAGGTGATCCGCGGCCGGGCGGTGCAGCTTCCGCCGGGCGGCGGCGTCGTGCCACCCCCGCCCCAGCCTGCGGTGCTGTCCAGCCAGGTGGCTCGCTGCGCCATCCACGTACGCATCGTCTGGACCCCGCTACGACCTCATCGGCTTCGACCCCCGCGGCGTCGGTTACAGCACGAACATCAACTGCCCCGAGCCCGGTGACAACCCCGGCCCCCTGCCCGACGGCCCCCTGGCCAGGGACACAGCACGCCGGCTGTACGACGCCCAGGTGCGGGACAACGCCGCCTGCGGCCGGTCCGACCCCGCATTCCTCGCGCAGCTCACCACGCTCAACGTCGCCCGTGACCTAGACCGGATCCGGACCGGGCTCCACGAGCGGAAACTGAACTTCCTCGGCATCTCCTGGGGCACCTGGCTCGGCGTCGTCTACCGCAGCACGTTCCCCACGAGCGTCGGCCGGATGTTCCTCGACAGCGTGGCGATCCCCCGCTTCAGCATCCCCGCGTTCGAAAAGGGCCGCGACGCGGCGGCAGTCGCCCTGCGCACCGGCTACGACACGAACCCACGCCGTTTCACCGACATCGACGACACGTTCGACGGCGACTTCATCGCGCTCGCCGCCAGCCAGGACGCCCCGGCCTGGCCCCTGGCGAGCCAGGTCCTGAAGGAGTTGCGCGACGCCACCGGCCCCACCGCGCCACCCACCGTCAAAGAGGTCGTCAGCGAACCGGAACCCCCGTCCGAGCCGCCCGCCGACCTGCCCGAACAGGGCAACCGGACGATGAACCGCGCCGCCTTCTGCAACGAGGACCCCGCCCGCCTCGGCTTCGACGCCGCCTGGGCCGCCTACCGGCAACGCCTCGCCGACAACCCCATGACCAGCCCCAACCGCGGTTTCTCAGCCGGATGTGCCGGGTGGCCGCTGCCGGTCCAGCAGGTCCGGTTGCGCCCCGGCGGTGGCTCACTCGTGCTGTCCGGTCACCGTTTCGAGACCCCGTCACCGTACGAGTGGACGTGGCAGACAAAGGCCATCGTCGGCGGCACGGTCTACACGGTGAACGACGACGTCCATGGCTCGGTCCTCCGCGTCCCCGAGTGCGCCGCCGACCTGCTCACCTACTTCACCACCGGCGAAATCGACCACGGCTGCGCCGGCGTTCCGGTCCCCACCGGCCCGGACCTGCCATCAGCCGAAGCCCTGAGCCGCACCGACCGGGCACAACGCATTGACCAACGTGAAAGTCTTGCCATATCGTCGGGCTGGACCGTGGCTGACACCGTTGTCAGGGGAACCTAGCGGCCGGTTGTCCGGTGAGAGTCGACGCGTTCGCGAGGAGACCGCGATGAAACCGTCACGCCTTTTTCTTTCTGGCCTTGGTGCGGTGCTTGCGCTCGGCGGCGCGGTGCCCGGACCCGCGGCGGCGGCGAGCGCTGCTGCCGCGGTGGGTCCGGGGAGCCAGCCGTACGCCTCGTATTGGCATCCGAACTCGATTGTGAACTGGGATCCGGCTACCGATGCTGATGCGCGGTTCAACGTGTCGAGGGTGCCGCTCGCTGCGCGTACCCAGGATCCCGAGCTCAAGGCCAATGCGAACGCGCACGCCGGGGAGGGCAGGATCGCGTCGCTGGTGTCGTTCGGGCCGACGTCCGGCAATCCGTCGCAGGGCGCGCTGGACACGAACTATTACGCGTTCCCGTATTGGCAGTACATCGACACGCTGGTCTTCTGGGGCGGGTCGGCGAGTGAGGGGCTGATTCTCGCTCCGAATGCCACGGTCATCGATGCGGCGCATCGTAACGGGGTGAAGGTTTACGGGACCGTGTTCTTCCCGCCGGCGGCGTACGGTGGGCAGCTGCAGTGGGTCCGGGATTTTGTGCAGAAGTCCGGGAGCGGTTATCCGGTGGCTGACAAGCTGGTGGAGGTCGCGCAGCACTACGGCTTCGAGGGCTGGTTCATCAACCAGGAGACCGGCGGCGGCGACGCGGCGCTGGCGACCGAGGTGCGCAACACCCTGACCTATGCGAAGTCGCGCGGCCCGGTCGATTTCATGTGGTACGACGCGATGACCGAGAGCGGCGCGGTGTCCTGGCAGGACGGGCTGAACACCACGAACGACGCGTTCCTTCAGGACGGCGCCACGCGCGTCTCCGACTCGATGTTCCTCGACTTCGGCTGGAGTGCGGCCAAGCAGACGACCTCGCGCACCACGGCCCGCGGGCTCGGGCGCAGCGAGTACGACCTGTACGCGGGCATCGACACCGAGGCCAACGGGTACAACTCGTCCGTACCGTGGAGTTCGGTGTTCCCGGACGGACAGCCGCACGTGACCGGGCTCGGGCTCTACCGTCCCGAGTGGACCTGGAAGTCGTCGACGTCGCGGGCCGACTTCTACAGCCGCGACGCGCGTTACTGGGTGGGTGCCAACAACGATCCGTCGAACACCGCCACGACGTCGGCGTGGAAGGGGCTGGCCACCTATGTCGCCGAGTCCACCGCGGTGACGGCCAAGCCGTTCGTGACCAGTTTCAACGCCGGTCAGGGTGACTTCTACGCGGTCGGCGGGGAGCGGCTGGGGACGAGCGGCTGGAACAACCTGTCGCTGCAGGACGTGCCGCCGACGTACCGCTGGGTGGTGCAGTCCGCGGGGACGAAGCTGACGCCGGGCATCGACTTCTCGGACGCATACGAGGGTGGCAGTTCCCTGCAGCTGTCCGGCAAGCTCGACGCGGCCAACACCGTGCGGCTCTATCAGACCCGGCTCCCGGTGGCCGCCGGCACCAAGCTGTCGATAGTCGTCAAGAACCCGGCGGCGGGTGCGACGAACCTGGCGGCGGCGGTGTCGTTCACCGACGACCCGGCCTCGTTCACCACGCTCGACCTCGGCGCCACCACGGGCACGGGATGGGAGACCAGGACCTTGGATCTCTCACCGTACGCGGGCCGCACGATCGCCCAGCTCGGACTGCGCGCGGCTGCCTCCGAGCCGGTCGACGCGTACTCGATCCACGTCGGCAGGATCGCCGTGTACGACGGCGCGGTGGACGCCGTCAACCCGCCGTCCGGGGTGTCCGTGCTCGGCGTGACGGATGTGTCGTCGACCCGCAAAACGCTACGGCTCACCTGGAACGCCGCGAGCGGACCGGTGCATCACTACGACGTGTTCCACCGCGACGCCGACGGCACCCGGACCTATCTCGGCGGCACCACGAACAACGCCTACTTCGTTCCGCGCCTCGACCGCACCGGCACCGAGGCTGCCAGCACCATCGAGGTGGAGGCGGTGGGTGCCGAGGGCGGCCGGTCCGCAGCCGTCAGCACCGAGGTGGAGTGGAGCGGCGCACCGGTCGCGGCGAACCTGGCCCTCAACCAGCCGGCCACCGCGGACTCCCAGTGCGCCACGGCGGAGAGCGCGGCCAAGGCGGTGAACGGCAGCGTCAGCGGCGGCAACTCCGACAAGTGGTGTTCCCTGGGTACGCAGAAGTGGCTCGAGGTCGACCTCGGCGCGAACCACTCGCTGAGCAGTCTCGTGGTCAAGCACGCCGGCGCCGGAGGCGAGTCCGCCACCTTCAACACCAAGGCGTTCACCATCGCCGTCCGCTCGGCGACCACGGACCCGTGGCAGACCGTCGTGTCGGTCACTGCCAACACCGACAGCACGTCGACCCACCCGGTCACCACGACAGCCCGCTACGTCCGGCTGACCGTCACCACGCCCACGCAGACCACCGACCCCGCGGCCCGGATCTACGAGTTCGAGGCCTGGGGCGTGTAGCACCAGCCCCGGCACGCATCTTCGCCGGACAGAAACCCGCCGCGGTCACCGGACAGGTGACCGCGGCGGTGCTGTTCCCGCCCTTCTGGCACAAACCGTCCTGGACGCTTCTGACCACCTGCTCTCCCTTCCCGGCACTCTCCATCAGCAGCAGACTATTGATCAACGGAACGGCGACTCAGGAAGCGGAAATCCGCGACCGGATACGCACCGACCGATCAATGCCATTTCCTGCTGGAGGGTTCCATGTCTGCTACCGCCCGGATCTCCGGAGTTCTCGCCGGCCTGCTTCTGCTCGCCGCGTTTCTCGCAGTAGGCATCGCCTCCGGTTCCAGCAATTCCCACCGCGCCGTCACGCATTACCAGGCGGGCCTGATCTGGGACACCACGCCGACGGTTCCGGCCGACGGCGCGGCTGCCTGATCCGCCGATGCTCGCGCTCGCCTTTGCCGGCCAGGGTTTTCAGGAAAAGGGAATGGGCGCCGATGTGTTCGGGCACTATCCCGGCCTGGTCCAGCTCGCCTCGGACATCCTCGGCTACGACCTCGCCGAGTTGTGCCGCGACGACCCCGACGATCTGCTGACCCGGACCGAATACACCCAGCCCGCGATGTTCGTGGTCAACGCGTTGCGCCAGTTCGAGCGGATCAGGAGGGAGGATCCGCCGGCCGCCTTCTATCTGGGGCACAGCCTCGGGGAGTACAACGCGCTGCTGGCCGCCGGCGTCCTCGACTTCGAGACCGGTCTGCGGCTGGTGCGCAAACGCGGGGAGCTCATGGCGGCCGCGTCGGGCGGCGGGATGACCGCCGTGCTCGGCGTCACCGTGCCGGAGCTGCTCGAGATGCTGCACGCGGACGGCGTCGACGGTGTCGACCTCGCCGGGTTCAACACCGACACGCAGACGGTCATCTCCGGCACGCTGCCGGTCCTGGAGGCCGCCCACCGCAGCCTCGAACAGCGGCGGATCCGGTTCAGCGCGTTGCGGGTCAGCGGCCCGTTCCACTCCCGGTACATGGAACCCGCGCGGGCGGAGTTCGCCCGCTACCTGTCCGGCTTCCGGTTCGCCGAGCCACAGCAGCCCGTGATCGCCAACGTCACCGGGCTGCCCTACGAGTCCGGCACCGTCGCCGAGCTGCTCGCCGAGCAGCTCGTACGGCCGGTGCGGTGGACCGACAGCATCCGTCATCTGCTGGCACTCGACCCGCAGGTGGAGTTCAGCGAGATAGGCGGCGAATCACTCGTGCGCATGGCGCGCACCATCAGAAAACGGAGCGGCACCGATGCAGAGCAAAGCCATCATCCAGAAGTATCTCGAGGACACGTTCCTGTTTGATTTCGACGACACCATCACGGCCGACACGGACCTGTTCAAGGCCGGCGTCATCGACTCGTTCGGATACGTCCGGATGATGAAATTCCTGGAACAGCAGTTCGGTGTGGAGATCTCCGCCGAAGACATTCTCACGAACATCCTGGTGTCTCTCACCTCCATCGACGAATTCGTCGCCACCAAGATCGCGGCTGTGTCCGCCTGACATCGCGGCTGTGTCCGCCTGACGAGGAGCAAAACAAATGTGCGGGATCGCTGGCTTTCTGTCGACGGCGCTGCGCGGTGCGGGTGCCGACACGGTGATCACCTCGATGTTGTCGCGGATCGGTCACCGTGGCCCCGACGACGCCGGTTGCTACCTTGACGACGGTTTCGCGATGGGCACGGTCCGCCTGGCGATCGTCGACGAGGCCGGCGGCGCGCAACCGATGTCCGACCCGTCGGACCGGTACTGGATCAGCTTCAACGGCGAGATCTACAACCATGCCGAGCTGCGCCGGGAGCTTCAGGCACAGGGCCGGCGGTTCCGCAGCGACCACTCCGACACGGAGGTCGCGCTGCAGGCGTGGATCCACTGGGGAGCGGAGGGCTTCGCGCGGTTCAACGGCGCGTTCGCGCTGGCCATCCGCGATCGGGTGACCGGTGACGTCGTGCTCGCCCGTGACCGGTACGGCAAGCGGCCGTTGTTCTACGTCGACGAGCCCGGCCGCTTCCTGTTCGCCTCGGAGATGAAGGCGTTCCGGGACTTCCCGGGGTTCTCGTTCGAGTTCGACGCCCGGGAGCTGGCGTCGACGTATGCGGTGTGGACGCCGCTGCCGGACCGGACGCCGTTCCGGGGTGTCCAGCAGCTTCCCATGGGCAGCGTGCTCACCCTTCGGGGCACCGATCGGGCGCTCCGGGCGTACCACACGCTTGATTTTGACGTGCCTGCCTTTGATGGCAGTGAGGCCGAGGCCATCGATTTCCTTCGCGAGACCCTGCGCGAGAGCGTGGAGTTGCGCCTGCGGGCGGACGTGGAGGTCGGTGTCTATCTCAGTGGCGGGCTGGACTCGTCGATCGTCACCGCATTGACCACGCAGCTGTCGCGGCATCCGGTGCGGACGTTCTCGGTGGCGTTCGAGAACAAGACGTTCGACGAGTCCCAGAGCCAGCGGCTGGTCGCCGAGCGGCTGGGCACGCAGCATTCCACGGTGACGGTCGGCAGCACCGACATCACCGACAACTTCCTCACCGGCGTCTACCACGCCGAGGTGCCGACGTTCCGGACCTCGTTCGTGCCGATGTACCTGCTGTCGAAGCACGTCCGGGACTCCGGCATCAAGACGATCCTGAGCGGGGAGGGCTCCGACGAGGCGTTCCTCGGCTACTCGCTGTTCCGGGAGACGTTGCTGCGCCGGCAGTGGAACGAGCTCAGTGACACCGAGCGGCGGACGAAGATCGCCAGTCTGCACCCCGAGCTGGCGCACTTCGGGCCCGAGCATCAGGAGCACCTCGTCGGGCTCTACCAGCAGTACTCCACCGAGCACATGCCCGGCCTGTTCTCCCACGAGATGCGGTTCAGCAACGGCCGGTTCGCGGCGCGGCTGCTCGCGGAGAAGATCGACCCGTTCGCCGACCTGCAGAACCTGGTCGCCACGACCCCCGGTTACCAGGGCCAGTCGCCGATCCACAAAGCGCAGTGGCTCGAGTACAACACGCTGCTGCCCGGATTCCTGCTCTCCACCCAGGGGGACCGCACGGCGCTCGCCAACAGCGTCGAGAACCGGTGCCCGTTCCTGGATCCGGCGGTGGTGCGCGCGGCGGCCTCGGTGAACCTGCGCTACGACGACGGGCTCGTGGAGAAGGCGCTGCTCAAGAAGGCGTTCCGCGATGTCCTGCCGGAGTGGACGACCTCCCGGCCCAAGCAGCCGTACCGGGCCCCGGGCAGCGCCGCTTTCAAGGACCACAGCCCCGACTATCTCGAACTGCTGCTGTCCGAGGCCGAACTGGCGAAGGCCGAGGTCATCGACGTGAAGTTCGCGCGCCGGCTCACCGACAAGGTGATGAGCACCCCCGTCGAGAACATCAGCACCCGCGAGGACCAGACGTTCCTCTACCTGCTCACCACCATGGCCCTGCACCACCAGTTCGTCCGCGGCGACGAACCCGTTACGCCCGCCCCGCTCTCGCTCGGTGTCCGGGTGGACTACCGCTCCCATTCAGAGGATGCCCGATGAACTCCCGCTCCGGCTCCCTTTCCCGCTCCGGCGACGTCGCCATCACCGGTCTGGCCCTGCGCTTTCCGGGCTCCGACACGCTTCCCGAGCTCTTCGGTCACCTGGTGGCCGGGCGCTCCCTGATCACCGAGGTGCCCGCCGAGCGCTGGGCGAAGGAACGCCACTTCGGCGATCCCCGCAGTGGCGAGGCAAGGACGAACAGCATCTGGGCTGGTTTCATCGAGGGCGCCGACCGCTTCGACGCGGCGTTCTTCAACATCTCGCCGCGTGAGGCCGAGACGATGGACCCGCAGCAGCGGTTCGCCCTGGAACTGGCGTGGCACGCCATCGAGGACGCCGGCTACCGCGCCGGGGAGCTCGCCGGCAGTCGCACGGGTGTCTACATGGGACTCTGTCACGCCGACTACGCCGAGCTGATGGAGCGCGACGGCGTACCCACCGATGCGTATTTCCCGACCGGGACGGCGTACTCCATCGTCGCGAACCGGTTGTCGTACTTCTTCGACCTCCGCGGGCCCAGCATCACCAACGACACGGCCTGCTCCAGCTCGCTCGTGTCGATCTACGAGGCCGTCGCCGCGCTGACCAACGGCGACTGCGACCTGGCCCTCGCCGGCGGCGTCAACCTGGCCTGGTCACCGAAGCTGTTCGTCGCTTTCAGCCAGGCCGGCATGCTGTCACCCACCGGCCGCTCACACGCTTTCGACCAAAATGCCGATGGTTTCGTACGCGGTGAGGGCGGCGCGGTCCTACTGCTCAAGCCGCTCGAGGCCGCGCTGGCCGACGGCGACGCCATCCACGCCGTGATCCGGGGCGCGGGCACCAACCACGGCGGCCGGACCAGCTCGCTGACCGTGACGAACCCGCGGGCGCAGGCGGCGCTGATCGAGAACGTCTACAGCCGCGCCGGGGTCGCACCCGAGACCGTCACCTATATCGAGGCGCACGGCCCCGGCACCCCGGTCGGCGACCCCATCGAGATCCTGGGTCTGAAGAACGCGTTCCGCAGCATGCACGACGCCGCCGGGACCCGCCCCGAGCCGCAGATCACCGGGATCGGCTCGATCAAGTCGAACATCGGGCACCTGGAATCGGCCGCCGGTGTCGCCGGTGTCGTCAAGGTGATCGGGGCGATGGCCACCGGCACGCTGCCCGGCACCGTCAACTTCCGCGCCCTCAACCAGCTCATCGATCTCGACGGCAGCCCGTTCCGGATCGTCGGCGAGACCCAGCCGTGGACGCCGCCTGCGGACCTCCCGCGGCGGGCCGGGGTCAGCTCGTTCGGGTTCGGGGGCACCAACGCGCATGTGTTGCTGGAGGAGCCGCCGGTTTCTTCGGAGGGAGTACAGCTGCCGGGGCCTTATCTTGTACCGCTTTCGGCGAAGAACCCTGCGCGGCTGCGGGAAGCGGCTGCGCGGCTGCGAGCGTACCTACAGGGGCCGGCTGACGATGGCATCGCCGCGTTGCGGGCGGTGGGGTCGATGACGGAGATCGCGTACACGTTGCAGGTTGGTCGGGAGGCCATGGCCGCTCGTGCCGCGTTCGTGGTCAATGACCACGCTGAGCTCGTAGCGGCGCTGGAGGCTTTCACTCCGGGTGAGGTTCACGCCGTGGAGCAGGCGTCCGAGGAGATCGTGGCGACCGCGGCGCGATGGGTCGGCGGCGAGAGCGTCGACTGGGCCGCTTCATACGAGACCCGGCCTCATCGGGTACGCCTGCCGGGCTACCCGTTCGCCGCCGACCGGCACTGGTTCGTCACGCCGCCCGCCGCTCCCCCGGCTGTCGACCGCCTTCACCCGCTCGTGCACCGCAACACGTCGACACTGAACGAACTGCGGTTCAGCTCCACATTCGACGGCTCGGAGCCTTTCCTTGACGCGCACCGGGTTGAGGGGCGTGCGGTGCTGCCCGCCGTGGCGCACCTGGAGATGGCTCGCGCGGCTGTCGGCTTCGCCACCGGGCAGTCGTCGGTGTCGCTCAGTGACGTCGCGTGGCTGCGGCCCCTGATCGGGGACGTCTCGCCGATCGAGGTTGATGTCGCCCTGCGAGGTCAGGACGACGGGATCGCGTTCGAGATCAAACGTGGCGAGGTCGTGTACAGCGCTGGATTCGCGCGTACCGGTTCGCTTGGCACGCCGCCGCGCGTCGACCTCGATGCTGTCCGCGCGGCCTGCACCGACAGCGCGGATGTGGCCCGGCTGTATGAAGAGTTGCGCGGGACCGGGCTCTCGCATGGTCCCGCGATGCGGCGGCTGCGTGCGGTGAGCGTGGGTCAGGACCAGGCGCTGGCGCGGATCGACAGCGACGACGTCGACGGGTACGTGCTCGCGCCGAGTGTGGTCGATGCGGCGTTCCAGGTGTCGTTGCTGCTGCTCGGTGACTCCGGGGATCCGGTGCTGGCGTTCGCGGTGCGGGAGCTGCAGGCTTACGCGGCGTGCACGTCCACCACCTGGGCCTGGGTACGCCGTACCGCCGACGGCACGTTCGACATTGACCTGTGCGACGGCGACGGGACGGTGCTGGCCGCTGTCCGGGGGCTCGCCCAGCGCACCGCCCGCGCCTCCTCGCGAGTGGTGACCGCGACCTCGCAGTGGATCGACACCCCGGTCCGGGCGGGCTCGGGCGGCCGCACCGTGCACGGTCTGGTTGTCGGGCGCGCGCTCGACGGTTGTGTGCCATTGCCCGCCATATCCGCCGGCGGCGTGGCCCCGGGCGTTCAGCAGACGCTGATGGACGTCTTCTCGCGTGTGCAGGATGTGCTGCGTTCCTCCCCGGATGCCGAGCAGCGATTCGTGGTGCTGGTCGACGGGCGTGTCCCCGAGCACCACCACGCGCCGCTGTCGGGTTTCCTGCGCAGCGTCGTGCTGGAGAACCCGCTCGTCTCCGGGCGCGTGGTCCGGGTGGCCGGGCTATCCGCCGCCGAACCGGCGTCGCTGAACGCCATCCTGGGCGCGGAAGGGAGCGATGAATCCGCGGACACCGAGGTGCGTTACCTCGGGGACGCGCGGCGGCAGAGCCGGCAGACCGTCGAGCTCCCCTCCGGACCGGCTCCTCGGGTGCCGGCCCTGCGCACCGGCGGCGTGTACTGGATCCTCGGCGGGGCGGGCGGTATCGGGGCTCACGTGGCCCGGTATCTGGCCCGCGCGCAGGACAGCGTCGTGGTGCTCAGCGGTCGCTCGGCGGACAGCTCCGCGGTGGCGGCGCTGCGCCGGGACGGGATCGCCGCGCACTACCTGCCCGTCGATGTCACCGATGGCGATGCGGTGCGCCGTGCCGTTTCCTCTATCGAGCGTGAACACGGTGGGCTGCACGGGGTGGTGAACGCCGCGGGGGTGCTGCGGGACCAGTTCCTGCTGCGTAAAGAGCTCACGGATGTGCGTACGGTGACCGCGCCCAAGATTGACGGCACGCTCCACCTGGACGTGGCGACGCGGCATCTCGATCTGGATTTCTTCGTGCTGTTCTCGTCGGTCGCAGCCGAGTACGGCAACGCCGGACAGACGGACTACAGCGCCGCCAACGCTTTCCTCGACGCGTTCGCCGGGCACCGGCAGGCGCTCGTCGACGCGGGTGAGCGGACCGGGCGTTCCGTGGCGATCAGCTGGCCGCTCTGGGAGCAGGGTGGCATGACCCTGGACGACGCGACCCGTGCGGAGCTTCGCGCCGATCGCGGCTGGGAGGCCCTGCCGACCGAGGACGGGGTACGCGCCCTGGGCCGGGCGCTGCTCACCGACGCGCCGTCGCGGATGGTCGTCGCCTATGGCGCCGCGGCCACGCTGTCGCCGCAGCGGTGGCGGACTCCTCCCGCTCTCCCCGCCACGCCGGCTCCCGCCGCGGCCGCGGTCCCTTCGGACGA
>NZ_BOMN01000093.1 GCF_016862215.1 Winogradskya humida
CGGGTCGCTGCAGCAGCGCACCGAGGACATGCTCAAGGATGTGCTCACCGAGGTGCTGCACCACGCACCCGGCACGGTCGAATCCGGCGTCAACCTCATCGAATACGGCATCGACTCGCTGAGCATCATGGAGACCACCCGGCGGCTGGAGAAGATCGTCGGGTCGCTGTCCAAGACGATCTTCTTCGAGCACCTGAACATCTCGTCCGTCGCGCAATACCTCGTCCGGACCCGGCACGACCAGCTCACGGCCCTGTTCACCGCCGCCGCACCCGCCGCTGTCGCCGAACCCGCCGCTGTCGCCGCTCCTGTCGCTGTCACAGCTCCCCTTGCTACCACCGCTACCACCGCTGCCGTCGCTGCCACCGCTCCCGCTGCTGGCGCTGAGCCGGCCGGGCGGGATCGGGACATCGCCATCATCGGGGTCTCCGGGCGTTATCCGGGCGCGAGCACCCTCGACGAGCTTTGGGAGGTGATCGCCGATGGGCGGCACATGTTCGAGGAGATTCCCGATGAGCGGTGGAGTCACGAGCAGATCTACGACAACGACCGGGCGGTGCTGGGCAAGAGCGTCATCCGTACCGGGACGTTCCTGACCGACATCGACAAGTTCGACCCGCGGTACTTCCGGATCTCCAAGCGTGACGCCGACCGGATGTCCCCCGAGGTGCGGCTGTTCCTGCAGGCCGGGGTCGAGGCCCTGGAGGACTCGGGCTACTCGAAGGAGACGATCCAGCTCCAGTACGACGGCGACGTCGGCGTGCTCGTCGGCACGATGAGCAACCACTACAACCTCTACGGCTTCGAGAACAGCCTGACCCGCGGCTCCGAGGAGAGCGGGAGCTACACCGCGACGATCCCGAACATGCTGTCGTACTTCTACGGGTTGACCGGGCCGTCAATCTTCATGGACACGATGTGCTCGGCGTCGTCAACGTGTATCCACCAGGCCGTACAGATGCTGCGCTCCGGCGAGTGCCGCATGGTCGTCGCGGGTGGCGTCAACCTGATGCTGCACCCGTACAACCTGATCGCCTCGTCGCAGGAGTACTTCACCACCGGCACGTCGGACGTCATCCGCAGCTTCGGTCAGGGCGTCGACGGCACCATCCTCGGCGAGGGTGTCGGCGCGATGGTCCTCAAGCCGCTCGCCGAGGCCGAGCGCGACGGCGACCACATCTACGCCGTCATCAAGGGGACGGCCCTGTCCAACGCGGGCATCCGTAACGGTTTCACCGTGCCGAGCCCGGCCATGCAGGCCCGCGCGGTCGAGAAGGCCTTCGACGACGCCGGCATCGACGCGCGCACCGTGAACTACGTCGAGGGCCACGGATCCGGGACGGCACTGGGCGACCCGATCGAGGTCAGTGCGCTCACCAGCGCGTACCGCAAGCACACCGCGGACAGCGGGTTCTGTGCCCTCGGCTCGGTCAAGGCCAACATGGGCCACCTGCTGGCCGCCGCCGGGATGATCGGCATCACCAAGGTGCTGCTCCAGCTGCGTCACGGCATGCTCGCGCCGTCGCTGCACAGCACCGAGCTCAACCCCGACATCGACTTCGGGGAGACCCCGTTCCGGGTGCAGCAGGAACTCGCCCCCTGGAACCCGATCGTCATCACGCAGGACGGCGTCACGGTCACGCTGCCCCGGCGCGCCGGCGTCACCTCCATCGGTGCGGGCGGCATGAACTCGCACATCATCCTCGAGGAACACCGCACGACCCGGCCTGCTGCCAATGGGCCGGCCGGTGACCAGCTGTTCGTCTTCTCCGCCATGCACGAGGCGGCACTCGCGCGGTACCTGACGACGTTCCGTGCGTACCTGGAACGGGCGGACGACGCGGAGCTGCCCGACATCGCGTACACGTTGCGGGTTGGCAAGAATGCTCTGCCGCATCGATGGGCATTCACCGCCACGGACAAGGCGGCCGCGCTGGCGGCGATCGACCGGTATCTGGCCGGCGCCCGGGATGCCGTCCTTGGCGAGCACCCTCAGGCGTGGGTGGCGGGGCGTAGCGTCGACTGGACGCAGCTGCCGGTGGCACGGCGGGTGTCGCTGCCGGCGTACCCGTTCGACAAGATCAAATGCTGGATCGAAAGTACGCCCGGAGCGCCGTCGGTGCTAGCACCGCTAGCACTGCGCGAACGGCTGCATCCGTTCATCACCCGTAACGCCTCCGATGTACGGGGGCTGCGCTGGGAACTGGACGTCGACCTCACCGACCTGCGTGACTACAGCTACCGGCTACAGGACACACCGGAGATCATCAGCACGTACGCCGTGGACCTCGCGCTCGCTCTCACCCGGCTGAGCGGGCACTCCGACAGCCCGGCGGTGCACGACCTGCTGCTGTTCCAGCCGATCGACTGGGCCACGACCTCGCGGCTGGACATCGTCTTCGACGGCGGGCGCGGCTCTGTCCGTACTCATGACGGTGCCGTTGTGGTCTCTTTCAGCGCCGGGACGGGCGACGCGGCCGAGACGCGCCGCGTTGAGGTAGGGCGCACCGAGCGCGTCCTTGATCAGCAGGGGTTCCTGGCCTCGCTCGCTGAGGGAGGTCTGCAGTACCGGGACGCCTACAGTGCTGTCGACGGGGTCGAGCGGACCGTGGACGGGCAGACGGTGCTGCGGCTGCGGGCTCCACGGCTGCGCCAGGACCATGTACGGCGCAACGTCACCCTTGATCCCGCTGTGCTCACCACCGTCGACCAGGGGCTGCGGTGGCAGGCGAAACGTGCCGGGGTGGTGGACTGGGCGCGGGCCGGGCTTTCCGGTGCGGGGTCGGTGCGGCTCGGGGTTACCGCGCCGGTCAGCGCGATCGTGTTCACGTCGGCCGGTGACGTCCTGCTGCTCTCCGACGGCGGTGACGTTGTCGCCGAACTCAGCGACGTGCGATCCGGTGCCGAAATCAGCGGCTCGCGGTCCGGCATCGGTGACACCGCGGGCGTTCCGTTCGTCTCCCCTGCCACGGCACCACAGCCTCAGCGAATCGCCCCGACCTACATCGCGGCACCACAGTCAGCGCGACCGGCCCCGGTCGTCGTCGCGGCACATCAACCGGCTCAGACCTTCGGTGCGGCACCTCAATCTGCGCCGCAAGCTCCGACCTTCGTTGCGACACCGCAGGTTGTGCCGGCGGGCTCGGCCTTCCTTGCGGCACCGCGGGCTGAGGAGCCGGCTGTGGCTCTTATTGGAGAGCTGCAGGCGATCGCGGCGGACATCCTCGGGTTCGAGGCGCATGAGCTGGATACCGGGACCGGGTTTGACGCGTTCGGGTTCGACTCGATGTCGCTGGTCACGTTCACGCAGCGGATCAAGGAACGGTTCGGGCCCGAGCTCAGCCCGGCGGTGTTCTTCGACCTCAACACGATCGACGCCCTGGGCGATCACCTGGCGACAGAGCACGGCGTGCGCGATGTGCGTCCCACCGCCGCGCCTGCGATGCCCACGGCCGTAACGCCGATCGCCACGGCCGCTGCCGCCGTTCCGGCTGTAGCAGTTACATCGGGGACAACGGCGCCCGGCGGCGGGATGCCTGTTGCTGTGATCGGGGCTGCGGGGCGGTTTCCCGGTGCGCGCACGCTCGATGAGTTCTGGGCGAATCTGACGGCCGGGGCGGACCACGTCACCGAGTTCCCCCTGCACCGCTACGAGGGTGACTATCGCCGCAGCATCGAGGGTGCCGACTTCCCGCACCGCATGGGGGTGCTCGATGACATCGACGCTTTTGATGCCGCGTTCTTCGGCATTCTGCCGCGGGAGGCCGAGCGGATGGACCCGCAGCACCGGCTCGTGCTGGAGACGGTGTGGAACGCGCTGGAGCACAGCGCACATCAGCCGGACGAGCTGCCGTCGGACACGGGGGTCTTCATCGGTGTCTCGGCCAACGAGTACAGCGGGCTGCTCACCGCGTACGGCGTGACTCCTGATGCGTTCACCACCGTGGGTAACACGCACTCGATCCTGGCCAACCGGGTCTCCTATCTGCTCGATGTACGCGGGCCGAGCGAGCCGATCGACACCGCCTGCTCCAGTTCGCTGGTGGCGGTCCACCGGGCGGTCGAGGCGATCCGTTCCGGGGCGTGCGCCATGGCGGTCGCCGGTGGGGTCAACGTGCTGCTCGGCGCGGACGGGTTCGTCAGTGCGCAGCTTGCCGGGATGCTCAGCCCGGACGGGCGGTGCAAGACCTTCGACGCACGGGCCGACGGGTACGTCCGCGGTGAAGGCGTCGCCGCCGTGGTCCTCAAACCGCTCGCCGACGCCGAGCGCGACGGTGACGCCATCATGGGCGTGATCCGGGGTACCGCGCAGAACCACGGCGGCCGGGCGAACTCGCTGACCGCGCCGAACGCCGACGCGCAGGCCGAGCTGGTGAGCGCGGCCATCGGCGACCTCGACCCCGCGACCATCGGCTACATCGAGACGCACGGCACCGGCACCGCCCTCGGCGACCCGGTGGAGATCCGCGGCCTGCGCAAGGCGTTCCGCGGTCTCGGCCACGCCGACGACGGTGCCTGCGCGCTCGGCTCGGTGAAGGCCGGCATCGGGCACCTCGAGGCAGCGGCGGGCATCGCCGGGCTCGTGAAGGTGCTGCTCGCGCTTGAGCACCGGGTTCTGCCCGGCACCGTCGGACTCGACCGGATCAACCCTTACATCGAGCTGGCAGGTGGCCCGTTCCATGTGGTGCGGGACGCCCAGCCGTGGCCCGCGCCTCGCGATGGAGCGCCGCGCCGTGCCGGGGTCAGCAGCTTCGGCTTCGGCGGGGTGAACGCCCACGTGGTCGTCGAGGAGTACCACCGCGTGGCGCAGGAGCAGCGGAACGTCACCGGTGTTGTGGTGCCGCTGTCGGCGCGTACGCCGGGACAGCTCGTGCAACGGGCCCGTGACCTGCTCGCTCATTTGCAGGGCGCGCGGCCGTCACTTGATTCGATCGCCTGGACGTTGCAGGCGGGGCGGCAGGCGATGCGCGAACGGGCCGGTTGGGTCGTCGCGTCGCACGAGGAACTTGTCTCGGCGCTGCGGGCCTTCATCGACGGTGGCAATCCCGCACCGGCGGCGACCGCGGGCGGCGATCTGGGATCGGTGCTGCAGCGGTGGCTCGGCGGCGGGCTGGTCGATTGGAGGTCGCTGTACGGCGCGCGGACGCCGAACCGGGTGCACCTGCCCGCCTACCCGTTCGCCGGCGACCGTTTCTGGATCCCCGGCACCGGCCGTGATCAGCGACCCGGCACGGCCGACAGTCATCCACAGCCCGCGGCCGCCAGTCGCGATCAGCGGCCTGCGGCAGGCACGGGCAGGACGTCGCTCTTGACCGCGCTGTGGGAGCCCGCTGCGGCAGGGACTGCTGGTAGCTACGACCGGCATGTCGTGATTCTCTTCGGGGTCGACGGGGTGGTGCCCGGGGCCGAGTGTTTCCGCGTCCGGACGGACAAGGGCCGCCCGGAGAGCCGCCTGCGCGACATCTCCTGGCAGGTCGCGCGGATCGTGCAGGAGCTCGGCGAACCGGCCGGGCGAACCCTGGTGCAGATCATCGCCGAGAAATCCGAGGGAGCCGATAGAGCCGGGCAAGCCGATGGAACTGCAGCGCTCGCCCTCGCGGGGCTGACCCGGACGCTGACCCGGGAACTGCCCGGCATGACCGGTCAGGTCATCGTCATCGAGGGCCAGGACGTCGCCGCGGTTGCCGCGGAGAACTCCGGGGGCGCCGCCGATCTGGTGGTCTACCGCGACGGCGTACGGACCGTGCCGGTCTGGACCTCCGTCACCCCGGCGCCGGACAGGACCGCGACACCTTGGCGCGACGGTGGCACGTACGTGATCACCGGGGGCGCCGGTGGGATCGGGGCGCACGTTGCCCGCCGGATCGCCGCGGACACCCGTGACGCGACCGTGGTCCTCAGCGGCCGGTCGCCGCGGGACGCACGCATCACGGCGCTGCTCAGCGAGCTGGAGCATGCCGGACTGGTAGCCCGGTACGTGCGGGCGGACGTCTCACGGTGGGAAGAAGTGCGGCATCTGGTCGCGCAGTCCGGGCAGGTCACCGGCATCGTGCATGCCGCCGGCCAGACCCGCGACGCCCTGCTCACCGGCAAGACGGCCGAGCAGTGGGACGAGGTCCTGGCGCCGAAGGTGGACGGTCTGGTGCATCTCGACCGGGCCACCGCGGACCATCCGCTCGAGTTCGTTCTCGCGTTCTCATCGGGCGTCGCCCTCACCGGAAACCCCGGTCAGGCCGACTATGCGGTCGCCAACGCTTTCCTTCACGCGTACGCCGAGCAGCGCAACACCCAGGTTTCGCTGGGCCGGCGCCATGGGCGTACGACGGCGATCGCCTGGCCGTTGTGGCAGGACGGCGGGATGCGGGTGAGTGCGAGCACCCGCGACTACCTGTGGCGTGACCGGGGACTGGCCCCGATGCCTACCCCGGACGGCCTGACCGCACTCACCGCCGCGTGGCAGCTCGGCGCCGACCAGGTCTGGGTCCACCACGGCGACCCGCAACGGCTGCCGACAACGCCGGAGTCAACGCCGACTGCGTCGCTCGAGCCGGTCAATCAGGTCAATCCGATCGGGCAAGCCGATCAAGTCAGGCAGGCCAATCACGCCGGGCACGCCGGGCAGGTCGGGCAGGTCGCCGCGGACGGTCCGGCCGTGGATGTTGACGCGGTTGTCGAGCTGTTTGCCGAGGTCACCGGGCTGGCCGTGGATGCCGATCGGCCGCTGATCGATCTGGGTCTGGAATCAGTGATGATCATTCAGCTCAACCGGCGACTGTCCGAGATCGCGCCCGGCTTCTCCCGGACAGTCTTCTACGAACAGCCGACCTTGCGAGCGGTGGCAGCCACCCTGCGCGGCCAGGCACAAGCCGCACCCATCCTGCGCGGGCAACAGGCGGTCGCACCCGCGGCGCAAAGGCCGAGGGCCGCGGGCCCCGTGCCGGGCGACGAGCCGATTGCGATCATCGGGATGAGTGGCCGGTATCCCGGGGCGGCGGATCTCGACGAGTTCTGGGAGAACCTGAAGGCCGGGCGGGACAGTGTCCGTGAGGTGCCGGCGGATCGCTGGGCGCTGGACGGGTTCTTCGAGCCGGATCGGGACCGCGCCGTTGCCAGCGGCCGTAGTTACAGCAAGTGGGGCGGGTTCCTCGAGGATGCGACCGCGTTCGACCCGCGGTTCTTCGGGATCGCGCCGCGGGATGCGTACGCCATGGATCCGCAGGAACGGCTGTTCGTTCAGGCGGGCTGGGAGGTGCTTGAGGACGCCGGCTACACCCGGGCTCGCCTCAACGAGCAGCACCGGGGCGGGGTCGGGGTGTTCGCCGGGGTCACCAAGGTCGGGCACGCACGGTATCCGGCCGGGCGGCTCGCCTCGGGGGAGCTCGTGGTGCCCGGGTTGTCGTTCGCGTCGTTGAGTGCGCGAGTGTCGTACCTGCTGAATCTGACCGGGCCGAGTTTGACCGTCGACACCATGTGCTCGGCGTCGCTGACCGCGATCCACGAGGCCTGCGAGCATCTGCGGCGCGGTGACTGCGAGGTGGCCGTTGCCGGTGGCGTCAACCTGTACACGCATCCACTGGACTATGTGGAGCTGTGCCGTTCGGGGATGCTGTCGCCCGACGCGCGGAACCGTTCGTTCGGTGCCGGTGGACACGGGTTCGTGCCCGGTGAGGGTGTCGGCTGTGTGCTGCTCAAGCCGCTGAGCCGGGCGGTCGCGGACGGGGACCGGGTGCTCGCCGTGATCCGGGGATCGGGCATCAACCACGGTGGGCGTACCAGTGGCTACACCGTGCCAAGCCCGGTTGCGCAGGCCGCTCTGATCCGCGCCACCCTCGACAAGGCCGGGATCCCCGCGGACCGGGTCGGCTATGTCGAGGCTCATGGCACCGGCACCGAGCTGGGCGATCCGATCGAGATCACCGGTCTGAGCACCGCGTACGACCAGGACAGCACCGAACGGCAGTACTGCGCGATCGGCTCGGTGAAGTCCGGCATCGGGCACCTGGAGGCGGCCGCGGGTATCGCCGGCCTGACCAAGGCGGTGCTGCAACTGCGGCACAGGCAGCTCGTGCCGTCCCTGCACGCCGGCAGCGTCAACCCCAACATCAGCTTCGAGCGCACCCCGTTCCGGCTCCAGCGTGAGCTGACCGCGTGGGAGTCCGCACAGCCCCGCGTCGCCGCGGTGTCGTCGTTCGGCGCCGGTGGATCGAACGCACACATCATCGTGGAGGAATACGTCATGCCCCCTGCGCCGAACGCGGGACGCGCCACGGACGAACACATCGTCGTCCTCTCCGCGCGCACCGGTGAACAGCTGGACCGCTCCGTCGACCGGCTCGGCGAGTTCCTCGACCGGCATCCCGGCACCGACCTGGCCGCGCTGGCCCACACCCTGCAGACCGGGCGGGAGGCGATGACCGAGAGGTACGCCGTTCTGGTCTCCTCAACCGCAGAACTACGTGCTGCTCTGCGTACGGGCAGGGGCCATCGGGGCACCGCCCTCGCCCTCGCTGAGCTCGACGGTGACAGCGACCTGCAGAACGAGTTGGTGCGCCGCTGGATCGAAGCGGGCAGCCTCGGCAAGCTCGCGGCCCTGTGGGTTTCCGGTACCGCGGTGGATTGGTCCCTGCTCGGCTCCGGGACCACGCGGCCGGTGTCGCTGCCGACGTACCCGTTCGCCAAGGACCGGTTCTGGATCGGGGATCTGACCGCGACCGAGGTGGCCGCTCCGCCCCCTGCCGCGCCCGCGGCCACGCCGGACTGGGATCACTACATCTCTGGCCTGGTACGGCAGAAGGTCGCGGTCGCTCTGGCCCTTGACGAGTCCGAGGTACGCGGTGATGTCGCCTTCGCCGACTACGGGCTCGACTCGATCCTGGCGATCCGTGTGGTCAGCCAGCTCAACGAGGCCCTGTCCCTGCGCCTGTCCACCAACGTGATCTTCGATTTCAGCACCGCCGACCGCCTCGCCCAGCACCTCCGCACCGAGTACCGCGACACCATGACCCCACCGGTGGCGCCGGCAACCCCGGCAGTCGCTGACACATCGGTAGCGGCGGCAGGACCGGTAGCAGCGGCAGGGCCGGTAGCAGCGACCGGAACGGCACGCGGGCCGATCGCCATCATCGGGATGAGTGGCCGGTATGCCGGTTCGGACGATCTGGACGAGCTGTGGCAGCACCTCGCGGCCGGCGATGATCTGATCACCGAGGCGGATCGCTGGGACCTCACCGGTGTCAGCGACTGCACCAGAGGCGGCTTCCTCGACCGCATCGACGAGTTCGACGCGATGTTCTTCACCGTCTCCGGCACCGAGGCCGCGGTGATGGACCCCCAGCAGCGGCTCGTGCTGGAGGAGGCGTGGAAGGCCCTGGAGGACGCCGGGTACGCAGGCCCGGCAGCCGACCGCCGCTGCGGTGTCTACCTCGGCGGCTGGGCGGGCGACTACCACTCGCTGCTCGGCGACGACGCTCCCGCGCAGACGTTGTGGGGCAACATGAGCTCGGTCATCCCCAGCCGGGTGTCCTACTTCCTGGACCTCGAAGGCCCGGCCATCGCCGTGGACACGTCGTGCTCCAGCTCCCTGGTGGCCATCGACCTCGCCTGCAAGGACCTCTGGCTCGGCCGTACGTCGAGGGCGCTGGCCGGTGGTGTGTTCCTGCAGTCGACGCCGCGGCTCTACCGCCAGGCCGACCGCGCCGGGATGCTCTCCCCCACCGGCGTCTGCCACTCCTTCGACGAGCGTGCCGACGGGTTCGTGCCCGGTGAGGGCGTCGGGATGGTGGTCCTCAAACGGCTCGAGGACGCGCTGGCCGACGGCGACCACATCCACGGCGTGATCAGGGCCATCGGGACGAACCAGGACGGCGCCACCAACGGCATCACGGCGCCCAGTTCGCTCTCCCAGGAGCGGCTGCTGCGTGACGTGTACGAGGACTTCGCCGTCAACGTTGACAACATCCAGTTCGTGGAGGCGCACGGTACGGGAACCGGGCTCGGCGACCCCATCGAGTTCGGTGCGTTGACCCGGGCGTTCCGGGCGCACACCGACCGGCAGGAGTTCTGCGCCCTCGGGTCGCTCAAGGCGAACATCGGGCACACCCAGTTCGCCGCCGGGGTGGCCGGGGTGCTCAAGGTGCTGCTGGCGCTCAGGCACCGGCAGATCCCCGCCCTGACCAGCTTCGCGACCGCGAACCCGGCGATCGAGCTGACCGGCAGCCCGTTCCGCGTCCCGACCAGCCTGCAGAGCTGGGACGTCGCGGACGGTGTGCCACGCACCGCGGCGGTCAGCTCGTTCGGGGCGAGCGGCACCAACGCCCACCTCGTCATCGAGGAGGCACCCCCGGCCGTGCGACGCGGCCCGGCGCCGCAGGGTGAGCAGGTCGTCGTCCTGTCGGCGAAGACCCCGGAGCAGCTCGACCAGCAGAAGCAGCGTCTGGCGGCCCACCTGCGTTCGGCCGGCTCGGACGTCGCGCTGGGCGACGTGGCGTTCTCCCTCGCGGCGGGCCGGCGGCACTTCACGCACCGCTTCGCCTGTGTCGCCGACGATCTGACGGAGCTGGTCGCGGTCCTCGACGGGAGCTCTTCCGCTCGTACGAACGACGGGGTGCGCACGTTCCTGGAGGGTGGCGCACCGCCGGTCATCACCGGCGCGGCCCGCCGGGTCCCGCTGCCGACGTACCCGTTCGCCGGGGAGCGTTACTGGCCCCGCACCGGGAGGCCGGCAACCGGCGAGCCGACGACTGGAGGGCTGGCGACCGAGGTTGTCCTCAGCCCCGGTGACCAGCTCATTCGCGAGCACACGGTGCAGGGCCGCGGTGTCCTGCCCGGTGTCGCGCACCTGGAACTGGTACGCAGGGCGGCGGCACGGATCACCGGCGCGACGGTTATGGGGTTCCGTGACGTCACCTGGGCGCGGCCACTCACCGTCACGACGGAACCGGTCACTGCCCAGATCGCGTTGAGCACGGATGGCACGGACGGTTACCGGTTCACGATCGCGGCCGGCGACACGGTCTTCTCCCAGGGAGACATCACGCTCGCCCGGTCGTCGCGGCCGGTCCCGGTCGACCTTGCCGCACTGCGCGCCTCCTGCCGCGACAGTGTTCCGGAGGAGCGCATCCACGCGGCCCTGACCGCGGCGGGTATCGACCACGGGCCTGCTCTGCGCGCGATCCGCGACGCCCGCGTCGGTCCCGGCCTGGTGCTCGCGGAGCTGCGGCTGCCCGCCGGAGCCGAGCGCGGGATGCCCGCACCGGCCCTGCTGGACGCCGCCATTCAGGCCTCGGTCGCCACTCATCTGGCGGGTGGTGAACGGCGACTGCAGGACACCGCGGTGCCATTCGCGCTGAGCAGCTACGAGGTGTATGCCCGCTGCGGTGACGTCATGTGGGCGGTCGTACGTGGTGGGCAGGCGGGCACGCTTCCCGCGCTCGACATCGACCTGGTCGACGCGTCCGGGGCGGTGTGCGTGCGGATGAAGGGATATACGGCCCGCCGAACGGCACTGCCACCTGTGACAGCGGCTGCCACATCGGGCACGTACGCGCCGCAGTGGGAGCCGACCGTGACAGCGACCGCTACATCTGCCATGTACGCGCCGCGGTGGGAGCCGATTGCGGCCACCGCGGCGAGCACGCCTCGCGCCGGTGACCGGGTGCTGGTGGCGGGTGGCACCCCGGTGCAGTGGGCGACGCTGTCCGCCACCGGCGCGCACGTGGACATCTGGCCGCTGCCCGCTACTGCCGCGGCGGCCGACGTCGACGCGGCGTTGCGTACCCGTGGGCCGGTCGATCATCTCGTCTGGATCGCGCCGGCCATTGAGCTCAAACCGGCTGACGCGGCGGGGTACATCGCCGCGCAGGAGGAGGGTGTCATCGCCGCCCATCGCATGATCAAGGCGTTGCTGGCGACCGGTTGCCAGGAACGGCCACTGGGTATCACGCTCGTCACCACGCGGGCATTGGCAACGCATGCCGGTGACCGGGTCGAGCCGGCCCACGCCGGGCTGCACGGGCTGTTCGGGTCGCTGCAGCGCGAGTATCCGCATTGGATGGTGCGGCGGACCGACGTCGAGAACGCCGGCTGGCCCGCGGATCTCACCGCTCTGCCGGCCGCGTCGCCCGACGACGCGTGGGTGCATCGCGCCGGAAGCTGGCTCGCGCGCCGGTGGACGCCGTTCAACGCGCCCGGCCGGTCGATCTACCGCGCGGACGGCGTCTACGTGGTGGTCGGGGGTGCGGGTGGGCTGGGCACCGCATGGACCCGGCATGTGGCCGCGCTCGGCGCTCACGTCGTCTGGATCGGCCGCCGGCCGCAGGACGCGGACATCGACGCCAAGCTGCGATCGATCGACGGGCCCGGCACGGTCCGGTACGTGCAGGCGGACGCCGGTGACCCGGTCGCGTTGCGCCGCGCCATCGATGTCGTCAAGCGTGATCACCCGAGCATTCACGGCGTGGTGCAGGCCGCGCTGGTGTTGCGGGACAGCGGTTTTGCCGCGATGACCGAGGACGATCTGCGGGCCGCGCTCGCCGCAAAGGTCGACGCGACGGTCGCGCTGGCCGAGGCGGTCGAGGGCGAACCGCTCGACTTCTTCCTGCTGTTCTCCTCGATGCAGTCGTTCACCACTGCGGCCGGGCAGGGCAACTACGCCGCCGGGAGTACGTTCCTCGACGCGTACGCCCATGCGTACGCACAGCACCGCGACCTTCCGGTAAGGGTGATGAACTGGGGGTGGTGGGGCAACGTCGGCAGTGTCACGTCGGCGTTCTACCGCGAGCGGATGAGCCGGGCCGGCCTGGAGTCGATCGAGGCCGCCGACGGCATCGCGGCGCTGGATGTGCTGCTGGACGGCGTTCAGCCGCAGCTGGCGTACATCAAGATCAATGAGCGCAACACCCTGCCCAACCTCGACCGCGCCGCAGCCGGTGAGCCCCGCGATGAGGACGCGGACCTGATCGAGCGGGTGCGGCACTGGCGCAACGAGGAACGCGACCCGATGCTGGCCACCGTTCTGGCGGCTCAGCTCGCCACGATCCCGGACCGCTCCACGATCGCGCCGCAGTACGCCGAATGGATGCGGCACGCCGAACGGCTCCTGCCCGCCGGCCGGCCCCAGCCCGCGCACACCGCGCTCGCGGAGTGGGACCGCCGCTGTGTCACCTGGTCCGCCGAACCCGACAAGGCCGCCGAGGTACGGCTGGTGACCGCCGCGCTGCGGGCTCTGCCGGACGTGCTGACCGGCCGGATCCGGCCGACCGACGTGCTGTTCCCCGGCGGGGACATGGGGCTGGTGGAGGGCTGCTATCGCGACAACGACGCCGCCGATCTGTTCAACCGGGCGATGACCCGGGCCGCCACCGCCCTGGTCGCCGGGCATGTCGAGCGGGACCCGCAGGTCCGGCTCCGGATCCTCGAGATCGGCGCGGGCACGGGCGGGACGAGTACGGCGATGTTCGAGGCGCTGCGGGCGTACGAGAAGAATATCGACACGTACGTCTTCACCGACCTGTCGAAGGCTTTCCTCAACCGGGCCCGGGCGCGGTTCGGGCCCTCGGTGCCCTACCTGGAGACCCGCCGGCTCGACGTCGAGCAGCCGATCGCCGGGCAGGGCTTCGCGGACGGCGACTTCGACCTGGTCATCGCCGCCAACGTGCTGCACGCCACCCGCGACATCCGGCGGACCGTGCGGCACAGCCGGACGGCCCTGCGCGACGGGGGTTCGCTGCTGCTCAACGAGCTGTCGAAGTTCGACCTGTTCAGCCATCTGACGTTCGGGCTGCTCGACGGGTGGTGGCTGTTCGACGACAAGGCGCTGCGCATCCCCGGATCACCCGCGCTCACCCTGGACAGCTGGCGTGAGGTCCTGAAGAGCGAGGGCTTCCCGACGGTGGTGTCCGAGCTGCCGCGGGCGGGAGAACTCGGCCAGCAGATCCTGCGCGCGGTCACCGCCACGGCCGCGGCTAGCGAGCCTGCCCCGCCGACTCCAGCGACCCTAGCGACGCTAGCCGTTCCCACGGCCCCAGCGGCTCTAGCAGCGCTAGCGGCTCCGGCAGTCCCAGCAGCGCTAACAGCGCTAGCGGCTCCGGCTGCCCCAGCGGCCCTAGTAGCGCTAGCGGCTCCAGCGACTACCGCGCCGATCACGAACGTTATCCGGGACCGGGCCGCCGCTGTCCTCGACATCCCGGCCGGGCGAATCGACACCGCGGCGCCGCTCACCGACTACGGACTGGACTCGATCCTCGTCCTGCAGCTCGCGAATGCCCTGCGCACCGAGCTCGGCACGAACGTGACCCCGGCGATGCTGTTCGACGCCGGCTCCATCGACGAGTTGAGCGCCCAGCTGGGCGGAAGCACCACCGCGGCGGGTGAGACCTGGCAGCTGTCCCACGGCCAGCACGGCATGTGGCAGGTCCAGCAACGCTGGCCGGACACCACCATCTACAACCTGCCGATCCTGTTCGAGGTGCACGGCGAGCTCGACGAGGACGCGCTGGAACGCGCCGTCGCGGAGCAGTTCCGCCGCCACCCGGTCCTCAGCGCGGTCCTGCACGAACGCGACGGCGTCCCGGTGATGGATATCGACCCCACCCGCCGGCCGTCGTTCGGACGGGTCGACATCACCGCCGGCTCGCGGGTCGCTCAGCTGGCCCGACTGCGAGAACTCGCGAACCAGCCGTTCGACCTGAGCACCGGACCGCTGCTGCGGGCACACCTGGTCACGCTGCCCGGCCGGCGTCGCCTGCTGCTGCTCACGGCGCATCACATCGTGCTGGACGGCACCTCGACAACGGTGCTGATCCGCACGCTAGGCGAGGCGTACCGCGACCGCGACCGCGGCAGCAGTGGTAGCGGCAACGTGGCCACAACAAGCGCGGTCTCCTACCAGGACTACGTGACATGGGAACGCGACATGCTCGCCGGGCCCGACGGGGAAAGCCACCGCGCCCACTGGGTCGCGGAGCTGGGGAACACGCCGGCGGCGCTCGCTCTGCCCTACGACCGGGCCCACGACCCGGCGCGGACACCCCGCGCCGACGCCCTGCCGATCAGGATTCCCGCCGACCTGGCCGGCGCCGTCGCCGCCACCGCCCGTACCCATCGGGTGAGCATTTCCACGGTCATGTTCACGGCGTACGCGATGTTCCTGCACCGCCTCACCGGTCAGCGTGACTTCGTCGTGGGACTGCCCACCGCCGCCCGTTTCGACGAGCGGTTCCGGTCGGTCGTCGGGCAGTTCGCGAACTGCCTGCCGATCCGCTGCGAGCTCACCGGCGAGGAGGACTTCGCGCAGTTGACCCGCGCGCTGCATCACCGGGTCCTGAAAGGAATTGAGCACGGCGCGTACCCGTACGCGCAGATCGGTCAGGCCTTGGATGCCACCCACGAACCGCTCGTGACGACGAACTTCCTGTTCCAGAACTTCGAAGGCGTCGGCCTGCTGACCAACGCCGGGGCGGCCCGGCCCGGCGAGCTCGACCTGCGGCAGTTCGACGATCTGCCCGACGCCGGGGAACGGCGGCTCACCGTCGAGATCTACCCCGACGGCGAGGGCTACAAGGCCTTCTTCAAGTACGACACCAACGTGTTCGACGCGACGACCGTCCGCGCGATGGCCGACGAGTGGTTCACCGTCCTCCAGGAGGTTGTCCGATGAAACCCCACGTGGTGCATGTCGGGTTCTACGAGAGCTACGCCGACGCGGTGGACTTCGACGCCTGCAACGTCACGCTCGTCGTCGACCGCTACGCCGCCGGGCTGCTCAGCGACCCGGTCCGCGCGAAGTTCGCCGCGATCGCGGTGCTGGACGTCCCCGACCGTATCGACATGGACGACTACGACCGGGCTTTCGACCAGATCGAGTCAGCGGTACGCGGATTCGCCGGCACGTTCGGCACACCCGACGCTGTAGTCGCGGTGTACGAGCACACGACACTGCCCGCGGCCCGGCTGCGGGACGTGTTCGGCGTACCCGGAACGGATCTGCGCACCGCCCTGTTGTGCCGCGACAAGGTGGCCATGAAGCAGGCACTGCGCGGCGTGGTGCGGACCCCAAGATTCTGGGCGGTGGACGAGAAAACGACACCCGACCGCCTCGCCGAGATCGTCGCGCGGATCCCGGGGAAGGTCGTGCTCAAGCCCCGCAGCCAGGCGGCCGGATTCGGGGTGCGGGTCTTCGACAGCGGGCACGACCTGCTCGACCATGTCCGGACCGAGCCGATCGGGGCTGCGCACGAGATCGAGGAGTTCATCGGGGGGACGATCGGGCACACCGACGGCGTGGTCCGGGACGGGCAGTTGCACTTCTTCAGTGCCTCGGACTACTACGGCGATTGCTACAGCACCCAGCATCACAACGCGCCGCTCGGTTCGGTCACAGTGGACGATCCCGAGCGGGTTGCGCGGCTTTCGGCGTACACGAGCACGGTCCTGAAGGCTCTGGGTCTGCGCGACAGCGCGTTCCACCTGGAGTTGTTCACGACGCCGGACGACGACCTGGTCTTCCTGGAGATCGCGAACCGGTTCGGTGGCGGCTACATCCGGCAGCACGTGCGGACGGCGTACGGCATCGATCTGGCCGACGAGGCCGTCCGGGCCTGCACCGGCACGCCGTCGTCCCTGCCGGGACCGGCCACCCACCGCGACGTCGAACCGGTGCCCGGCGGTGCCTCCGGGGCGCTGTGGGCCGGCATGGAACAGACGAGTGACCCCTGCCGTGTGCAGGCCGTGCACGGGGTGGAAACGCTGCCCGTCTCGGTGCTGCACGCCGATCTGCCCGAGGTCGGTCAGGTCCTCAACGACGGCCGCCCGGTCTTCCACACCACCGGCACGTTCGTGATCGCCGGGCCGAGCAGCGCGGCGGTGCGCCAGGACATGGAACACATTCTCAAGACCTATTCCATTGATGTACGCGAGGAGGCGATCAGCGATGCCCGTTGAATTCCTGGGAACCGGTGCGATCAACGACGGTTCGGAGATCCGGGACCGTTCCGGGGCTCTCATGGACCCGGAGTACACGATCCGGCTGGCCCGCGCCCACGAGGACTTCGGGTACGACCGGGTGCTGGTGCCGTACTGGACCAGCGCTCCGGACCCGACGATGGTCGCCGGTCTGATCGCGGCGAACACCCGCAGCCTCGGGCTGGTTGTCGCGCACCGGCCGAACGTCTGCCACCCGACGTACGCGGCGAAGATGTTCGCGACCCTGGACCAGATCTCCGGCGGCCGCGCGACCGTGCACTTCATCACCGGCGGCGTGCAGAGCGAGCAGCAGCGTGAGGGCGACTATCTGAACAAGGACCAGCGGTACGCCCGGACCCGCGAGTACATGGGCATCGTCAAGCGGGCGTGGACGACGCGGGAGCCGTTCGACCACGACGGCGAGCACTACCGGTTCACCGGGTTCCAGAACGACGTCGTCCCGGTCAGCGCACGCGGCCCCGAGGTGTCGTTCGGTGGTTCGTCGCCGGCCGCGTACAGCGCCGGAGGAGCCGAGGCGGACATCTACGCGCTGTGGGCCGAGTCGCTGGAGGGCACCGCCGCGCAGATCGCGTCGATCCGGGCAGCCGCGAAGGCCGCCGGGCGCACCGATTCCCCGCGGATCCAGATCGGTTTCCGGCCGATCATCGCGGCGACCGAAGACCTCGCGTGGAAGAAGGCCCACGACATCGTGGAGCGGCTCTACGCCCGCCGGGACCCGGACCACAAGGCGGAGAACGCGGGTACGCAACGCTTGCTGGCGCTGGCCGGCAAGGGTGAACGCCATGACCGAGCACTGTGGACGGCGACGGCGGTCGCCACCGGAGGCAGCGGTGACACCACCGCGCTGGTGGGCACGCCGGACACCGTGGCCGCGGCGATCCTCGACTACATCGATCTGGGTGTGGACATCATCGCGGCCCGCGGCTACGACTGGCTCGGCGACGCCATCGACTTCGGCCGCTACGTCATCCCGTCGGTGCGCGAAGAACTCGCCAAGCGAACGGTTGAGGAGACCGCGAATGTCTGAGAACGGCGTGGTGTTCGTGTTCCCGGGTCAGGGTGCGCAGTGGGACGGGATGGCTCGCGAGCTGCTGGACACGGCACCGGAGTTCGCCGCCGAGATGGATCGCGCCGCCGCGGCACTCGATCCGCTCACCGGCTGGTCGCTGCTCGACGTGCTGCGCGGTGTGCCCGGCGCGCCCGAGCTCGACCGGGTCGACGTCGTGCAGCCCGTGCTGTTCGCGATGTACGTATCGCTCACCGCGCTGTGGCGTTCCCACGGCGTCGAGCCGAGCGCGGTGATCGGGCACAGCCAGGGCGAGATCGCCGCCGCGTACGTCGCCGGCGCCCTCGACCTGAACGACGCCGCCCGGGTCATCGCGCAGCGCAGCAGGTTGCTGGCCGAGCTCGCCGGCACCGGCGGCATGGGATCCCTGGTGCTGTCGGCCGAGAAGGCGCAGGAGTATCTGCGGCGCTGGCCGGGGCGGCTGACCCTGGCCGCGATCAACGGCCCGCAGAGCGTCGTCGTCTCCGGCGAGGTGGCTGCGCTCAATGAGCTGCTGGTGCAGTGTTTCCGCGACGACGTCATGGCCCGCAAGGTCAAGGTCGATTACGCCTCGCATTCGCCGCTGATGGAGCCGTTGCGCGAGCCGATCCTCGCCGACCTGGCGTCGATCTCGCCGCGCTCGGGCGTCGTGCCGTTCTACTCCTCCACGACCGCCGACCTGGTCGACACCGCCGGCCTCGACGCGCGGTACTGGTTCGACAACCTGCGCGGCGCGGTGCTGTTCGAACCGGCGCTGCGGGCCGCCGTCGCCGGTCACCGGACGGTCATCGAGGTCAGCCCGCACCCGGTGCTGCTCGAAGGCATCCGCGCGATCGTCGCGGCGGCCGGCAGCACGGCGACGGCGGTCGGTACGCTGCGCCGCGGGCACGGTGGGCTGGCGCAGTTCGAGGAGTCGCGTACCGAGATCATGGCTGTCCGGTGAGCGCGCAGCTGTGGTTGCGGCGCTATGCGCGTACTGATGAAGGATCGGGCCGCGGCAGGCTCATCTGCCTGCCGCATGCCGGGGGTTCGGCGCCCTTTTACCGGTCGCTCGCGCTCGCGCTGGAGCCCGGCCTGACCGTGTTGTCGGTGCAGTATCCGGGCCGGCAGGACCGCCGTGGTGAGCCCCTGGTGCCGAGCGTGGCGGAGCTGGCCGACCGGCTGGCCGAGGTGATCCTGCCGCTGGCGGATCAGCCGCTCACGTTCTTCGGCCACAGCATGGGTGCGACCGTCGGGTTCGAGACGATCCGCCGGCTGGAGGACAGGGGTGCCCGGGTCGACCGGTTCTACGCCTCCGGCCGGGTGGCACCGTCGCGGCAGCGGCTGAACGAGCGGGTCCATCTGGCGCCCGACGCGGAGATCCTGGCGGAGCTGCGCAGCCTCGACGGCACCGACACGAGCCTGTTCGACAACCCGGAGATGGTGGCCCTGATCATGCCGGCGCTCCGCAACGACTATCAGGCGATCGAGCGTTACCGCAGCGAGCCCGGCTCGGTCATCACCAGTGCCGTGCACGCGTTGATCGGCCGTGACGACGTGAAGGTGAACGATGCCGAGGCCCGCGCGTGGGCCGAGCACACCCGCGGCCCGTTCGAGCTGACGACGTTCACCGGCGGCCACTTCTATCTGACGCAGCACCAGGATCGGATCGCCGGCCTGATCCGTGCGACGGCGTTGACGGCCCTGACCTGAAGCGCTGGCCTGAAGCGCTGGCCTGAAGCCCTGACCTGAAACGTCCTGGACGGTTGAGGCCGCCCGTCCGCCCTTCCCGCAGCACCCGTCCGAGCGGAAAATATTGCCCGGGGGAACGGCACTCCCCCGGGCACCGCCCCTTGCCGGTCCTTGCCCGCCGACTGAATCGACGTACCCATGCGTCTTGTGACGATAAAGCTCGTCCCGCACGGCCGCTGCCCGGCCAACGAGTCGCCGCCGGCGGTGATCACGGACGTGATCTGGACCGCGGCCACACCGGAGGACCTCCTGGAACACGTGAGCATCCGGTCGGGCCCGGCGGTCATCCATCTCGGCTTCTACAGCCGCCTCGACGGAGAGCCGGCGTCCGCGTCGGCCGCGGCGATCTGCCGCCGGGCACTGGCGACATCGCCGTCCCTGAGCGGCTGGAGACTCTCGCCGTAACTCAGAGCCAGCCGAGCTGGGCGGCCTTCACACCCGCCTCGAACCGGCTGCGCGCACCGAGCCGCTCCATGATCGAAGCCATCATCCGGCGTGAGGTGCGAGCGGAGATGAACAGCTGCGACGCCGAGGACTCATCGGTGTGCCCCTGCGCGATGAGCACCAGCAGCTGCCGTTCCTGCTCCGACAGCCCGATCCGCTCGGTGTCCGGCTCCGCTCCCAGCGGCGTGGCGACATCCCAGGTGGCCTCGAAGAGCGCGACGAGGGAGGCGATCACGCCCGGCCCGGTGTGACACAGCGCTCCCTTACGGGTGTCGACCGGGTCGATGGGTACCAGCGCGATCGAGTTGTCCACCAGGACCATCCGCGGCGGCAGCGTCGCCACCGTGCGGAACTCGCCACCACGGCCGGTCAGCTCACGGGCGTACTCAAATGTCGCTTCGTCCTGCCGGATGCTGTCCACCCCGATGGTCCGGATGGTCACCCCCCGTCGCAGCACCGACTCGTCATTGCGCAGTGCGGCGGTCAGCGCCGGGCCGGACTGGGCACCCCCGGGCATAAAGGTCATCACCGTACGCGTGGCATTGCACGACAACTGCTCCAGCCGCCGCTGCACGGCCTGGATCCCGTCGAGCCGCTCGACACCGCCCTCGTCACCGGCGCGACCGCCGACGGTTCGCAGCTCGCTCTCGGCCAGCATCCGGGTGATCATGTCCTGCCGTTCGGCGATCTGCTGCTGCCGTTCGACCAGGTGACGCCGCTCCTCCGCCATCAGCTCCTGCAACCCTGCCAGCGGATCGACGGCGAACATCCGGCCGGGGTCCTCCAGCGACTCCCGGAGCAGCCGGCGCTCGAAGAGCACGTCCAGCGCCGTACGGATATCGTCGGTCGAGAGGGTGAGATGCTCCGCGAGCTGCTCGACGGACATCTCCTGATGCCCCAGCATCGCGCGGTAGACGGTCTCCGGTATCCCCTGCATGCCTAGAATCTGAAGCAAGGTACAACTCCCAGGTCCTGCGCTGATCCAGCCGGGTATCGCTGATTGCCGGACCGCTACCGGTTCGTCGACCAGACAATCGGAAACCTATAAGCCCAAAAAGATCTTGGCTATCAGGGTCTTGCCCGACAGAGCCGTGCAACCTTCCTCGCCGCTGCGGCCGTTCTATCTCCGCCGAAGGGAGGCAGGCGATTTGAGAGCCGCAGACGAAGACGCGTTTCGTGAGTTCGTGACGTCGCAGATGGCGTCGTTGCGCAAGCTGGCATACCTGACCTGCGGCGACTGGCACGCGGCGGAGGACGCCGTGGCCAACGCGCTGGTCAAGCTCTACCCGCGCTGGCGCAAGCTGGAGCGCCCGGACCTGTACGTCAAAACCATGGTCTACCGGGCCGCGATCGACGAGACCCGGCGCCCGTGGCGGCGGGAACGGTCGGCCGGCGATGCCATGCCCGAGGTCGCAGTGCAGGACTCGGCGGGCGCCACCGATGAGCGGTTGCGACTCAAGGCCGCCCTGGACGGAGTGCCGCCCCGGCAGCGGGCCGCCGTGATCCTGCGGTACTACCTCGGCCTGAGCCTGGAGGACACGGCCCAGGTCCTGGGCTGCAGCCTCGGCACGGCGAAGAGCCAGACCTCCCGGGGCCTCGCCAAGCTCCGGGAGCTCATGGCCGCGGAAAAGATCGATCTCAGCGAAGGAGAGTTGTCCCATGCGGTTGCATGAGCTCGTGGACACGGTGACGGCCGACGAGCCGCCGATGGGTCGCGGCATCGACATCGACGGGATCGTGTCGGCCGGTCGCCGGGCCGAGCGTCGTCGCAAGGGCGGATTTGCCATGGGCGGTGCGGCGGTGCTGGTCGCGGTGGTGACGGCCGGCGCGTTTGCGCTGCCCTCGCACGACACCACCACCGCCACCACCACCGCCACCGCCGCCGCGGAGACGTCATCGCCGTTCAGCTTCACCTTCGGGGCGTATGACGCGGGCAGGCTGCACGTGCAGAACCCGACCGACGTGTCCGGCGCCTACCAGGTCGCCACGATAAAGATCGACGACGCGCCCTCGAACGCGTATGGGTCGCTGACGGTCTACCAGCGGGGCGCGTTCAACGAGGCCTCCCTCGCCAACGCCACGACGGTGAGCGTCAACGGGCAGACCGTGCTCCAGGCGAGCCTGCTTGCGGACAGCAAGCCCAGGACCGGCGACAAAGCGATCGCCTGGCAGCACGCGGACGGCGCCTGGGCGGTCGTGAAGGCGTTCTCCACCGACGCGGACAACCCCTCGTTCGCCGACCTCACCGCGCTGATCGCCGGCCTCGAACCGAACAGCAGCCCGAACCCCGCCGTCCTGCCCTTCACGATGGGTTACCTGCCGGCCGGCTACACCGCGGTCGACGTGGCCGAGCACTCGCTGCCCGGCTGGGACAGCGTCACCGGCAGCGACGCCAGCGTCTACGGCGGCGCGATCTTCGCCCGGAACGCCCCGGCAACCGGCCTGTCGGACCCGTACCTCGACCTGCCCGGCAGCTTCACCATCACGGTCAGCTCCCTCGCCGAATCAGCACAGAAGCCCCCACCCATCGACGCCGCCCACAAGTGCACCGACGCCGACGCAGCGACGTTCTGCACCTACTCGATCATCACCGGCACAACCCTGCTCTCGGTCACCGGCAACCTCCCCATCGCCGAGAAGACCCGGGTCGCCAAGTCGATCAAACTGGCCGACCTCACCGACGAAGCCACCTGGACCCCCGCCTCCAAGCTCCTCCAGCCGTAACGTCACGCACCTGCGCCGAGGCCGCTTAGCCACGGCGCGATCAACGCGATTTCGCCGGGGCTCCGGGTCAACCTTTCCGGTACCGGCGTCGTCTTGACCGCGACGACAGGAGAGCCCGTGGCGAAGGGACACCTGGACACCCGCTCCTACGGCGCGACCCTGGAGCTGTCCGGCCACGGGCTCACGGTCGAGGTGAAGCGGCCGGCCGACGTGGTCCGGCGAGCTGACATCACGGGTCCCGGCCGGCGGGCCGGGGCCGGCGGGCCGGGGCCGGCGGCAGAGCGAGATATCTAGTCGGATCAACACAGATTTTCTTTGCGCAGCTCAGAAGATAAACACCCGCGAACCTTGCCGATTTACTTGCCAGCTCGTCGGTCCGGGTGCTACAAAATACGTGTCGCTGCTGCTCCTCGCGGTGATGGACCACTACGGGAGCCACACCACCGGAGCATGCTGCGACCTCGGCGAGCTTGATCTTCAGCCGAGCGCCACGTGTCCGCCGGGCAGGCCGGCGGACCACTCCAGAGAGGTGGATCCAGTGGTGCTGACTTTCGATCCTTTCCGCGAGTTCGACCGCCTGGCCGGGCAGCTGCTCGGCGCTGGAACCGCCCCGGGCAGCACCGTCCCGGGCGGGACCACTCTGGCGATGCCGATGGATCTCTACCGCTCCGGCGACCACTTCGTCCTGCACTGCGACCTCGCCGGCGTCGACCCCGGCTCCGTCGAGATCGACGTCGACAACCGCGTGCTGACGATCCGCGCCGAGCGCTCCCCGCGCACCGACAACGACGTGCAATGGCTGCGTCGCGAACGCCCCACCGGCACCTTCGAACGCCGCCTCACCCTCGCCGACGGCCTGGACCTCGACCGCATCACCGCGACCTGGCAGGACGGCGTGCTGACCCTCACCATCCCGGTGGCCGAGGCCGCCAAGCCCCGCCGCATCTCCATCACCACGGGCGACAAGGGTGTCGTCGAGAGCTCAACCACCGACGCCACAGCGATCTCCAGCAACTGATCGGGCCGGGCTGAAAGTCGACCGGGCTGAAGTCGACCGGGCTGAAGTCGACACCGGGCAGCGGCTTCCACCTGGAGGTCGAGCACCGGGCTGATAGTCGGCAGGTCCACAGACCACGTCCGGACGTGGTCTGTGGACCGTCGGTTCAGCCGACGGCGATGTGGGCGTCCCGGAAGACGACCTTGATTTTGGGGCCGCCGCCTCCCTCGCTGGCGCCGAAAGTGACCTTGCCGCTCTTGTGGCGGGCGCCGGAGGACCTGCCGCGGGAGAGGTCGCTGGTCAGGACCTTTTTGCGTCCACCGAGACCGTGGCGAACGGGTTGTGGCCCGTTGCCGCGAATGCGACCACCGCCCCCACGCGAAGATGTCCGCGGCCGGGGTCAGGCTCTCCTCCGCGTCCGGGGAGAACCGTTCCGGGGACATGTACGCCAGCATGCCGACCATCTCCTGCGTACGCGTGTGGTGGCTCGTGGCCTCGACCGCCTTCGCGATGCCGAAGTCGATCACCTTCGGCGAGCCGACGCGAACAGCACGTTCGCCGGTTTCAGGTCGCGGTGCACGATGCCCGCGCTGTGGATCGCGACCAGCGCCGAGGCCACGCCGACCGCGACGCTGTGCAGGCTGCCACCGCGCAGCGGCCCCTGGCTCCGGACGACCTCGGCCAGGCTCGGACCGTCCACATACTCCACGACCAGGTACGGCGTCTCGTGGTCGGGATCCGCGTCCAGCACCTCGGCCGTGCAGAACGCCGGGACCTCGCGCGCCCGGTTGACCTCGCTGCGGAACCGGGCCCGGAAGTTCTCGTCCAGTGCGTACTGTGCCCTGATGACCTTGACCGCGACGGGCGTGCCGGCCGGGTCGCGGGCCAGGAACACGTCGCCCATGCCGCCCTGGCCTAGGCGGCTGATCATCTCGTAGCGACCCAGAACGCGGGGGTCCCCTGGGCGCAAGGAAGAGGTCACGCGGGCACTGTCATGCCCCGGGGGAAATCAGCGCGTGCTTGCGCGGGCCACCAGATGGGCGGTCGGGGCCTGGTAGACGGCGGGCGCCGCGCCGGTCATCGCGTCGAGCAGGGCGCGGGCGGCCAGCTCGCCGATGCGGCCGACGTCGTGGCTCATCGCGGACAGCGCCGGCACGGCCAGCTGGCACAGGGCGGAGTCGTCCCAGGCGACCACCGAGATGTCACCCGGGACCGCCACGCCGCGTTCGCGCAGCTCGTCGAGCACGGCGAGCGCCATCAGATCGTTGTCGCAGACGATCGCGGTGGGGCCGCCACCGAGCAGATCGGCGGTGACAGCGCGGCCTGAATCGTACGAATAATCGCCCTCACCGTGCAGCAGCCGCAACCCGCGCGTGGCAGCCTCGGCCTCGGTGCCCTCGCGGCGCAGTTGGGTGTGCACGAACGACATCGGGCCGCTGATGTGCCCGATGACCTCGTGCCCGCGCTCGGCCAGGAACCGGACCGCCTCCCGGGCGAACCCCGCGTCATCGGTCCACACCGTCGGCAGGCCCGACGCCGTCGACGGTGCACCGAGGACCACGGCGGGCAGGCCCAGCCGGTGCACCAGGGCGACCCGGTCGTCCTCGGTTGTCAGGTCGACGAGCACGACACCGTCGACCTGCTTGCCGGCGGCCCACCGCTCGTAGGTCTCGTTCTCGGCCTCGCGATCGGTGACGACCTTGACCAGGACAGACACCCCGGCCGGGGCGAGCACGCGCTCCAGCCCCTCGAGGAACTCGTGGTAGTAGGGCTCCTCGCCCAGCACCCGCGAGGCACGCGCCAGCACCAGCCCGACCCGCCGTTGCGCCTGCGTCACCACTGCCTCCGGTTCTGCTCCCTAGGCGATACGGTACCGCCATGGCACGTCGAGAAACGCCGGCGGCCGGGCCGGGGAGCCGGGCGCTGGTCGTGGATGTCATCCGGTCGGCGGGCACGATCAGCCGGGTGGAGCTGGCCGGGCTGACCGGGCTGACCCAGCCGTCGATCTCCATGATCGTGCGGATACTGATCGCCGACGGCGTCGTGCACGAGACCGGCTCGGCGGGTTCGGTGCGCGGGAAGCCGCGCAAGCTGCTGGCGATCACCCCGGCCGGGCGGTTCGGGATCGGGTTCCATCTCGGGGTCGACGCGCTGACCTGCGTCGCCGTCGACCTCACCGGCGGGGTGGTCGGGCGGGAGGTGGTCCCGCTCGACGGCGACGACCCGGGCGGTGACGATGTGGCGGCCCGGCTGGCCGACCGGTTCCGTGACTTCACCGACGGGCTCGACCTGCCCACATCGCGGATCGAGGGCCTGGCGATCGTGGCGGCAACCGCCCGCCCGGGGCGTGAGGCGGCCGGCCCGGATCTGAACGCGGTCCGCGCCGAGCTGGCCGGCCGGCTGGGTATCCCGGTCCTGGTCGAGAACGACGCGGCGGCGGCCGCGCTGGGCGAATTCTGGAGCCGGCGGGTCTCGCGGGACCAGTCGTTCGCCGGCATCTACCTGTCGACCGGGATCGGTGCGGGCCTGGTCTTCGGGGGTGCGCTGTTCCGGGGCACGAGCGTTGACGCGGGTGAGCTGGGACATTTCTCCATCCATTACGACGGCCGGCCCTGTCCGTGCGGCAACCGCGGCTGCGTGGAGCGGTACGCCTCGATGACGGCCGTCGCCGACACCGCCCGCGCCGACGCGGATCTGGCCGGGCGGTTGCGGCTGGAGGGGAGCGTCCCCGAGGTGTACGACGCCGTCGCTCGCGCGGCGGTCAGTGGCGACCCCGGTGCGTACGCCCTGCTCGACGAGGCAGCCGGCCGGCTCGCCGTGGCAGCTGCCTCGATGGTGAACCTCCTCGATGTGGGCCGGCTGGTCCTGACCGGGCCGGGAGTCGCCGTGGCGGGTTCGATCTTCGCCCAGCGGGTGCGCGGTCAGCTGGCCCGCAGCGTGCACGCCCGGCATCGCCGCGAGGTCATGGTGGAGTTGTCCGCGCAGCCCCGGGACGCCGCGAGCATCGGAGCCGCCGCCCTGGTGGTGCAGGCGTCGATCGCGCCCGCGTCATAACTCCGGCGACAGGACCGATGCCAGGTCGGTGAGCACCCACGGCGCTTTGATCAGTGCGGGATCGAGTGCGTGCGGCGCGCGTACCCGGATGGTCGTGGTCTCCCCCGGCAGCAGGGTGAGGAAACCGCGGTCGGCGACCGCTTCGGGGTGGATCCGGTCGGCCTGCAGCAGCACGTCCCTGGCCAGGCCGGCAGCGCGGACATGCACATCCAGGCCGCCGGGGACCGGCTCGGCGGTGACGGTCAGGCCCGCGTCGGGATAGGGGAAATCCTTGTCGGGTACGCCGAACCACAGCGCCCGCGCGTCGTCGAGCGAGGCCACCATCAGTTCCCCGTCACCGAGCGCGGCCACGTCCTGCGCGATCTCCACCGTCGACACCTGCCGGGCGGGCACGTCGACCTGCCCGGCCCACGCAGCCCGGATCTCGCCGGCGGCGGTGCGCCGGTGCACGGCCAGCCGCCCGGACCAGGGTTGGGGGCTGTCGTTGAGCACCGCGACGACCAGGCCGGTGACGCGCGGCTGCACGGTGAGGGCGTGCGGGGCGTGCAGCGACTTGAGCTCGAAGTAGAGCGGTTTGAACCGGCCCGCCCCGTCGATCGCCGCCCAGGACGTGACCGGCCACAGGTCGTTGAGCTGCCAGAGGATCGTGCCGCCGGTGTGCGGCCAGTGCGAGCGCCAGTGCTCGACGCCGGTGCGGATCGCGCGTACCTGGTTGAGCTGGGTCAGGTAGTGCCAGGCCTCGGTGCTCGCGGGCGTGCCGAAGTGCGGGGCCAGCCCGCGGGCGAGTTTGCCGTTGCCGTCGTCGGCTTTCTGGTGGTGGAGCACGCCCGGGGAGTCCGGCAGCATCGGGTCGTCGGAGACCGCGTCGCGCAGGGTGGTCCACGCCGGTGGTGCCTGCCAGCCGAACTCCGCGACGAACCGGGGTGCCGAGTCGCGGTAGTTCAGGTAGTCCTCGCGGTTCCACACCTCCCACGAGTGGAACGTGCCGTGGCCGGTGTCGTTGGGCAGGTGGTCCCACGAGCCCGACCAGGGGCTGCCCGCCTGGTACGGGCGTGACGGGTCAAGCTCGGCGACGATCTGCGGCAGCGTGTGCAGGTAGTAGCGCTCGCCCCAGGTCAGGTCGCCGCCTTCCTCCTGGTCCCAGCGCATCGCGCCGTGCAGCCAGAGGTTCTCGTTGTTGCCGCTCCACGTGATCAGGCTGGGGTGCGGGGCGAGCCGGGTCACGTTCTCCCGGGCCTCGGCGACGACCTCCGAGTAGAGCGGCTCCTCCTCGGGGTAGCAGGCGCACGCGAACAGGAAGTCCTGCCACACCATCAGGCCGAGCTCGTCGCAGATCTCGTAGAAGGCGCGGTCCTCGTACAGGCCGCCGCCCCACACCCGGATCAGGTTGACGCCGGCGTCGGCCGCGGCCCGGAGCCTGAGTTCGTAACGCTCGCGGGTCATCCGGGACGGGAAGATGTCGTCGGGGATCCAGTTGACGCCCTTGATCAGGACGGGTTCGCCGTTGACCTCGATCACGAACCGGGAGCCGGCCGCGTCGGGGGTGTGGTCGATGGCGACGCTGCGGAAACCGGTGCGTTGCTGCCGGCGATCCAGGAGTACGTCGCCGGCGGACAGTTCGACGGTCAGCTCGTACAGTGCGGGGTCGCCGTAGCCGGTCGGCGCCCAGGGGCGTACCCCTGTGATGGTCTTGTCGAGACGCAACCGGGACGCGCCGGGCGGCATCTCGTCGCGTGCCACCTCGCGGCCGTCGAGAAGAACCCGCACGCCGAGCGGCGCGTCGTGCAGGCGCTCGGCCTCAATCGTCAGGTCCAGGCGGGCCTCGCCATCGGCCCACGTCGCGAGCGGGCGGACCACGGCGAGCCGGGCGACGCTCCAGGCCTCCAGCCGGACCGGGCGCCAGATCCCAGCGGTGACCAGCGTCGGACCCCAGTCCCAGCCGAAGCTGCACGCCATCTTCCGGATGAAGTTGAACGGCTCCGGGTACGCGTTGGCGCGCGCCCCGAGCAGGTCACGGACCCGTTCAGCCTCGGTGTAGGCGGAGGTGAACCGTACAGTGAGCGGCTGCGCGCCGTCGGCGAGCAGATCGGTGACGTCGTAGCGGTAACTGCGGTGCATGTTGCGGGTCGTGCCCAGCGTGACGCCGCCCAGTTCGACGGCCGCCACCGTGTCGAGGCCGTCGAAGACCAGGTCGACGCGTTCGTGCGCCGGACCGCTCCGGGCCACCTCCCGGGTGTACTCCCAGTCGGTGCGCCCGACCCACGCGACGGCCTTCTCGTTGTCGTCCTGGAACGGGTCCGGCAGCCGGCCCGCGTTGATCAGGTCGACGTGGACGCAGCCCGGGACGATCGCGGGTACGGCGCTGTCGTTCGCGTGTTCACGCAGTTCCCAGGCCCCGCCGAGGTCTTCGCAGTGCAGCATGTGTTCGTCCTTGGTCACTTGGTGGCTCCTGCGGTGATGCCGTTGTAGATGAAGCGCTGCAGCAGCAGGAAGATCAGCACGGTCGGCAGGAGGACGATCATCGTGCAGGCGGCGATCGTCTCCCACTGCGCGCCGTACGGTCCCTTGAAACGGAACAGCGCGGTGGAGATGACGTTGAGATCGGGCGATCGCATGTACAGGAAAGGAATGTAGAACTCGTTGTAGATGGCGATGCCCTTGATGATCACGACGGTGGCGATGGCCGGTTTCATCAGCGGCAGGATGATCCGGCGGTAGATGGTGAACCGGCCCGCGCCATCGATCATCGCGGCCTGGTCGAGGCTCAGCGGGATCGACTGCATGAACTGGATGAAGATGTAGATGGACACGATGTCGGTGCCCAGGAACAGCACGATCGCCGACCACTGGGTGTTGACCAGGCCCATCGACTTGACGATCTGGAACGTCGCCACCTGTGTGGTGACGCCGGGGACCAGCGCGGCGACCAGGAACAGGCCCAGGACCAGGCGCTTGAGACGGAAGGCAAAGCGGCTTATCGCGTACGCGGCAAGCGTCCCGATCGCCACCGTTCCGCTGAGCGAGATCACCAGGATGACCGTGGTGTTCCAGAATCCGCGCAGCATGTTCCCGGCCGTCCACGCGGTGGCGAAGTTGTCGAAGTTGAGCCAGTTCCGCGGCGGGGTGAGCGGGCCGGTCGCGTTGTACTCGGCATGCGTCTTGAGAGCGGCGAACAGCACGACCACGAGCGGGATCAGCACCACGAGCGAGGCGATCACCAGGGAGGCGTACTTCGCGCTGCGCGCAAGGGTTCTCATGTCAGGGTCACCTCGTCGTCGGGCAGGATCCGGCGCTGGACCCAGGTGAGTACCAGGACGATCAGCAGCAGCACGACCGCCATGGCCGAGGCCAGGCCGATCTGCCGGAACTGAAATGCCGTCTGGTACGCCTGGACGACGAACGTCCGCGTCCCGTTCGCGCCGCCGGTCATGATGAACGGGATCTCGAACACCGCGAGGCTGCCGGAGATCGCCAGGATGAAGGACAGGCTGATGATGCGCCGGATGCCGGGCGCGATGATGTGCCGGAACTGGTGCCACCGGTTCGCGCCGTCGATCTCCGCGGCCTCGTAGATCTCGCCGGGGATCGACTGGATCGCGCCGAGGAACAACACGAAGTTGAGCCCGGTGAACCGCCACACGGACGTACCGGCGAGGGAGAAGTTCGCGATGTCCGGGTTGCCAAGCCAGTACTGCGTGTGCTCGCCGAGCCCGATCGCCCGCAGCATCGTGTCCAGGGTGCCGTCGGGCTGGAACAGGTAGAGGAAGACGAAGCCGACGGCGACACCGTTGAGCAGGTACGGGAAGAACAGGATGCCCTTGAACAGGTTCTTGAACCTGACGTTGAACGAGAGCACGACCGCGAAGTACAGGGCGATCGCGATCTGTGCGAACGACGCGACGAGGTAGTAGCCGCTGACAAGGAAGACGCGCCAGTACTGCTCGTCGGTGAAGACCCGGATGTAGTTGCCGAAGCCGGCCGGGTCCATCGTGACGTCGAGGCCGTCCCACGTGTGGAAGCTGTAATAGAGCATGTTGGCGACCGGCACGTAGGTGAACGTGATCAGCAGGATCAGCGCCGGTGCCAGGTACAGCCAGGGGCGGTTCCTCACTTCATGACCTCTGATTGGGCTGCGCCCCACCGCTTGTTCAGGTCGGCGAAGTACGACTCCTTGTCGCCCTTGGCCGCACCGCGGGCGATGTCGACGAGTTTCTGCCGGTAGATCTCGCCCTTCAGGTCGATCTCCGACTTCTTGATGATCTCGTCCTCCTTGCCGGCGTTGGTGGTCGCCGCCGGCACCTCCACCAGCTCGGCGCCGGTGGCGGCGAAGGCCTGCAGAGCCGCGGGGAGCGGCTGGCTGATCGCCGGCGGGATCGCCTGCTGGTCCGCGGCGAACCCCGAGTCGTTGACGAACCAGTCGAGGAACGCCCTCGCGGTGGCCTTGTTGCCGGAGTTCTTGCTGACCGCGGCCATTTTGTCGCCGTCGATGGCGGCGTGGAACTTGCCGCCGGTCTGGTAGGGGAACGGCCAGAAGCCGATGTCGCCGGGGTTAGGACCGGCGGCCTGCATCTGTGGCACCGCCCATGAGCCGAGCAGCATGGTCGCGACCTTGCCGGTGGCGAGCATCGGCTTGGAGCTCTCCCAGTTGGTCGTCAGCGGGTCCTTCTCACTGAGCCCGCTGTGCACGATGTCGTAGAGAAGCCCGTCGGTGATGTACTGGATCTTGCCGGGCTGCCAGGGTGCGGCGTCGGCCGGGAACGTGTCGTTGATCGCCGGGTCGGCCAGGACGGCGCGGTGGTTGTTCCACTCGCTGAGCGGCCAGGCGTCCTTGTAGTTGGTGTAATACGGGATCGCATCGGTCTTGTCGGCGACGGCTTGCAGACCGGCGAGGAATTCCTGCGGTGTCTTCGGTGGTGCGGTGATCCCGGCCTGGGCCCAGATCCGCTTGTTGATGACAAACCCCTTGGCGACGCCGCCCAGCGACAGGCCGTACACGTTGTCCTCGTAGGTCGCCGGGCCGGTGAACCGGTATTTCGCCTTGAGGTCGGTGGCGGTGCCGAGTGGTTCGAAGAACTGGCTGTACTGGTCGAGGGCGACGGTGCCGGGGATCAGCAGGACGTCGCCGTAGTCACCACCGCTGAGCTGGGTGGTGACGTCGTTGTCGTAGTTCGTCACGCCCTCGAACGTCACCTTCGTGCCGGGGAACCTGGCCTCGAAGGCGGTGGCGTACTGCTTGAACGTGGTGTCGACCAGGTCGGTGCGGTTGGTCAGGACCGTGATGGCCCCCTTCACCTCGCCGCTCTGGTCGCTCTCGTTGTTGCCGGCGCCGCCTGTGCAGCCGGCGACCAGGGCGAGCGCGGCCGCCGCGCCGAGAAAATTCCTTCTATTGATCATGCTGGGATCCGTCCACCGAGGGTGATCGGGGCGGGTACGACACCGCCCGTTGGAGCGCTCAGCATGGGACGGCCGTTACAGCGCTGTCAAGATTAGATTACTAATTTATTTTAAGCCCCGGTGGTATCGGCGCAGCTCGGTGACTTCCTGAGAACGCCGTCTAAGGTCATCGGCATGGCTCGTCGAGAAGCACCCGCCGCCGGACCGGGAAGCCGCGCCCTGATCGTCGACGTCGTGCGGTCCTCGGTGGCCATCAGCCGGGTCGAGCTCGCCGAGCTGACCGGGCTCACCCAGCCGTCCATCTCGAACATCGTGCGTGACCTCATCGCCGACGGGATCATCCACGAGATCGGCTCCATCGACTCGGTGCTGGGGCGGCGGCGCAAACTCATCGCGATCAGCCCGGCCAACCGGTTCGGCGTCGGCTTCAACCTCGGCCCGGACACGGTCACCTGCGTGGCGATCGACCTCACGGGCGGCGTGGTCGGGCGGGAGGTGGTCCCGCGGCGGCGCGACGAGAGCTGGGGGGTGGACCGGCTGGCCGAGCGGTTCGAGCGGTTCACCGGCGGGCTGGCCCTGCCCCTCGACCGCATCGAGGGCCTGGCCGTGGTCACCCCCGCGGATGCGCTCGCCCCGCCGGCGGACGGGCCGGCCGGGCTGGAGGAGCGGCTCGGGCTGCCGGTCCTGGTGGACAATGACGCGGCGGCTGCGGCGCTGGGTGAGTTCTGGAGCCGCCGGGTGTCACGTGAGCAGGCGTTCGGCTGCATCTACCTGTCCAGCGGGATCGGCGCCGGGTTCGTGTTCGGCGGGGCGCTGTACCGCGGGGCGAACTTCGGTGCCGGCGAGCTCGGTCACGTGTCCATCGACTACGCCGGGCGCGCCTGCCCGTGCGGCAACCTGGGCTGCGTGCAGCAGTACGCGTCGATGCGCGCGATCGTCACCGCGGCCCGCGACCACGCCGACCTGCGAAAACGTCTCCCCCTCGACGGCGGCGAGTCGAGCGCGTACGACGCCGTCGCCCGCGCCGCGGTCAACGGCGACTCGGACGCGTACCAGGTCCTGGACAACGCCGCCGAGCGGCTGAGTGTCGCCGCGACGTCCATGGTGAACCTGCTGGATCTCGGCCGGCTCGTCCTCACCGGCCCGGGTGTCGCCCGGGCGGGATCCATCTTCGCCCGCCGGCTGCGCGCCCACCTCGACCGGACCGCACACTCCCGGCAACGGCACAGCGTCACCGTCGAACTCTCGGCCCAGCCCCGCGACGCCGCCGGCATCGGCGCCGCCGCCCTGATGGTCCAGGCCTCCGTCGCCCCCGGCCACACCCCCGGCCAGACAGCCTGACGCGCCACCACCCCCGGCCCACGGCCTGACCCTCATCAATCTCCCCCATTAACTTAAATTATTAATCCTTCTATTGACACGGCCGGGAGAGCTGCCCGAAGCTTTCGTCACCAAGCCGGATCCCCACCTCCGACCCCCGTCCAGAAGGAGGACCACCGAGCATGAAAATCCCCATTCGCGCTCTGACCGCGACGCTCGCCGCCACAGCCCTGCTGGCAGCCGGCGTCTCGGCCGCCATGCCCGCCCAGGCGTTCGCCGCGACGCCGAAGCAGACCGTGATCAACTACCTGAAGGCGATCACCGGGAACCACATCGTCAGCGGCCAGCACAACAAGGAACCCGCTTCCGCCCCCGGTCAGTACACCCAGCAGGTGCACGACGTCACCGGTCAGTGGCCCGGGCTCTGGGGTGGCGACATGATGTTCAACTCCGCGGATGTCGCCAACCGCCAGCGGGTGATCGATCAGGCCAAGACCGAGTGGGCGAACGGCTCACTGGTCGCCCTCACGTGGCACGCGTGTTCCCCGACCGTCAGCGCCACCTGCAACTTCGACGGCGGCGTGAAGACCAGCATCAGCAACGCCCAGTTCCAGGAGATCGTCACCGGCGGGACCACCCTCAATGCCACGTGGCGCAGCAGGATGGCGGCCGTGGTGCCGTACCTGAAGCAATTGAAGGATGCCGGGATCCCGGTGCTGTGGCGGCCGTTCCATGAGATGAACGAGACCTGGAACTGGTGGGGTGGCCGGTCGGGTGCGAACGGCGGCGCGAAGATCTACCAGCAGATGAAGGACTACTTCGACAGTCAGGGGCTGGATAACCTGATCTGGGTCTGGAACGTGCAGGACAACCCGGCCGGCGGCTGGGCCGGTTACTACCCGGGCAGCAACTACGTCGACGTGGTGTCGCTGGACGCCTGGTACAAGAGCTACCCGTCGAGCGGCGACTACCAGCAGATCCAGTCGATCGCCGCGGGCAAGCCGATCGCGATCGCCGAGCTGGGCAAGCTGCCCACCGCGGCCCTGCTCGACAGCCAGCCCAGGTGGGCCTACTTCATGATCTGGTCCGAGCAGCTGCGCGGTAACAACAGCAACACCGAGATCCAGAACTCGTACTACCTCCCCCGCGTCTACAACCAGGGCGAGATCACCTTCTGACGAACCGCGTGCCGCCCGTCACCGAGAGGGCGGCACGTGGCCTGGTGTGGCAGTACTTCCGCCGTTTTCGCCCGTGACTTCATCGAACCGTTGCCATGCGGCCATCGATCGGGGCGGTTTGATCACTGCGGCCCGGGGTAGGATCTGCGCACATCCACCGAGGCTCTCTCACTGTGGGTGGTGGTGGGGGAGGTCGCGGTGCAAGAGCTCGCAGGGCGTTACCGGGTGGGCAATGCCGTCGGCCGGGGCGGTAGCGCGGTGGTCCATCGCGGCTTCGACCGTACGTTGAAACGACACGTCGCGATCAAGCTGTTCTTCCCCTACAACTACGCCGACGACGCCGCGGATGCCGTGCTGCTCGAGGCGCGGACGGCGGCGGGGCTCAACCACCCGAACATCGCGCGGGTCTACGACTACGGCGAGGTTGCGGACGGCGCCGACCGCACGCCGTACCTCATCATGGAGTTCGTCGCCGGTGAGACGCTCGCCGACCGGCTCAAGGGCATGGGTCCCCTGCCGTGGCAGCGCGCCGCCGAGATCGGTGCGGACGTCGCCGCCGCGCTGGCCGCCGCCCACGAGCAGAATCTCGTGCATCGCGACGTCAAGCCCCGCAACGTCATGCTCTCCCCGGACGGCACGAAGGTCCTCGACTTCGGCATTGCGGCCGCGGCGGGCAAGAACGCCGTCGACACCCAGGGCCGGCTGTGGGGCACCCCGGCCACGCTCGCCCCGGAACAGCTCCGCGGTGAGGCGACCTACCCCGCAGCCGATGTGTACGCTCTCGGCCTGCTGCTGTTCGAATGCCTCACCGCCGAGCGCGCCTGGCCGGGCAACAGCATCGTGGAGATCCTCACCGCCCGTCACCACAATCCGTCGCCCCGGCTGCCCCGCATCCCCGGGCTCCCCCGCGACCTCATCCGGCTCTACGAGGCGTGCACCGCCGACGACCCGGCCCGGCGTCCCACGGCGGCGGCCGCGGCCGACATCCTGCGGCGCAGCTCGGAGCCCCTCACGGCGTTCATTCCCGCTATGGGGACGGCGCGCTCGCGACGGCGTGGGGTCGTCATGGCAGCGTTGGGTGTCGTGACGGTGGCCCTGACCGTCGTGGGGATGCAGCTCGCCAACGGTGCCGCGACGCCCGGCGGTCACCCCGCCGACGCCGCTGTCGGCGAGACACCGCCCGCCGCGACGACACCGGCCGTGCCCGGCTCGTCGACACGACCGGTCATCGCGCCCGAGACCACAGCGGTCGTCCCCGTGGAGTCGACCGTGCCCAGCCGGCCCCGCTCGTCGTCCAAGCCGGCCCCGTCGGCCAGTGCGTCCCGCTCAGCGAGCCCGTCCGCGTCGCCCTCCGGCTCGCCGACCCCGTCCACGCCGCCGGAGTCCCCGGACACCAGCCCCACCCCGACCGAGCCGGTCGACCCGACCCCCGACCCGGACCCGACGTCCACCCCGGTCGAGACGCCCCCGCCCACCCCGACCGGCGAGGCCCAGGGCCTGGTCTGAGCGGGGCCTGGTCTGAGCGGGGCCTGTTCTTAGCAGGGCCTGTTCTTAGCAGGGCCTGTTCTGAGCGGCGGCGGCCGTCAGAGGTCGTCGAGCTGGATCAGTCCGTCCTGCAGGGCGCGCGCGACCAGGGCGGCCTTCGTCGAGGCGGGGCGCCCGGCGCGGGCATAGCGGACCCGGACCCGGTCGATGTAGCCCTCGACCGTCCGGGGCGAGAGGTTGCACCGGGCAGCGACCAGCTGTTTGGACTCGCACTGGAACCAGGCCAGCAGCACCTCCTGCTCCCGCTCGGTCAGCCGCGGGCGATCGGAGGCCTCGTTCGCCGACATCGCTCCGGCGAGGGCGGGTGGCACGTACGGCAGATCCTGGGCGGCCGCCCGCACCGCCGCGACCAGGTGTTCTTCTCCCTCGGCCTTGGTGAGGAACGTGGCGCAGCCGGCGTCGAGGCAGCGCAGCGCGGTCTCGCGGTCCTCGCGCATGGTGTAGACGATCACGCGCCGGCCGGCGGCGACCAGCTCCGCCAGGGCGTCCCAGGCCACGGTGTGCCGGTCGGTGAGCTGCAGGTCCAGGACGACGACGTCGGCTTGCAGGCCTTCCGGGGTGGTGGCGATTCTCGGGTCGTTGCCGGTGGCCGTGACCGTGATCCCGGCGGCCTGGAACCAGGCGCGGGCGCCGGCTAGGACCACCGGGTGATCGTCGACGATGGCGACGGACGGGTTCAGAGGGGACATGTCAGCTCCACCCACAGGGTTTCGTCGATGGTGGTGGTGCGGATCGCCAGCGGGGCGGGGACCGGGTCGAGCATGAACGGCCCCCCGGGGTTGCCGGTGCGGGCGACGACGCTGAGGCTCAGGTGGGTGGGGGTCGGCACGGCGGTGAGGCGCAGGCGGGACACCGGCAGGCGGGCGCACGCGCGCACCACGTCGAGGGCCGCCCGGCGCAGCACGGGTGGCAGATGGCCGGTGTGCACGGCGACCTCGACCCGGGTGCCCGCCGCCTGCAGGTCGTCGAGGCAGGCTGACAGGTCGTCACCGAGCGGGTCGCCGTCGTCGTGGTTCCACGCGGCCAGCAGACGGCGCACCTGGGCAGCCGCGATGCGACTGCTCCGGCGCAGGCTGTCGTCGGGGACGGTGCCGGCTGCGACGCCGGCGAGGCTGGCCAGGACGGGTTCGACGGCGGCGGCGACCGTCCGGGAGCGGCGGAGCCGGTCGTCGTGCAGCGCGGACGCCACGAACTGCTCCGTGCGGATGGCCTCCTGCGTCAGCTGCAGTTGCCTGGTGGCCTCGGCGGAGCGTTCGAGTGCCCGTGTCGCCAGCGCGATCGGGACCTGCAGGCCGAGAATGCCGAGTGCCCGGACGCACATCACGGCGATCTCCGGCGGTCCGGCGGGGATCGCCGCGGCCAGGGCGAGCACCACCGGCAGGGCCAGCCACAGCACGAGCAGCGACAGCCGGACACCGGAGGCGATCGTCAGCAGCAACCAGCCGTTCACCCCGATCGCCCAGTTGGCGTTGGTGTGCTGCAGACCGGCGGGCACGGTGAGGGTGACGGCGGTGGTGGCGGCGAGTGTCACGGCGCTGAGGGTGGTCGCGAGCACCTGGCGTTGCCGGGTGCCCCGCTCGGGCCAGGCCATGAGGCCGGCCGTCGCGAGCCAGGCGCCGATGCTGGCCAGGTAGGCCGCGCGCTGGATGCCGGCGGAATTTTCGAGGGCGTCGGCGCGGTACAGCACGAGCAGCAGCACGCCGCACATCACCCAGGTCCCCCACCGGGCCGCCCTGCGGATGTCGGTCACGCGGCGGGCCAGCGCAGTTCGACCCGGGTGCCCCGGCCCGGGGCGCTGACGACCCGGGCGCTGCCGCCGGCCCGGCGCATCCGGGCCTCGACGGACAGTCGCAGGCCGAGATGTGTCCCGCCGGGAACGTCGCCCGGCCGGAACCCGCGACCATCGTCGATGACGTCCAGCGTCACCGTTCCCGGTGCGGGTAGCCGCAGCCGCAGCCGGGCCTGGCCGGTGCCGGCGTGTCGTTCGACGTTGCGCAGTGCCTCGTCACGGGCCAGGAGCAGGGCATCGATGGCGTACGCGGGGATCGCCGGAACGTCGCCGGCGGGTTCCTGCGTGACGGTGACGCCGAGCGTACCGTTCTCGGGCGGTGTGGTCAGGTCCGCGAACGTGGCGGTCCGGGGTGCGGGCTCGAGCCGGGACAGGTCGGATCGCGCCCGGTGCTGCAGTTCGGGGCCGCTGACGCCACGCGCCGCCGCCGCCGTGAGCGTGGCGGCGACGGTGTCGTGCAGCACCGCGAGGTGTTCCTCGACGTCGGCACGGCGGGCAGTGGTGAGCTCCGCGTCGCGCCGGGCGGTGGCTGTGGCGGCGGTGAGGTCGTCGACGCGCCGGGCGCTCCGCGTGACCAGCACGATGAGGCACCGGGCCAGCCCGCCCTGCCAGAGCAGCATCACCGCCTGGGCGCCGCGCAGGTTCCAGTCGTCGCCCGGCGCCAGCGCCGACCCCGTCCACACGGCGGCCGCGGTGACGGTCGTGTAGCCGAGACCGACGAGCGGGCGGGTGTAGAACTGCGCAGCGCCGACACACACGGAGGTCACCGGCCGCGCCCAGTCGTCCAGGTCGAGATGCCCGTGCGACGGGTGGAGCAACGGCAGCAGCACGCACGCGGCAACGAGCGGGATGCCGTCCACGACCGCGCGTGCTCGCGGCCACCGCCCGGCCAGCACGAACGCGACCTGCCACGCCAGGACGGCGACGACGACCGCGGCGGAGGCCGCTGTCACGCCGCCGAGGGGCACCAGGGCGGTGCAGGCGACGACGACGAGCACCTTGGCGGTCACGGCGATCCGGGCGGCGGCGGCCTTGACCGAGGTCTCCACCGGCCCGATGTCGCTGATGGTGTGCACAGCCGCCCCCTTTCTCCCCCGCGCGCGCCAGCCTATTTGATCAATGCCACCCCGCCGGCGGATGAGGGTCGTTCACCGCTCACCGCAACGGTTACGCGTCAGTAGCGTCCTCTCCCGACAGAGCAGAAACCACTTTGCACGGAAGGGTTTCCGGTGAACGTTTCCCGTCGTTCCCTGCTGGCACTGGGCGCCGCCGTCCCCGCGCTCGCGCTGGCCCCGCAGTCGGCATTCGCCGCTGCCGCACTGCCCACGGTCGATATGGAGGCCGTGCTCAAGGCGGCGCAGTGGGACCCGGTCAAGGCCGACGAGGCGGTCACCGCCGGCGCCGGTCCGAGCGTCAAGCTGGTCGAGACCGCCCTGCGTAAACAGGGCCTGCTCGACGCCTCCTACGTCGATGGTCACTTCGGCAGCAAGACCATCGCCGCGTACGCCCAGTGGCAGAAGCAACTCGGCTACAGCGGCATCGACGCCTCCGGCCTGCCCGGCAGGACGTCGCTGACCACACTCGGCGACGGGCAGTTCACGCTGACCCGGATCTTCTCGGTCGGCGCCAGGACCACCCACCAGGGGTTCCCCGTCAACACCCGGACCCTGGCCATGCTGAAGGCGGCCCAGACCCGGTCCGGGATCACCTTCACCGTCGAGCAGGGCTCGTACTCCCCCGGCGCCGACCCCACCTCGGCCGGTACGCACGACGGCGGTGGCGCGCTCGACCTGGACGCCGAGGCGCTGACCGCCGCCAAGCGCACCGCCGCCGTGACCGCGCTGCGCCAGGTCGGCTTCGCGGCCTGGCTGCGGACACCGTCCCAGGGTGACTGGCCGCTGCACATCCACGCCGTCGCGATCAGCGACACCGACCTGTCCGCCTCGGCGCAGAAGCAGGTGGGCGCCTATTACGAGGGCCGCAACGGCCTGGCGAACAACGCGGCCGACGACGGCCCGCGCGTCTCGAAAGTCACCTACGAGGAATACCTGCGTTCCCTCTGACAAGGAGTTCGTCCATGAAGAGATTCAAAGCTCTCGCCATCGCCGCCCTGATCGGCGCCGGCATCGTCACCGTGGCCCCGACCGCCGCGCACGCCGCCGGTCGCGACGGTGTCTGCAACGACGGCGAGTTCTGCCTGTACTACAACAGCGACAACGAGGGATCGATCTCCGACTTCACCGGTTCGATCTCGGACTACGGCGCCACCCAGCCCAGCTGCTACGAGTTCAAGGGCGCCGGCGCCGGCCAGGACCTGTGCGTGAAGAACGAGGCCGCGTCGGTCTGGAACCGCTCCGAGGTCCCGGTCACCGTCTACTTCAACAGCGGCTACGGCGGCGCCCACCAGGGCATCGCGGCCGGTAAGAAGGTCAACCTCAACTCGAAGCTGAAGAACGAGAACGCGTCGCACAAGTTCGGCGTCGACGACACCGCCGACGAGAACCTGACCCACGGTCTCTACAACGCCAGCGGCACCATCACCTGCGGCTTCGACCGCTACACCACCACCCCGGGCCGCCACGAGGGCATCGACATGGCCCGCGAACTCGGCGCACCGGTCCGGGCCCTGCTGTCCGGGAAGGTCATCAACATCGTCCGCGGCTCGACCGGGAGCGGCGGTCTCTCCACCATCGCGATCTACCACTCCGGCATCGACGCCACGATCATCTACCTGCACAGCGCCCCGCTGGCAAGCCTGAGCGAGGGCGACACCGTCACCCGCGACCAGCAGATCGCCACCGAGTCCTGGCGTGGTGTCGGCTCCAGCAGCGCCGCGCACACCCACGTCGAGTACCGCCCGGGCCGTAAGGAGCTCGCCGCCGTGAGCAGCGACGAGACCCTGGTCAACCCGAACCCGACCGCGTTCTGGAACGCACGCGGATACAACGTCCGATGACCCCACTGCGCAGGGCCGCCCTCGCCGCCCTCCTCCTGCTGACCTCGCTGCTCGCCTTCGCAGCGCCCTCCCCCGCGAACGCCGACGTCTCCGGCAGCTGCTCCGGCACCCAGATCGACTCCAAAGCGATCAAGGGCGGCACCCACACGTACGGCACCCTGTACGTCTACTACGACTCGTCCACCGGCAAGAACTGCGCCAAGGCGACCAACACCACCGGTACCGCCCACCAGCTGGCCGTATGGGTCTTCCGCTGCAAGGCCGGCTCCTCCGGCACACAGGCGACCTGCGATTTCACCGACACACCGACCGAGAACAAGAACCTCGACTCCGGGATGTTCAGCAGCTACGCCGGCCCGGTCTACACCCTCGGCAGCGCCGCCGGCCGGTGCATCTACGCCGGCGCCCAGATGGTGACCAGCGGCGGCGAGGCCCGCGCCGACATCTACGGCCACTGCGGCTGACCGCCGCCCTCGACCAAGGAGATGTGATGATTTCTCTTCGTAAAACCGGTCTGTCCGCAGCCCTGCTGCTGACCCCGCTGCTCTCCCTCGCAGCCCTGGCCCCGGCCCCGGCATCGGCGGCCGTCACCGGCAACTGCTCCGGCACGGAGATCGACACGGCGGCCATGAAGTCCGGCGGCCACACCTACGGCACGCTCCACCTCTACTACAACTCGGCCACCGGCAAGAACTGCGCCAAGGCCACCAACGCCACCGACGCCGCCCGCGACATGTCCGTGTGGGTCCTCCGCTGCTTCGGCACCAGCGGCCCGGTGGCGAGCAGGTGCGACAGACAGGACGGCCCGGTCCAGAACGTGAACTACGACTCCGGCCACTACAGCAGCTACGCCGGCCCGGTCAACACCAAGGGCTCAGCCGCAGGCACGTGCATCAACGCCGGCTCCACCATCGAGGTCGGCAGCATCACCGCCACAGCCCAGATCTACGGCCACTGCGGATAACCCGCAAAGCCATCGGCAACGCCTTCTGCGTGTGCCGGACCCGCCGGTCAGCGTTACGACCACGGCTCCGGGTCCGGCACGCGTCCCCACCACCAACCGCGACCGGGCTCGGGGCCGGCCGCGGTGGTGTGGTCGCGGAAGACCGCGTCGACGGCCTCGACAGCCCGCTCGAACGGTACGGCGACCACGGCGGGCACCGCGGTTCGCGTCAGCTGGTCGCGTACCTCGAGGTCCTGGTCGTAGAAGTCACGTGGGTACCGGCCGTCCGGCGGCCATCCCGTGGTCATGCGGACGGTGAGCGCTTCCCACGCCTTCAACCGGGTCGTGGCGTGCCAGAGCTCGTCACCGGTCACCGGAATCAGCGCGCTGTCTCCCAGCACCGCATCGAATGCGTCAGCGATCGGATGAGGAACAGGGTGATCCTTGATGACCTCGGGCTGCGGCGCGACCCGGACCCGCGGCAGCAACGCCACCGGCCGCTCCACCGCGTCGATCACCAGCGAACCCTCCTCCGGCCCGTCGTAGACCCTCGCCCGGGTGCGCGGCCCGTCCGGGGCAGCAAGCCAATACGCACTCGGCCGTACGCCGCCCGCGTCATACAGAACCGGAACGCGCAGCTCAACCGCCAGCTCTTCGGCGCTCTCGGCCACTGACCTTCGCACTGGAGCCGCCTCCGTCACATAGACGTCGAGCGCCCACCGGATGTCACCGGAGCGCGGCGCAAAGGTACACAACACGATCGCCTGCCAGTTCCGGTCCTCGGCGGCCTCGTCGGCGACGTCGACCTCGTCCAGCGGCACCTCGTTGATCCTGCCGAGAGCAACTCGCAGCCGCACCACGTCGAGGTCGCCGGCGATCAGCAGGTCGTAGCCCGTCGTCATCCCAGATATGTCCCGTCGTGGAGGGCCGGTGCAGCTCCGGCCCGAGGGTGGGAGCTGCACCGGTGGCGGGCCGTGACTACCAGGCGTAGGCCTCGGGGGCCGGCTTGGCGCCGTTGGGGCCGGGCGGCGGGAAGAGCTCGTCGAGGCGGGCGAGGGTGGGGTCGTCCAGCTTGATCTCCAGGGCGTGGAGGGCGCCGTCGAGCTGGGCGGCGGTGCGGGGGCCGATGATGGGGCCGGTGACGCCGGGCTGGGCGAGGAGCCAGGCAAGGCCGACGTTCGCGGGGTCCTCGCCGAGGTCGGCGCAGAGTTTCTCGTAGGCCTCGATGGCGTCGCGGTGCTTGGCGAGGCCGTCGGCGGCGCGGTCCGAGGTGCTGCGGGAGGCGCCGCCCTCGCGCTGTTTGCGCAGGACGCCGCCGAGGAGGCCGCCCTGCAGCGGGGACCAGGGGATGACGCCGAGGCCGTACTCGCGGGCTGCGGGGAGGACCTCGAGCTCGACCCAGCGGGTGAGGAGGTTGTAGATGGACTGTTCGCTGACCAGGCCGAGGAAGTGCCGGGAGCGGGCGGCTTCCTGGGCCTGAGCGAGGTGCCAGCCGGCGAAGTTCGAGGAGCCGAAGTAGAGGACCTTGCCCTGCTGGCGCAGGACGCTGAACGCCTCCCAGATCTCGTCCCACGGCGTGGTGCGGTCGATGTGGTGCATCTGGTACAGGTCGATGTAGTCGGTCTGCAGCCGTTTGAGCGACGCGTCGCAAGCTTTGCGGATGTTCAGCGCGGACGACAGGTTGTCGTTGGGCCAGTCGCCCATGCTGCCGTAGTACTTGGTGGCCAGCACGGTCTTCTCGCGCCGGTCGCCACCCTTGGCGAACCAGCGGCCGATGATCTGCTCGGTGACGCCTTCGCCCTGCTGCCAGCCGTACACGTTGGCGGTGTCGAAGAAGTTGATGCCGTTCTCGTGGGCGCGATCCATGATCGCGTGGCTGTCGTCCTCGGACGTCTCCGGACCGAAGTTCATGGTGCCGAGTACGAGCCGGGACACGGAAAGGCCGCTACGACCCAGGCGGGTGTATTCCATACCTCGAACCTACGCCGGACCGGCTGAGGTCAGCGCACCCGTTCGGCCTTGAACTGCATGCGCGGCGTGGCGTAGAACTCCTGGGCCTGCACGAGCTGGAGCTCGCGATCGCCGGAGCGGTACGTGGTGTCGAGCAGGTCGAAGACGCTGGAGACCGTACGCTCCAGCGACAGCGCCGCGTCCCCGGTCGTCCCGTAATGCGCGGTGAACAGCGCAGCCGTGACGTCGCCGGACCCGTTCGCCTTGAACGGCAGGTGCGGGGTGCTGACCAGCCAGGCGCCGGCAGGGTCCACGACCAGCATCTCGATCGTGCCTTCCTCCCGGTCGGGCCGTTCCACGCTGGTGACCAGCACGGTCGAGGGGCCCATGGCACGGGCGAGGTCGGCCGAGACGAGGGTCGACTCGAGGCTCGCCGGGTCGGTGCCGGTGAGGAACCCCAGCTCGAACTGGTTCGGGGTGATGATGTCGGCGACCGGCACGACCCGGTCGCGCAGCAGGTCGGGGATCTCGGGTGCGACGAAGCAGCCGGACTTGGCGTTGCCCATGACCGGGTCGCACGCGTAGAGCGCCGCGGGGTTCGCGGCCTTCACCCGGCGTACGACGTCGATGATGACGTCACCGATGCCGACCCCGCCCTGGTATCCGGACAGCACGGCGTCGATCTGCGGGAACACTCCGCGCTCCTCCACCCCGAGCAGGACCTCGGCGACGTCCGCCGGTGGGATGAGCGGGCCGCGCCAGGCGCCGTACCCCGTGTGGTTGGAGAAGTTGACCGTGGGGACCGGGATGACCTCGACGCCGATGCGCTGCAGCGGGAACACGGCCGCGGAATTCCCGACGTGGCCGTGGGCGACCGCTGACTGGATGGACAGAACCTTCATGGCCCCAGCCTAGGCGGGCACGGCGTGCCCCGGTCGAAGGAGTAGCGGGCGTCGATGGTGAACGTGCCCGCTGCACTGGTGATCAGCTCGGTCCAGTCGCCGTGGCGGGTGAGGCAGGCCGTTCCGGCGTCGGTGGCCAGCCACGGTGACCAGGCCACGCGGAGCAGCGTCGATCCGGCGCGCGGCACGGTGACGGTGACGGATGCGGGGCTGATGTCGGTGACGGTCGCGGGGGCGTCGGCCAGTGGGGTGGGCGTCACAACGCGGTAGATCCGCCAGTCCGGGTTCTGCCACACCGGCGACAGCCCTGGCATGCCGGCCGTGATGAGCCGGGCCTCGTCGATGCCGGCGCCGTCCGGGGCGGCCGTGGGCAGCACGACGTAGCCGATGCTCCAGGTGCGCAGCCAGTCCTGGTACGTGGTCGCGGTCAGGGTGCCGTCGTAGAACAGCGGGTTGCGTTCGACGTCCGCCTGACGGTTCCAGCCACGGGCGAGGTTGACGTACGGTGCGACGCCGAACGCCTCCCAGTGCGTACGCAGCGGCACGACCTCGACGCGTCCCCGCCCGGCGTCCAGGCGCCGGAGTTCGTCGAGCAGCGGGCGGGCGTCGGCGACGGCGTCCATCCGGGTGTAGTCGTTGACCGGCTGGGCCACCGTCCAGACGGCGATCCCGGCGGCGGCCGCATACGTCGAGAACAGCCATCGGCCGGTGCGTTCGCGGACGGCGGCGGCGCTGATCAGGACGGCCGCCGCGCCGAGCAGGGCGAGCCGTTCGACGTTGCTGCCGATCGGGGTGGGGATCGCCCAGCAGAGTGCGACACCGGCGAAGTACACCCAGGCTCCGGCGCGTACGGTCCGCCAGGATCGTGGGGTCAGCACGGCGACGGCGACCGCTGCGGCGGCGGTGAGCAGCGCGGATCCCAGGGGGAACGGTTGCACGCCGGAGAACGGGAACAGCACGGTGGTCAGCCCGATCACCAGCGCCGGGCCGGTGGCGAGCAGAACGCCGTCCCGACGGCGGCCGGTCAGGAACAGTGCGGCGGCGAGCACCTCCACGAACAGGCCGGCGACCGGACTGCCCAGCGTGGCCACCGTCCCGAGCACCGCCGCGAGCACCGGCCGGCTCTTCCCCGGCAGCAGCGCGACGACGGCCGCGAGCAGGACGAACACCATGCCGAGCAGGTAGGTGACCCGTCCGGTGGCGAGATTTCCCCAGAGGGCGAGCGCGAGCCAGAGGGCCGGCAGGAGCGGGCGGCGGATCCCGGAGCGACTGAGCAGGAGACCGCCTAGAACGGCTCCGGCGGTGCAGGCCAGCACGCCGGTGGTCCGGACCCCGATCCAGGCCATGAGGTACGGCGAGACGACGCTGTACGAAACCGGATGGATCCCGCCGTACCAGGAGAAGTTGTACGCCGACCCCGGATGCTCGCGAACGAAGCCGGTCCAGGCGTACTGGGCCGTGAGGTCCCCCGCGTTGCGTGCCAGCCATACGCCCCACACCACGCTCAGCACCCCGGCGAGCAGCCCGGCGGCGACGGCGGGGTGGCCCCACCGGCGTACCTCGTGAAATTTTCCCATCGCCCCGGGCACGCTAGTGGATCAGGGCGAGGACCTTAAGCCAGATCGTCGAGGACGTCGCGGCCGAGGGCGACCAGGGTGTCGGCGTTTTTGTCACGGGTGGCGGCGAAGGACGCGGGCTCCATGTCGGCGACGCCGTAGGAGACCTGGACCTGGGCGTTGCTGGCCCGCGTCGACAGCACGATGCTCTGCCGGTCGCGGTGAACGCCGAGGTAGCCCTGGTCGCCGACGCCGCTGACCGGTTTGGCCGCCAGGGTGCGGCCGTCGTCGATCGAGGTCTGCCAGTCCTTCTCGAACTGCCCGGCGGTTCGCTCCTCGGCGGTGGGCGTGCCGGTGTGGCGGTCGATGGACACCAGGACGGCGACGGATCCGGCGCCGGTGCCCCACGTGCACGTGACGAGCTGGGAGATCGGGGTGTCGGCGTTGGCGTCGGCGGGTGTGCCGGTCGCGGGCAGTTTCAGGTCCTTGGCGGTGTCACCGTCGAGCGTCGGGCAGGCGCCGTTCAGCTTGGTGTACTTGCCGGCGAACGCGTCCGACCCGGCAGTCGGCGAGGACTGCTCCGCGCCGGGCGGGAGTGCCACCGGATCGGCTTCGACACCGCACCCGGTCACGGTCACGGTCACGGTCAGCGCGACGGCGAGCACCGGCACGATCAGTAGGCGACTGGTCACCATGAACCTCCGTCAGTGCGAGATCAGTCCGAGACGGGCGACGGCCACATGCCGTCCGAGGTGAGGCCGGTGAGATCGGCCTTTTCGGCTTCAAGCTGCAGGATCTGGTCGAGCACCTCGGTGATCCGGGCGCCGAGGGTTGCGGCGTACCCGACGATCTGGGTGGCGACGGTGCCGATGACCTCGGAGAAGTGCGCGAGCAGGGCCACCGCCTGGGTGAGCGCACCGGCCGCGGTCGCGCCCAGATCGATCACCGCGGTCACGATGCTGCCGTAGATCTCGCCCAGCCGTTCGCCGAGGCTCGCCATGTACGCCATGTTGCCGGCGCCGGCCTGGCCGAGGTATTCGACGAGCTTCTTGAGCTTCGCGGTGGCGTTGGTGACGGCGTCCTGCTGATCCTGCACGCGCTTCTCGTACGTGTCCTTGGCCGGGCCGCGCCAGAAGTCGATCTCACCGGAGCCGGTCATGTCGCCGTACATGCCGGTCAGCGGCCGGGTCACCTTGTCGTTGATGTCGAAGCCGTGCGAGATCAGCGACGCGACCGGCACCGCACCGGCCACGGCCTCGGACGCCTTGGTGAGGATCTCCGAAATCTTGTCCCGGACCTGCTCGGTCGCCGCTTTGATCGTCTTGAGATTGTCCTCGAGGTCACCGGTGAAGAAATTGATGACACCGCCCAGAATGCTGTCGTTCACCGCGTCGACGGCGGACTGCATGAAGGCGTTGACACCGTTGATCAACTTGACGAGCTCGTCACGGATCTTGGTGATCAATTCCTGGACCAGTTCCACGGCCTTACGGAAGGCCTCGATGGCGACCGGGGTGTAGCTGCTGCTCGTCGCGGGTGGCGTGGGATTGTCAGGCACGGCCGGCCCCTCTCCCCGGGGCGGGACCGATCATGACGCCGCGATCGTGTCGAAGGACTTGGCACTCAGGCCGTCCGTGCGGTCGTATTCGTCGGCGCATCTGTTCAGCGCGTCGCCGAACCGATCCATTTTCCCGGTCGCGTCGGAGAACAGCGACGTCAGCCATTCCTGCGTCGTCGTATAAGCGCCGGACTGATCGGCGCCGGTCATGACGCCGGTGATGTCGATGACCGCGAAAGCCGTGGCCGACAGCGTCAGGCCACCCATCGCCGTGGTGACGCCGGCCATCGTGTCGGAGAAACCGAACCATTTCTTGGCCTCGTCGCGCACCGCCCCGGTGGCGACCTCGATGGCTTCCGGAGTGAAGTAAGGATATTCGTCCGGCATCAGCCGACAACCTCTCTGGCGAACCAGTACCTCGGATCGTTCTCGCGGGTGGCCCGCACCAGCGCGGCGCGCGCGTCCTCGGCGAGCAGGCCGGCGTCAGCGGCCGACAAGGCGTTCTCGTCGACGTCTGCGTGCTGGAGATCGAAACCTGCCATGGTCAGCCGGAACAGCCCGCGCGGACCGGTGACGACCCGGTGCTCGGCGGTATCGCGCCGGCGGCTCATCCGATCGGCGACGTCCACGATCGACGCCGTCCGCCGGACCTTGTCATAAGCGGCGGCGATCTCGGATTCCGGATCGGAGTAATGAGGCGCTTCCGCTGCCTGAAGAAAGGTGAACGGGTTTTCGCTCCGCTCTTCTGCCCGGTGGCCGTAGTGCCCGAGAATCGCCATCGCGATCGAGCTCTTCTCCTGGGCGAACGCGAGCGCGTCGAGCACGGCGGCGGCGACACCCGAGGGACCGACCGTGTACCACCAGTCCGATTGCAGGCTGAGATCCACAAAGTCACCGTGGACGTTCACAAAACACGTGACGGTGTCGCTGACATCCGCGCCCGGGATCCGGTCGAGCCCGTCGACGGGAAGATCACGAGGAGTGTTAGCAACGGTATTGCGAAGCCGCTCGGCGAAGTGCCGCGCGCCGGGCACCCGTGGATCATCCGGCGCAATGGTGCGCTTTGTTTTCAACATCATTTCCCCCCGGCTCCCCCCACGGGAGTGCGCCGATCAACGTAGGCGATTGTCGATATCCGGCCACGATAGCGGAAGGGCGCACGCCACGTTGTCCCCGGCGCTCGCTACCTTGAGGACATGCAGCCAGCCTCCGCTCCCATGAACCACGAGGTCGACGCCGCGGTCGTGCTCAGCGGCCAGTTCGACCCCCGGCCTTACCCCTTCCCCTATCTGGCCGTCGTCGCGAACCTCGGCACGTCCGGAAGCATGCTGTCGGTGCTGATGACCGCCGTCGGCATGCTGAAGGAGCACGGCTGGGAGCTCGTCAGCGTCGCCAACACGGGCGGCACGGTGCTCCAGCTCACGGCGTTCCTCAAACGGGCTTAAGGGGTCGGGGCGGGGAAGTTGCGCTGCGGGCAGCTCGCCGGCGTGCCCGGATCCACCCGGTGCAGCGCGTAGGCCGTACCCTGCGTCGGGTTGTGGGTTTCCGGCGCCCGGTCCCCGATCATCACCAGCGCGTGCCACCCCGTGCGCTGCGCGGTGTAGAGCGTGCAGCCGTCGAGCACCTGGGTGTGCTGCCGGGCCGTCGCCGTGGCCCGCCCCTGCGCGAAGGTGCCAGGGTTCGCCGGATCGCTGTCCAGCAGAAACAGTGAGGCCGCCGCCGTGGTCGTATTGGCCCAGAACGATTCCCCGGCGCTCAGGTAGAGGTCGGCGATCGCGACCACGTCATGATCGGCGAGGCTGACGAACGCGAGGTCGGGGTCACCCGCACCGGTGACACCGTGATGAGTGACCGCCGGCAGCGTCACCGTGTCGGTCCCGGCGAACTGCTGCACCCAGTGAAGACCAGGGGTGTACGCCGTGACCACCGCCGTATACACATCGAACGGCCGCCGCCCCACGTTGGAGTCCACCGCGACGAAATCCGTCCGCCCCGCGCCGTACACACTGGTCGCGACGATGCTGCCCGCATTGTCACGCAACGCCAGATCCCAGTCGGCCGTGGCAGCGGGCTGCACCGCGACGACCGACCAGTGCCGGTTGTAGGTGCGGTACGTGTAGTCCTGCGCCGTCCGGGCGATCCGGATCTCCCCGTTCCCGATCCCGGTGCTCGCATGGGCGACCCCGGGACTCAGCACCACGGCGACGGCAACGGCGGCGATCATGGCCTTGATACGCATGCGACTCCCAGCTCAGGGCATGTACGGCTCAGGGTGTGTACGGCTCAGGGTGTGTACGGCTCAGGGTGTGTACGGCTCGTCATGGAAGCTGGTCTGCGCCAGACCGTTCACGTGGTAGTGGTAGATCGCCGTCCGGCGGATGTTGACCCCGGCGGCCGGTACATCCTCCGTACGCGTCAGATAGACCACAACAGCGTCACCGCCGGTGATCGTGACCGACTGGATCGGCTCCCGGTCGTCGAGAACGTCCTGCACGCTGCACTGCGTTCCGGTCTTGCCCGGCCCGCACAGCACGAGCGCCCACCACCGGCCCGTCGTGCCCTCCGTGCTCCACATCAGCGTGGCCACGGTGGCCGTGCCGTCGAGGTTCTCCAGCGTGCCGGTGGTGCACGGCCGCTGCACCGCCAGCCGTTCACCGCCCGAACTCCAGACCCCGCCGGACAGCTGCAGCCCCTGCGGATGATCGCCATAGGGCGCCTCGGACCCGGAAACCTTCGCCGTCGACACCGCCGAGCAGCCGGACCGCGCCCTCGTGGCAGTGACCGCGGGCTTGACGACCTTTGTCGGAACGGCCTTGGCGGCAGTGGTCCTGACGCGCGCAATCGTGGGCGATTCACTGGGCTCGGCGCTGACGGCATGAGTGCCGGGCGACTCGGCCACCGCGGGCTGAATGGTGGCGGCGGAATCGGCCACCGGCGCGGCGGTGTCACCGCATCCGGTCAGTGTTCCGATAAGGACAGAGGCGGCAAAAAGTACGGTCTTGTGCATGGGGTTTCCTTTTTCCGGACGAGGCAATCGGACTGTAAACGATCCCCGCCGGAAAAGCATCGTCAACTTTCCGACGATGAAATACCACCCCTTTCGGACAACCCCTGTCGAATACATTTCTTCCCCATGGAGAGCGGCGGCGCGACGCACCGCCAGGACGGACCCGCTGAGGCGATAGGCTTCACGCCCGTGAGCAAACTTCTCAAGGAGCACGTGCAGAACGTGCTCGAGGCGAACTTCGCCAGCCTCGGTCAGACCCGGCAGCGCATCGAGGAGCTCGAGGCGCAGGGCCATCGCATCATCACGGGCGGCCAGATCGGTGACGACGGCTGGGACATCATCGACTGGCGTACCAGCGAGATCCTCGCCGCGGGCGGGGGCGGCCTCGAGGAGTACGAGGCCGCTGCCGCCGAGCTCGACCCTGATGGCAAGTTCGTCCACCACGACCGCATCCTGGAGGACGAGGACCTGACGTACGTGTCGTCGCCCGAGCTGCCGGACGGGCTCGCGAACGCCATCGAGGACTGGGCGCTCGCCGAGGACGCGGAGGAGGTCGCCGAGTTCATCGGCTGGCCCGTCGAGAAGGTCGAGGAGTACCAGGCGGAGCAGTAACCGCCCGCGCCGGCGGGGCGCTGGTGTCGTTTCAGCGCCGCGTCAGCGCCGTTTCAGCGCTCGGTGCAATCGTTTCCGAACTGTCCGGGAGATTGCAGGGAAATACGAGGCGCCGTGCAGACAGTAAACATGGGGGAATCCGACGTCCGGGTGCTCGTCATCGACGGGGTCCGGCTTCGACGAGATCTTTTGGTCACCGCGCTGCGGCGGGAATCGGTCGTGGCGGAAGGCACCGGTGACGCCGAGCAGGCCGCGCGGCTCGTGGCCGAGGACGGCTTCGAGGTGGTACTGCTCGGCACGGGCAGCCTGCCGGTCTGCCGCCGGGTGGTCGCCGCCGACGACCGGGTTCAGGTGATCGCGTTCGGCCTCGCCGGGAACGACGACGAGGTGATGGACTGCGCGGAAGCCGGCGTGACCGGCTATCTGCTGCACGACCAGCCTTTCGACGCGTTGCTGGCCACCATCACTGCCGCCGCGAAGGGCGAGATCACGTGCCCGCCGGCGATCGCTGCGGCGTTGCTGCGCGGCATGGGGCGGCGCGGTGCGGGCGTGCGGGAGCAGGCGAGCCGGATGACGCCGCGGGAGCGGGAGGTTCTGGTCCTGCTCGAGGCGGGTCTTTCCAACAAGGAGATAGCCCGCAGGCTCAGCATCGAGATCCGGACCGTCAAGAACCACGTGCACAACCTGATGGAGAAGCTCAACGTACGCCGCCGCGGTGAGGCGGCGGCGCTGATGCTGTCACAGCGATTCGCATTGGACCTGAGTACCGGAGCGTAGGTACCAGATGAGGGCATGGTCCTTTTTCAGGCCCCGAGCTCTATTAATTCTTACCTGATATTTCCCTACGCTGGTGATTGCCTCGCAAGGGGGAATCGAATTGCCAACCATTCGCGTACTGCTCGGTTCATTGCCGGATAACGTGCGGCACACCATTTCGCAGGCCATCTCCGGCCGGCCCGGGCTGGAACTGATCGGGGTTTTCACCCGTCCGGTCGAGCTGCTGGCGGCGGCCGGTGAGCTGCGGGCCGACGTGGTGGTGGTCGCGGCTGAGGCGGGCGGGCTGCCCGGCATCGCCACGCACCTGGTCGACCAGTTCCCGGACATCCGGGTCCTGGCGGTCACCGGGGGCGGGACGGCGCTGAGCTTCCGGCTGGAGCCGTGTCTCCGCGAGGTGCGGTGCACGACGACCGGCGAGCTCGCCGAGGTGATCCGTGGCGTGGAGAGCGACGACAACGCAGAGGGGGACCCATGCCGAAGCTGACGGTGCACGATTTCGCGGACGGCTGGACGTCCACCGACCCGGACCTGCTCGCGGTGACGTTCACGCCGCACGGTCTTCGCCTGTCCGCCCGGTCCGGGGCAGCCGGGGCGGCCGCTGTCCTCACCCCGCCCACGCCGCTCGATCTGGGCACGTTCGACGAGCTGCGACTCCGGGTCAGTGCCACGGATACGGCCGACGGCAGTCCCTCCGGACCGTTCCTGCTCGGTTTGTCCTATCAGGACGCCGACGGGGAGCACGGCTGGCTGGTTCCGGTCAACCGCGCGGACACCGGGGAGCAGCACCGTTTCGGCATCGCCGAGGACGAACGCGGGCGGATCACACGATTCACGCTCCGGGCGCTGACCGACATCCCGTTCACCGCCGAGGTGGGCGAGCTCCTGGCGGTCCACGAGGACGTGCTGGCCGACGTCGAGACCGCGCTGGTGGAGCTGCTGGCGGCGCTGAACGTGCCCGTTGTCGTCGAAGAGGAGCAGTTCACCGAGCTGCCCGACCCGGTGCTGCTGGTCACGCTCACCGACCAGCGGGAGGATCCGGAGCGCGGCTGGAACGTCCCGCAGCGGGATTCGTTCCGGATCCGCGGCGACACGACGGTGTGCAGTGTGCGCCCGGCGGCGCGGCCGGTGCTGGCCGAGTACCAGGTGCTGCCGGCCGCGAGCGACCGCGCCACGTCGCTGGCACTGCGCGGGGAGATCCTGCGACGGATCGGCCTGGACACCGGGCTGCGGGTCAACGGCGAGGTGCTGCCGGTGCAGACGCTGCTGCCGCCGCCGCTGGACATCCGGGTACGCGCGGTCCCGGCCCCGATCTACCTGCACATCGGAGCGCGCATCGAGCAGGGCCCCCGCGTCGAGGTGCCGTGGCCGCGGCGGATCCGGGTGCTCGCCGGCCAGCGGCCCGCCGATCAGGACCAGGAAGGAATCGTGCTGCGGACATGACCACTCATCTCGTGCTACGGGTCGGCGACGGCCCCTGGCAGAGCGCCGACGTGACCGGGCTGGACGGCGACGAGCTCGCCGTCGCCATCAGCGGACTCGACGGCGTGACCGCCACCGTCGGCGACGACGGGCTGCTGGTGCTGGCCACCGAGGAGACCGGTGAGACCACGACCCTCGAAGTGGACCCGGAAGCCTCCACGGCCGTATTGGGGTGGAGCTCGTACCGGGCCGCCGGCCAGGGACCCGGGCACGCCACGCTGACCGGTTCGCGGCCCGGCCCGTACGCGCCGGCGCCGGACGCTGCGATGACCCTGCACGTGGACGGGAAGTCGCGGAAGGTCACGTTCGACGAGGAGGACCACGGCGAGTGGTCCGCCGATGACGTGGCCGCCCGGATCAACCGCCAGCTGCGCCGCAAGGTCGCCCACGGCACCGGCGACGGTCGCGTGCGGATCACCTCGCCGACCCAGGGCGTCGGATCCCGTCTCGAGGTCACCGGTCCCGAGGGTGATGTGCCCGACGCGGCGGAGCTGCTCGGCTTCACCGGTGACGCGGCGCGCGACGACCCGTACCGCACCGAGCCGGCACGGCTGATCTGCCGGCCGGCGGCGGAGGGCACGGACACCGGCGTGGTCGTGGAGAACCTCACCGCGGCGCCCCTCGAACTTCAGCTACCCACCGGCCGCAGCGTGCTGCCCGCCCGGGGACGCCTCGTCGTCACCCGGGACGCGGCGGCCGACGGCCTGCTCGGCCGGCTCAGCGCGCAGGGGACGGTCCGGATGTCGCCAGAGAGGAACTCATAGCGATGGCACTTCAGGTAGGCCTCAACGTCACCGAGGTCGACGGGCGCGCCGCACCGGCGCCGGCGGCGGCGAACACGTCGATCGCGGCGTTCGCGGGCCGGACCCGCCGGGGCGTGCCGGGGCAGGCGGTGCGGATCACCGGCCTCGACCAGTTCGTGGACCGGTTCGGCGGCGACCACCCGGACGGTTTCCTGCCGGCCGCGGTCTCCGGCTTCTTCCTCAACGGCGGCCGCGAGGCCACCGTCGTGCGCGTCATCGGCGCCGGCAGCGTGGCCGCGCGGGCCACGCTGAACGACCGGCAGGGCGCACCGGCGGCGACGCTGCGGGTGACCGCCGGGCATCGCGGTGTCGCCGATCCGGGGGTGTGGGCGCACGCTTTGCGCCTCGATGTGCGAGACGATCCGCAGGCCGCCGGCCGGTTCCGGCTGATCATCCGGCTGCAGGACCCGTCGACGGGGGCGTTCCCGGTGGTGGAGACCTGGCCGGCGCTGTCCCTGGAGCCGGGGACGCGGGACTACGCGCCGGACCGGCTCAACCACCCGGTGACGGGCTCCCGGTTCGTGACGCTCGCCGCGCTGGGGTCCGCGATCCCCGCGGTGGTCAGCGGCGTCGCGCTCGCCGGTGGGGCCGAACCCGCGGCGGCGGCCGGGGATCTGATCGCCGCTCTCCGGGCGTTCGACACGGTGAGCGTGCAGCTTCTGGCGATCCCCGACGCGCATCTGCTGGCGACGGCGGGCGAGGTTCAGGTGGCCCGCACCGCGATGGACTACGCGGCGGCGCGGGGCGACTGCATGTACGTCGGCTCGGCACCCGACCGCGGTCACCCGGCGACCGTGGTTCCGCGGTCGGCGGCGGACTACAACCAGACGGTCGCCGCGTACACCGAGGCCGTCAAGCAGTACGCGACGCAGTTCCAGGGCGCGAAGGTGTACGGCGCCCTGTACACGCCGTGGATCCTGGTCGCCGATCCGGCCGGGGTGGGTGCCGCACCGGTCCGGTTCGTGCCACCCGAAGGTCACGTGATGGGCGTCTACGCCCGCACGGAACAGGAACGCGGCATCCACAAGGCGCCGGCCGGCGATGCGGCGACGGTCCGCGGCGCGCTGAGTCTGGCGGCGAGCTTCGGTCAGGGCGAGCACGACGATCTGGTGCGCACCGGGCGTACCAACGCAATCCTGTCCCCTGGCGGCCGGGCACCGGCCGTGGCGGCCTCCCGCACCTTGAGCACCGACCCGCGCTGGCAGTACGTGGGTGTGCGGCTGCTGTTCAACTTCGTCAAGAGCTCGTTGCGCGACGGTCTGCGGTTCGTCCGGCAGGAGCCGCACACGGACGCCCTGCGGCGGATGGTGAAGTTCAACGTCGTCACGCCGTTCCTGCTCGGCCTGCGCCGGACCGGTGCGTTCGGATCGGATCCGGCCGACAAGGTCTTCACCGTCAAGTGCGACGCCGAGAACAACCCGCCCGCGAACGTGGATCTCGGCCTGTTCACGGTGGAGGTCTTCTTCTTCCCGTCCCGCCCGGCCGAGACCGTGCAGATCATCGTCGGCCAGCAGCCCGGCGGCGGCACCGCCGCGGAAGCCTAGGAGTGTGTTATGCCCACCAATCTCGGTGTGACCGTCGTCGAGGTCGACGGCAGGTCCTCGCCGGCCATTGCCGCCGCACCCACCTCGACCGCGGGCTTCGTGGTCCGCAGTGAACGGGGCGCGCCCGATCGGGCGATCCGGATCCGCGGCTTCGCCGACTACGTCGCCACGTTCGGCTCCTACACGGCGAATGCCTTCGGAACGTACGCGGTACGCGGCTTCTTCGACAACGGCGGCTCGGACGCCTTCGTGGTCAGGGTCGTCGGCCCGGGAGCGCAAGCGTCCTCGGTGACCGTCAAGGACCGCGCGGGTTCGGCGAAGGACACGCTCCGGCTGCGGGCCGGCGCTCGCGGCGTGGCGGACCCCGGTGCGTGGGGAAACTCGCTGAGCGTGGCCGTCGAGCCGCACCCGCTCGGGTCGGCGACGGTCCCGGCACACGTCGTCGGTGCCACCGCGGAGCCGTTCGCGCTGGCCAACGGCAGTACGGTCAGGTTCACGGTCACGACCCGCGGCGCCGACCAGGCCGGCACGGTCACGTTCGCCACCGCCGACTTCGCCACCATCGGCGCGGCCTCGGCCCAGGAGGTCGCCGCGGTCATCAACCGGCAGACGACCATGGTCCGCGCGGCGGTGACGCCGGACGGTCACCTGGCCGTGGCAGCGTCGGCGGCCGATCCGCGGGTGTGGTCGCGGCTGGTCGTCTCCGACGCCCCGGCGGGTCTGGGGTTCACCGGGAACAATGCCAACAGCGATGACGGGATCGCGGCCGGTCGCACGGTGGCGGCGGTGTCCTCGGCGAGCGGTTTCCGGGTCGGTTCGGCCGCCCGGTTCGGGTTGCGGGCGCACGTCATCGCGCCGAACGCGGTCGCGGCGACGGTGGCCGACGGCGCCGGGGTCAAGGTCACCGTCCCGGGCAGCCCGCCCGAGACGGTCGTGTTCCACCCCGCCGATTTCGCCAACCCGGGTGCCATCACGGTCACCGAGGTGGTCGCGGCGATCAACCGGCAGGCGGTCGCGTTCTCCGCCGGGATCACCGCGGGCAACCGCTTGGTCCTGCTGTCCAATGCGGACGGTACGGGTGTCAGCATCGCGATCGCCGCACCCGCGTCCGGTGGTGATGCGCAGGCCGCGCTCGGGCTGGCGGGCGCCGCGCCGGTCGCCGGTGCGGAGGCCTTCCGTCAGCTCACCGCCGCCTCGGAGACGTACCGGCTGATCGGCTGGGGAGCGGATCCCACGTTCGCGGCGATGCCTGCGGCGGCTGTCCGCGTCGCTACGGTCGAGTTCGACCTCGTGGTACGCCGCAACGGCGCCGAGGTGGAGCGGTTCGGGCCGGTCAGCATGGTGGACTCCCACGACTCGTACGTCGAGGCGGTGCTGAACGATCCGCAGCGCGGGTCGGCGTACCTGGTGGCCGTTGATCTGGACAGTGGTTCCGGGGCCGGGGTGGACGCCCCTGCGGCGGGTGTCTATCCGCTGACGGGCGGCGCCGACGGAACTGATCCGGCGGACACGGCGTTTCTCGGAGACCCGGCCGCGCGGACCGGGATGGAGGCGTTCAACGACGTCGCGATCCAGCTTCTCGCCTGCCCGGAGAGCACGTCGATCGGGGTTGCCGCGGGGGCCGTCGGCTACTGCGAACGCCGTGGTGACGCGATGTTCGTGGGCGCCGTCCCGTTCGGGTTCGACCGTGAGGGGGCCAAGGCGTACGCGGCGGCACTGCGCGGGCGCAAGGTCTTCGGCGCGCTGTACGGGCCGTGGATCCAGGTCGTGAACCCGGATCCGCTGGCCGCCGCCGCGCAGCCGCTGGTCTACTGCCCGCCGGTCGGCCAGGTGCTCGGCACGTACGCCCGGATCGCCGCCGCCCGCGGGGTGTGGAAGGCACCGGCCGGGGACGAGGCGCGGCTCGCCGACGCACTGGGCGTGGAGTACGACATGACCGACGCCGACCACACCGACCTGGTCCGCAACGGCGGGGTCAACGGCATCCGCGCGCTGCCCGGCGCCGGGATCGTCGTGGACGCCTCGAGGACGCTGTCGACCGACACCCGGTGGTTGTTCGTGAACGTCCGCCGGCTGTTCAACTTCGTCAAGTCCTCGCTGCGGGGCGGGCTCACGTTCGTCGCGCAGGAGCCGAACGACGAGACGTTGCGGCGGATGGTCAGGTTCAACGTGGTGACGCCGTTCCTGCTGGGGCTGTACCGGCAGGGCGCGTTCGGGCCGGGCACCGCGGACGAGGTGTTCACGGTGAAGTGCGACGTGGAGAACAACTCCCCGCAGGACGTGACCAACGGGATCTTCACCGTCGAGGTCTTCTTCTTCCCGGCCAGACCGGCCGAGTCGATCCTCATCGTCGTCGGCCAGCAGGACAGCGGCGCCACCGCAGCGGACAACTGACGCTTTCTTCGAAGGGCGAGAAGCATGGCAGAGCTGACTTTCCAGGAATCGTTCCGGACACACGGATTCCTGGTCGAGATCGAAGGCACGCAGTGCCCGGTCACCAAGGTCACCGGACTCAGCGAGGGCACGACCGAGACGATCGAGCAGCCGGACGGCGGCTCCTCGACCGTGCACAAGATCGCCGGGGCCGTCTTCAAGTTCGAGACGCTGACCCTGGAGCGCAACGTGGACGGCAGCCGGTTCGACGACCTGTTCAAGGACTGGTTCAGCGAGATGTTCCAGCTCAACGGCAACACCAGGAATTCACAGGTACGCCGTAACGGCGCGATCATCAAGCTGGAGAACGGCGTCGAGGTCCTCCGCTTCGCGTTCTACGGCGCGTGGATCAAGTCCTCGAAGTTCTCCGACCTCGAGGCCGGCAGCTCCGGGCTGTTCAAGCAGACCCTCGAACTCGAGCACGACGGCCTGGAGCGCGTCTCATGACGACCCTCGCCACCGATCCCGCCGGGATCGAAATCGCGGCCGGGCCTCGCCGGGCTCGCGAGCACGAGGTGACGCTGCCCGTCGGGTATCTGGACGCTGACGGCCGCCTGCATCGCACCGCGCTGCTGCGCAAGATGACCGGCCATGAAGAGGCGTTGCTGTCCGACCGGAAACTGCGCGCCAACGGCGGCAAACTGGTCACCGAACTGCTGACCGGCTGTGTCCGGGCGGTCGGCGACATCGCTCCGGCCGGGCGGGCCCTGCTCGGCTCGCTGACCTCCGCGGACCGCAACTTCCTGCTCCTGGAGCTGCGCAAGCTGACCTTCGGCACCGAGCTGGAGGCGAGCTACACCTGCCCGTCGTGCCGGGAGACGGCCGTCGTGATCGAGGACCTGGACACCTTCCCGGTACGCGCGAGCGACGGCACCGGGCTGCCGGAGATCGTCGTACGGCTCGAGGACGGCTTCGACGACCGCACGAAGGACGGCTGGTACGACGTACTGCGGTTCCGGCTGCCGGTCGGCACCGACGAGGAACGGGTGGCGACGATCGCCCGGGACAACGCGGCGAGGGGCACCAACGCGCTGCTGGCCCGCTGCCTGGTCAGCGTCACGGGCGACGGCGAGGACATGCCGGACAGCCGGCGTGAGGCGCTGGGCACGAAGATCCTGTCCGACCTGACGATGAGTGACCGGGCCCGGATCGAGCGGGCGTTCCGTGACGAGTTGCCCGGTCTCGACCTGACCCGCGAGTTCGACTGCGGCTCGTGCGGCCGGATGATGCGTACCTCCCTGGATCTGACCAGTTTTTTTACCCCGAGCTGACCGGCGCCGACCAGCTCCGGCAGGAGGTCTTCGCGCTCGGCTACCACCTGCACTGGGGCTGGTCCGAGGCGATGGGGCTGGAGATCGGTGAGCGGCGGGCGTACGTACGGCTGCTCGCAGACGTGCTCGCGGAGCAGAAGTCCGAGATGGAACGAGCGAACCCGAGGAGGTGAACCACCGTGGACGGCGTACTCCCCATGGCTATGTCCTTGAACCGGATCGAGGCGCGCCTCGACGGCATCGGCACCCGGCTGCGGATTCTCGGGATCGACATCGGCGGTCTCTTCGCGGGGCTCGACGGCCGGCGTTTCAAGGTCCAGGTGATGAACCAGGACCTGCTCGACAACGCCGAGGCGACGCGCTGGGCGATGGCGGACGTCGCGTTCAAGAGCTTCCCGCAGCTGCTCGCGGAGGTCGCCGGGCTGCACTGGCTGGCGGAACGCTCCCACCTGCACCTGCACGACATCATCGGGCTGCTCGACCTGATCTGGTTCGAGGCCGGTCTGCTGACCGACGTCGCCGGGCTGATCACCGGCCTGGTCGCGCAGGTCGGGGAGAAGGTCGACGCGCTCATCCGCACGGTCGCCCTCGTCGGCTACGGCACCAACAGCCTGCTCTGGGCGATCCTGCAGAAGCTGAACCAGGGCATCGGCGTCCACGGCACGATCAAGATCGAGATCGCCGGGGGCGGTGGCGGCGAGGACGGTCCGGGTCTCTGGGCGAAGCTCGGCATGCTGGCCGTGGCGGCCGCCCTCATCGCCGGGTTCGTGGCGCTGCTCGGCCTGGCGTTCCGCACGTTCAGGGCCGGGGCGATCACGGCGGCGATCGCGATCGGCGTACTGGTGACCGGCCTGATCCCGTTGCTCAACACGCTGGCCGCGTTCAAGCTGACGCAACTCGGGAAGATCGGGCTCGGGTTCGCGGCCATCGCCGGGTTCGTGGCGCTGCTCGGCAAGGCGTTCCAGCAGTTCACCACCGACATCGGCAAAGTCGTCCCGCACCTCACCACCTTCTTCGGCAGCATCGCGAAGCTCATGACGACGCTGGCCGCCTTCAAAGGCAGGGACCTCGCGAAGATCGGGCTCGGGTTCGCGGGCATCGCCGGGTTCGTAGCGCTGCTCGGCAAGGCGTTCCAGCAGTTCACCACCGACATCGGCAAAGTCGTCCCGCACCTCACCACCTTCTTCGACGGCATCGCGAAGCTCATGACGACGCTGGCGAAGTTCAAGCCCGGCGAGATGGTCATCATCGCCGCCGGCTTCCTGGTGATCGCCGGGTTCGTGTGGCTGCTCGGCAGGGCGCTGGCCACGATCACCGATCAGGCGATCGCGGCGATGGACCCGCTGACGAGGTTCGTCGGCGTGTTCCCCGAGCTGATGAACGCCATCGCCCGGTTCACTCCCGGCGAGATGGCGACGATCGCCGCGGGATTCCTGATGATCGCCGGGTTCGTCTGGCTGCTGTCGATGGCGCTCAACACGCTGACCGAGCAGTCGATCGGGGCGATGGAGCCGCTCGCGGGCCTGCTCGGGGCGATGTCCGCGCTGGCCACCAAGCTGGGGTCGATGACCGCCGGCGAGATGATCACGATGGCGATCGGGCTGCTGCTCATCGCCGGGTTCGTCTGGGCCGTCGCCGCCGCGCTGAAGTTCGCGGCCGGCCCGCTGGAGATCCTCGGCAAGATGTTCGAGAGCTTCGGCGCGATCCTGTCGAGGATCGGCGACATCGCGGGCCGGGTGTGGGGCGTGCTTTCCGATATCGGCGGCTTCTTCAAGGACGTGGGCGGCGGGATCTCCGACTTCGTCACCGGCGACCTGTTCAGCTCCATCGACGTCCAGGCGATCGTCGACCGGCGGACCGCGATGGCCGCCGCCCAGGTTCCGCCGCCGCCTCCCCCGGCCGCCGGAGCTCCCGCCGCAGCCGGCGCTCTCGGGCCGCTCTCCCCCGGCGGTGCGCTCGCCGCCGCGGCTGCCGGCGGCCCGGCGACGGTCGACCAGAGCGTCAACGCGGGCGGCATCAACGTCAGCATCACCGCCGACCGGCTCGAGGCGAACTCGGCGCAGCTTCTCACCGACGAGATCGTGGCCCAGCTCCAGGAGCGGCTGGCCGCGCTGCGATCCACCCAGGACTTCCGGGCCGGCGGCCGCCCGATGACGGCATGAGAGGGCGGCGATGAGCAATCTGCAGGTACGCAATCCGGTCCGCGGTTTCCTGCGGAGCGTGGACGTGGAGCCGGAGATCCTCGTGCACTTCCAGTACAACCCGGAGAAGGTCATCGACAAACGGTCGGTGCCGTACACCACGCTGAACGCGCCGGGGATGGTGATGCCGCTGCGGCAGTACAGCGCGGGCGGCGAGCGCACCATCGCGTTCACGGTGATCGTCGACGGCCTGCTGAAGGGCCCGGCCGACGACGAGATCGACGTGGCGCACGACGAGAACGGCGGGATCGTCGAGGAGCTGAACAAGTACCGCGCGTTCGTCCACCCCCGGACCGACCGGTGGCGGGAGGCCGGCGCCGGTGGATTCGCCAAGCTGTACGCGGGCCAGGAGACGGTGTTCGCCGCCCCGCCGGCCGCCCTGTTCTGCTTCGGCGAACGCGTCGTCGAGTGCGTCGTCACCGACGTGTCGATCGTCGAGAAGACGTACAACGCCGACCTCGATCCCGTACGCGCGGAAGTGCAGATCACCTGTGTCGAGCTGACCCCGTACGACCCCGATCCCACCGCCGGAAGGCCCTCCTGATGCCGATCACGCAGAGTTCCCGGTTCGCCGGGCTGCCGATCCTCGAGGTCACCGCACCCGACGGCAGCCGCCGGCGCGTGCTCGGCCTCGGGCTGCGGGCCACCGGCGAGCCCGGCCCGGCCACCCACCGCGTGCGGCAGGGCGACGCGATCGACCTGATCGCCCGGCGGGGTCTCGGCGACGAGCGGCTGTGGTGGCGCGTCCTGGACGTGAACCCGCCGCGGTACCCGCTCGACCTGGCCCCCGGGGAGCAGCTCCGGCTGCCCGATCGGGCGCAGGCGACGCGGGCCAGCCGGGCGAGGAGCTTCCGGTGACCGCGCCGGGGCGTCACGTGCGGGTGCCGTACTTCTCGGTGGTGGTGACCGAGGCGGCCGTGGACATCACGCCGTGGGTCTCGTCGGTGCAGGTCGTGGAGGACGACCGGCTGTCCGACAGCACCACGATCGTGGTCAACGACCCCCGGATGATCTACGCGGACGCCCTGATGGAGGGGTGCCACGTCGAGATCGACCTCGGGTACGCCGAGCCGGACCAGCACGCCCTGATGTTGCGGGCGACGATCACCAGGGTCGAGGTCACGTACCCGGAGAACGGGTCCCCGCAGATCAAGATCAAGGGTGAGGACCGGTCCATCGAGATGGGCCTCGCCGAGCGGCGGGTGAAGTGGCAGGGCACGACGGTCAACCAGATCGTCAAGGAGATCGGCGACCGGTACAAGTTCGCGGACGTCGTGGCCTCCCTCAAGCCGGACCCGGAGGTGACGCTGGAGAACCAGGACGCGAAGACCGACCTGGCGTTCCTGCAGGACCTCGCCAAGCGGTACACCGCTAAGTGCTTCGTCGAGCTCAACGAGGCCGAGCGGGAGGTCCTCTACTTCATCCCGGACCGGCGGATCCTGCGCCAGAACCGCGCGGACGTCCTGAATCTGCGCTACCGCCAGGGACCCGTCAGCAACCTGATGTCGTTCAGCCCGCAGTTCGACGCGAGCGACATCGACCGGGTCCGGGAGGTGCACACCATCGACCGTGGCGGCCAGGCGGTCCGGACCCCGCCGCAACCGCCTGTCGAGGTGTTCATCTGGCCCACCGCCGGCGACCTGGACGCCCGCGCGAACGCCGCCGACCTCGAGCGGATCGACGCGCTCTACCGGGCGGGCCGGGCGGCCCGCGAGAAGCTGCAGAAGGAACTGGCCAAGCCGAAACCGGTCACCGGTAAGACGGCGGTCTCGCAGCAGCAGGTCGACAACGAGGTCGGTGCGCTGGAGTCGCGGCGGCTCGGGATGTCGTGCGCCGGCGCCACGATCGGCTCGATCTGGATGCGGGCCAAGTGCACCGTGACCGTCTCCGGCGTGCACGAGCGGTTCGCCGGTGACTGGTACGTCTCGCGGGTCACGCACACCGTCGACAGCAACGGATACAGGACCGACTTCAAGGCCGTCCGGTGAGGGGGAACCGTGGCTGACCGCTATTTCGGCAAGTACAGCGGCGTCGTCAAGGACAACCGGGACACCGGCGCACTCGGCGTCGTCCTGGTCTCGGTGCCGGCCGTCTTCCCGGAGGACGACACGGTGCCGGCGCGCGCCGCACTGCCGTACGGGATGTTCTTCGTGCCGGAGAACGAGACGCACGTCTGGGTGGAGTTCGAGGGCGGTGACACGTCCGCGCCGCTGTGGACGGGCGTGCAGCACGTGCCCGGCTCCTGGGCGCCGGAGGCGGCGAAGAACCCGCCCACCGTGCGTGCCGTCCGGACGGCGTCGGGTCATCTGCTGATCTTCGACGACACCGAGGGCAGCGAGTCGATCGTGCTGAGCGACGGCAGGAACGCGCACCGGCTCGCCTTCACCGCCGGCGGCATCACCCTCACCGACGGCGTGAACGGCCACCGGATCGCGATGACGTCGAGCGCGATCGAGGTCGCCCACGCCGGTGGCGCGACGGTGACCCTCGAGGCCGCGGCGGTCACGGCGGCGGCCGGCGCCGCGAAGGTCGAGCTGACCGGCGGGATCGTGCGCGTCGACGGGTCGGCGGTGCTGCTCGGCGCGGGTGCGACGCAGGTGCTGCACCTGGGTGACCAGGGCATCGGGAACCTCGGCGGGCCGGTGCCGATCACCACCACCCAGTCAAAAGTGTTCGTGTGAGGAGGCGGTCATGGCTCTCGGATCGGACCGGGCCGCATGTGCGGCGGAACTGCGCGAGGCGATGCGCGCGCAGCTCGACACGCTCGACCCGCCCGCCGGTTCCAACGTGGACCTGCCGGCGGTGAGCTCGAACTTCGACGCGCTCGGCGACGGTGTGTTCCGCATCCTGACCCAGGGCGCCGAAACGGTCAGCGAACGCGCCCTGGACCCGGCGTTCTGGGACTTCATCAGCGCGCTGCGCACCGAGGTCGAGGCGCTGCGGGCATTCAACGCGAGTCTGCTGAACGCGTTCATCAACTGGGCTCCGGCCACGCCGAGCTCCACCGTCACGTTCCGGAACACGGTCGCCGCGCTCGTCGCACCCGGCCCGACCCCGGACGCGCCGACCCAATTGAACGGGAAGATCCGATGACCACATTGCGCGGCATGGCCACGCCCTTCCGGATCACCGGCGGCGGGGTGGAGCAGAGCAGCGGCTCCCGCAAGGTCGCCGACAACCTGCGCCACCTGCTGTCCACCCGGCTCGGCGAGCGGCTGCTGCGCCGGGGTTACGGCGGCGGGGTGCAGCACCGGTTGCAGCAGCCCAACGACAGCACGCTGCGCACGCTGATCCGCCACGAGATCGAGCTGGCGCTGCGGGCCCACCTGCCGCAGGCCCGGCTGACCGGCCCGGTCCGGGTCACCCACGGCGAGTCCGAGGTGACCGTGGCGTTCGACTACGCCGTCGCCGCGGCCGAGCCGGCCGAGCGGGTCACCCTCACCCTGGCGAGGTCGTCGTGACCGGGGTGCGGGGCCTGCCCATCGACTACACCAACCTCGGTTACGACGCGCTGCGCGAGTCGATGCTGGCGATCGCCCGGGAGACGCTGCCCGAGTGGACGGACCACTCCGAGAACGACCTCGGTGTCCTGCTGATCGAGCTGTTCGCCTATGCCAGTGACATCACGCTGTACTACCAGACCCGGATCGCGGCACAGCTGTTCCCGGCGACCAGCGACGAGCCCGAGTCGCTGGTGCAACTGCTGCGACTGCTCGGGTACGAGTTGCGCCCGGCCCCGCCGGCCACGGTCGAGCTGGCCGTCGCGGTCGACGCCGGGCAGGCACTGCCGCTGACGGTCCCGGCCGGCACGGCGTTCCAGACGCAGACCGCCACCGGTGACCGGCTGCAGTTCGAGACCGTACGCGACACCACGATCACCACCGCCGCGCTCGGCCCGGTGCTCGAGGGGAACCTGCGCTGGTTCCTGCCGGTCACCGCGGTCGAGGGCCGGACGGTCACCGGCGAGCTGGCGGGCGTGTCCGACGGCAGCCCCAACCAGCTCTACCCGCTCGGTGAGGGACCCGTCATCGCAGGCTCGATCACGGTCACCGTCACCGGTCCGGGCGGCTCGGCCGTCTGGCACGAGGTGCGGACGCTGGCCACCGCAACGCCGCAGGAGCTCTGCTTCGCCACCCAGCGGGCCGCCGACGGCCGGGTGACGCTGCTGTTCGGTGACGGCGTGAACGGTGCGATCCCGCCGCGGGGCGGGGTGTCGCTCGATCAGGCCGAGATCCTGGCGACCTACCGGGCGGGCGGTGGCCCGGCGGGCAACGTGGCGCCGGGGACGGCTTTCGACTCGCCGATCAGCGCGCTGCGTCAGGTCGTCGCCCCGGCCGGTGGTTCGGGCGGGGCGGTGGCGGAGAGCGTGGAGAGTGCCCGGGACCTCGCGCCGCGGTTGTTCCGGGCGCAGGAGCGGGCCGTCACCGCCGACGACCATGTCGAGCTGGCGCTGCGTACGCCCGGTGTCGGCAAGGCCCGGGCGGTCGCGCTGAACTGGAACGACGTGCTGCTCTACGTCGCGCCGAGCGGGCGGGTCGAGCAGCCCTCGGAGCTGCTGCGCCGGGATCTGCTCGCGGCGTTCGAGCAGTCGCGGATGGTGACCAGTGCGCTGCGGGTGCTCGGGCCGGAGCCTGCCGACATCTACTTCCGGGCGACCGTACGCGCCCAGCCGTACTTCCTGCGCGACGACGTCCGCGCGGTGGTCACCGCGGCGGCCGCCGAGCTGCTCGCGTTCGACCGGGTCGACTTCGGCGAACCGCTCTACCTGAGCCGGCTCTACGACGCCCTGCAGAGCCTGCCGCAGGTCGCCTCGCTGACGGTCACCCAGTTCAGCCGTACCCCGGACGGCGGGGTGGACGCCGACGGTGTCATCGACCTCGAGCCGTTCGAGCTGGCCCGCCCCGGATATCCGGAGACGATTCAGCTGGTCATCGAGGGCGGGGTGGCCCGATGACGGCCGCGATCGTGAGCCGGGCGCCCGTCGCGGCCCGCGCGCTGCCCCGGCTGGCCGGCCGGGAGATCGAGCTGTCCTGGACGAACCCGCCGGTCTCCGCGTTCGGTGACGGCTTCCTGCTCGGCGTGCGGGTGGTGCGCCGGGAGCGGACGTTCCCGCTGCTGCCCGACGACGGTGACGTGGTCCACGACGAGGGCGGCCCGGTCGTCGACCGGCTCGCGGACACCGGGCTGACACCGCTGACCCGTTACTACTACACGGTCTTCGCGTACGACGGGACCGGCTTCCACACCGGCGAGGAGGCGCGGGCCAGCGCGCTCGCGACCGACGACCACGGCCTCGCCGAGACGCTGTTCCGGTTGCTGCCGGCCGTGCACCAGCGCGACGACGTGGCGTTGCGGCCGGACGAGATCCACGCCCTGGCACCGGCGGTGCAGGAGGGCCTGCGGGTGCTGCCGCCGGAGCTGCGCGGGAGGGGGCAGCTCCGGCGGTTCCTCGCCGCCGCCACGGCTCCCCTGGCGCTGGTGCGCAGCACCGCCGAGGCGCTCCCCCAGCTGCACGACGTCGACCGGGTGCCACCGGATTTCCTGCCGCTGCTGGCCGCGTTCCTCGACTGGCGTCCCGATCGCACCCTGCCGGTGTTCGCCCAGCGCAACGAGGTCCGCGCCGCGCCGCAGCTCTACCGCAGCGTCGGTTCCGTGCCGAACCTGCGCTCGATCGTCACCCGGTACACGGGCTTCACGAGCCGGATCGTGGAATTCGGCGAGCATCTCGCCCGGTCCACGCACGCACCGGCGCAGAACGTCTTCGCACTGCGGCTCGACGACGCGGCACCGGTGTCGACGCTGGTCACCCTGGACGGCGCGGCGCGCGGCCGGCTCGCGGTCGTGCCGGGCAGCGGTGGCGCGTTCCGGCTCTTCCACGCCGCCGGCGATCCGCTCGGTCCCGCCGACGATCGCGCGGCACGCCGCGCGGTGTCCGGCACGGCTTTCCCCAGACCACCCGTCGCAGGTGAGCCCGGCGCTCCGGTCGACGCCGGGCGTGGGTCGCCGTTCCTGACCGCCGCGCCGGTCAGCGTGGTTCAGGTCAAGGCTTTCAGGGGTGGGACGTGGGGCGGATCCGTGCCTCTGTTCCCGGGTGGCGAACCCGCCGCGGCCGCCCTGCCCGCCGGCCGGATCCTGCTCGCCTGGGTCGACCGGCCGGGACTGCCGGACGCGCGGGTCCTGGTCAGCACCGGCACCACCACCGGCCCGGCACCGGCCGTGCTCACCGGGCACACCGGGACGCCGTTCGCGGTGGCGCACGGGTCGTTCCTGCTCGTGCGGGACGGCACCGGCACGGCCCGGGCGGCGCAGTTCGCGCGCACCGACTTCGCCGACCCGGCCGCGGCTTCCGTCAACGAGGTGGTCACGCTGCTCAACACCCGCCTCGGTGGGCTGGTGACCGCGTCGGTGGCGGGTGGCGGCGCGCTCCGGCTGACCTCGGCGGTCACCGGTGGTGACGCGCGGCTCGAGGTGGATCTGGCGAACTCGTCCGCGGCCGCGGCGCTCGGGTTCGGCCCGGACAACGCGGTCGCGGCCGGCGACTGGAGTGACGCGATCGGCTGGGACCAGCCGCGGGTGCTCGACACGATCCCGGCCGGGCGGCTCGCCGACCTCGCCGCGGTCACGGACGGCGCCGGCGTGCGGCTCGCGTACGCCCGGCACGACGGCACCGCGTGGCAGGTCCGCACGATCCGCTTCGACGGCACGGTGTGGAGCGGCGACGAGGCGCTCACCAGCGGCGCGTTGTCCAGCCGGGAGCCCAGCCTCGGGCGTGACCCGGACGGCCGGGTGTGGGCGGTCTGGGCGCGGCAGGGCAGCGTGGGCGGGGCGGGATGGTCGTTGCGGCAGCGCAACCGGCCCGCGAGCGGGGCGTGGAGCGCGGAGACGGCGCTCACCGACACGCCTGCGGCGGGCACGGCCGGGGACCGTGAGCCGGGGCTGGCCGTGCGCCCGGGTCTGGCACCGCAGGTGTTCTTCCGTTCCGATCGCGCCGGCGGCACCGACCTGTGGGCCGTCCCGATCGGTGGCTCGGCCACACGGGTCACCTCCGGGGTGCCTACGGAGTCCTGGCCCGCGCCGGTCACCGTCGGCGCGGAGCACTGGCTGCTGCATCGCAGTGACCGCTCGGTCTCGCACGCGGGCGTCGCCAGCTCCGGTGCGGGTGCCGGCACCGGGACGGCCCGGCGCTATGCGGGATCCACCACGGTCGTGCTCGCCGACACCGGGCGCCGCGACCGCATGGGCGCCTTCGACGACCTTGTCGCCTACACGCCGCAGCGGCCCGGGGACGGCCTGCTGCGTGGCGACGAGGTCTACAGCCGCGGCAGCGTGGGGCTCTTTCTCTCCCGGGCGGACTCGGCGCCGCTCGGCGACAGCACGGTCGCGCGGCTGCGCGGGGTGCTGGACCGCTTCCTGCCGATCACCGTACGCGCGGTCATCCGGCCGCTGTCCGAAACCGAGGAGTGATCCGTGGCCGTCATCACCGACAGCACGTTCGATCCGTTGCTGGCACACGTCAACGTCCGCCTGCAACAGGGCGTGCCCATCGTGGACGCCGACTGGAACACCCAGGACGACATCCGCAAGTTCGAGCTGCGCGCGTTCCTCAAGTGGTACGTGGGCGACGGTGCGCCGGACCAGAACGACGGGTTCCGCATCGCCGCGGGCACCACGAACAGCTTCGTCGTCAAGGCCGGGGTGCAGGGCCCGGCGGGCAGCCTGACGAACCAGGAGACCGCGCTGCGACAGGTCGGGCGGTTCATCGTCGACGGGCTGGACGTGTTCCTGCGCTCCGACGTGGCGTTCGACCAGCAGCCGTTGCACGAGAGCCAGCCGGGGGCGGCGGCGTTGGCGGCACGGTTGGGCGTACCCGTCATCACCGCCCTGCAGAGCCCGCCGGGTGACCAGACGGTGGTTGTCGAGCTGGACGTGTGGGAGCGGCTGCTCACCCCGGACGAGGAACCGCGGCTGATCCATCCGGCGCTGGGTGTCGAGACGTGTTCGCGGACCCGGCGCGAATGGGTGGTGCGGGCCTATCCCTCGACCGCGATCGGGGCACGGCTCGCGGGTCATTCGTATGCGACCCTGGCCACGCTGCAGCGTTTCGCGAACCAGACCGGCATCGCGGACGGGCAGATCACCGACCGGCGTCAGCGCAAGCTGCTGGTCCCGCCGGCGAGCCTGGTGACCGACATGCTGGGCGTCGACCCGTACGACTACCGCGCCGGTCAGGGCCGCCCGCCGATCAGCCTGCGCGCCGCGGTCAACGCCCTGCTCGCCGGTCAGCTCCCGGCGACACCGGACCTGGCGGTGTCGCCCGCCTCGCAGCCCGACACGATCAGTCGCTCGGTCCTGCTCGACGCGCAGAACGGGTTGACGGCGTTCTGGACGTCGCAACGGCTCAGCAACGTCGATCAGGTCCATGTCAGCCGGATGGATCTGGCGGCACCGACCGCTTTCTCCGCGGCCGTGGCGATCACCGGCAGCGGCGCGCACAGCGCCCCGGCCGCCGTGGCCCTGCCGAACGGGGAGTTCGTGGTCGCCTACCAGGCCGGCGGGACGGGCATCGCGAGCACGGACGTGAAGATGAAGCGGGGCTCGCTCTCCACGCTGGCCGGCGCCACGGAGGTGGACGTGGCGAAGTCGGCCGGTGCGGACGAGTCGCCGGTCGCCGTGCTGACCGGCGACGTCGTCACGTTCTTCACCCGGCAGGACTCGTCGGACCTGTGGCAGTTCCGCCGATACCGGCACACCGACAACACGTTCCTGGACGACAGCCCGGTGTCGTTCCCCACCGGCACCGGTCCGGGGATGTCCGGCGGCATGCACGCGGTGGCCGCCGGCGGCATGGTCTGGTTCGCGTTCGTCGCCGGCAACACCACGTCGACGATGCTGGGCCGCTTCAACCCCGCCGCTCCGGCCGCCTCCGCGGTCGACCACTTCATCACCACGGCGCTGGCCGGCAATGAGCCGTACGTGGTCGCCATCAGCGCCACCGAGGCGATGGTGTTCTACAAGGACAACCAGATCAAGACGGTCACCGCCACCGGCGGCAGCTGGGTGATCACCTCGCCCGTGCCGATAACGGGTACGGAGAACGACCGTCACCCGGCGGCCGTCCGCGACGCCGACGGCACCGTGTTCCTGCTGGCCGACCGGGTGGTCACCGGCACGAACAACGAGATCTTCCTGCGTCGCCGCGATCCCGCGAACCTCGCCTGGGGCGCCGCTCAGCTGGTGATCGCCGGCCCGGCCGGTGACCAGCAACCGCAGCCCGTACTCGTGCCGGGCCAGGGCATGTGGGTGCTCTGGAGCAGCGACCGGCCCGGCACGAGCACCGGCAACTTCGACCTCTACGCCAAACACATCATCACCACCATCTGACCGGAGGAAGGCGCAGCATGCCGCACATCTCACCGACCGGCTTCGACGTCGAGTCCTACACCATCACCGACAGCCGCAAGTTCGTCGTGAACTCCCTGCTGGACCTCAATGCGGGCGTCCCGCTGCCGTTCACCGTCACCTACCCCGACCCGGCCCCCGCCGGGCTGAACCTCACCCTCGTGAAGGTCGGCTCGAACGAGAGCCTCGACCTGACGTCGTTGCCGGACGATGCCGGGAACACCGGCATCGGCGGCCGGGTGATCACCGTGCACCGGGAGCCCGGCACCGCGACCACCGAGTTCACCGTCTCGGTCCGGGACCCCTCCAACGGCGCCATCGACGAGCACTGGGAGCTGCGTGTCTCCGCCCGGGACCCGCAGAACTGGGGCTACACGCTGGCCAACCGTTCCGCCAACACCGTCGTCCGGCTGGTCTGTGACCCCAGGGCCGAGCTGAGCACTCCGTCGGGAACCCTGCTGGAGAAGGACGACCTCAAGCTGCGAGCTGCCGACGCCAGGGGCGATGACGCTTTCCCGACTGTGCTGGTCAACGCCGATGCTCCGCTGACCCTGCCCGCACCGGTGCCGACCTACCGTTTCGCACACCAGGGTGCCATCGCCATTCCCCCGCTGCCGTCGCCGGTCGGCACGAGCCAGTCGTTCGAGCCGAAGGACGTCGACAACAATCCGCGGTTGTGGCCGGGCGTCTACGGCGACACCGCGGTCCAGCTCACCGTGGACGTCGTCCTCCCGGGCATCGGCGGGGACGCCTTCCTGAGCCGCACCGGCGTCACGCCGGTGACGCTCAAGGCCCGGCCGCAGCGGGTTCAGCTGATCATGGACCGCTCCGGCAGCATGAGCGAGTTCAACAAGTGGGAGAACGCCAAGACCGCCGTCCGCATCTTCATCAACTTCTTCGGCCAGTTCCGGGCCGGCGTCAGCAGCGACGACCGGATCGGCGTCACCGTCTTCACGGACAACACCGGGTTGTTGTTCCGCGGCACCAACCCGGCCGGCCCGCCGGACATCACCGACATCATCCCGCTGGCCGCGCCGGACGTGGTGGCGAGCGCCCCGCTGGGTCCCGAGGTCTTCGGCGTGCCGGGCGGCACCACACCGCTCGGTGACGGCCTGTTCTTCGGGTTGCGCAAGCTTCAGGAGGCCGGGTTCCCGCCCAACGTCCGGTTCACCTGCGTGCTGCACACCGACGGGCTGCAGAACTCCGGCACGATCCGGATCGGCGAGGTGGTGAATCCGAACGGGGCCCGCGAATGGACGCAGGCCAAGGCGGATCCGGCCATCCAGGCGATCACCTCGACGACGTCACGGCTGGAGTTGTTCGCCCTCGCGCACGGCCCGGACGCCGACAAGGCGCTGCTCCAGAAACTCGTCGGCGCGCAGCACTTCGCGGGCTCCGACATCATCGCCAACTTCATCGACACGTTCGCCACGATGTTCAAGGTCTCCCAGGAGGCCAACAAGCTGGACACCCGGTTCACCGACGTCCTGGGCGGCACACCGCCGCAGGGCCCGCTCACCGAGGTCTTCTTCAACACCAACCGGGCGCAGCGCTTCGGCGTGGCGGTGCTCAAGGAGGCCACCGCCACGGGCCCGGCGGCACCCATCGACAGCGTCGAGATCGCCCGCTGGAACGGCTCCAAGTTCGACCCCGAGAACATCACCGCCACGCAGTACGAGGGCCACTTCTACATCGGCGTGAACGACGCGACGGCGTTCAACGGCGGCAGCGCGACGTGGCGGATCCGCCGGCTCTCCGGTGGTGTGGCCCAGCCGATCGAGTTGAACCACGTGTTCGCGTTCGAGGACCTTCGCGTCAAGTCCGTACTGTCGCTGGACAGCAAGAACTACCTGACCGGCGACACGATGCGCCTGACCGTGGAGCTGCGCGAGGACGGCGAGCCGCTGCGCGACGCGACCGTGCGGGCGGTGCTCGACGCGCCCGACGAGAGCCTGAGCACCCTGATCGCCGAGCTCGACGCGGACGACCTCGCCCGGCACGAGCAGCGGCTGTCCGCCGGCGACGACCAGCCGCAGGGCCGGGCGGCGCTGGCCGGTGCCGTCCTGCACAAGCACGGCTGGGACCACCTGCCGCACCGCGACCCGGACCGCGGCGGCCTGTTCGACGACCACACCGACGTGCTGCACGACCGGGACGGCGACGGCATCTACACCAACCGGTTCTCGAAGGTGAACGCCGACGGCGTCTACAACTGGACGGTCTTCGTCAGCGGCGAGGACAGCCAGGGCAACCCGTTCAGCCACCGCCTCGACGCCACGGCCCTGGCGGCGATCGGGGTGGACCGCCGCACCACCATCGTGGAGAAGGAACCGGTCACCTCGGCGACGCCGCAGAAGACCACGGTGCTCGACGTGACCGTGACCCCGCGCGACAAGTTCAAGAACCTGCTCGGTCCCGGCTTCGACGAGTCGGTCATCTGGGCGATCACCGACGGCGCGTCGTTCGACCACATCGTCACCAACACCCCGGCACCGGTGCACACCGACGGCACCTACACCCGGCGCATCATCGTCAAGCGGGGGTCCCGGCCGACGCTACGCGTGTCGATCAACGGGGTGGTACTCCCGGCCATCTCCCTCACCTGATCCCCCGCGACAACAAGGTGGCCCGGGCAGCACGCCCGGGCCATCGGCGCGCCGCTCAGAAGACGCGGGGGTATTGCCGTTTGTGTTGAGGCCTGCGGGGAATCCGCCATTCTGGATCAGCACAACGCCGGGCGACAATTCAATATCTGCTTACTAAAGGGCACTTGAGTATCCAATATTCTGAATTAAAACCCTCTCCAATTGTCGGATCGAGGACAACGAAGAGAATGCATCATGCGGCAAATCACTGACGAGGGTGAACGCCTTGACCAGCCGCCTGAAGCGGGGTAAGCCTTTCCCCAACGCTCTTATCAATCAGCAGCTGAACGACTCCCCACGGGGGTGAGAACAGTGCTGCCATTCGTGCTCGCCGGTCCGATCGTGCGCCGGGTGGACGCCTCCTCCGCCACGTTCTGGATCGCCCTTTCCGAGCCCGCCACGGTTCAGGCGGTGATCTGGCTCGGCGCAGATCAGGACAGCACCGGGCCGGGCACTGTGGCCTCGAACTCCGCCACCGTCGCGCGCAGCGACACCGTCCCCGCCCGCAAATGGGGAGAACACCTCTACACGGCCACGGTCACCGCGAGGACCGACGGCGGGGCCGGGATGAACCCTGGTGCACTGTTCTCGTACGACCTGCTCGTCAACGGCTCCGGCCTGCGCGATCTCGGCCTGTTGGCGGACGATTCCGGTGAGGGCGGCGGCATCCACGCCGGCGCGCCGGCCCGGCTGGCTCTCGGCTATCGCACCGACCGGCTGCCCACCTTCGCCGGCCCGGCCGCGGACATTCCCGGTCTGCGGCTGGCGCACACGTCGTGCCGGAAACCGCACGGGCCCGGCCCGGACGCGCTGGCCTGGCTCGACGACATCATCGCCGGCGAACGGCCCGGCCTGCCGGAACGTCCCCAGCTGCTCTTGCTGACCGGCGACCAGATCTACGCCGACGACGTGGCGGCACCGCTGCTACCGATGCTGCAGGCCGTCGCCGGGGAGATCCTGGGATACACGGAGACCGTGCCGCTCACCGAAACCGAGCACGCCGAGGTAACCGAACTTCCGACGCTGCGCCGGGATCGGCTCACCGCCGAGGTCGCCCGGTTCACGTCCACCGCCGCCCGGAGCCATCTGCTCGGCTTCGGCGAGTTCGCCGCGATGTACCTGGCGTGCTGGAGTCCCCGGGTATGGCGCACCCTCCCCGCCACGGCCACCTTGTTCGCCGACGTCCCGCCGGAGCGGCGGGATGCTCTGCACCTGACCGATCTGGGCGGCAAAACCGACGAGCAGAAGAAGGAGTCCGTGGCCAAAGCTGTCGACGAGCGCACCGCCGTCGACGGCTTCGCCGGCACGGTTGCCAGGGTGGCGCGGGTGCTGGCCAACTGCGCCACCTACATGATCTTCGACGACCACGAGATCACCGACGACTGGTACATCAGTGCGCCGTGGCGCGCCCGGACGCTGACGTCGCCGCTGGGCCGTGCGGTCATCCGGAACGGGCTGATGGCGTACGCGGTCTTCCAGGCACCCGGCAACGACCCCGACCACTGGCTCATCCCGCAGACGGCCGGGCCGCCGGAGGCGCCGGGGCTCACGCTGCACCTCGCGATGGGCACGTTGCTGGCCGAACGGGCCGCGAAAAGCACGGAGCACCCGGAGAAGATCGACGAACTGCTGAGACTGGTCAAGCCGCCGCGCCCGCCCGAGGGGCAGCCGGAGCCCGGTGCCGAGGCGAAAGCCAGAAAGGAGCTCCGGTTCCACTTCACGATCGATGGTCCCCGCCACCGGATCCTGGTGCTCGACACCCGCACCCGCCGCACCTACGAGTCGGCGATCCGGGACAGCCCGCCGCAGCTGCTCGGCGAGTCCCTCGACGCCATGCTGCCGGCCGGGCCGCTGCCCGGTGACCGCGAGGTGCTCATCGTCGTCTCGGCCGTACCGTTGCTGTTCCCCCGGATCTTCGACGCGCTGGTCCAACCGGCCGCTGCCGCGTTCTTCGATTTCAAGAACCACCTGTCCGGCGCTGCGACGTTCGACCCCGCCAACCCACGGCCGGTGATCGTCGGCAGCGAACAGTGGGATGTCGAGGGTTGGGGCGCGCATGAGGGTGCCTTCCACGCCACGCTGCGCCGCCTGGCCACCTACCCGCGCGTGGTGGTGCTCGGTGGGGACGTCCACTTCGCGTCGAGCCTGGTCTGCGACCTGTGGACCCGGGGCGACGACACCGCCCGCAGCCGCATCCTGCAATGCACGAGCAGCGCCGCCAAGAACCAGCCGGACGAGGGCCAGCGCGCGGTGCTCCGGGCTCAGCGCAGCGCACAGCGGTTGCTGCGTGGCCCGGCCGTCGAACGGCTCGGCTGGGACGCCGCTCACGGGGTGGTGCTGCCTCCCGGCGCGGCCATCTCGCCGGGCAGGCGGGGACGGCTGCTCTCCCGGCCGGCGTTCGTGCCTGCCCGTGACTGGCCGGCCGGCACGACGATCGCCGCCGGCAACCCACCCGACGTCCGCTACCGGATCTCCGTGCTGCGCGACGAGCGTCCCACGGCCGCGATGGGGGTCGGCGCGCCGGTGTCGCCGTCCCTGCCCGCCATGAACGCCGCCGACCCGATCGTCACGTACGCCTCCGTGGCGGCCGCCCACCAGCAGTTGCTCGCCCAGCTCCAGGACCCGGTCCGGCTGATGGTCTTCCGCAGCAACGTCGGGCTGGTCTCGTTCGCCCCGTCGCCGACCGGTGCGGGCGAGTACGTCGCCACCCACACCCTGCTCTCCCCGGTGGGCGACGGCGCCACCGGATCGGGCTTCACCCAGCACGGCGTGGACCTCGCCCGGACGGCGGCCGCGCCGCCGCCGGCCCTGATCGCGGGAGGGTGACAAGCGATGACCCAGCCCGCAAGCCCGAACTTCCTCCAGCGGGTCGTCACGTGGGTGAAGTCCGTCGTGGAGTGGATCGAGGCGACCTTCAGCGATCCGGCGATCACCGCGCAGATCCTCGGCGACCTCGGTCTCAACCCGTCGACACCGGTCAACCCGGCGCCTATCGACCCGGCCGTCCGCGCGAAGATCGACGAATTCGTCGACAGACAGGATGTCGACGAGGCGTCGCTGCTGTCCGTGATCGCCCAGGTGCAGGCACTGGTCAGGACCGGGCTGACGTTCGCCGACGCGGTCAAGTCCGGCGGGCTGACCGAGCAGGACGTGCTCTGGCTGCTGTTCAAGGTCTACGCGGCCGACTCGCTCAAGGTCCGCAACCCCGCCGCCTACGGTCTGATCCGTCTGGTCGGTCTGATCACCGAGGACGACGAGGCGATCGGTACGCTCGATCTGGCCCCTGTCGGCCGGCTCTTCAAGGGCGAGCTCAGGGGTGACGCCGAAGCCGTCATCGATCGGCTCTCGTTCGTCGCCGGGAGCCTCGTCGTCGGTCTGGACGCCATGGTGGCCCAGGCCGGCGGTTTCATCGACGCCGCCTACGGCTGGGATCCCGACCCCGGCACCGACCCGGTCTCGGCCGGCATCGCCGCGCGGGCGCTGACCGTCAAGTTCCGCATCGGTGACGCGGCACCGGTCCTGACGGTCATCGGCGTGCCCTCCGTGCACGGCGGGCCCGGCATCCTGCTCAGCGTCGGCGCCCAGCTCGAGATCAGCACGACCACGGGAAGCACGAAATACACCCTCGCCGCTGGGGCGAACGGCGCCTTCTCGGTCTATCTGGGCGCCGGTGAGAACCGGCTGCTGAGTGGTCTGCGGCCGACGCTGTCGTTGCGCAGTGAAGCCGTCGACAACGCCGGCGGCAAACCCGCGTTCCTGCTCGGTGTCAGCGACGGGACACGTCTGGAGATCGGTTCTCTCGCGTACGGCGTCGAGGTCGGCCCGGATTTCGCCGCGTTCCGGTTCGCGCTGCGCAAGGGCCGGCTCGTGGTCGCCTTCGGCAAGGGCGACGGTTTCCTGAGTAATCTGCCGGTCGGTACCCTGGACCTGCCGTTCGAGCTGGGTTTCGTGGCCGACACCAAGGGCGGTGTCCGGTTCGAGGGCGGCACGGGGCTGAAGGTGAACCTGCCGGTGTCCGGTTCGGTTCTCGGCGTGCTGACCATCCAGTACGTCGAACTGGAACTGATCCTCGGCGAACGGGTCGTCCTCGAGGTGCACAGCGCGTTCTCGCTACGCCTCGGTGCGTTCACCGCGACCGTCGACAAGGTCGGCATGGGCATCGACTTCACCACGTTGTCGCGTGGTGCCGAGATCGGCAGGACAGTGTCGTTCCTGCCGCCCAAGGGCGTGGGCCTGAGACTGGACGCCGGCGCCGTCAAGGGTGGCGGCTACCTGTTCATCGATCCGCAGCGCGGCGAGTACGCGGGCACACTCGAACTCACCTTCGCCGCGGGTTTCGGGCTCAAGGCGATCACCCTGATCACCACCAGGCGGCCGGACGGCAGCCCCGGCTGGTCGTTCCTGCTGATGATCTACGGCCAGTTCTCCGTCCACATCGCCTTCGGCATCTTCCTCACCGGGGTGGGCGGGATGATCGGCCTGCACCACGGTATCGACATCCCGGCCCTCACCGCGGGCATGAAGACCGGCGCCCTGGACGACGTGCTGTTCCCCGACGATCCGGTCGGTGACGCGCCCCGGATCATCAACCGCTACCGCCGGCTCTTCCCGATCGTCCCGGACAGCCTGGTCCTCGGCCCGATGCTGGAGCTGTCCTTCGGCAAACCCCCGATCGTGGTCGCCCGGCTGGGCCTGATCTTCGAGGTGCGCAACGCCCTCGGCGGTGGCAGACCGATCGCTCTGACCAAGATCGTCCTGATCGGGCAGTTGCTGGCTCAGTTCCCGCCCAAGGCGACCAAAGCGCCGGCGATCCTGCGGCTGCTCGTCGACGTCGTCGGCTTCTACGACGCGCAGGAACAGTTCCTGCTGATCCGGGCCCGGCTGCGGGACTCGTTCGTCGGCATCGAGGACCGCACCATGCTGCATCTGGGCGGCGAGCTGATGCTGGCCATGCGGATGGGCGGGACGCCCTCGTTCCTGCTGTCGGCCGGCGGTTTCCACCCGGCCTTCAAGGACTTCCCGGCCGGGGTGCCCACCTCGCTGGAGCGGCTGAGCATGTCCTTCGGCATCGGGGTCATCAAGCTGCGGTGCGAGTGCTACTTCGCGGTCACCACCAACACCGTGCAGACCGGTTTCCAGGTGGCACTCGAGGCGAAGATCGGCCCGGCCGCGCTGGAGGGCAGCCTCGGCTTCGACGCCCTGATCACCGTCTCGCCGAAGTTCCGGTTCGTCGTGAGCCTGCACTTCTCGGTGGCGATCAAGGCGTTCGGCCAGACCCTCACCGCGGTGACCGTCATCATGCAGCTCGAGGGGCCGGGCGAGTGGCACGCAACCGGCTCGTTCGCGTTCTCGATCCTGTGGTGGGAGGTCGAGCGGTCCTTCGACGAACGATGGACCGATGCCGACATGATCGCCGCCCTGGCCAAGGCGGTCAGCGCCGCTCAGACACTGCTGGCCGACATCTCGCGCCCCGAACGACTGCTGCCCGGCCCGCCCGTCGGCGGATCGTCCCTGGTCACGCTCGCCGCCGCCGAGCAGGGCCTCACCGCCGCCCATCCGCTCGGCCGGCTCACCGTGTCGCAGAAGACGGTGCCGTTCGATGTCACCATCGACCGGTTGGGCACCAGCCCGCTCACTGAGGGCTCGCCCCGCTTCTCGGTGAAAGAGGTACGCATCGGCGGCAGGGAAGCCCGCGGGGTGACCGGGGTCGACGAGCACTTCGCCCGCAGCCAGTTCATGGAGGTCAGCGAGAAACAGCGGCTCGGCGGCAAATCGTTCGAGCGCTTCCCCTGTGGGGTGACCGTTGGCCTGGACGGCTACCGGGTGGACGACCCGGGCGTCATGGTCGCGGCCACGTACGAGGAGAAGATCCTCGAACCGGAGCCGGACATCGCCCGCTTCCCGTGGGTCACGATTCCGATCGGCCACCGGGACCTGCTCGACGGGCAGGTCCTGGTGCACGTGACGCTCGGCGCCGCGGCCAAGTCGGCGCGCGCTGTGAAGGCCGCCCTGACCGGAGGCGGGCCGGGCGCCGCGACGGTGAAGCAGGACCCGGCCCTCGTCCTGGCCGATGCCACCACCCTGGTCAGGGCAGAGACGCTGACCGGCACCGCGGCCGTCTCCGAGGCGGCCGCCGAGCAGGCCGCGAGGCTGGGCACGGTCGTCGTCGAAGCGTTCGAGATCACCGGAGTCTGACATGACGACCGTCTACCGTTTCCTGCCCTGGACCCGCCGCGGCCTGTCCGCCGCGCTGCCCGACCCACCGGCCGGCGGCTCGATACCCGCCCGCGCGCAGGTCACGGTAACGGTGACCATTGACGGTGCCGGCGCAGCCACGACGCAGGCCACGGTCCTCGGCCCGGGCGACGTCACCGGCATCGACCCGGCGCAGATCGTCCGCACGTTCCCGCGCCCCGAGACCACGAACGCCGAACCGAACTACCTGGCCGCGATCGACCTCGACGCCCCCGAGCTGCCCTGGCTGTTCACCCCGCACGGGGTCCCCGCCGACGGGCGGCTGCCACCCTGGCTGGTGCTGGTCGTGGTCGAGGACCGGGACGGCGTGACCGTGACCGCGCCGCGGGGTGCACCACTGCCCCAGCTGAGCGTGACGGGGGCCGGCGATGAACTTCCCGATCTCGACGAGTCCTGGGCCTGGGCGCACGTCCAGCTCATCGACACCGCCGGCACCGCCGGGCCGGCCGCCGACCTGGCCGCACGGCCCGACCACAACGTGGCCCGGCTGATCTGCCCGCGCCGGCTGATCCCCGGCCGCCGGTGGATCGCCGCCCTGGTGCCGGCGTTCGACGCCGGCCGGATCCGCGGAATGGGCGGCGTGCCCGGCCCCGCCATGACACTGGACAAGGCCTGGTCGCCGAAGCAGGACACGGTTGTACTGCCGATGTACTTCCACTGGCGTTTCCAGACCGGGATCGAGGGCGACTTCGAGTCGCTCGCCCAGCGCCTGCGCCCGCACCGGATCGACGCGCAGGTCGGCCGGACCCCGATGGACGTCGGAGACGCGGCTCCCCCTCTGCGAATCACCGGAGAACCCGCCGTCATGTCGATGGACGGTGTCCTGCGCGCACCGCTGCAGAGCACCCCCAGCCTCCACGACACCCCGGAGCGGCTGCGCGCCGGTCTCGCCGAGATCACACGTACCCTCGCCGACGCCGCCGACGGGGTCCTCGACGGACAGGCCCTCGAAGACGCCTCCCGCCAGCCGGTCGGCCCGCCGGTCTACGCCGGTGCACACGTGCAGCGGTGGAGTGTCCGTGACCGGGTCGCCGGTGAGGATGCCGAATGGTTCCGCGAACTCAACCTCGACCCGCGCTCCCGGGTCGCGGCCGGGCTCGGCGCCGAATGCGTGCGCGACAACCAGGAAGACCTCGTCGACGCGGCCTGGCAGCAGGCCGGGGATGTGCTGACCGCGGAGGCCGCACTGCAGCGTGCCGCGCTCACCACGCTGGTCACCGAGTCGTTCTACCGGCGGCACGTCCTGCCGATGACCGACGGCGTCCTGCTGGGCGTCATGGCTCCGGCCGCACGGCGTACGCCGGTCGGGAAGCTCAGCCTCGTCGCGACGGTCGCTGCCTCCTCGATGCCGGACGCCACCGTGGATGCCGGGTTGCGCCGGGCTCTCGCGCCGTCCGGACGGGCGGTCGCCCGGGCGGCCCGCCGGCTGCGGGTCGTGAGCACCGCGCTGCGGCCCACACTGGTGGCCAAGCTGGCCGTCGGGCACCCCGGGCTGGACGCGACCCGGTTCGCCCGGCCAACCCTGACCGGCATCGACCCGACCGCTCTCACCGGCACCACCCTCGCCGCGTTCGGGCTGCCACTCGAGGTCGGTGCGGAGGCCGTCCAGTCACTGGCAGCCTGCGCGCAGAAGGTCGCCGCGGCGCGGACCGACCAGCAGACCAGGCTGACCGTACGCACGGACCTGCACACCGTCGGCCTGCTCGCCCAGACCCATGTGGACGCGGCACGCACGCTGGCAGCCGAAACCGTGCTCACCGTGGCCGGCACCGAGCCGACCGGCACCGTCATCGAGACGATCGGCAGCGGGGCGTTGCTCGACGCGCTCACCACCGGCGTCGCCGCGACCGCGGACCGGGGTGTGGGGATGTTGCTGGAGGGACCGGTCGTGCGGGCCGGGACGCTGACGACCCCGATGTCGGTCGGAGTGCTGGACATCGACGCGGGTAACACCCTGGTCCTGCGTACCGGCGTGGCCCGGCAGCCGGTCGCCGTGCTCGACCCGGGCGTGGCCACCCTCGACCTCGGCGGCTTCCTCTCCCGGCTACCGGTCAACGTGATCCGCAGGAGCGACTCGGCGCACCTGCCCGGCGTGGGGACCCTGCCGGTCCTGCGACCCGCGGTTCCCTTCCCCCTCTTCCCCGGCGGCGCACGGCCCGGCGGCGCGTTCCCGGGTGGGCCGATCGTCATCGGGAAGCCGCCCGTCGTGATCGCCGACCCGGTCGTGGTCATCGGCACGCCTGTCACAGCCCCGGCGGGGGCCGGCACGACCGTCGCGGTCCCGGCGTTGATCACCGACCCTCGGGTGATCACGCTGTTCGAGACCGCGATGACGGCGCAGAAGAGGACAACCGCGATCGCCGTGCCGCCGCCGGTCGCCACCGTCGTCGCGTACGACCTCGCCGGCACAGCAGCCGCGATCAAGCAGCACCTGCTGCCGTCCGTCGCCCAGCCGCTACGCCGCGACGCGATGATCCGGTTCGCCGGTAAGGGGATCGGCGAGTTCACCGCGGCCGGGCAGCCGTTCACCGTGGACGGCTGGTGGGCGACCCGCGGGCTGGACCGGGTGATGACCTATCCGGTGCTGGCCCGGGCGGGGGCCGACCTGCTGACCGGCCATGACCGCACCCGCTTCTGCCCCGGCGTCGACACCGTCCCGCCGGATTCGGTGACCGTGCTGGAGACCAATCCACGATTCGTCGCCGCGTTCATGGCCGGGCTCAACCACGAGATGAACCGCGAGCTGCTGTTCCGCGGCTTCCCGGCGGACGGGCGTGGCACCCCGTTGCGGCGCTTCTGGCGGCGGCTCGACGGGCGTGACGACATCGCGCCGATCCATGGATGGCGGACCGGGAACCTCGCCGGGCAGACCATCGACACGGCCGGCAATCTTGTCCTGATGCTGCGCGGCGACCTGCTGCGCCGCTACCCGAACACGGTCGTGCTCGCGGTCCCGGCTCTGGACGCGCGGCGGCCGGACCGGGCGCGTACGGTGGCGCCGATCTTTCAGGGGCAGTTCGACCCGGACGTGTCCTACTTCGGGTTCCCGCTGCCTGAAAGTGCTCTCACCGACGGCGCCGGGCTCTTCTTCGCCCTGATGGAACCACTCACCGAGCCGCGCTTCGGCCTCGACGAGACGAAAAACGCCGAGGCCGGGGCCGGCGCGCTGAGCTGGTCGGACACCCCCGTAGCCCCCGGCGCCCACCTGCGCGTGGCCGACGCCGTGGCCCCCGGCGTCAACAAGGCCACGGCCCGCGCCGACACCCTGGCCGCCACGCTGTTCCAGCAGCCGTTCGCACTGTACGTACACGCCTCTCACCTGCTCGCCCCTTGACCGGCCCGCATCAGCCCCCGGAGGTAGCCGTGCCCGATCTGGACCTCACCGGCATCGCCGCCGCCCGGGCAGCCGTCACCGAGCGGCTAGACAGGCTGCGGCGGGTCCGGCTGGCTCTGTCCGACAGCCGGGACCGAGCGGCGGCCGCCCGCAGCCGGGGCGACGATCAGACCACAGCCGCCGCTCAGGCCGAGGCCACCGACCTGGACCGCCGACGTGGCGAGCTGATCGCCGCGCTCCGGTCGGGTGGCCGGACGGTCATGTCCGCCTCGGAGGCGCTGGTCGCGGTGGCCGGGCCGGAGCAGGCCGTCACGTCCCTCTCGGCCGGTCTGCCGATCCTGATGCTGCCGGTCCGCCTGGAGACCCGGTTCTTCGACGGCGGACAGACCTTGAAGGTCCGTATCTTCCCCGACCAGGCGCACGTGACCAGCCACGATCCCGCGGTGAGTGACGCCGAGGCGCAGGGGCTCACCTGGTACTGGACCCAGCGGTGGCCGGAGCGCGACGCCCGCACCGAGGTCGGGCGGGCGCTCGCCGACGCCGCCTGGCAGGGGCTGGCGAGTCGGCTGCGACCGGGACGGGCCGCGTTCCTCGTGCGTACCTACGAACCCGGCAACCTGGCTTCGGCCGACGCCGGGCCGATCTGGCGGGACCTGCCGCGCCGTTCCGGTGAGTGGAGTGTCGCCGCTCAGGCGGCGCTGCTGCCCGACCGGTGGTGCGTACTCGGCTACCAGCGGAACGAGCCGGGGCGGCACACCGAGATCTTCCGCCGATGGGGCGGTGCCGTGCCGGACCGGCTGGCCGCTGGTCCCTCGCCCGATCCGGAGGCTGCGACGCTGCCCGGCGGCCTGCCCGCCGACCCCGACCTGGCCTGGCTGCACGACGTTGACGAGGCCGAGCGGGTCGGGATGGTCGTCACCGTCCGGCAGAGCGACCTGCTGCACGGCGCGAGGCTGGCGGACGGCGTGGACCGGCTGATCGCCGTCGGCGTCGACTGGACGCTCGACCCGGCGCGGACCGCCGGCCTGGTCGAGGAGCACCTGGCGGCGCACGCCGACGAGGGACGGATGGCGTTCGTGCCGCAGGGTGTGCCGACGAACTCCACGACCGCAAAGCGCAGCCCTTACACGACCGACCCCGAGGCGGCCCGGCGGGCTTCGGCACCGCACGAACCTCCGCCGCAGCCGGACGGCTCGGCAGGCGATCTGACGACGCGGGCGCTCGGACTCGGTGGTGCGACGCTGCGCCGTGTGGCCGGTGCCGACCTGCGCGAACAGCGGTGGCAGCAGGCCCTGCTCGAGGCGACGTGGTCGGCGACCGGTGGCTACTACCTCACCGAGATGCTCGACCCGCTGACCACCGGCCCGGGTGTCGAGGCCGGCCTGCGGCAGCACGTCGTGGCCAACCTCCGCGCCGGCGGTCCGTTACCGACGGTGCGGATCGGCAGTCAGCCGTACGGAATCCTGCCGGTGATGCCGCGCGACCGCACCGAGGCCGGCGGCAGCGTGCAGGGGGTGACGGCGGTCCTGCGCTCGATGGTCGAACCGCTGGTGCCCGGTGTCCCGCGGCTGGCTCAGGTGCGGGCCCGTGGCGACGTCGACGACATCATGCTCGCCCTGCTGCAGCGCATGCCGGTCGCCTGGGAGCTGACCGTCCGCAAGCTGATCGGGCCGGTCGAACGGCAGGCGTTGCATCCGTCGTGGACCGAGACAGCCCGGTTGCAGCGTACGGTCATCGCCCTGCTGTTGCGGCGGATGGGCGTGCTGCAGCTGCCCCGGCTGGCCGAGCTGACCTTCGACGAGGCGGACCACCCGCTCGACGTGCCGCTGGTGCTCAAGGCCGAGGCGGGCGGGCAGCGGGGCACCGGTTATCTCGGCGAGATCCGCCGGTTGCTGACCGAACCGGACGGGGCGGTGATCCTGACCGCCAGGAAGAATTCCGTCGCCCTGCTGGAGGCGTTCCTGGCGTGCGCGGCGCCGATGGAGAATGCCAGGGCCGGTAAGGCGATCGTGGCGGCGCAGGCCACTTCGCTGGAGCTGTCGGCGAGCTTCGTCGACTTCCTGACGCGGCCGGCTGACCGGTTGCCGTACACGTTGCGGATCGAAGAGGCCGTCCTGTCGCCGGTGACCGCCGGAAGCACGACGCCGGTGCCGCGTACCCCGCTGGAGTTCCAGCAGACCGTGCTGCCGGCCCTGACCGGTGATTTGACCGTTGGGGAGTTCGTCGCCGTCAGCTATCAGAAACGGCGGGGACAGCCGACCGTGGCGGAGGATCCGCTGCACCACCGGTTCGACACGGCCTTGTCCACCCTTGAGCAGGCACCGGCCGACCAGCTCGAATGGGCGTTCCGCGGTGTTCTCGACCTCTATTCCACCCGTCTCGACGCGTGGATCACATCGCTGGCCACCGCCCGGCTGGCGCAGCGACGGGCGGTCAACCCGGCCGGTCTGTACGCCGGTGGCTGGGGTGTGGTCGAGGACCTGCACCCGGACACCGGGCCGGCCGCCGAGAGCCTGGGTTTCGTGCACGCGCCGTCGCTGGGGCAGGCCGCTTCGACCGCGGTACTGCGTAGCGCCCGGCTCTCCCACCGCGGCGAGGACGGCCGGCTCTTCGACCTCGACCTGTCCTCTCGGCGGGTCCGCGCCGCCCTGCGCCTGCTGGAAGGTGTCGCGTCCGGGCAGCGGCTCGCCGCCCTGCTGGGCTACCGGTTCGAACGCGGTCTGCAGGAACGCGACCTGCGGCTGGCGCAGTGGATCCTGCCCCTGCGCCAGGTCTGCCCGCTGCGCAGCGAACGCCCGGATCCGCCCGGCGCCGCCGCACCGGCCGAGGCGGTCGCGGCCCGGGACGTCGTCGACGGGGTCGCGCTGCTGGCCCGCTGGCAGGCCGAACGGTCAGGGCTGCTGGCCGCCGCGGGGATAGCCACGGGTGACCGCGACCAGGTGGCGGCCGAGCTCGACGACCTCGCCGGGCTGGCGGACGGGGTCAGCGACGTGCTGCTGGCCGAATCGGTGCACCAGGCCACCGTCGGCAACCTGGACCGATCGGGTGCGGCGCTGGCCGCCCACGACCGGCAGGCCCCCGCGCCCGCACCGGAGTTCGTGCGAACGGGCCGGGCGGGGCCGATCGTCACCCACCGCGCCGGTATCTGGCTCGACCGCGACGCGACCGCCCCGGCCGACGGCTGGCCCGCCGATCTGCGCAGCCTCGCCGAACCCCGGCTCGACCGGTGGCTCGGCACCCTGGTCGGCCGGCCGGGCACCGGGACGGTGACCGCGCGGGTGGTCCGGGAGCAGGAAACCGTCCCGCTGCCCCCGGCCACGCTCGCCGACCTGCGTATGTCGGCGTTGTCGGTGGTTCTCAGCGCCCGCCGGGACGGCTTGAGCGAGGCATTCGCGGGGCATTACGCGCTCGGCCCGGATGATCGGCTCGACCTGGACACATCAGCGATGGCGGAGCTGCTCGACGTCGCGACCTGGGCCGCCGACACGATCAGCGCATCGCCGCTGGCCCCGGAGCATCTGGAGTCGGCGGCCGATGTCAGCGCCGGCACCGGCACACCGGTCGCCGCCGTCGACAGCGTTGAGGCGCAGGGCCGTGCCACCGCGCTGCGCGCCCGGGTCCAGGTCCTGCTGAACCGGGCCACCGCGGCGCTGGCCTCCGGGGACGCAGCCGGTCTGCGTGATGCGCTCACCGCGTTGACGCCGGTCGGGCCGATCGCTCCCGGCGAGGACCCTGCCCTGGTGCTGCAGCGGATCCGGCATCGGCTGGACGCATCCGGAGCGGCGGACAGCGCCACGGCCGTCACCACACTGCTCGGCGACCAGCAGCCTTTCCTGCCGGTGCTCGCGGCCGCCGACCCGGCACCGTTCGAGGCCTCCCGGCGTGCCCGCGACCGGCTCCTCGCCGGTGACGGCACGGCCCTGGTGTCGTGGCTGCACCGCAGCGCGCTGGTCCGGCCCGGCCTCGACGCGTTCGCGGCCCTGCTCGTGCATGCCGAGGCGGACGGTGTGGACGTTCCGGGGCGGTGTGAACTGGTGCAGACACCGCACCGGCCGGACGTACCGTGGGTGGCGCTGCCGTTCGGCGACACCGGCCCGCCACCGGCCGGTACCGCCGGGGTCGTCCTCTACGCACCGGACGGTCTCGACTGGGCCCGGGGTGGTGCGGGCCTGCTGGTGGACGCCTGGACCGAGACCGTGCCGGCCGCCGACGAGACCACCGCGGTCGCGTTCCATTTCGACGCGCCCGGCGCCCGCGCCCCGCAGGCGATGCTTCTGGCCGTCCACCCGTCACCGGACGAGACCCACTGGAGCTTCGACACCGTCGCCGGCTGTGTTCACGAGGCCGTCGACCTGGCGCAGTTGCGCACGCTCGGTTCCCCGGAACTGGCACCGCTGGCCACCCTGGTGCCCGCGCTTCTGCTGCCTGACGCGTACACCCGCGACACACCAGGCATCCGGTTCCTGGAACTCGCCGAGATGCTCGGCGGTCTGGTGGCGACTCATGTCTATGGGAAGAAGGGGCGTCATGCCTGACCTGAGCGACCTGCTCGCGCAGGCCAAGATCGCCAAGAAGGACATCGCGGACCTGCGGCTCCAGCCTCTGCTCACCAGCTGGTCACGGCTCGAACCGCTCACCGTCACCAGCGGCGACCTGACACCCGGCGCGCAGGCCCTGGTCGCGGATCCGCTGTGGATGATCGGCCGGCAGTGGCAGTTCGACGAACTAACCGGCGAGGACGCCGGAACCCCGATCCTGGCCACCGTACGCGGGGAGTCCGGCACCTTCTCCCGGCTCCGCAACGACGGCGGTGCCTCGGACATCCCGCCGCCCGGCGAGTCAGCGCCGCCGCTGGAAGCGCTGGTGGAAGCAGAACTCCCGCCGGTGCTTCCGCTACGGCTGCGTACCCAGGCCGGGCTGCATCTGCTGCGGATGCTGCGGGCGGCGGGCCTGACCGCGGAGGCCCGGGCGGCGATCGACGCGTACGCCCCGGCCGGTCGTGGTGACGCCCGTGAGCGTCTCGCCGCCGGGCGGGTGCCGGACAGTGCCGCCGTCCTGGCCGCGCTGGCAGGGTTCGACGACGGAAACGGGGGCTTGACCGGGCTGCCGGACAGCTTCGGCGCCGCCCCCGCCGCCGCCACGACCCCGGTGGTGGCCGGCTGGCAGCGCTGGGTCTCCGGCTTCCTCGTCGCACCGGCCGGTGACAGTTGGAACCCGCACCGGCTGGAACACTCCTTCGCCGCCGAGGCCACACTGTCCGACGGCCCGGTCGCGCTGCACGTCGACGAATACACCGGCGGCACCCTCGACTGGTTCCACGGCGACCTCACCGGCGCAGCCGTCCCGTCCCCACCCGGCACCACCCTCGCGGACACCACGCTGCCTACGCCGGTCCGCTTCGCCGGGATGCCCAGCGACCGCCTGTTCGAATTCGAGGACGCTCGCGTCTACCTCGGTGATCTCGAGGCGGGGCGCACCGACCTGGCCCGGCTCGCCACCGTCGAGTTCGCGCTGACCTACTCGGTCGACTGGTTCCAGGTGCCGCTGATCGTTCCGTACGGCACTGCGACGAGGATCGACACCGTGCACGTCGTCGATACGTTCGGTGTCGACGTGGACGTACATGCGTCCCGCGAGACCGGCTGGGGCGTGTTCCGCTGCACCCCGCTGACCGACAGGTCCCGGCTCGCCGACATCTTCGTGCTGGCGCCGACCATTCCCCGCGTGCTCGAGGGTCTGCCGTTGGAGGAGGTGGCCCTGTTCCGTGACGAGATGGCCAACCTCGTCTGGGGCGTCGAGCGCATCGTGCCCGACGCCGGGACCGGCGAACCGGTCCCCCGCGCCCAGCAGGCCGCCGCAATGCCGGCCGCGGCCGTTCCCGGCGATGCCCGGCTCCATTACCGGCTGATGACCTCGGTCCCGGAGAACTGGATCCCGTACGTCGCCGTGCCGCAGCGGTCCCACCCGGTGCTGGAACGCCGCCCGATGCTGCGCTACCTCGACGACGGCACCGCCCAGGTGGTCGACCCGCTCGGCACGATCCTGCCGGCCGCGGCGACCATCGCGGAGGAGGAGGTTCCCCGCGAGGGGGTGCTTGTCACCCGTACGTTCCAGCAGGCCCGCACGGTCGGCGGCGGCACGGCCCTCTGGATCGGCCGCCGGGTCACCACCGGCCACGGCGAGGGCGCCAGCGGCCTCCGCTTCGACCTCGCCCTGCCCCCACTCTGAGCCCGGGAGGATCATGATGGAACGGCTGACGTCAGGGCAGACACTGTTCGCCGGCGAACGCCTGCTGTCCGGTAACGGCTGGGTGGAACTCGTCGTGCAGGGCGACGGCAACGTCGTGTTGTACCGGGTTCAGACCGGTCAGGCGCTGTGGGCGTCGGCGACCGACGGCCAGCCGGTCGACCGGCTGGTGATGCAGGCCGACGGCAACCTGGTCGCCCTCACCGCCGCCGGGGAACCGCGCTGGAACGCCGGCACCGGCGGCCACCCCGGTGCCGAGGCGACCCTGCGGGACGACGGCAACCTGGTCATCTATGACCCGGGCGGGACGCCATGGTGGGCCAGCGACACCGTGCAGGACTTCGGGTTGCCGACGGTCCGCACGGTGGACGACCGCGGGTACTCGTACGTGGAGACATCAGAACGGTGGAAACTGCTCTGCCAGGAGCTCCCGTGCACGACGGCGCTGCAGTGGCCCGGCTATGCCACCACCACCGCTGAGATCACCATCAACGGCGAGCAGGTGGTCATCCAGCTGTGGAAGGGCTGGTGCCAGAGGTTCCTCGGCCTGCCCATCTTCCCCGGCGGCATCGGTGCCGAGGTCGGCGTCTACCGCCGGATCCCCGGTCATGTGCTGCCGGGTTCCCTGCCGTTCCTGCCGCCGCCGCTGGACGCCTTCTACCTCAACGTGCTCAGCCGGGCCGCGGACAACGAGCTGTGGTGGCCCGCCCCTGACCTGGCTGCTCAGCTGACCTTCTCGCTGATCAACCCGGTCACCGGGGACATCGTGTTCACGGCCGGGCCGGAGCGGTCGTACTGGCTGGCCAAGTGGATGAACGAGGACGCCTACCTCAAATATCTCGCCGACCAGGGCTTCCGGGTGCCGTTCCTGCCGGACGCGTACATCCTGGAATGGCGGGTCAACGGCCAGTCCGGCCGCTGGCCCGAGCTTCCGGCCGGCCCCGCCGCGGCCGGCGACACAATGACCGCCGGTGAGATGCTGGGCAGCAACGGCACGCTGTTCTCGGCGAACGGCCGGTTCCGGTTCATCTATCAGGACGACACCAACCTCGTGCTCTACCGCACCACCGACAACGTCGCCCAGTGGGACACCCGCCCGAAGCCCGGCGGCGTCGGCGTGTGCCTGATGCAGGGTGACGGCAATCTGGTCGTCTGCAACGCCTCGGCGCAGCCCGTGTGGTCGAGTCAGACCGCGGGTAACCCGGGCAGCCGCCTGGTGATGCAGGATGACGGCAACGCGGTCGTCTACCGGCCCGACGGGGAGGCGATCTGGTCGAGCAACACCGCGCAGAACGTCCCGCCCGGCGGTCCTCCGGCCGCCGGCGACACCATGTCCCCGGTCAGGTGCTGAACAGCAACGGCACCCTGTTCTCGGCGAACGGCCGGTTCCGGTTCATCTATCAGGACGACACCAACCTCGTGCTCTACCGCACCACCGACAACGTTGGCCAGTGGGACACCCGCCCCAAACCCGGCGGTGTCGGCGTGTGCATCATGCAGGAGGACGGCAATCTGGTCGTCTACAACGCGCGGGGCGAAGCCGTGTGGGCGAGCGACACCCCTGGTAATCCCGGCGCGCGGCTGGTGGTGCAGAACGACGGCAACGCCGTCATCTATCGCCCCGACGGAGTCGCCGCGTGGGCGACGTGGACCGGGCAGCAGGTCCCCCCGACCGGCGCCGACGCCAGCGGCCACTCCGTCATGGAGTCCGGCGAGCAGTTGGCCGGTAACGGCACGCTGTATTCGGCGGACGGCCGTTTCCGCTTCGTCTACCAGGACGACACCAACCTGGTGCTCTACCGCCGCAGCGACGACCTGGCACTGTGGGACACCCGCCCGAAACCCGGTGGTGTGGGCGTCTGCGTCATGCAGACCGATGGCAACCTCGTCGTCTACAACGCCGCCGGCCAGGCGGTCTGGGCAAGCGACACGGACGGCGAGGCGGGTGCGCGGCTGGTGATGCAGGACGACGGCAACGCCGTCATATACCGCCCTGACGGAGTCGCCGTATGGGCGACCGGGACACAGGCGTGAGCGACCATGGCCGACCGGCGCCTCCTGTCTCACCCTCCACCGCAGCGCCAAAGCCGACCGGCTCGGCCTTCCGGAAGGCAGCGTCCGGGCAATCGTCGCGCTCATCCTGATCTTCGTGGCGACCACCTTCATCTTCTCGGTGCTGGCCCAGCCCGGCGACCCGATCTCACTCGAGGGCCTGACACCGGCACAGTTCGCGGCGCTGAACCCGGCGGATCTGATCGGCTCCACCCCGAATCCGCCCACCGGCACGCCGACTTCGTACGACGTCCTGGTCCGCGCACAGACGCCGGCCGCAGCGACGGACATCGGCAAGAACCTCGTCGTCCTGCTCGGCACGCTGATCACTGCCGTGTCCTCGTTCTACTTCGGTAGCCGCTCGGCGACCGCGGCCGCCGCGGAGATGGCCAAGCAAATCCCGTCAGCACGCCCACAGATCAGTCAGGTCGACCCCGCCCGCGGTCCGGAGTCAGGCGGCACCCCCGTCACACTGACCGGTGCGGGCTTCACCGGTGCGGTCGCCGTCGCTTTCGGATCGCGAACCGCCGATACGATCACCGTCGAGTCAGACACGGAGATCAGCACCGTCTCGCCGGCCGGAACCGGCACCGTCGAACTGCCGATTCCCGCGCAAGGGGAGAACCCGCCTGGCGTCTGACACACCTGAGCTTCAAGACGGCGGTTGAGACTATCTGCTGTGCGAGAGTTGTGTCCTGCGGCGAGATGGGGCCGGTCCCGGACATGTTGGTAGAGATGGTGTCGTCGTCCGGAGGTCGCATGAATGAGGAAGCCTTTCGTGCGTTTTTTACCGCGAATTTCGGCGATGTGTGGGCGTTCATACGTCGGCGGGTCGCTACTGATGAGGATGCGGATGACGTAACGGCTGACGTTTTCGCCGTGGCGTGGCGGCGCCGGGAGGACCTTCCCTCGGGTGCTGAGCGGATGTGGCTGTTCCGGACGGGCTACAACGTGCTTGCGAATTTCCGCCGCGGTGTCGAGCGGCAGCGTCAGCTGCATTTAAGAATTGTTTCGGTTGATCCTCCGGAAGTGGGGTACGAGGCCGTTGCCGACGTGGACCAGGAGTTGTGGTCCGCCCTGGCGGCCTTGTCCGGCAGCGACCGTGAACTGCTGCTGATGCAGGCGTGGGACGGCTTGGAGGTCGCCGAGATCGCCGCTGTCCTGCAGGTGAGCGCGCCGACCGTGTCCTCGCGGTTGTACAAGGCCCGGGACCGGTTGCAGCGGGAACTTCACCGGCGAGATCGGCAGGGCCGCGGAAATGTACAGGGTGAGTCCCACGGAAAGGGGAGCACACGCAGATGAATGGCGAAGAAGAAATTGAGCGCCTCCGTCGGCTGAATCCCATTGTCCGTAGCGCGCCGCCGGCGCCGGGATCACCCCGTTTCAATGCCATCCTGGAGAAATCCATGTCGCAGACCAGCACCCTGAATAGTCTCGCCGACCAGGCGCCGCCGCGCCGGCGCAAACGATGGACCGTGGTGGCGGGTATCGCCACGGCCGGCGTCGCAGCGGCAGTTGTCGCGGCTGTCGCGCTGGCGGGTGGCCCCGACGGGCGACCAGCGCCCGGCACGGGGCCGGTTGATGCCGGATCGGTGCTGCTGGCCGCCGCCGAGCGTACCGAGCAGGTTTCGTCGTTGCGGTTCAGTCAGCCCCCGCAGGGCGGTGGCGCCTTCAGCGCCGAGGGTGAGGTCAGCGGAGCGAACTCGCGCATCGTCAGCAAGGGCGAGGGCGTGACGGAGACGACCATCGTCATCGGCAGCGACCGCTATGTCACGGCAGCGGACGGCACGACCAAGAAGGAGACCATTCCCGATGACCAGAAGCTCGCCCCGTTCGCCCGGGCCGCGGGTGACCTGACCCGGGCCGCGTCGCAGGACCGCAACGTCGCCGTGGTCGGCACCGAGGACGTCCGCGGGGTGAAGACCACCCACTACCGGCTGACCCTGCCGGCCCGGACGAGCGCCGCGGATCCCGCCTCCCCGGTGACGGAACTGCCCGCGACCGAGCTGGCCTGGTTCGAGCTCGAGAACGTCGATTCCTACAGCGCTCCGGTTCAGGTCGACATCTGGGTTGCCGACAACCTCGTGCGCCGGATCAGCGGCACGGTGCAGAACCAGGACCCGCTCACCACCGTCGAGTTCTACGACTTCAACGCACCGATCAGCATCACCGCACCCGCCGGCAGGTGACTGTGGCGCTGCGCAGTGCCGTCCCCCGCACGGGCACTGCGCAGCGGCCGGTCAGAGGCGTACGGGAAACGGTCACCGGCGGGTGGGGTGATATCGGAGGCGATCGACACGGTTACGGCGTCGTTCAATGCCGCCGAGACCGTGCTGCCGGCGCTCATGTTCGCCCCAGGGTCGCCGGCATAAAGTTGTCGCCTCCCGCTGCCCAGCGCAACATCTGGCCCGTGTCCAGCCGTAGGACTGTGGCTGGTCGACCCGGCGGCCGAACACTTCGTCGCTGTTCCTCCCCCGTGATGTCGTGCCGCCCTACAGCGGCGGCACCAGGATTTCGACGGTCTTCGGGTACGCCTCGTCGTCCACGACGACCCGCATGTGGCACGGGCCGTCGTCGAGCCCGACCACGATGGCGTTCTCAGCGCCGACGTCGCGGACCCGCAGCCGTCCGTAGCTGAGGTTGATCTCGCCCTCGAACACGGTCACCGGCAGGGTGGTCTCCCCGTCGGATCCGATGACCGATACGGCGACCAGACCGTCGGCGTCGCTCTGGACCCTGATGAGCAGCACATCCCCGGTGGCGGTCACCGACGCTTCACCGACGTCGAGCATGCCCTCGAACGTGGTGTCGGCGTCCTCCACGATGAACAGCCCGTTCGATGCCAGGATCTGCATCGAAGCCATCAAATCTCTCATGTCCCACCGATCCGTCGACACCTCGTCCTGGCCGCATGGGCTTACGCTTGCCCCGGTTTGGCGGGGGTCGCGGCGAGCAACTCCGAGACGGTGACGAAGCGGTAGCCGCGGTCCTGCAGCCCGGCGATCATCGCGGGCAGGGCGTCGAGGGCGACCAGCCGGCGCCGGTCGCCCGCGTCGTGCGCGAGGACGATCGAGCCGGGCCGCACCGTCGTCACGAGGTCGCGGGCCTGCCCGGCCGGGTCGCTGAGGTAGTTGCGCTCGTGCATCTGGTGGGACCACAGTGCGATGTCGTAGCCCATCGCGTCGGCGGCCAGCACGGTCGAACCGCCCAGGTGCCCGAACGGCGGGCGCAGCAGCGTGGCCTCACGCCCGGCATGACGCCGGATCGCGTCGTGGGTGCGTTCCAGCTCCCGGCTCGCCGCGGCCAGGTCCAGTGTGGCGAGGTCGGTGTGCGACCAGGAGTGGTTGCCCACCTCGTGCCGGTCGAGCCGGCCCCGGACCAGGTCGGCGTGTTCCTCGAGGCGGCTGCCGACCATGAAGAACGTGGCCGGGATCCGGGCCGCGTCGAGGGCGTCCAGGAACCGCGGCGTGAAATCCGGCAGGGGCCCGTCGTCGAAGGTGAGTGCCACGACCTTCTCGGCGGTCGGCTGAAAGTAGTGGATCTGCACGCCGCCGTGCGTCACCACGCCCAGGTTGTCGGCGGCCGCCGCGTAGCCTCCCCCGAGCGGCGGCCGGTCCCAGCCACACCAGTGCTTCACCGGCCCGGCGCCGGCCAGGGCGGTAGCCGCCCCGGCCGCGGCGAGCAGGGCGCCACGGATGACGCCTCGCCGAGTGATCGCAGGTTTCATCGTTCCCCCATGAATAGAACCTGCGCGCAGCATTCTTGATCATGGATGGCACCCGCTTCCGCCTGTGGACTGATTTAGGCGCCGCGAGACCTCGGCCGTTCGGCTGAGCCCGTCACGCTGCGGCGGTGGCCTGGCCGATCGGGAACCGTACGCCGGTCAGGTCCTCCGATACCGCCCAGAGCCGTTGCTGCACGCTCACGTCGTAGGAGTCGGCGCTGGACGTGACCAGTTTCGGGTGCCCGCGCCCCTCGGCGAGGCCGTCGGGGCCGTAGTACTGCCCGCCGAGGACGGACGGGTCGGTGGCGGCCCGCAGGGTGGGCAGCGCCCCCGCCGCCGCGGGCTGGCTGATCATCGGGGCGAGCAGGGTGACCGGCCCGCGGACGATCGCCGGGGTGTTGCGGGTCAGTTCGGTGTTGGAGACGCCGGGGTGTGCGGCGACGGCGATGGTGGTGCCGTGCGGGGCGAGCCGGCGCTGCAGCTCGTACGTGAACATCAGGTTGGCGAGTTTCGACTGGCCGTACGCCGCGGCCCGGCCGTAGGAATGCTCCCACTGCAGGTCGTCGAAGTGGATGGCGGCGCGGATGCGGTGGCCGGTGCTGCTGACCGTGACGACCCGGGAGCCTGGCACGGGCAGCAGCAGGTCGAGCAGCAGCCCGGTGAGCGCGAAGTGGCCGAGGTGGTTGGTGCCGAACTGCATCTCGAAGCCGTCGCGGGTGGTCTGCTTCGGCGTGTACATCACGCCGGCGTTGTTGATCAGCAGGTCGATCCGCGGGTGGGTGGCACGCAGGCCGGCCGCGGCGGCGCGCACCGATTCCAGTGAGGTCAGGTCCAGCTCCTGCACGGAGACGTCGCCGTCGATCCGGGCGGCGGCCTGCTTTCCCTTCGCGGTGTCGCGCACGGCCAGCACCACCGACGCCCCGCGCTCCGCGAGCCGCCGGGCGGTCTCGAAGCCGAGTCCGGTGTTGGCGCCGGTGATCACGGCGATCCGGCCGTCCTGGCGCGGAATCTGCTGCTCGGTCCACTTCATGACAGCTCCTTAAAGTACCGCTGGTAACTTATGTCTCCGACGGAGATGTACCACCGGTAACAAGTCAAGTAACCGCCGGTACCTAAGCTAGGCTTGATCTCATGACGTTCCAGCGGGCCCGCAGTGAGGAGCAGCGCGAGGTCCGGCGCCGGGCGATCCTGGAGACCACCTCGGCGATGCTCGACGAGATGCCGGTGGCCGCGGTGACCCTCAACGAGCTCAGCCGCAGGGTCGGCCTGGCCAAGACGGCGGTGCTGCGCTACTTCGAGTCCCGCGAGGCGGTGCTGCTCGACCTGCTGGACGACCGGACGACAACCTGGCTGGCCGATCTGGAGCAGGAGCTGGCCCACGGCGTCAGCCCGAGCGGGTCCGCGATGCAACGAGCGGAGCAGACGGCCGAGGTGCTCAGCGGCTCGCTCTCCACCCGCACGGTGCTCTGCGACCTCATCAACGCCCAGGGCGGCGTGCTCGAGCACAACGTCTCGGTCGAGGTGATCCGCCGCCACAAACGAGCCTCACTGGACAACCTCGCTGTGATGGCAGCCCTCGCCCGCAAGTACCTGCCCGAGATCACCGACCACGCCGAGGAGTTCTGCCTGAACGCCCTGATCATGGCGGGCGCCCTGTCCGCCTACACGTCACCGCCGCCGAGCCTGCTCGCCGCCTACGAATCCGAGCCGGCCCTCGCCGTCCACCAGATCGACCTGCGCACAGCCCTGCGCCTCGCCATCATCACATCACTCGTAGGCATGCTGCCGCGGCCTTGAGCCCAAGGTGCTGCAGCGCCAGCGATCATCCCCCGCGGGACTAGATACGGCAGAGGTCGATCTCGATGGGGAACGGCGCGGAAGTCTTCACGACGCCGGTAAACATTTCGCTGTCGCGGTAGCGGCCGGTCGCAGGATCAAGTACATACGTGTACACGAGAGGCGCACCCGTGGCGGCCTGCTCAACACGCCAGTAGAACTGAATCCCGGCCCTCGCGTACTGATCGGCTTTGACGACCCGGTCAGTCGTCTCCGAGCCGGGTGAGACCACCTCGACCACGAGGAGCACATGCTCTGGGCGGGTAGGAGTGAGGTCAATGGTGTTCGCCCGGTACACCGTCACATCAGGGCGCCGATTGTTCAGCGGCACATCCTGAAGCCGAACGTCGAAATCGGTGTCCGCGTTCCAGTCCTGCCCCGCGGCCGCATCCAAGGAGTTCGCGAGAAGCCGGGCGAGGCGATTGTGCCGCTTGGAGGCGCTCGGACTCACGAGGACCATCCCATCCACGATCTCAATGCCCGCACACTGTTCTTCTGTCCACGCCTCGTACTGCTCGGCAGTGACTTGCTGGTGCATCCAGGCCGGCGCGACCATCTCTACGGTCATACACACCTCCTGGAGTCCGGTCGGCTACCAGACTCACGATACCGTGCCCCTGGCGACAAGCAGACCCCTCGACCAGTCCGGCCACGCGTCAGGAGGCGACGAGGGCTTTGATGCTGACGGCGGCGGCGCCGCGGGCCCATTCTTCGAAGGGGAGGGGGCGGATGGAGAGGGGGCAGTCGGCGGCGGCGCCGAAGGCCTGGCGTTGGAAGCCGGCCCGGATGTGGGGCTCGAACAGGTCGTAGGCGGACAGTCCCTCGCCGGAGACCACGATCCGTGACGGCCCGACCAGGTTCGCGACCGCGGCGATCCCCGACCCGATCGCATCCCCGGCGCGGGCGAAGGCGGCGCCGACGGCAGCGTCTCCCGACCGGGCAAGCGCCACCGCCTGCGAGAACGTGACCCCCGGACGACCGACAGCCCGCACGATCGCATCGGCGCCCGCGATGGCCTCGACGCACCCGCGGCTCCCGCAGTGACAGGCAGGACCGTTCGTGTCGACGCTGATGTGGCCGATCTCCCCCGCCACGCCGTGCGCCCCCGAAACCAGCCGCCCGCCGACGATCAGCCCGCAGCCGATGCCGGCCCCCACGGTCACGAGCGCGAACGAGTCGGCGCCCACCCCCTCGCCGAACCATTGCTCGGCGGTGGTGAGCGCCTTGACGTCGTTCTCGACGGTGACGGTGAGCCCGGTGGCTTTCTCCGCCAGCTCGCGCAGAGCCACGTCGTGCCACCGCAGGAACGGCGAGTAGCGCACGAATCCGGTGGCATGGTCGACGTCGCCGGAGACGGCGAGCCCGAGGTGCCGGGTCCGCGGGCGGAAGCTGCCGAGCAGCTCGTTGACGAGCTCACCCAGCTGGGTGAGGACGTCGTCGATGCCGGTGGCGGTGAGGCGGCGGTGGGCGGAGGTGCGGACCTCGGCGCGCAGGTCGGTGACCACGCCGATGAGCTCGTCGCCGGTGATCTTCACGCCGACGAAGAACTCGCGGTCGGCGCGGATGGCCAGGGGGCTGGCGGGACGCCCGGCACCCGGCCCGGTGCGCTCGGTCGCGGCCTGTTCCTCGAGGTAGCCCATAGCGATGAGCGGGCGTGCCGCTTTGGTGACGGCGGCGGAGGACAGGTTGAGCCGGCGGGCGAGGGCGACGCGGCTGATCGGTCCCTCGGTCAGGACGGCCGTGAACACGGCTGTCGCAGCGGGAGCCAGGGCCTCGCCGTCGGGAAACATGCCCGAAATCTATGCTCAATAATTTCCTTCGTCAAGTATTGATTTCGAGCGGAATGCCGCCCTACGCTCGCCGCACTCACCGTCTGTGTTCGCGATGACGACCAAGGACCCCGATGCCCGACGTGCAATACGATCCTGACCAGCGACTCTGGCTGCTGAACACCCCTTCGACCTCGTACGCCGTCCGTCTGGACGACAACGACGATCCAAGGCACGTCCACTGGGGTACGACGCTGACCCTGGCCCAGGCGAAGGAGCTCGCCGCGCGTACCTCGCCGGCCGGCAGCAGCTTCGACACCGCGGGCGGACCGGAGGAGTTGCCCGTCGAGGGCGGTGCGCGCTTCGGGGTCGCCGGTCTCCAGGTGCGGTTCATCGACGGCACCCGCGGCGTCGAGTGGCGCTACGCCGGCCACGACGCCGAGGACGGGCACCTGAGCATCCATCTGGACGACCGGCACTACCCGCTGCGCGTCACCCTGCACTACCGGGTGCACGAGGACAGCGACGTGATCGAACGATGGACCACCGTCGAGAACCGCGACCCCCACGACCTGATCACGGTGCAGCGGGCCGACAGCGCGGCGTGGACCCTGCCGTCCGGCGGCGAGCACCGGGTGAACCACCTGGTCGGCGCCTGGAACAGCGAGTTCCGGCTGCGCCGCACCGAGGTCCCCACCGCCGAGACCGTGTTCACCAGCCGCCGCGGCATGACCAGCCATCACGCCAACCCCTGGCTGGCCCTGGATGACGGTACGGCCGGCGAGGAGCACGGCGAGGTGTGGAGCACGGCGCTGGCCTGGAGCGGCAGCTGGCGGATCACCCTGCAGCGTGACCCGGCCGGGCGGACGACGTGGACAGGCGGTCTCGGCCACGAGGGGCTCACGTGGTCCCTCGCACCGGGCGAGACCTTCGAGACGCCGGTGTTCGCCGGGCTCTTCACCACCGGCGGGTTCGGCGGGGCCAGCCGTACCTGGCACGACTACGCCCGGCGGCACGTGATCCCGCACCCCGGCGAGTCACGGCCGGTGCTCTACAACTCGTGGGAGGCGACCGGGTTCGACGTCGACGAGCCCGGCCAGACGGCGCTGGCCGCGCGGGCGGCCCGGCTCGGCGTCGAGCTGTTCGTCGTGGACGACGGCTGGTTCGGCGAGCGGGTCAGCGATCACGCCGGGCTCGGTGACTGGACACCCAACCCGGACCGGTTCCCCGACGGGCTGCGGCCCCTGGCGGCCGAGGTGCACCGGCTCGGGATGCGTTTCGGGCTGTGGGTCGAGCCGGAGATGGTCAACCCCGACAGTGACCTCTACCGGGCGCATCCGGAGTGGGTGCTGCACATGGCGCATCGCGACCGTACGCGGATGCGCAACCAGCTCGTGCTCAACCTCGCCCGGCCGGACACCGCCGCCTGGGCCCACGCCTGGCTCGACCGGCTGGTCACCGAGCACGACATCGACTTCCTCAAGTGGGACGCCAACCGGCCGCTCACCGAGGCGGGGTGGCCCGGGCACGGCGACCCGGACCGGGTGTGGATCGAGCAGACCCGGGCGGTGTACCGGATCATGGACCGGCTCCGAGCCGACCATCCGGACCTGCGCATCGAGGCGTGCTCCGGTGGTGGTGGCCGCGCCGACCTGGGCATCATCGCCCGCACCGATCAGGTGTGGACGTCGGACAATACCGACGCGGTGGACCGGATCGGGATCCAGCACGGGTTCAGCCAGCTCTTCCCGGCACAGGTCATGGGCGCGTGGGTGACCGACAGCCCGAACGTCGCCACGGCCCGGCGGACCCCGCTGCGGTTCCGGTTCCACGTGGCCATGGCGGGTGCGCTGGGCGTCGGCGGTGACCTGGCCCGGTGGAGCGAGGACGAGCTGAAGAAGGCCACCGGGCTGATCGCCACGTACAAGAGGATCAGACCCGCGGTTCAGCACGGTACGGCGTACCGGCTGAAGGGGGACGGGGCTTTGACCGCGGTGGGGTACGCGTACGAGAACCAGTTCGTCGTCCTCGCCTGGTGCCCCACCCGCCCGTTCGGCCACAGCCCCGGCGCGCTGCCGCTGACAGCGCTCGACCCCGAATCCTCGTACCGTGATCAGGACACCGGCGCAGTGCACTCCGGAGCCGTACTGATGCGATCCGGACTTGATCTCGCCCTGCCCGACGGTGACCACGCCAGTGTCCTCGTCCACCTCGTCCGTATCGGGAGCTGACCCCATGGCCATGTTCGACCTGTCGCCGGAGAAGTTGCGCGACTACCGCCCGGAGCTCGCCGAGCCCGCCGACTTCGACGCGTTCTGGCTCCGCACCCTGACCGCCGCCCGCGAGCACGACCTGGCGGCGCAGCTGACCCCGTATGACGCACTGCTGCCCGGCGTGGAGGTGTTCGACGTCCGGTTCAGCGGCTACGACGGCCAGAGCGTCGCGGCCTGGCTGATCAAGCCGGCTGGTGCCAGCGGCCCGCTGCCGTGCGTGGTCAATTTCATCGGGTACGGCGGTGGCCGCGGCCGCCCGCATGAATGGCTGCTGTGGCCGGCCGCCGGGTACGCCGTCCTCGTCGTGGACTCCCGTGGTCAGGGCGACGGCGACACCCCGGACCTGCCCGGCGACACCACGCCGCACCACTCCGGCCTGATGACCCGCGGCGTGCTCGACCCCGGGCTGTACTACTACCGCCGGTTGTTCACCGATGCGGTGCGGGCGGTGGACCTCGCGGTGACGCTGCCGGGCGTGGACGCTGCCCGGATCGTGGTGGCCGGCGCCAGCCAGGGCGGCGGCATCGCGCAGGCGGTCGCCGGGTTGCACCAGCAGGTCCGCGGGGCGCTGATCGACGTGCCGTTCCTGACCCATTTCCGGCACGCCACGGAGATCACGGACTCGTACCCGTACCAGGAGCTGTCGGTGTTCTGTGCGACCAACCGTGACCGGACCGAGCAGGTCTTCCACACGCTGAGCTATTTCGACGGTGTGCATTTCGCCGCCCGGGCGACCGCGCCGGCGCTGTACTCCGTCGGCCTGATGGACGACGTGTGCCCACCGTCCACTGTGTACGCCGCGTTCAACCGATACGCCGGGCCGAAGCAGATCCAGGTCTGGCCGTACAACCGGCACGAGGGCGGCGGCTCGTTCCAGGCCCCGGTCCAGCTCCCCTGGCTCCGCGAACTCCTGTCCTGAAAGGACTTCAGTGTCTTCCAGCGTTCTGTTCTACGACCGGCCGGCGGAACGCTGGTTCGAGGCTCTGCCGATCGGTAACGGCCGGCTCGGCGGCATGGTCCACGGCGGTGTCGACACCGAGATCATCCGCTTGTCCGAGTCGACCGCCTGGTCCGGCGCCCCTTCGGACAGTGATGTAAGCCCGACTGCGCTGCGTGAGCTACCGGCTATCCGCAAGCTGCTCTTCGACGGAGAGTACGGGCAGGCCCAGCGGCTGGCGTCGGAGCATCTGCCCGGTTACCCGGCATCGTTCGGGACCAACATGCCGCTCCCCCGGTTGCGCCTCGACTTCCCCCAGGACGAGACCGGCGACCCTGCCGGCAACTACCGTCGCACCCTCGATCTCGACACCGGCCTGGTCCGCGTGGAATTCGATCAAGGTCAGATCCGATGGGTACGCGAAAGCTTCGCCTCCCATCCCCACGGTGTGATCGCCATGCGCCTCACCGCGGACCACCCGGCGTCCCTGAGCTTCACGGCCACCCTCGACGACACCGTGCTGGACGGCGGGACCACCAGCACGACGGACGGCCTGGTGTTCCACGGCCGCGCCGTCGAAAGCCTGCACAGCGACGGAAAACAGGGCACCACCGTCGAGATCCGCGTCCGGTTCGACATCGACGGCGGCACGCTGGCGCACGACGACGCCGGCACGGTCACGGTCAGCGGCGCGGACGTGGTCGTCGTACTCATCGCAGTCGGCACCGACTGGGCAGGCGCGGATCCGTCGGCACGGGCCTCGATCGGGGTTCTCGATTACGACATGCTGCGCGCCGCGCACATCGCCGACCACCAGAGCCTGATGCGGCGGGTGTCGATCGACCTGGGCGATGCCGTCGCGCTGCCCACCGACGTACGCCGCGAGCGTTTCGCCCGGGGTGAGCGCGACGACGACCTGATCGCCCTGTACTTCCAGTACGGCCGCTACCTGACCATCGCCGGTTCCCGCGAGGACTCACCGCTGCCGCTGGCGTTGCAGGGCGTGTGGAACGACGGCTTCGCCAGCAGCATGGGCTGGTCCAACGACTTCCACCTCGACATCAACACCCAGCAGAACTACTGGGCCACCGAGCCGGGCAACCTCGCCGAATGCCACGCCCCGCTGGTCCGGTTCGTGCAGAATCTCGCCCAGGCGGGCCGCAGCACAGCACGGGATATGTACGGCGCGGACGGCTGGGTCGCGCACACGGTCACGAACGCGTGGGGCTACTCCGCGCCGGGCGCCGGCATCGGCTGGGGCATGAACGTCACCGGTGGCGCGTGGATCGCCCTGCAGCTGTGGGAGCACTACGAGTACCACCTCGACGAGGCGTACCTGAGGGAGCAGGCGTACCCGGTCCTGCGGGACGCGGCGCTGTTCATGCTGTCGTACCTGACACCCCACCCGGCCCACGGCTGGCTGGTCGCGGGCCCGTCGGAGTCCCCGGAGAACTGGTACCTCGCCCCGGACGGCACACCCTGCTCGGTGGCGATGGGCACCACCGCCGACCGTGTCTTCGCCGAGGCGATCCTGCGGATCTGCGCCCAGGCGGCCACCATCCTCGACGTCGACCCCGACCTGCGTACGCGGGCTGAAGCGGCCCGGCTTCGGCTGTCGCCGTTCCGGATCGGCCGCCACGGCCAGCTGCAGGAATGGCTCGACGACTTCGACGAGTCGGACCCCGCCCACCGCCACACCGCCCACCTGTGCGCGGTGTTCCCCGAACGCCAGATCACCCCGCGCGGTACCCCCGAGCTGGCCCGAGCCGCCGCGGTCATCATCGAGCGCCGCCAGCAGGCCCCCGGTTGGGAGCAGACGGAGTGGGGCGAGGCCAACTTCGCCGCTTTCTACGCCCGCCTGCTCAACGGCGACAAGGCCCTGACCCACGTCACCCGGCTGATCGGGGACGCCAGCGAGGCGAACCTGCTCAGCTTCTCCGCTGGCGGCATCGCGGGAGCCGCCCAGAACATCTACTCCTTCGACGGCAACGCCGCAGGCACGGGCGCGATCGCCGAAATGCTGCTCCAGTCCGACGGCGAGGAACTCGAGCTGCTGCCCGCGCTACCGTCGACGTGGCGCGACGGCTCGGTCCGTGGCCTGCGCGCCCGCGGCGGCTTCACGGTCGACCTGACCTGGCACGGCGGCCGCCTGCACGAGGCCCGCATCCACGCCGCCCGCGCCGCACGTGCCCGCGTCCGCTACGCCGGCACCGTCACCGACGTGACCTGGGAGGCGGGTCAGGAGCGCTCTGTCGTCTAGTTGGCCGAGCTGCGCTGCAGGAACGCGGTCAGGGTGTCCCGGGTTTCGAGCAGGTGCCGGGCCTTCTGGTCGATCTCGTCCCGGATCTGCGTGATGTGCGCTGTCAGGGCCGAACAGTCCGAAACCGGGGCGTCCGCGCCGCCGGTGCACGGGAGGACCTTCTCGATCAGGGCCATGGGGAAGCCGAGGCCGAGCAGCGACTTGATGGTGGCCACGGTCTCGATTGTGGGTTCGTCGTACTCGCGGTACCCGTTCGACCGGCGCTGCGACGAGATCAGGCCCAGCTGCTCGTAGTAGCGCAGCGAGCGGGGGCTCGCCTCGGTCGCGCGGCTGAGTTCACCGATCTTCATGACACCGCTTCCTCGGGCTTGACCTTGACACAGATGTCAGAGTTTACGGTCGTCCTGACCAGCTCACATCGGCGGAACGGACGGCTCATGAAGGTCTTCATCACAGGCGGGACCGGCTATCTCGGCTCGGCGCTCGTCGAGCGGCTTGTCGCCGCGGGACACGAGGTGTCAGCACTCGCACGCTCGGACGACGCCGCGAAACGACTCGACGAGGCCGGCGCCGTACCCGTCCGCGGGTCGCTGGGAGACACCGACGTCCTGCGGGAGGCCGCGGCCGGCGCGGACGCCGTGATCCACGCGGCCGTCGACTACTCGCCGTCACAGGAGGCCTCCGACACCGAGCTGGCCGCCGTCCGGGCCCTGGTCGCCGGAGGGTCCGGCAAGCCCGTGGTCTACACCTCGACCGGGATCGTGTACGGCTTCGACCCGCTGGACACCAGCGAAGACGCCACCCTGCCCGAGGTGAGCGCCCAGCCGGTCAAGGCCGCCGCCGAACGCATCATCCTGGACGCCGAGACCATCACCGGCATCGTGATCCGCGCATCCCTCATCTTCGGCCGCGGCGACACAAAACTCATCACCGGCCTCATCCACGCAGCCCGATCTAACGGCGTCGCAGCCCACATCGGCGACGGCACGAACACCTGGTACCCGGTCCACATCGACGACCTGACCGACCTCTACCTGCGCGCGATCACCCAGCCGGCAAAGGGCGCGTTCAACGCAGCCGGAGACGTGCCGTTCTCGTTCAAGGAACTCGCCGAACTCATCGGCGAACTGACAGGAACCCCCGTCGCCGCCGTACCCCTCGCCGTCGCCGAGCAGAACAACGCCCAGGGCGCCCGCCTCATGACAACGAGCAGCCGCCTCCCCACCACCAAAGCCCGTACAACGTACGGATGGAAGCCGACCGCCCATTCCCTGCTCGACGAGGTCCGCCGCCAATACCAGCAGTGACGGTGCGCCCGGCTCGGTGCAGCATCGAGCCGGGCGCGTCGATCAGCTACGCCACGAACCGGGAGCGGCGCCGGCGTCCGATCAGGTAACCGGCACCGCCGATGAGCAGCAGCGCACCACCGATGCCGGCCACGGTCCCGGTGGCAGCACCGGTCACGGGCAGGCCGCCACCCTCGCCGCCGGACGTGCCCGCGGTGGCGGACGGCGACGGGAACCCGGCAGCGGGCGCCGAGTCGCTTGGCGCGACGCTCGATGACGGTGCGGGCTGGGACGGCTCGGACGGTGCGGGCTGGGACGGTGACGGCTGAGCGGCGCAGTCGAGCTCACGGGCGGTGTACAGGCCGTCGTTCAGGTAGGCCAGGTACGTGTCGATGGTGCCGTCGTCGAGCACCTTCTGCGCGGCCGCCTTCACGTTGGTGCCCGCGCCCGTCAGCGTCCGGACCACCGAGATCCGCAGGTCCGTCGTCCAGGCCTTCCGCAGGTCCGTCTTGAGGAACGCCCGCAGGTCCTCGGGGGTGCCGTCCAGCCGATCCTGAATTGCCGGGGGCAGAACGGGCAACGACTCGGCCTTTGCCACGGACAGAATCTGATTGGCCAATACCCGGACCTGCACATCGGTGGCAGTATCCAGATCGATGGTCACCAGCTCACGAATATCTTTGTACACCTTGCGTTCAACCGTTTGACAGGACTCGTTCAGCCCGGGCGATTCGGCGTGAGCCATCGCCGGTGCCGCCGGAATCAAAAAGGCCAGCGCCAATAGGACGCCGGCCGACAACTTCCGTCGCATGTGGTCTTCCTCCCCCGTTGCAAGCCAAAGCGTGGAGATATTACCGACGGCGCACGGAGAAGCAAATATATTGCACAGCCGCCCGGCCGCCCGGCTGTCACCAGCCGGCCGGGCGTCGCCTGTTACTTGCCGGACTTGTACTTGTCGTAGGCCTGCTGGTTGAGTTCGAGGTAGCGCTTCATGCCGATGCCGTCGAGGCCCTGGACCCAGGTGTCCCAGTCGGTGTCGATCTTCTTGGTGCCGGTGATGAACGCGAGTTCGCCCTGGCTGACGTAGCTGTCGAGGTTGGTCTTCAGGGTGCCCATCTCCGAGACGGTGCTGGGGTCGGCCCAGACCTGGGCCTCCGGGTAGACCTTGGCCTTGTCGACGTGCGGCTCGTAGAGCTTGGACGCCTCGAACAGGCGCCGCTCGAGGCCGGTCTCGGCGTAGATGTCCTGCGGGACGGCCTGGGCGTTGCGCAGGGCGAGGGTGACGTTGTACTGGCCGAGGGAGTCCCAGGTGGAGTTCTTCGGGACGTTCGCCGACGGCAGGGACTTCCAGGTCGGCTTCACGGTGGTGTCGAGGGCGATGTCACCGGCGCCGGGCTTGACCCAGCCGACGCCTTCCGGGCCGGCGTTGACGATGAGCTGGCCCTCGTCGGTGTAGATGTAGTCGAGCATCTTGAGGGCGGCGATCCGGGCCTCTTTGCTGGACTTGTTGGTCAGCATGAAGGTGTAGCCGGTCGAGGTCGGGTTGTTGTACGCCGTGTAGCTCGCGCCCGTCGGACCGGTCAGCGGCGGTGCGGCGTCGTACTGCTTGTCGCGGCCGTCCTTGGAGCCGAGCTGGACGAAGATGCCGGGGTAGAGCACCGGTGAGGCGCCGATCTTGACGGCGGCGGGGTCGTTGCCGGTGGCCTGGAGTGCTTCGGCGTTCTGGGTGAAGGAGGCCTGGTCGATCAGGCCCTCCTGGTAGAGCGAGTTGATGTATTTGAGGCCCTCGCGCCATTCCGGCTTGTCGACCGGGGTCTCGACGGTGTCGCCGTTGAGCTGCAGGAGGGACGGGATGCCGTTGCTGGCGCCGAACGGGGCATAGGCGAACGCGCCCATCAGGTAGCCGATCAGCGTGCTGTCCTGCGCGTCGGTGGTCAGCGGGATCTCGTCGGCCTTGCCGTTGCCGTTCGGGTCCTGCGTCTTGAAGGCCCGCAGGACCGTACGCAGTTCCTCGGTGGTCTTCGGCATCGGCAGGTTGAGCTTCTTGAGCCAGGCGGAGTTGAGCCAGAGCTTGTTCCAGTACGTGCAGTGGTAGCAGTCGGACCACTGCGGCAGGGCGTAGATGTGGCCGTCCGGTGCGGTCGACATCGCCTTGAGTACGGGGTTGGCGTCCAGCGCCTTCTGCAGGTTCGGGGCGTTCTCCTTGATCAGGTCTTCGAGGGGTACGGCGACGCCCTGCTGGCCGAGTTTCTGGACCTCGGTCTTGGTGAACGCGTCGACGTACGGGATCAGCAGGAACATGTCCGGGTAGTCGCCGCTGGTGATGGCGATCTGCCGTTTCTCCTTGGCCGGGCCGCCGTCCATGGTGGTGGTGTCGAACTGGAACTTGATTTTGTACTTGTCGCTGAGCAGCGTGGTGATCGCGTTGGTATCGAGCTTCTTGTCGGGGTCGGCGGGAGCCAGCACCGTGATGACGACCTTGTCGCCGTCCATCTTCGCTTTGGGGGCGTCTTCGGTGTCGCTGGAGCTGCAGCCCGCCGCGACCAGTGCCGCGGCGGCCGCGACGGCGACCAGCTTGAATCGGGGGGATTTTATTGTCATGACTGGTCCATTCCTGGGGTTCCGTCAGCCCTTGACCGCGCCGACCATCACGCCCTTGGTGAAATAGCGCGCGACGAACGGGTAGATGATCAGTACGGGCAGGCTCGAGATGACGATGAGCGCGTACCGGAGAACGTTGGCGAGTTGTTGCTGGCGCATGGATTCCGCGAGGTCGATGGCGCCGGTGCGGGGGGTGTTGAGAATGAGGATGTTGCGCAGCACGATCTGCAGCGGGAACAGATCGGGGTCCTTGAGATACACCAGGGCGTCGAAGTAGGTGTTCCACTGGTAGATCGTGTACATCAGGGCGAGAACGGCCAGCAGCGGTTTCGACAGCGGCAGCACCACCGAGCGCAGCACCCGCAGATCGCTCGCGCCGTCCAGCGCCGCGGCTTCGTAAAGCTCGTCGGGGATCGAGTTGGCGAAGAACGTACGGGCGATGATGACCTGCCAGACACCGATCGCGCCGGGGATCAGCAGGGCCCAGCGGGTGTTGAGCATGCCGAGGTCGTGCACGACCATGTAGGTCGGGATCAGCCCGCCGGAGAACAGCATGGTGAAGATGAGCAGGGTCATCACCACGTTGCGGCCGTAGAAGGACTTGCGGGACAACGGGTACGCGATGGCGACCGTGAGCGAGACGCTGATCGCCGTGCCGGCCACCGCGTAGATGAGCGAGTTGTAGTAGCCGCGCAGGACCTCGGAGTTGCTCAGGGCCGCGCGGTAGGCGTCGAGCGAGAACTCGACCGGCCAGAAGCTGACCCGGCCTGCGTTGACCGCGGCGGGGCTGCTGAACGAGCTGGCGACGATGTAGACCAGTGGCAGCAGGACCAGAGCCAGCACCACGGCGAGCATGATCCTGATGACGATCAGGGAGAGCCGGTCGCGGAACGGTTCGCGGATTCTCGTCGTGCTCATCGCCACAATCCGTTCCCGGTGACCCGCTTGGCGGCGAAGTTGACCGCCAGCAGCAGGCAGAGGTTGATCACTGAGTTGAACAGGCCCACGGCGGTGGCCATACTGAAGTCCGCGTTGACCAGGCCGGTCTTGTAGACGTACGTCGGGATGATCTCGGACTGGGCGAGGTTGAGGTTGTTCTGCAGCAGGTAGGCCTTCTCGAACCCGATCGCCATCATGTTGCCGACGCCGAGGATCAACATGATCACGGCGGTCGGCATGATGCCGGGCAGGTCGACGTTCCAGATCCGCTGCAGCCGGCCTGCGCCGTCGATCTTGGCTGCTTCGTGCAGCGCGGGGTCGATGCCGGCCAGCGCGGCCAGGTAGATGACGGCCGAGTAGCCCGCTGTCTGCCAGACGTCGGTCCAGACGTAGATGTGGCGGAAGAAGTCCGGTTCGGCGAGCAGGTTCATCGGGCCGGCGCCGACCTGACCGAGTCCCTTGCTCACGAGGCCGACCTGCGGTGACAGCAGCAGGATCGTCATCGAGACGACCACGACGGTGGAGATGAAGTAGGGGGCGTAGGTGACCATCTGCACCGTACGTTTGAACCAGCCGTTGCTGATCTCGTTGAGCCCGATCGCGAGCAGGATCGGGATCGGGAAGCTCGCCAGGACCAGGTAGAACGCCAGGATGAAGGTGTTCTTGAGCAGGCTGCCGAAGACGGGGTTGTTGAACAGCTGCTCGAAGTTGCGCAGGCCCACCCACGGGCTGTCCCACGGGCCCAGGACCGGGCTGTAGTCCTTGAACGCGATGACGTTGAAGGCCATCGGGATGTACTTGAAGATGACGAAGTAGGCCAGCGGCACGATCACCAGCAGGTACAGCTGCCAGTGCGCCCGCCAGGCCCGTTGTGCCTGGGACCATCGGCTGCGCCGGGGCACCGGCATGCCGGGGTGCCGTGCCGGCCGGACGGGTCGTCCGCTGTCGACCTCGGGAAACATGGCCGAAACCTAGGCTCAATAATTTCCTTCGTCAAGTATTGATTTAAGTCAGCGTTTGACCCTAGGCTCGTCCCCACCCTGTCCCACTCCGACCAGCGCGGACGTCCCTGGAATCCATGTCGGACACCCGGGGAAAGTCAATACTTGACTCGGGAAAGTAATGGGGCCTACGTTTCGGCCATGTTCCCCGAGGCCGAATCCGTCGCACCGGCCATGACCGCCGTACTGACCACGGTCCTGACCGAAGGTCCACTGAGTCGCGTCGCTCTCGCCCGGCGGCTGGGGCTGTCGCAGGCCGCGGTCACCAAGGCGGCCCGGCCTCTCATCGAGCAGGGCTACCTGCAGGAACTCGCCGCGACCGAGCGGTCCGGTCCCGGTGCCGGGCGCCCGGCCAGCCCTCTCGCGATCTGTGCGGACCGGGAGTTCTTCGTCGGCGTGAAGATCACCGGCGACGAGCTGATCGGCGTGGTCTGCGACCTCGGCGCGCAGGTCCGGACATCCGCCCACCGGCCACTGCCGGACGCCGGCGTCGAGCACGTCCTGACCGAGCTCGGCCACCTCGTCGACGACCTGCTCGACGGTCCGGGTGACTACCGCACCCGGACCCGGCGGCTCGGGCTGGCCGTCTCCGGTGACGTCGACCGCGGCACCGGGCTCGTGCGCTATTCGCCGTTCCTGCACTGGCACGACGTACCCCTGCAGGATCTTGCCGAGAAGATCACCGGGCTGACCGTGACGGTCGAGAACGACGTCAAGGCGCTGACCACCGCGGAGCACTGGTTCGGTGAGGGCGTCGGCGCGGAGTCGTTCGCGCTGGTCACCGTGGGCACCGGCATCGGCTGCGGCCTCGTGGTCAACGGCCGGCTCGTGTCGGGTTCGCATGGCGTCGCCGGCGAGATCGGCCACATCGGCGTCGACGTGAACGGCCCCGCCTGCCACTGCGGCGGCCGCGGCTGCGTCGAGGCCATCGCGGGCACCGACGCCATCGTGCGGGCTGTCGGTCGTCCGGGGCTTACGTTCGAGCAGGCGGTGACACTGGCCCGGGCGGGTGACGCATCGGTCAGCGCCGTCTTCGCCCTGGCCGGGGACGCGATCGGGTCCGGCATCGCCGCGGTCGCGAACCTCGTCGGCCCGTCGCGGATCGTGGTCTCCGGGGAAGGGCTGTCCGCCTACGACCTGTTGGAGCCACACATCCGGGCCGGTTTCCAGCGGCAGGCCTTCGGCGCCGCCGCTCAGTGCCCGCTCTCCGTCCGGCCGTTGCCCTTCGAACAGTGGGCCCGCGGCGCCGCCACCGTCAGCATCCAGGCGTTCGTCGCCGCCTGACACCCCCCACAGCACGTCCACCGGTCGGTCCACTCCCCCGACCGGCACCCCGCCGTCCCCAAAAACAGCCCACCGTTCCCGAAACAGGAGGCAACACCGTGATACGCACCCGCCCGGCCGCCGTCCTCAGCGCCGCCGTGCTCATGCTCCTGGTCGCCGGCTCCCAACCGGTGCAGGCCGCCCCCAACCCCTCACCCGGAGCCGGCGCCCCACCCGCCGCCGCGACCACCTCCACGGTGCCATCCGCTTCGACCCCCGACCCGTGGGCGACCCGGCCGTACATGGGCTGGAGCAGTTACAGCATGCAGGTCTACTCCGGCAACGGTAAGTGGATCACCGCCGACCAGCTCATCAAGCAGTCCGACGCGATGCACACCAAGCTGCAGAAGTACGGCTACAACTACCTCAACGTCGACGCCGGCTGGAACGACGGCGTCGACGCCAACGGCCGCCCGAAACCCAGCGCCACGCTGTATCCCCAGGGCCTGCAGAAGGTCATCGACCACGTCCACGGCAACGGCCAGAAGTTCGGCCTCTACATGATCCCGGGCATCTCCCCCGCCGTGTACGAGGCGAGCCTCCCGATCGCCGGCGCCCCCGGCTGCACCACGCACGACATCGTCAAGCAGCCGACCCAGCAGGCCGACTACTGGAACATCGGCTACAAGATCGACTTCACGAACCCGTGCTCGCAGAAGTACATCGACTCGATCGTCGACCTGTTCGCCCAGTGGGGCGTCAACTTCGTCAAGTTCGACAGCGTCACCCCGGGCTCCGGGATCAGCGACCTGTCCCTCGACGCCCGCGACGACGTCGCCGCCTGGTCGTCGGCGCTGAAGAAGCACAAGATCTGGTTCGAGCTGTCCTGGGCGCTGGACCCGATGTACGCCGACTACTGGCGCTCCAAGGCCAACGGCTGGCGCATCGACTGGGACGTCGAGTGCTACTGCGCGAACGAGGCCCTCACCCAGTGGCAGAACATCGCCCGGCTCTTCCCGGACCTCGCGACCTGGTGGCGCAACGGCGGCAACGGCGGCTGGAACGACCTCGACTCCCTCAACGTCGGTAACGGCGCCATGGACGGCATGACCCGCGACGAGCGCCGCTCCGCGATGACGTTGTGGGCGATCTCTGCCGCACCGCTCTATCTCGGCAACGACCTGACAAATCTCGACGCGTACGGGCTGAGCCTGCTCACCAACCCCGAAGTGATCGCGGTCGACCAGGCCGGCACCCCCGCGCGCCCGGTGTCCGCGTCGTCGCAGCAGCCGATCTGGTACACCCTCAACGACGACGGCACCTACACCGTCGCGCTGTTCAACCTCGGCCGTACCGACAAGGACATCACAGCGAACTTCTCGGACATCGGCCTGACCGGCGCCGCCACCGTGCGCGACCTGTGGGCCCGCAAGGACCTCGGCCGCTTCTCGGCCAAGTTCACCGCCGCCGACGTACCGATCCACGGCGTCCGCCTTCTCAAGGTCACGCCGCAGTCCGGCGCGGCAGTCGCCGTCAACGACGACGCCCTGCGCGTGAACTACCAGGGCACCTGGACCCGCAACAACGGCAACGAGGTCGCCGCCACCACCCAGCCGCTCGCCCTGACCGTCACCGACACCGGCACCACCACCCCGCCGTCGACGACCGGCCCGGTCCGCACGATCACCCACGACGACACCGACCAGACCATCACGTACGCGGGAACGTGGTCACAGAGCACCGGCCGCGGCCTCGGCGACTACAACGACAACGTCCACTACACCGAACGCAACGGCGACTCGTTCCAGTACACGTTCACCGGCACCGGCGTCTCGTACATCACCGAGATGGACACCTCGCAGGGCGACGTCGACATCTACCTCGACGGCCAGCTCGTGAAAACCGTCAACACGGGCCGCGCACAGGACCAGCCCCGCCTCATCCAGCAGACCGTGTTCACCGTGACCGGCCTGCCCAACGGCAGCCACACCCTGATGGCCGTCAAGAAGTCCGGCTCGTACATGCTGCTCGACCGCATCGACGTCCTGCAGCCCAGCCTGCTCGACCCGCCGACGGCATCGTTCGACCGCAAGGCCCCGGCTGATGTCCCGGTGAAGCTGGCACGCCCCGGCACCGAGTTCACCAGCGTCTCGCTCGCCGGCACCACCCTCAAGCCGGGCACCGACTACACCCTGTCCGGCTCGACCATCACCCTGTGTGCGGCGTACCTCGCGACCCTCCCGCTCGGCGCAACCCAGCTGGACTTCGCCTTCCGCGGCGACCACCTCGACGACGTCCACGCCACGACCACCAACGGTGACAAGGTCTCGTACACGTTCACCGGCACCGCCGTCGACTGGATCACCGCGACCGGCCCCGACCAGGGCCTCGTCGACATCGTCATCGACGGCAAGGTCGTCAAGCGAGTCGATACCCACAGCGCCACCCGCGCCACCCAGCAGAAGGTCTTCAACGCTACCGGCCTCAAGAACGGCCGGCACACGTTCGCCGCGGTGAAGGTGTCCGGTGACGTGATGCGCACCGACGTCATCCGCTACACCACCCGCTGACCCTTCAGGCGGGCCGGCCGGCGCTGTCCGGCCCGCCTGAAGCACGACAGATCACACCCGTAAACCTTCAGGCCCTGCCCGCCCCGGCCGATCAGCGCCGATGGCGAGAGGGCGTGGCGATGAGCGGGCGAAGATCAGAGGTCGACCACCGCCACGACCTGGAACGGGTCGTGCAGTGGTCCCGGGCGAGCGTGGTGGCCCTGATGGGAGCCCTTGCCCTCAGCCCGCCGGACGACGTCCGGTGGAACACCACCTGGCATCCCACCCTGGCACAGGTGTCGGCGGTTATCGGCGTGGTGCAGGTCGCGGCCATGGCACTGACCGTTCTCCGGCTGCGCCACTTCTCCGACGGCCGCTACCGATGGGTCGCGACGGCGCAGACCAGCTTCGACGTCCTGGCCGTGGTAGCACCGGTGCTGGTCATCAACAGTGTCGCCGGCGTCCCGTTATGGCCGAGCGCGGTGCTCGCCCTGCTGTCGGCCTCGACCCGGCACAAGCTGACGGGTGTCCTGATCGCGTGGACCGTGGTGGCGACCGCCGTGGTCACCGGGGCACTGCTCGGCAACGGCGCGCCCGACTCCCCGCACGGCGCCGGCGTGGTCCTGGCCATCCTCGTCCTGCTCGTCGCATCCGCCACCGCCGGCGCCCAGGCGAGAAGCCTCGACCGCTACGTCGCCGAACTCCAGAACGCCCGCCTCGCCATGACCCGCCAGGCCCGCACCGACGCCCTGACCGGAACCGCCAACCGCATCGCCCTCGACGAACACGAAGCCGCCCTCCCGCCGGGCCCGGTGAGCCTGGTGCTACTCGACCTGGACGGCTTCAAGACCGTCAACGACACGTACGGCCACCACGCCGGCGACCTGCTCCTGAAGACCGTCGCCATCCGCCTGCAGAGCCGGCTCCGCGCCGAGGACCTGCTCGTTCGCCTCGGCGGCGACGAGTTCGTCATCGTCCTGCCCGGCCTCCCCACCGACGAGGTCGACGCGGTGATCCACCGATGGGTACGGGCCGTCGCCGAACCGGTGCCGATCGGCGACGACACGGTCCGCGTGGGTGTCAGCGTCGGCGTCGCCCACCGCGCTGCGAACGACGACGCATGCTTCGCGGACCTGCTGCGTACGGCGGACCGCCGCATGTACCACGACAAGCACGCCAAGGACGACCGCCCGGAAGCCCTCACCGGGCAGCGCTGACGTCCCTCAGGGGATGGAGCGGATCTCGGCGTCGGAGTAGGAGACGTGGAAGGGGCCCTGTTCGACGGCGGGGGCGCTGGTCAGGCCGAGTTCATCCAGGCCCTCGAAGCCCTCCCCGATGCGGTAGTCGCCGATCAGGATGTCGTCGTGGCCCACCCGGACGGTGCCGTCCTGCACCACCATCTGCAGGCGCAGGTCCTTGCCGGCGTCGGTGGCGCTGTCGCCCCATTCGCGCACGACGCGTTCGTCGCCCGGGCCCTGGTCCGCGACGATCAGCCGCCAGACGTCCTCGCAGACGTCGAGTGAGTACCGCCAGGTGGAGGATTCGGCGAACCAGACCTTGAGGCAGCTGTCGGCCTGCTCGATCCGGCCGGTGACCTGCAGGGCAAAGCTTCCGGTCAGGTCCAGGTCCGGTCCTTCGCAGTGCCAGTTGCCGTCCTGGAAGTTGCGGACCTGCAGCCGGCCGTCGGCGTATCGGCAGTAGGTCCGGTTGTTGGCGACCTCGTAGGCCTCCCATCCGGCGGCGGTGGTCAGCGGGTCGGTGACCTTGACGCTGCCGCTGGGTACGACCAGGGCCGGGGGTTTGGCCGAGGGTTTGGTCACCGCGGCGGGTGTATCGAACCAGCCGGTGCCGGTGCGGGCCACGAAGCCGAGGCCGCCGGCGAGGGCGAGTGCCAGGGCCGCGATCGTGGCGATCAGGGCCGTGGATCCCCGGTGACGGCGGATCACCGGGTCGGTCCGCGGGGGCCGGGGGACGGCGGGTGTGGCGCGGATCTGCTGGACGGCGGTGCGCATCTCGGGCTGGCGCTCGAACACGTCGCGCAGCACCCCGTCCGTGCCGGGGCTGAGCAGCGCGTCGACCAGCTCGCGGGCGGTGGGCCGGAGCTCCGGGACCGGGTCGAGGGCCTGTTTGACGAGCGTGTGCAGTTGTCCGTCCAGCCCGTCGAGGGTGGGTTCGCCGTTCAGGATCCGGCCGAAGACCCCCAGCGGGGAGTCGGCGTCGAACGGTGGGGTGCCCTGACCGGCGTACGCGATCACGCATCCCCAGGCGAACACGTCGGCTGCCGTGGTGACCGGGCTGCCGGGGGCGCCGAACCGTTCCGGCGCCATGTAGTTGACGGTGCCGACCATCTGGCCGGTGCGGGTGTGCTGGGAGGTCGGGTCCAGGGTCTGGGCGATGCCGAAGTCGATCACCTTGGGGCTGCCCGGGGCGAGCAGCACGTTGTGCGGTTTGAGGTCGCGGTGGATGACCCCCGCCTCGTGGATCGCGGCCAGCGCGGTGGCGACGCCGATCGCCAGGCCGTGCAGGTTAGCCGCGCTCACCGGACCGTGCCGGGCGACGTCGTCGGCCAGCGAGGGTCCGTCGACGAACTCGACGACCAGGTACGGCCGGGGAGCGTCCGGGTCGGCGTCGAGCACCTCGGCGGTGCAGAACGGCGGCACCTGCCGGGCCCGGGTGACCTCCGAGCGGAACCGGGAGCGGAACTCGTGGTCCTCGGCGAGGTCGGCGTGCACGATCTTGAGTGCCACCCGGCGGCCGTCGGCGGCGCGGGCCTCGTACACCACACCCATGCCGCCCGCGCCGAGCCGCGCGATCAGCTGGTATGCCCCGATATGGCGGGGATCTTCCGGTCGCAGCGGGGTGCCCTGCGTGCTCATCTCGCCCCCCTCGTTCCATGGTGGATGAACCGCGCCACCCTACCGGCATTAGAGTGCCCGCGTGGCTACTCCTCTGCGTCCCGGAGATCCCCGTGTGCTCGGCCGCTACGAGCTGATCGGCCGGCTCGGCGAGGGCGGGATGGGTGCGGTCTACCTCGGCCGCGAGCCCGGCGGCGGTCTGGTCGCCGTGAAGGTCATCAAGGCCCAGCACGCCCGCGACGAGGGTTTCCAGGCGCGGTTCCGCAGCGAGGTCAACCGGGCCCGGGAGGTTCCGGCGTTCTGCACCGCGGAGGTGCTCGACGCCGATCCCGATCACCGGACCCCGTACCTGGTGGTCGAGTTCGTCGACGGTCCCAGCCTGGCCGAGCTCGTCCGTACGCAGGGCCCGTTGCGGGGCGGCAGTCTGCACAGCATCGCGGTGGGGGTGGCGACAGCGCTGACGGCCATCCACAGCGCGGGCGTCGTGCACCGGGATCTGAAACCGGGCAATGTGCTGCTCGCCCCCGGCGCGCCGAAGGTGATCGACTTCGGTATCGCCAAGGCCGTCGAGGCGACCAGCCACCACACCCGGCCGGAGGAGACGGTCGGCACGTTGTCGTACATGGCGCCGGAGCGGTTGTCGCCGGACGCGGGCCGCACACTGACCCCTGCGGCTGACATCTTCGCGTGGGGTGCGGTGGTCACGTACGCCGCGACCGGCCGTAACCCGTTCGCGGCCGACAGTCCCGCAGCGATCGCGGGCCGCATCCTGACCCAGCCGCCGCAGCTGGACGGCGTACCGCCCGCGCTGGCGGGGATCGTCGAGCGGGCCCTGGCCAAGGATCCCGCGCACCGGCCGACCGCGCAGGAGCTGCTGTTCGAGCTGGTCTCCGGGACGAGCAGCCCCGCGACGACCCCGGCCGCCGGCAAACGCCCGTGGCGCGGTTTCGCAGCCGCCGCGGCCGCTGTCGTGCTGCTCGCGGCCGCGGGTGGCTGGGCGGGGGCACGGCTCGGAGACACGGGACAGGACAAACTGGCTGTTGTCGCTTCCCGCCCGTCCTCGTCATCCACCGCCTCCGCCTCTGCCTCCGCCGACCCGGCGGTGGCCCGGCAGTCCGCGAAGGAGATCTTCGACCCGCTGACCTCACCGAGCCTGTGGTCGCCTTCCGGGACCGCCGAGGAGGGCTGCGACTACGACGGCGGCGCCCTGGTCATGCGGACCGAATTCATGATCACGTGTGAGAACGGTCCCGACCAGAGCTTCTCCGGCGACATGACGATCCGGGTGCAGGCGCGGATGAGCCTGCGGTCGTGCGTGAACATCTACTTCCGGCTCAGCGAGGACGGCAGCAACGGCTACTTCGCGGGCATCTGCGCCCGCGATGTCTCGGTGAGCTACCTGAACGGATACCTCGAGGAGTCGGACACCATCAGCGTGAACGACGGCACCTTGAAACCGCTGAAGATCGAGGAGAACGGCCCGCACGTGCTCGGGGTCGACGTGGTCAAGAACAGCGCCAAGATCTTGGTGGACGGCAAGACACTGCTGACCAGCGACCTGTCCCGGGGCAAGTCCACCGGCGCGCGGCACACCAAGGGCAAGGTCACCTTCGGTGTCTCCGGCGGCAACGGTCCCGGCGTCAAGGTCAGCCTCCGCGACGCCCACATCACCGTGAAATAGAGGCCTGGGTGCGGCGGGCGCGGACCGCTCCCCCGGAGATGTGCGGATAGGTTATCGGATAACCGGCGGAATGGAACCGGGCCGGACCGGCTGCCTGCCTCCGGTACAGTTTCCGGCCGTGACCTCCTCGACGCCGCGTTTCTCGGCCGTGTTCTTCGATTGTGACGGCGTGCTCGTCGATTCCGAGCCGATCACGAACGGCGTCCTGCGGGCCATGTTGATCGATCTCGGGTGGGATATCTCCGAGCGGGAGTCCATCGCCCTGTTCGTCGGCCGGTCACTCAGGGACGAGTGGGAGGTGATCCACCGGCACACCGGGTTCCGCATCGACGAGGCCTGGCTGGCCGACTTCCGCAGCCGGCGCAACGCCGCCCTGCGAGCGGGTCTCCTCCCGATCCCCGGGGCGAAGGAAGCAGTCCAGGCCGTGGCGACCCTCATGGGTGATCGCTTCGCCTGCGTGACCGGGGCGGATCGCAGCAAGGTGGAGATGCAGTTGACGATCGCCGGGCTGAACGAATTGTTCGGCGTACGGGTCTTCAGCGGCATGGAGGTGCCCCGGACCAAACCCTTCCCCGACGTCTATCTCGCCGCCGCCGAGGCACTGTCGGTGGACCCGGCGACGGCCGTCGTGATCGAGGATTCCGTCGCCGGCGTCACCGCCGGGGTGGCAGCGGGGGCGACCGTGTTCGGGTTCGCACCCGCGAGCCCCACCAATGCGGCGCCGGAGGACCTGCGCGCCGCCGGCGCCAGCCTCGTCTTCACCCACATGTCGCAGCTGCCCGGCCTGCTCCTCGCCTGAACACGATCCCGGCTGGTCGTGGTGCGGGCGGTCAGGAGAACAGTGCGGAGTAGCCGTTGAGGGCGACCTGCCCGCCGAGGTGCGCGTACAACACGGTGGAATCGGCGGGGATCTCCTTGCGGGAGATGAGGTCGATGGCCGCGGCCAGGCTCTTGCCCTCGTAGACCGGGTCGGTGACCATGCCTTCGGTACGCGCGCCGAGCTTCATCGCCTCGATCGTCGCGTCGTCGGGGATGCCGTAGGTGCCGGCGTGGTACCGGTCGTCGAGCAGGATCTCGTCCTCGGTGAGGTCGCGGTCGACGCCGATCAGGGCGGCGGTGGCACGGGCGATCCGGGCGACCTGGTCACGGGTCTCGACGGGCTTGGCCGAGCCGTCGATGCCGAGCACCCGGCGTGGCCGGTCGTCGCCGAGCGCGGCGAACCCGGCGATCATCCCGGCCTGGGTGCTGCCGGTCACCGAGCAGACCAGGATCGTGTCGAAGAAGACGCCGAGGTCGGTCTCCTGCTGGGCGACCTCGGCGGCCCATCCGGCGAAGCCCAGCCCGCCCAGGCGGTGGTCGGAGGCGCCGGCGGGGATCGCGTACGGCTTGCCGCCGGATGCCTCGACCTCGGCGAGGGCGAGGTCCCAGCTCTCCTTGAACCCGATGCCGAACCCGGCCTTGACCAGCCGCACGTCGGCGCCGGCGAGCCTGCTGATCAGGATGTTGCCGACCTTGTCGTAGACACTGTCGGGCCAGTCGACCCAGCTCTCCTGCACGAGCACACACTTCATCCCGGCATACGCGGCGACGGCCGCGACCTGCCGGGTGTGGTTGGACTGCACCCCGCCGATCGAGACGAGCGTGTCGCAGCCCTGCGCGAGGGCGTCCGCGACGAGGTATTCGAGTTTGCGGGTCTTGTTGCCACCGAAGGCGATGCCGGAGTTGCAGTCCTCGCGCTTGGCCCAGAGCGCGGCGCCGCCGAGGTGGCGGGTGAGGCGCTCGAGTTTGTGGACGGGTGAGGGGCCGAACAGCAGCGGATAGCGGTCGAAGTCAGTCAGTGGCACGGTTGTCTCCCTGGTGGATTCGGCCCCAGATGGTGCGGTTGACGGCGATCACCAGATCGTCGTCCTGATTGGACAGGGCGGTGATGAGCTCGTCGTGCTGACGAACCGACCGCTCGCCGTGCGGGGATGCCCACAGCAGCCGTTCGGCCCGGCGGATCAGCGGGGTGAAGCGTTCGATGGTCATCGCCGCGGCGGCGTTGCCGCAGGCGAGCACGGGCACGGCGTGCAGGGCGTCGTCGGCGTCGAGGGCCGCGTCGAGGTCTCCGGCGCGGACGGCTGCGGCGAAGTGCGCGCCGGCCGTCCGCATCCGGTCGAGCTGTTCGGGGGTGAGCGTGACGGACCGCAGTGCCAGGTCGTGCATGGCGCCGACGACCGCGGCGGCGTCGCGGACGTCCTTCTCGATCAGGGGTGTCACGCGGGTGAAGCTCTGCGGTTTGCTCTCGACGAGGCCCTCGCTGGCGAGCCGGCCGAGGGCGTCGCGGATCGGCGCCTTCGACAGCCCGAGCCGTTCGGCGATGTCATCGCTGCGCAGCACGACGCCCGGCTCGAGGGTGCCATCCACGATCGCCGCGCGCAGTCGCTCGTACGCAGCGTCACGCAGTAGGTTGCGTCCGACCTTCTCCACAACTGAAATGTTAGATGTCAACGACCGATGGGGCAAGACGACGCCGGTGATTTCACCGATGCGCAACCGTGCCGGGAGGGTTTCCATGAGCTGACCCGCCGCTCCCGGCGGCGTCCGCCTCACCGGGCGAAGGAGCTCAGGTCTTGACCACTCACCGGCCTCACCGTCAGCTGGCTCGGCCCGCGGCTGGCCTCCTGGGGCTTCGTCGTCGTGGGTATTGAGACGAACTCGATCTACGACCAGCCGGCGAGCCGCGGTAGCCAGTTGCGCGCCGCGCTCACCTGGGCGGTCAACACCTCACCGACGACGGTACGGTCGCGCGTCGACGCGAACCGCCAGGGGGTCGCCGGCTGGTCGATGGGCGGCGGCTCCCTCGAGGCCCTCAAGGCCGACACGAGCGGCAGGATCAAGGCCGCCGTGCCGATGGCGCCGTGGAACAGCGACCAGAGCTGGCCGGAGGTCACCGAACCGGTCGCGATCGTCGGCGGCCAGTCCGACAGCGTCGCGCCGGTCTCCAGCCACGCGATCCCGTTCTACAACAGCCTCGCCGGCCCGAAGTCCTACGTGGAGCTCGCCGGCGCCAGCCACTTCTTCCCGAACAGCCACAACCCGTCGCTGTCGCGGATGATCGTGTCCTGGTTCAAGCGCTGGATCAACAACGACACCCGCTTCACCACGTTCACCTGCGGATTCAGCGGCTCAGCCATCTCCAGCTTCCGCACGAACGCCTGCTGAGAACCAATGCCCGGGCCGGGCACCCATCACATCTCGATGACGTGGCCGGCCCGCGGTGGCGTGCGCCCACCGAGGACCTCCAGCCAGGCCTGCCGCAAACCCTCAGGCCCTTTACTGGTACGCACCTCAAGGCGCGCACCCGCAACATCAGCAAACCGTCGCCACGCCTCGGCAAACCGCTGATCGAGCCCGTCACGCCCCCAGTCCTCACGCCGCTTGCGCATCTGCACCGGCGCGAAGAACACCTCCCCCGCCGCCTCCATATTGGGAGTCTGCGTGGTCAGCCCCACAGCGATGTCACGCACCAACCGGTCACCGAGCCGCGCCCGCAACGCGGCACGCGTCGCCGGATCCCCGGACAGATCAAGATAAACAACCGATTCAATAGCCAATTCATTGATCTCCGCGTACGGAACCACGTCGTCATAACACCCCAGTGACCGGGTGAACTCGACGTTCCCCGCCGACGTGAGCCCGATCAGGCGGGGACCACGTCCGGCCAGTTCAGCAGCGGCGGCGTACGCGGTCTTGCTCGACGCCGACGAGAACACCAATGCGCCGGCGCCGTACCAATCGTTGTCGATGATCTGATCGGCCAGCATGAACGAGGTGAAGAACAACGGCCGGAACAGCGTCAGCAGATCTTCCTCGTCCGCGCGATAGACCGGGTCACCGCCGGTCGCGCGGTACGCGTTGTACGGCGACGGCAGCCCGGCCCGATGCTCGCTGGCATCCCGGAACCCCTGCCCGTCGACCCGGTCCGGCCGCACGACGAGATGACCGGCGGGCGGCAGGTAGCCGTAGACCCGCAGCCCCACGACAACCTCGGGCACCGTGGACGCGACCACGTCGGCGAACCCCCACACCGGCGGCAGCCCCCACCGCGACGCCAGCCCCCGCGGCTCAGGCGGGAAGAACTCCCAGTAGCGCATGGCATCGCCGAGCACGGCGTACGTCACGTTGTTGGCGGTGAGCCCGACCCGGTCGACCCGCAGCAGCACCTCTCCCCCGGACAGCCCGGGCAGCTCTTTTTCCAGGACGGTGGTCTGCTGGAGATCGTCACGGGCGACGGCGAAGGACCAGGACGAGGACATCCCTCGACGCTAGACAGTCCCACCTCCCGGAACAACTGCACTGGCAATGCAAAAAGTCACCCGGCCGCCCGCGCCGGACCGGCAATGATCAGGAAGTTGTCAGGTTTTCCTGCCCGGTCGCGGCGCCGCTCTATAGTCGCCGTCGTGTGCGCTCATGTCCTCGTGGCGGAAGATGACCGGCGGCAGGCCGAGGTTCTGCGGCAGTGCCTGCAGGCGGCGGGGCATGCGGTCGCGGTGGTGCACGACGGGCGTTCCGCGCTCGCCCAGGCCCGGCGCCAGCCGCCGGATCTGTTGATCCTGGACCTGATGATGCCCGAGCTCAACGGCTTGGAGGTGTGCCGGGCACTGCGCCGCGACAGCGATGTGATGGTGCTGATGCTGACCGCGCGGACCAGTGAGGACGACATGCTCATCGGGCTCGACGTGGGCGCGGACGACTACCTCACCAAGCCGTACAGCCCGCGCGAACTCGTGGCCCGGGTACGGACCCTGCTGCGCCGCCGGCACACCGCACTGCCGGCGGCCGGCCGGATGACGAGTGTCGGGCGCCTTGTCGTGGATCCGGGACGGCATCACGTCGAGTACACCGGGACGCCCGTCGACTGCACGCCCGGTGAGTTCGCGATCCTGGCCGCGCTGGCCGGCCGCCCCGATCAGGTGTTCACCCGGGCCCAGCTGCTGGCTCGCACGAAGGGCATCGAGCGGCATTCGACCGAGCGCACCGTCGACGTGCACGTGATGAACCTGCGGCGCAAGCTGACGCCGGAGCTGCTCGTGACGGTCTACGGCGTGGGGTACAAGCTGTCCCGGGACGCGGCATGACCGGCGATCGCCCGCATCACGTGCCGTTGCACCGCAGTCTGGTGGGGCGGTTGCTGGCCACCTCGGTCCTGATCGCGCTGGCGGCCGTCGTCGCCACGGCGTGGCTCGCCACCCAGACCACCAGCCGGGCCATCCGGCAGGAGCAGGGCCGTTCCCTGGCCGAGGACACGAGCGTCTACGACATGCTGATCGGGTACGCCGCCGTGCACCGTGACTGGACCGGCGTGCAGGGCCTGGTCGAGGACAGGGCGGCCGACATCGGCAGGCGGATCACGGTGACCACCGAGGATCGCGAGCTCATCGCGGACTCGGGGTCGTGGGTTCCGCCGGGTGCGCGGCGCGCCTCGGCCCTGGTCGACCCGCTGCGGCTGGATCAGGGGCTCACCGCGGGCACCGATCGCATCGACGCCCGCGTGCGGGGACCGTACCGGCTGACCGCGAAGGAGCATGCCGAGCTGCGCCGATTCGCCGAGGAGCAGCTGAGGTGCCTGGAGGACATCGGGCTCAAGGGCATCCTGGGCGACGGTCCGGACGGGCGCCCTACGGTGCGGGTGACCGTGGCGGATTCCCATGGCATGGCGGGGCTGTGTGCGGCCAAGACGCGGGCGGTCACGACCACCGAGAAGGTGGCGCTCGAGGATCTCGCCGCCAGGACCGCGCGGTGTCTCGGCCTGACCGGCCGGGACGAGATCGCCGTCGGCCGTGACTTCACCGTCGAGTCGGTACGGCGCAGCCGGTCCGACAGAACCGTGGACGTCAGCGACAGCCGCACCACGTCGTGTGTGCGCGAGGCCCGGGTGCAGCAGTTGCGCCCGTACGTGGCGCCGCCCGCCCTGCTGTTCATCACCGATGCGGACAACGCGGTGAACGAGCCCGTGTTCAGTCTGTCGCGGGCCAACATCCTGCGCATCGTGTGGGTCACCGCGGCGGTGCTGCTCGCCACGATCGTGCTCACCGTGCTGACCGGCCGCCGGCTGGTCCAGCCGTTACGGGCGCTGACGGGTGCCGCCGCGCAGCCGCTCAGCCGGTCGGTGCCCATGCCGGTGACCCGCAACGACGAGATCGGCTACCTGGCGCGGACCCTCAACGACCTCGGTGAGCGGCGTGAACGTGCCGAGGCGCAACGCCGCTTGATGGTCAGTGACATCGCGCATGAGTTGCGCAACCCGTTGACCAACATCCGGGCCTGGCTGGAGGTCGCCCAGGACGGCGTGGTGCCGGCCGAGCCCGCGCTGCTGGACCTGTTGCAGGACGAGGCCATCGTGCTGCAGCACATCATCGACGATCTGAGCGACCTGGCCGCCGCCGACGCCGGGAACCTGCGGCTGCATCCCGAGCCTGTGGCCGTACGCGACGTCGTGAACCAGGTCACCGACTCCCACGGCAGCGTCGCCGCACAGGGCCGGGTCACGCTCACCTCGCGGGTGCCGGGCAACCCGGTGATCAACGCCGACCCCGTGCGGCTGCGCCAGATCGTGGGCAACCTGGTGTCGAACGCAATCCGCTACACCCCGCCGGAGGGAACGGTCTCGGTGACGGCGGAGGTGACCGGCACCGAACTGACGATCGTCGTCCGGGACACCGGCACCGGCATCGCCCCCGGCGACCTGCCGAAGATCTTCGACCGGTTCTGGCGTGCCGACACGTCACGGGCCCGCGCCACCGGCGGTAGCGGCCTCGGGCTGCCGATCGCCCGCCAACTGGCCGAGGCCCACGGCGGGACCCTCACCGCGCGCAGCAGCCCGGGTGGCGGCACCACCATGAGCCTGCGGTTACCGCTCACTCCTTGAACGCCTCCTTACGGCAGTCCTCCATCTTGGCCGACCCGAAGTCACCGTTCGGGCCGACCTCGGTGAGACCGAACTGGCCGTCCTCCTCGGGAGGGGTGAGCTTGTAGCCGGCTTCCTTGGCGCACTTGTACCACTCACGCTGGTTGTCGCGGAACGCCGCGATGTCGGTGCGCTGCTGGCGTTGCTCGTAGGTCTCCGGCTCCTTCGTCTGGCACGCCACGCGGATCTTCTCCGCCTTGGCCTCGCCCCGATGCCAGATCAGGCTCCGGGGGTCCTCGTAGCCGGGCCCGCCCAGCTTGAACACGCAGGCGGCCCAGAGCTTGATCGAGTCTTCACGTTCCTCGTCGGAGGCATCCAGCCGCACCAGCGGGCGCTGGTCGTCGACCGAGGTCGAGGGGCTCGCCGCCACGTCCGCGCTCTGCAGGGTGGCGACCTTTGGGGTGCCGGTCGAGGTACTGCCTGAGCAGCCGCCGAGCAGGCAGGCGGCGGCGATCACGGGGACGGTGAAGCGCAGTGCGGGGAACAGTGGCATGAGGAGCATGCTTCGTGATCATTGTCAGAAGCCTGTTCGATGCCGGCGATCTGACAGGTCTCTGATCATTACCCGTTGCAACTGCGCGGCGATATTTTCAGTTTCGCGACGCACTGCTCCGGCTATCCGCGCGACGCACAAGAAGACGGCAAGCCGCCGCCGGCTCTGCCAGACGCGCGGATCGCGGCCATGAGAGCGTGCCGCCGGAATAGTGGGCGAAGATCGGTTTGTTGCTCGATCGCGGCAGGGTTGCTGCCATTGCCGAGGCGACGTACGGCATGGCGGGCTCGCGAAGAAGACGCGCAGGATTTCCTCCGTTACGCAGGATTTCCTCCGTTACGCAGGAATGCCTGCCTGCCTGCCTGCCTGCGTCCGGCTCGTA
>NZ_BOMN01000094.1 GCF_016862215.1 Winogradskya humida
GAACGCTGGCGCCACGAAGACTTTCACCCACCCCGTGCACCACCCCTGGCTCGACGCGGTGCCCACCGACGCCAGGATTCTCGACTACGGATGCGGCTACGGCCGCACCATGGCCGAGCTGAGCGACCGTGGTTTCACCGACCTCACGGGCGCGGACCCCTCGGCCGCCCTCCTCACCCGCGGCCGGCAGGCAAAACCCGACTTTCGCTTCAGCCTCCTGGATCATCCGCCATTCCTCCCGTACGCCGGCAGCAGCTTCGACGTGGTCCTGCTCTTCGCCGTCCTGACCTGTGTCCCTGCCGACAAGGACCAGCAGGCACTCATCGCGGAACTGCACCGCGTCCTTGCCCCCGGAGGCCTGCTGTACGTCAGCGACGTGCTTCTACAGAACGACGATCGCAACCGCGCCCGGTACGGCGCCGCATCCCAGACCCCGTACGGCGTCTTCGCCACCGACGACGGCGCGGTCTGCCGCCACCACGACCTCACCGCCCTACGCGCTTTGCTGTGCAGCAGCACATCCCACCCGGCCGACGCCGGTGCCGGTGCCGGTGCCGGCGGCTTCGAGCTGGTGGACGAGCGTCACATAGAGGTAGCCACGATGAACGGACGCTGGGTCAGCGGTGTGCAGCTACTGGCCCGGCGTCCTGAAGGAGCCGCGCCCCTCCCGTAACGGTGAGATCGGCGCGTACCGGGCGGTGGTCCGATCCCAGCGACCGGACCACCGCCGCATTCGTCACGGCAACGCCCGGGCCAGCCAGGATGTGATCGATCTGGGCGACGGGCCGGTGGGCCGGCCAGGACCGCCCACGCAAGGCCGGACGATAGGGGCTGGCGATGTAAACCGTGGGACGGCACATATTGAGGTCTCCCGCGATCACCGTGGGAACCGAGGAGCCCTCCAGACCGGCAAGCAGGCGCCGAAGCTGAGCGGGCCCGTGCACGAGCCGATGGGTCAGGTGGGCGACGGCTACCCGCAGCAGCCTGCCGTCCGCGGTCCGGACCTCCGCGGTCAGCGCACGGCGCTCACCGATCACATCACCACGTGCCGCGCCGAGGGGGATCGTGCCCAGACTGCGCCACGGCAGCCGGCTCATGATCGCAATACCCCAGGCACCGGGCTCGATCGCACCGGCGCCCCCGGCCACTCCCAGCTCATTGAGCGTGCGACCAGAGATCATGTCGATCTCGGCATACGCGTCATACCCGCAGTCGGCGGCTGCCTTTGCAGCCAAACTGATGGCCCCCGCGTTCAGCGGCCGCCAGTTCTCCTGGACCACCACGATGTCGGTGTCCAACTCGGCGATGGCAGCCTTCACCGAGTACGGGTTGTCCTCGTGATCCAGGCCGCCGTGCAGGTTCAAACTCGCGAGACTCGTGCCCACGGCGTCACCTCCTCGGGGAATGTGCTCGGATGATCTATCGCGAGTTTGTCCCGGCAACCTGAGGAAAACCCCTGCCCAAGCTGTGCGAACGCGACCCAGATCACCGCATTCGCCACGGCGGGCACGTCTCAGCGACCTTCATAAGCCGAGCACCCGCGACGAAGCCCTCGGCGCCGAACCCCACGAGGCCAGACCACACGCAGCCGGACCACACGCAGCGACGACCAACGTGGCGTGCCGTGCGGAGCGCGGCTACGTCCCACACGGCCACGCTCCCCCGAACCGAACCGAACCGAACCGAACCGAACCGCATGCAGCCCGCCCCGCACTGCCGGACAGCCGTCAACCCAAGCTCGGTACCGGTGTCGGGCGGGGTCGACGCCATTCCGCGAGGCCAAGCTCCGAGCGGCAAGGCTCCGCAAGACCAAGCTCGAGCGGCAAGGATCCGCAAGACCAAGGTCCGTGCGGCCGTGTTCCGCACGACCGTGTTCCGCGCGACCAAGGTTCGTGCGGCCGGGATTCAGTATTAGGGCATTGGCACGGCCGTCACCGCGGCAGAAGTGGCTGGTGTGGCAATTGGTGTATCGCTGGTTCACCACGCCGCTGACGGTGACGGCCCGCGGGTCCAATGGTCCAGGCACAACCAAAGGCACGGGCACGGGCACACCCCAGCAGGACGTCGGCCGGCTGGGGTGTGGTGTCGTGGCGGGTGGTGTCAGCTTTGTACGAATACCGCTACTGAGCGGGCCGGGACTGTCAGGGTGCCGGTGGACGGGGTGAAGGAGGCGGGGAGGTGCTGGAGCGGGTGCAAGGCGACTGAGGCTCCGCGTAGGGAGGGGTCGGTCTGGGTTGCGGTGGTGGGGGTGGCGTTGAAGACCACGGTGACCGATTTCCAGCGGTGGTCGAGACCCCGGCCGTCGAGTTTCATGGTGATGACGCCGGGGGTCTCGGATTTGCCGGAGAGGGGGAAGGACATGCGTTTCTGGACTTCCGCCGCGGTGGGCAGGCCGAATACGGGAGACGAGTTGCGGATCTTGAGGAGCTCGTCGTAGCGGGTGCTGGCGAGGTTGATGGCGTCGCAGCCGGGTTTGAGGGCGGGGTCGGCGAGCAGCGGTTTCGCGTACACCCATTTGCTCTCGTTGTCGGCGGCCGGTGGCAGGCCCTTGCCGAAGCCGTTGCCCTGCTTGCAGTCCCAGTTGTTGCGGTTGAACCAGTCGCCGGAGTTGAAGGAGTTACGGTCCAGCGACTTGGAGCGCAGCAGTTCGCTGCCTGCGGTCGTGAAACTCGCGCCTTGGCCCAGGACCGTGGTGGCGAGGGCGACGGACTGCTGTTTCGCCCGGTCCGCGGCTGACGTTGACGGGGGGAGCTTGTACGCGAGAGCGTCGTACAGCACCTCGTTGTCATGAGCGTCCACATAGGTAATCGCTTCGCCGGGCGCCGCTGTATATCCGGCCGGGGCTCCGTTGTAGTCGATCTGCGCGCCCGTGTGCACCGCGCCGTCCGTGGCGGTGAACGTGTAGCCGGCGAGGTTTCCGCTCAGACCGACCTTGATCAGGTCCTGGTAGTGCAGGAGGCGCGCCTTCTGCTCGGCGGGAGTGCCGTTGACCGGGTCGCCGTTGGGATCGGTGTAGAGGCCCGAGCCGAAGCCCTGGACGCGCGGGTTGTCGTCGAACGGGCCGCCGCCGCGCACACCGTCGCGGAGCCGGTCGTTGAAGGTGCCGACGCCGGTGCCGGCCATGTTGGCCTGGGTCGCCTGGACGAAGCGGGCGTTGCCGGCCACCTCGCCGAAGTCCCAGCCCTCGCCGTACAGGTAGATTCTCTTGCCGTCGACCCCGTCCTTGGCGAGGGTGAGCCGGTCGAGCGCCGCGCGTACGGCGAGGATGTTGGCTTTGGGGTGGTGTCCCATCAGGTCGAAGCGGAAGCCGTCGATCTTGTACGCCTTGGCCCAGGTGACGAGTGAATCGACGACCAGCTTGCCCATCATCGTGTTCTCGGGGGCGGTGTTGGCGCAGCAGGTCGAGTTGGCGACCGTGCCGTCCTCGAGGAGCCGCTGGTAGTAGCCGGGGACGATCTGGTCGAGCACCGAGTGCGGGTCGGTGCCGGCGGCCGCGGTGTGGTTGTAGACGACGTCCATGACCACGCGCAGCCCCGTGTTGTTGAGCCCGGCGACCATCTGCCGGAATTCCCTGGTGCGCGTGGCACCCTGCGGATCGGTCGCGTAGCCCCCTTCGGGTGTCGTGTAGTGCAGCGGGTCGTAGCCCCAGTTGTAGCCGTCCTTGTCGGCTACCGCGCCGACGCATTTCTGCTGCTGGTCGGAGTCGGGCGGCAGGGATGGCAGGTCGCAAGCGGGTTGCTGCTGGTCCGCGCGGCGCTCCGGGGTGGACGCGAAGTCGAAGACCGGCAGCAGGTGGACGTGGGTGGTGCCGGCGTCGGCCAGCTCCTTCAGATGGCGCATGCCCGGTGCCGACGGGTCGGTGAAGGCGTTGTAGGTACCTTCGGGTGAGAAGTCGCGTACTGAGAGCTCGGTGATCTGGGTCTTGCCGGGTTTGGGCGCGGGTTTGCGCAGCGAGCTCCAGCCCGCCGGGGTCAGCGCCGCGTCCGTGAGGTCGGCTATCTGACTGTGCGTGGAGTCCGCTGACAACGCGACCGAGTAGGGATCGGTGACGCTCGCGGTGACCACTTTCTGCTCCGCCGGCTGCCATGCGGTGACGCGGTAGCGGTAGTACTTGCCTTTCCAGTCCTTGGTGCCACGGACCGACCAGACGCCGGTCTGTGCGTCACGCCACATGGGTACGCCGCGCGCCGTTGCGGTCGGTGAGTCGAAAAGCTCCAGGCTCACGGATTGTGCGGTCGGTGCCCACACGGACAGTTTCGGCCGTCCCTCGGCGAAGACCGGCCCCAGTGCGGCGTTTGCCGCCGCAGCGTAGACATCGTCGAGTGCGCCGGCGATCTGCACACCGGTCGCGGCCAGCAGTTTGCCGGTCGCATCGCGCTCGGTGATCGCGACTTGGCCCTTGAGGAGCTCATGGATGTCGCCTCGGGGCAGTTTGAACGCGTTGTACTGCCATAGATGCGGGAATTTCAGGCGCTGTGCCTCGGTGAGCCCGTCATGCTGCGCGCTGAGGCGCAGGCTGTGCTGCGGCGCGGCCGGGTCGAGCCCGCCCTGCGACGCCCAGATCAGGTCGTAGACCCGCCCGTCCGTGCCCGCGCCACTCGGCTCGAGGGTGCTGCCGACGCCTGTCTTCCAGGCGATAGTGGAGCGGTCGAGCCAGACCGCGGCCGATGTGGTCAGGTCGGTGGTGCCGCCACCGCCGGCTGTGAGCACCGGAGGCACCAATCTTTCGGGTACGCCGGACAGCACCCAGATCTCGTGCCCCGCCGTAGCGACGTCGAGCCGCCGGTCATCGGGGAGGTCCTTGGTGTCGCCGTTGTGGATGATGTAGTTAATCCCGGTCGCGCCCGCGGCGAGCGGAACCCGGAACGTGACACCGAAGGAGTCGGTCGTCGAGGGCTGCAGCGGCGTGGCCCAGTCGGTCGGGTTCGCCGCGCCTTCCCATACGTGCAGGCCCCATCCGCTGTAATCACCGTCGGAGCGGTGGTAGTGGATGACGGCCGTACTGTCGTCCTGCGGGGTGTCCGGAGCCTGCGTGCTGATCGCCGGATCGCCCTGCTTGAGCCAGATCTCAGGATTGACGGAGGGATCGAGAAACCGGTCCGCGGCCACGTCTTTCACCCCGTTCTTGTCCACCACGATGAAGCCGACGCTCTTCGCGCCGGGCTTGAGCTTCACCCAAGCGAACCGACCGTACGCGTCCTCGCCGACAAATTTTTGGCCCTGTGGATAACTCGTTTGCGAGGACTCGTCGATGTCGCCGAACGCGTACAGGTTCCAGTCGTCGTAGTCGCCGGCGGACCGTTGATAGTGGACGACGGCGTAGTCCGGGCCGGCCGTGATCGCGGGGGTTCCGACCTTGATCGCGCGGGTGGTGGTCGCAGTGCGGCCCTTGCCGTCGCGCGCGGTTGCCCGGTAGGTGATTTCCGTTCCGCCGGGCAGCCCGTCCAGGTCGTGGTGGACGCCGCCGAGTGACGTGGTGCCCAGGTTCTGCCAGCGGCCATTGCCGACGCGGGCTTCGAACGTGACGGTGGACAGCGGGTCACCGGTGGTGGTCGCGGTCAGGTCCGTGCGAGCCGGCACCAGTGCGCCGGCGGATGGTGAGGTGATCTCGACGGTCGGTGCCGTCGTGGCTGCGGGAATTTTGGTGCCGGCCCGGTAGGCGATCGACGACAGCGCGGGCACGGTGATTGTCAGTTTGCCGTCAGCACCGGCGGCGGCCCGGCCGGCTCCGCCGTAGATACCTTGGAACGACGATCCCGGCGTCCAGGTGTCCACCGTGACCGTCTGCGCGGTGGTCGCGTTGTTGACCGCCACCACGTATTCACGGCGCTCCGACGGGTCGACACGGGACGCGGCGAAGACACCCGGGCCGTCGGCGGCGTACCGGGTGACCTGGATGCCGTCGCGTAGCGCGGGGTAGGACTTGCGCAGGGCGCCCAGCGTGGCGATGGTCCGGTAGAGCGGGTGCCCGGTCTCGTAGTTGTCCTGGGCGTGGGTGCGGGCGGTGCCGATCAGGTCGTCGTCCAGGTAGTCCGCGGTTCTGCTGGCGAACAGGTCCTGACGGGCGTCCTTGTCGCCGCCGGGGCCGGTGAAGCCCTGCTCATCGCCGGAGTAGACGACCGGCTGGCCCCGGGTCAGGAACATCAGCTCGTGGGCGAGTTCGTCGCGGCGCAGGTAGGTGGCCGGATCGGTGCCGCCCGACTCGATGAACGACCCGATGCGGCCCATGTCGTGGTTGCCGAGGAAGGTCGGTAGTTTTCCAGCCCCGGTGCTGGGCGTGGTGTAGAGATCGTCTTTCGCGTACACATTGGCGAGGGCCTGTGCGGAGCCGCCTCCGGCGGTGAAAGTCTTCGCCGCGTCCTGGAAGGAGAAGTCAAGAGTCGCGGGCAGGCCGCCCTGACGCACGTAGGTGGACTCGACCTCCTGGTCGGCGCTGTAGACCTCACCGAACATGAAGAAGTCAGGCTTGCCGGCCTTCTTCGCGGCGTCCGCTATGCCCTGGGAGAACTGTGGCCAGAAGTCGAGGTCGGTGTGCTTGACCGTGTCGAGGCGGTACCCGTCGATCCCGGTGCTGCCGATCCAGTCCGCGTAGATCTTCGTCATGCCGCGGACGACCTCGGGACGCTCGGTGAACAGGTCGTCCAGGCCGAAGAAGTCGCCGTACTCGCTGTTCTCGCCGGTGAACGTTGAGTCGCCCCGGTTGTGGTACATCAGCGGGTCGTTCAGCCAGGCCGGAACCTTGACGTTGCTGTCCGCGGCGTCGATCACGGGCGTATACGGGAACGACGAGGTGTTCATGGCCGGGAAAGCCCGGGTGCCGTCGGCGTAGTTCCGGTCCTCGAAGGCCCGGCCCTGCGCGTCGGTGTAGGGCTTGGCTGTCTTGTCCACGTACGCGTACTGGTTCTCGGCGTACTTGATGACGTCGGCGGTGTGGTTGACGATGATGTCCAGGTAGATCTTCATGCCGCGCCGGTGCGCGAGCTGCACGAGGCGCTTGAGGTCTGCGTTCGTGCCAAAATGCGGGTCGACCTGGGTGAAGTCGGTGATCCAGTAGCCGTGGTAACCGGCCGAGACGTCGGTGCCGCTGCCCTGCACGGGCCGGTTCTTGAAGATCGGTGCGAGCCAGATCGCGGTGGTGCCGAGCCCCTGGATGTAGTCGAGGCGGTCGATCACGCCCTGCAGGTCGCCGCCGTGGTAGAAGCCCTTGTCAGTGGGGTCGTACCCGGTTGAGAGCCGGTCCCCGTCGAGGCCGCCGAGGTTGTTCGCGGGGTCACCGTCGGCGAGGCGGTCCGGGAGCGCGAAGTAGAACTGCTCGTTCGGGCTGGGTTTCGGGGCCGGTCGCGCCGGAGACTGGGCGGTGGCGGCCGCGGCCGCGGCCCGGGCCGGTGTGGCCTGGGCTGGAGTGGCCTGGGCTGGAGTGGCCCGGGTTGGGGCGCCCGAGGCGGGCGCTGCCTGGGCGGCGGCGGGTAAGCCCACGCCGAGGGTCAGGAAAGGTAGCAGGACGGCGAGCAGCAAGCGGCTCGCACGGGAGAGCTCCACATCGAGGCCTTCCTATATGCGCGGACGACGCACGCTAACTCCGGCCGATTGTCCATGCAAGACTTTGCAAGCTCTGACTTGTCATTACAACGCATCGCGCGAGAAACAGCGCGGACACGTGACGCGGGGATGGGAAGATCGAGGCATGAGCGAATACGACGTCATCGTGCTCGGGGCCGGACCGGTGGGCGAGAACGTGGCCGACCGGGTGGTCCAGGGCGGGCTGACCGCTGTCCTGATCGAGCATGAACTGGTCGGGGGTGAGTGCTCGTACTGGGCTTGCATGCCCTCGAAGGCGCTGCTGCGCCCGGCCCAGGCACTGCGCGCCGCGCAGCACGTCGGTGGCGCCGCCCAGGCGGTCACCGGCAGGCTCGACGTGGAGGCCGTGCTGGCCCGCCGGGACACCTTCACCAGCAATTGGAAGGACGACGGCCAGGTCAAGTGGGTCGAAGGCGCCGGTATCGGCCTGATCCGCGGGCACGGCCGGCTGAGCGGGATCAAGCAGGTCACCGTGACCGCCAAGGACGGCACCGAGACCGTCGTCACCGCGCGGCACGCCGTCGTCGTGGCCACCGGCTCCGACGCGCTGCTCCCGCCGATCCCGGGGCTCGACGACGCGGACCCGTGGACAAGCCGGGAGGCGACGAGCGCCAAGACGGTGCCGGCCAGCCTCGCGGTGATCGGCGGCGGGGTCGTCGGGGTCGAGATGGCCACCGCGTACGCGAGCTTCGGCACCACCGTGACCCTGGTCTCCCGGGGCGGGCTGCTGGCCGGCTCGGAGCCGTTCGCCGGTGAGAAGGTCGCCGCGGCACTGCGCGAGCAGGGCGTGACGGTGCTGCTGAACACCGCGACCAAGAGCGTGACCCGCGGCGACGACGGCGTGGTCATCGAGCTGGGCGACGGCAGTTCGGTGAGCGCCGAGGAGGTGCTGATCGCGACGGGCCGCAAGCCGCGCTCGGGCGACATCGGCCTGGAGACGGTCGGCCTCACGCCCGGCGAGTGGCTGCACGTCGACGACACGTTGCTGGTCGAAGGATACGACTGGCTCTACGCGGCCGGCGACATCAATCACCGTGCGCTGCTCACCCACCAGGGCAAATACCAGGCCCGCGCCGTGGGGGACGTCATCACCGCCCGCGCCACCGGCAAGCCGGTGTCGGACGCGCCGTGGGGCACGCACGTGGCGACCGCCGACCACCAGGCCGTACCCCAGGTCGTCTTCAGCGACCCGGAAGTGGCCTCGGTGGGCCTGACCGCCGAGGCTGCGAAGAAGGCCGGGTACGACATCCGCGTCGTCGACTACGAGATCGGCAACGTCGCCGGGGCGAGCGTCTACCAGGACGGATACTCCGGGACCGCGCGAATGGTCGTCGACGAGAAGCGCAAGGTCGTCCTCGGCGTCACGTTCGTCGGCCCCGACGTCGACTCGATGCTGCAGGCCGCCACGATCGCGGTCGTCGGCGAGGTGCCACTGGACCGGCTGTGGCATGCCGTCCCCGCGTACCCGACGATCAACGAGATCTGGCTGCGCCTGCTGGAGACCTACGGACGGCCGTAACCCCTCGTAACCGGCCCGGGCAGCAACGCCCGCCCGGGCCGCACGTCACGAACGCAAGGCACGGCCGGGCCGCACGTCACGAACGCAAGGCACGGCCGGGCCGGACGTCACCAGAGCGCGGCCGGGACGGCGGAGAAACAGTCACGCGGGGGTGACGCTCTCCTGCTCGACCTCGATCTGCTGGTTCCACTCACGCTTGCTGGACTGCCAGCCGTCCTCGTTCATGCCCCGGCGCCAGTAGCCGGAGATCGACAGCTGGCTCATCGGGATCCCCTTCTCGACGCGGAACAGCCGCCGCAGGTCCTTCACGAAGTTCGCCTCGCCGTGCACGAAGGCCTGCAGGTCGCCCGCCGGCCAGGTGAACTCCCGCACGGCCGCGATCAGGGACTCGCCGACCGGGCGCTCGCCGCGGTGCAGCCAGGTCAGCGACAGGTCGGCGTCGGTCTCCAGCTTCTGCTCCTCCGCCGGGTCCGAGACCTCGATGAACGCGTACACCTTCGCACCGGCCGGCATGCCCTCGAGCGCGGCGGCGATGGCCGGGATGGCGCTCTCGTCACCCGCGATCAGGTGCCAGTCGGCGGCGGGGTCGGGCGCGTAGCCGCCGCCCGGGCCCATGAAGCGGACGGGGTCGCCGACCTGCGCGTTACGCGCCCACGGCCCGGCAATGCCCTCGTCGCCGTGCACCACGAAGTCGAGCCACAGCTCAGGAACGTCCGGCAGCCAGCGGCGTACCGTGTAGGTCCGCACCACCGGCCAGGCCTCGCGAGGCAGCGTCTCCCGGATCGCGGCGGCATCGAAGGGTTCGGGGTATTCGACGCCGGGCGGCGGGAACATGACCTTCACGTAATGGTCGGTGAACTCCCCCGCCTGAACCTCGGCCAGACCGGGCCCGCCCACGACAATCCGCACCATGTGCGGGGTGAGCTGCTCGATCCGGGTGACGACGCCAATCTTGGCGGCGCGGACTGGCTTTGGCATGAGACCACTTCTTCCCTGCGGAGTGAGGTTCTCGGTAAGGCTACCCTTACTCTTCTACCTCACTCCCCCAGGCGACGTATGTACGCCGGTTGTGCGGTTCCTGTCAGCCGGTGACCTCGACCGTCGAGGTGAGCCTGCCGAAATGAATGTGCGCCGGCGGATAGCCCTTGACCGGCGCGGGCGGCGCGATCTGCGACAGCCACCGGGCCGCTTCCTGCGGTGCGAGCTCCCGGTCGACCCGGACCTTCGGGACCATCTGCTCGTAGGTTCGGCCCAGATCCCAGCTCCTGCCGTACGCCACGGGGTCGAGCACCACGACCCGGCGCCCATCGGCCCGCGGGATGCCGGCGGGCCGGCCTTCCAACCAGATGTTCGCGCCGAGGGCGTCGGTCAGCTGGCAACGGGCCTCGATCCGGGCGGCCGCGGCGACCGGGCCCGTGGAGGACGCCAGCACCCAGGAGGGCTCCGGCGTGAGTTCCGGGAACTCGCCGGCAAAGGCGTCCGCCAGCAACGTGCAGAGCTGGAAGTTGTCGCCTACGCCGGTGAGCGTCACGGCGTAGGCCCGCCCGGCGCCGCGATGCACGACGATCAGCTCCTCGTCGTCGAGCACCTCGAGCAGGCCCGCCACGCAGTCCATGTCCCCACGCACGGCGCCGAGGTCGGCAACCAGCTGTGCTGCCTCATCACGGCCGGTAGCCACGGACGGGTCAGCAGCCGCAGAGTCACCGAAGAACGACGACCGGATCTCCGGGAGGCTCAGCAGCGTGGTGGCCAGCGTCAGCCAGTCCTCCAGCGAGAACCACGCACCGGCAAGGTCGGCCGCGTCCTGCGGGGCGACGGCGTGCCGCCACGGCAGGCGCGAGGTACGGGTCAGCGTCGCCTGCGCGTACTCGTATGCCTCCTGTCCCTGATCGGGCCGGGGCAGCGGGACCTTCGGGCCGGCCGCGCGCCGCCAGAAGCGGGCGAAGGCGACGGAGGCGGCCATGTTCTTCAACAGGATCGGGGCGGCCACCTCCGCCAGCGCGGCCGGCGGGGCACCCATCGCGACCAGGCTCCCGGCCAGGATGCCGAGCTTGCTGGACGCCGGGTTCGGCACCAGGGCGAACAGGGCGAGGATCCGGTCGAGGACCTCCGCGGCCAGGGCGGGGCCGATGCCCTCGAGCTCGGTCCAGAGCGGCAGGACGCCGTGCTGGAAGGCGTACATGTCATTGGCACGGGCGGCGGCGTACAACTCGTCGATGTGACGATCGGCATTCACGGCGCGCATCGTAGGGGGTAATGCGCTCGGGGCCCGTTACGGGTTGCGGTAGCATTGCCCACCGCGAGGTGCTGACGGGGACGAGTACCGCTGAACGCAGCCTGAGAGCGACCGGGGACGGTGGGAGCCCGGAGGTGTGCACGGCGCGAAAATCACCCCCTGAGCCGAGCAAACCCTTAATGAGGGGGCCACACGTACGGCGTACGCGTGGTCAAGGAGGGTGGTACCGCGGGGCGCGAGCCTCGTCCCTCCGTTGGTGAGTGTTAACCCGACGGAGGAAGGACCCGATGTACAAGCCCGTTCCCGCGCAGGTCGACCTGGCCCAGGTCGATCATGAGGTGCTGCACTTCTGGCACGCCAACAGCGTGTTCAACCGCAGCCTCGAGCAGACCGAGGGCCGTCCCGACTGGATCTTCTACGAGGGGCCGCCGACCGCGAACGGCATGCCCGGCACGCACCACATCGAGAGCCGGGTGTTCAAGGACGTCTTCCCGCGCTACAAGACGATGAAGGGCTTCCACGTCGCGCGCAAGGCCGGCTGGGACTGCCACGGCCTGCCCGTCGAGCTCGCGGTGGAGAAGGAGCTCGGCTTCACCGGCAAGCAGGACATCGAGAAGTACGGCATCGCCGAGTTCAACGCCAAGTGCCGCGAGTCCGTCACCCGGCACACCGACGCCTTCGCCGCGCTGACAGAGCGCATGGGCTACTGGGTCGACATGGACGACGCGTACCGGACCATGGACCCCGAGTACATCGAGTCCGTGTGGTGGTCGCTCAAGAAGATCTTCGACAAGGGTCTGCTGGTCGAGGACTTCCGGGTGGCGCCCTGGTGCCCGCGGGACCAGACCGCGCTGTCCGACCACGAGCTGGCGCAGGGCTACGAGAACGACATCGACCCCTCGGTGTACGTCCGCTTCCCGCTCACCAACGGCCCGCTCGCCGGCTCCGCGTCGCTGCTCGTGTGGACGACGACGCCGTGGACGCTGGTGTCGAACACCGCCGTGGGCGTGCACCCCGACCTCACGTACGTCGTCGCGACCGACGGCAACGAGCGGCTCGTCGTCGCCGAGGCGCTGGTGCAGCAGGCGCTCGGTGAGGGCTGGACGGTGACCGGGCAGAGCTTCACCGGCAAGGAGATGGAGCGCTGGACGTACCAGCGTCCCTTCGACTACGTCGAGATCCCCGACGCGCACTTCGTGGTGCTCGCGACGTACATCACCGCAGACAGCGGCACCGGCCTGGTGCACCAGTCCCCCGCCTTCGGCGCGGACGACCTCGCGACCTGCCGGGCCTACGGGCTCCCCATGGTCAATCCGGTACGCCCGGACGGCACCTTCGAAGCCGGCGTACCCGTGGTCGGTGGCATGTTCTTCAAGTCCGCCGACGCCCCGCTCGTCATCGAGCTTCAGCAGAGCGGTGCTCTCTTCCGTGAGCAGCAGTACGAACACAGCTACCCGCACTGCTGGCGCTGCCACACGCCGCTGATCTACTACGCGCAGCCGTCCTGGTACGTGCGGACCACCGAGGTCCGCACGCAGATGATCCGCGAGAACGAGAAGACCAACTGGCAGCCCGAGACCATCAAGCACGGCCGGTACGGCGACTGGCTGAACAACAACGTCGACTGGGCGCTGTCCCGGTCGCGGTACTGGGGCACGCCCCTGCCGATCTGGCGCTGCCCCGAGGGGCACCTGACCTGCATCGGATCCCTCGCCGAGCTGAGCGAGAAGACCGGCCGCGACCTGTCCAACCTCGACCCGCACCGGCCGTTCATCGACGAGGTCACGTTCGGGTGCTGGTGCGGTGCGACCTCCACCCGGGTGCCCGACGTCATCGACGCCTGGTACGACTCCGGGTCGATGCCGTTCGCCCAGTTCGGTTACCCGTACCGCAACAAGGAGCTGTTCGAGCGCAGCTACCCGGCGCAGTTCATCTCCGAGGCGATCGACCAGACCCGCGGCTGGTTCTACACGCTGATGGCCGTCGGCACGCTGGTCTTCGACGAGTCCCCCTACGAGAACGTCGTCTGCCTCGGGCACATCATGGCCGAGGACGGCCGCAAGATGTCCAAGCACCTGGGCAACATCCTCGAGCCGATACCGCTGCTGGAACGTCACGGCGCCGACGCGGTCCGCTGGTTCATGGCCGCGGTCGGGTCACCCTGGGCGCAGCGCCGGGTCGGTCACAACACTTTGCAGGAGGTCGTACGCAAGACCCTGCTGACGTACTGGAACACCGCCGCGTTCCAGGCGCTCTACGGGCGTACCGCCGGATGGACGCCCTCGGCCGCGGACCCGGTGCCGGCCGACCGTCCCGTCCTTGACCGCTGGGTGCTCTCGGAGCTGAACACCCTGGTCAAGAACGTCGACGCGGCCATGGCCGCCTTCGACACGCACGAGACCGGCAAGCTGCTCGCCGCGTTCGTCGACGACCTCTCCAACTGGTACGTCCGCCGCAGCCGCCGCCGTTTCTGGCGCGGCGACAAGGCGGCCCTGGCCACACTGCACGAGGCCCTGCACACGGTGACGCTGCTCATGGCGCCGCTGACCCCGTTCATCACCGAGCGGGTGTGGCAGGACATGGTGGCCACGGTCGACCCGACGGCGGCACGATCGGTGCACCTGGCCGCGTACCCCTCGCCTGATGAGACCTTGATCGACGCCCGCCTGGGCGAGCAGATGACCCTGGTCCGCCGCCTGGTGGAGCTGGGCCGCACCGCCCGCGCCGAATCATCCGTCAAGACCCGCCAGCCGCTGTCCCGCGCGCTGGCCTCGGGCCACGGCTTCGACGCGCTCGGCCCCGAGCTGCTCGCGGAGATCTCGTCCGAGCTCAACGTCGGCGTCGTGCTCAACGTCGCCGCGGCCGGCGGGTCCCTGGTGGACACGACCGCCAAGGCCAACTTCCGGCCGCTGGGCAAGCGGTTCGGCAAGGGCGTGCAGGACGTGGCCAAGGCCGTCGCGGCGGCCGACGCCGCCGCACTCAAGGAAGCCCTGACCACCACGGGTACGGCGACCGTGCTCGTCGACGGCGCCCCGGTCGACCTGTCACCCGACGAGGTCATCATCACCGAGACGCCGCGCGAAGGCTGGGCGGTCGCTTCGGAGCAGGGCGCGACTCTGGCCCTCGACCTGCACCTGACCCCGGAGCTCAAGCGCGCCGGCCTGGCCCGCGACGCGATCCGCCTGATCCAGGAGGCCCGCAAGTCCAGCGGCCTCGAGGTCTCCGACCGCATCGTCCTGCGCTACCAGGCCACGGACGAAGCCACCTCGGCCGCCCTCTGGGAACACCGCGACCTCGTCGCCGACGAGGTCCTGGCCACCGACTACGCGGAGGGCACGCCCGACTGGGGCACGCCGTTCATCGAGGAGCCGATCGGCCTGACCTTCTGGCTCAAGAAGGCCTGACCTCTTCCGCTCGTACAAGGCCGCTGCGACTCACTTCGGTGAGCCGCGGCGGCCTTTCGCGCTTCACCGGCCTTCGCGGTGTGCGGGCCGGGCGGGCCGGGCGGGCCGGGCGGGCCGGGCGGGCCGGGCGGGCCGGGCGGGCCGGGCGGGCCGGGCGGGCCGGGCGGGCCGGGCG
>NZ_BOMN01000095.1 GCF_016862215.1 Winogradskya humida
CGGGCGGGCCGGGCGGGCCGGGCGGGCCGGGCGGGCCGGGCGGGCCGGGCGGGCCGGGCGGGCCGGGCGGGCCGGGCGGGCCGGGCGGGGCAGTTAAGCTCACCGGCCGTGACGGCTTTGGATGATCTGATGCGGCTGGTGCCACCGCCGGCCAATCCTGTCGGCGGGCCGGCGGACTGGGCGGCGGCCGAGGCCGGGCTCGGACTGCGCCTGCCCGGCGACTTCAAGGCGATGGCCGACCGCTACGGGCAGGGCGAGTTCTGCGATCTCCTCTCTCTCCAGCAGGACCTGCCCGGCTACAACGCCGACGTGCTCGAGGACGAGCGGGGCTATCAGGAGGACGACCCGGAGGACTACCCGTACCCGCTGTACCCGGCGCCCGGCGGGATCCTGATCTGGGGCGGCACCAGCAACGGCGACTGGCTGTGCTGGCTCACCGAGGGCGACCCCGAGGAGTGGCCGGTCGTGGTGTGGACGCCCCGGGGTGCGGAGTGGGAGCTCTACCGCATGGGCGCTGCGGCGTTCCTCGAAGGCTGGCTCGCCGGCCGGGTCACGGCGTTCCCGGATGGCTTCCGGGCCACAGCGCAGTGGTTCGACCCCGCCCAGGACCTGACCCACGTCTACGTCAGGCTCACCGAGAGCACACTCCCCTACGAACAGCGGTACACCCACCTGCGCGAAGCCCTCGCCCCGACCGCGGACCGGATGCGGGTCGGCCCCGAGGAGTCCCGGCAGGACAAGTTCGCCGCGGCCGGTGGCCGGTGGCGGGTGATGTACGAGACGGCGTACAGGCATCAGATCCGGATCGCGTTCCCGCCCGGCGACAACGACCGAGCCCGCGGGGCTGTGTTGCGGGCCGCCGCCCTGATGGGTTGCCAGGTCGACTCGGCGGACCGGCTCGACTCCGGCGCGATGGTCGCGGTCTGGCTTTGAACCCACTGACCTCACCAGGCGGTCCCGGCGTTGCCGAGCCGGTGAACGATGCTTCGCCTGTCACGCCTTCTCCCGTTTCGTCAGGAGCCGGCGTCCACCCCAGGCGATCAGTCCGGTGATGGCGCCTACCAACAGGCCGGTGAAGATGCCGCTGACCGCGGCGAAGATCCGGATCATCAGCTGTTCCGTGCCCGGCGACAGCCGGCCTTCGAGGTTGCCGCCCAGGCGCACATCGTGACCCCCGCTCACGTCCCAGAGCAGCTGGTGGGCAATGCACAGGAACACGCCGTAGAAGGCCCCGACCGCCAGGAGGGTGAGGAACGGTCGCGGGACCCTGGCAGCAAGCGCCACCGCGATCCAGATCATCGGCGGAACGACGACGAACAGCAGGTTGACGAACGTTCCTTCCTCAAGGATGTCCAGATCATGCAGGATCACGCGGGGCACGGCGAGCAGCGCCAATCCGGCCACAGCGGGCCAGGGCATTCCTCGGGGACGGGATGGCTGCTTCTGCATGGCCCGACCGTAGGCGCCCGGGCCTCGCGCGCCATCCGTCTCGGACCTCGACCGTGTACGTCGAGAAGCGACAGCCCGGACGCCTCGCTACTACGTTCGGCGGCGCGCTACCGCGGTACTGGGGATTTAGGCTGGCCACCATGGATAGTCGTATCCGGAGGCCCATGCCGTGGGTGGCCGACTCCATACTCGGGCTCGTTGTGACCGCCACGCTGGTGGGGACCATCTCGGCCCGGCAGGGCGGTACCCAGCAACCGGACGCGATCGCGTACGCATGGGCCGCCGGGCTGGGTGCGCTCATGCTCGCCCGCCGCCGCTATCCGCGTGCGGTGCTGGGGGTGACCGCCCTGGGGTTGTTCGCCTACTACTCGGTGGGGTACCCGGCGGTCGGTGTCGCCGTACCACTGGCCGCCGCCCTGTTCTCCGCCGCGGAGGCCGGTCGGCTCGTGACCGCCGCCGTCACCTCGCTGGGGGTGCTCGGCGTCTCGCTCATGTTCCGGCTGATGGAAGGGCAGGACGCCGCCTTCGTACTCGGCTACGACCTGGCGCCGCACGTAACGCTGATGGCGGTTGCCATCGCGCTCGGCGACGGCCTGCGGAGCCGCCGGGTACAGCAGCGCAGTCAGCGCGAGCTGCGGGACCTGATGGCACGGCAGTACATCCAGGAAGCGGAGAGTTGGTTACGCGAGGAACGATTGTCGATCGCCCGCGACCTTCACGACGCGATCGGGCACGCTCTCTCCGTGATCTCGCTGCACGCGGAGGTGGCACGCGAGGCGATCCCGGTGGACGACGAGGTCGCCGGACCTGCGGTACGGCAGGTGAAGGCCGCCGCGTCGGAGGCCATGCGCGAGTTGCGTACGACGGTCGGCGTGCTGCGTTCGAAGCCGCCCGGCAGGAGCGTCACGGTGTCGCTCGCGTACCTGTCGCCTGTGCTGGATACGGCCAGGGCGGCCGGCTTCGACGTCGAGGAACAGGTCGAGGTGGCGCCGGGGACGCTGCCCCGGATCATCGACGCGGCCGCGTACCGGATCGTCCAGGAGGCGGTGACCAACGTGGTCCGGCATGCCGATGCCAGTCGGCTGAGTGTGAGAGTGGTCGCCGGCACCACGCGGCTGCGAGTGTTCGTGACCGATGACGGTCCGCCACCGGGGAAGCCCCTTCGTGCGGGTCATGGCATCGCCGGTATGACGGAGCGGGCCCGCGCGCTCGGTGGGTCGCTGCGCACGCGGCACGAAGCGTCCGGATTCACCGTCGAGGCCGAACTGCCTCTGCGCGAACCCTCATGATCCGCGTCGTGCTGGTCGACGACCAGGAGCTCATCCGGGCCGGGCTGCGCGCTCTGCTGGCGTCGGTCCCCGACGTCGAGGTCGTGGCCGAAGCAGGTGACGGCGTCGCCGGTCTCGCCGTCGTCCGGCGGCACCTGCCGGACGTGGTGCTCATGGATCTGCGTATGCCGGGCGGCGACGGCCTCACAGCGACCGCGCAGATCACCCGGGACGCATCCCTCAACGGCGTGCGGGTCCTCGTACTCACCACCTTCGACGAGGCCACCGAGATCGATTCGGCGATCCGCGCGGGAGCGGCCGGCTATCTGCTGAAGGACATCGGTTCCGACGATCTCCGCCGGGCGGTCCGGGTCGTCGCCGCCGGGGACAACCTGCTGTCCCCAGCGGTTACCCGGCATGTCATGGACCGGCTCGCCTCGCAGGATGCCCCTGCGGAACCCGACCCCCGGCTCGCCCGGCTCACGGAGCGCGAACGCGAGGTCCTGTCCCGGGTCGGTCTCGGGGAGACCAACCAGGAGATCGGCGAAGCGCTGTTCATCAGCCCGGCGACCGCCCGGACCTACGTCAGCAGGATCCTTGCCAAACTGGACGCGCGTGACCGTACCCAGCTCGCGGTCATTGCCCACCGCGAAGGCCTCGCCTGACTGTGAGGCTGGTGGTGCCGGCCCGCTAACGGCGGTCGCGGCTTTCTCACCAGCGGCGTTACTTCTCCGGCGATCTGCCCGTCTGCTGTTCGCAGGCACAAGCCCGCCGAGGGGTACGCGGACCGTCGGTGAGTGTCGTGCTGCGAGGGTTCAGTGCTCGGCAGGGGCGGTGCTACCTGTCGAGGGCGATGGCGAGGCGACGTACCCATCGCTCGACGTCGCCCTCGATGATCGGGTGCTCGGCGGCGAGGTTGTCCCAGTCGACGTCGATCCAGGACAGTACGGTCTCCGGGCCGAAGGTCGGGTCGCTGAGGAGTTCGCGGACCAGGTTCAGGTCGACCGGGGTGTGCTCGGCCAGGAGGACCGCGTCGTAGAGGTCCTTGCCCTGTGGCCACATGTCGGTGCCGAGCCACTGCAGCTTCCAGGCCAGCGACAACCCCGCGGTGGCGGCCTGCACCGGGACGCCCACGCCGGGCAGCGTCACCGGGAGCGGGTCGACGGGCAGCCGCTCCCCGAAGACGACATCGACCTGCAGCGACCCGCCGAGCTCATCCACCGAGCGCCGCGACCCCCGCGCAGGCCGACGCGAACCCCGGCCTCCACCGCGACGCGACACCGCATCGCCACGCGAACCCTCGCCTCCAGGCAAAGCCGCACCACCACGCAACGCCGAACCGCCATGCGAGCCCTCATCCAAGGCGCCGCGGGCGTGCAGGGCGTCGAAGGGGATGGCCAGCCGGTGGCCGTCGGCGCGCTCGTACGTCCAGATCGCCGACTCCGCAGCTTCGCCCGGTTGCAGCCCCGCGCACGCGAGGATGCCGTCGAGCAGTTGGCGGGCTTCGGTGCTGTCGCTGGTCAGGGTCGGGGGTGTGACCACGAAGTCCAGGTCACCCGGCTCCCGCGCGGCTTCGCCCACCCATGCCGGCATGGTGACGCTGCCCCGGAGCACCAGGTGCGCGGACCATCGGCTGGCGGCGATCGCCGTCAGGAGGTCCTGCATGGCTGTCCGGCGGGCGTCGCGCCAGCGCTGACCCAGCACCGGGTCGGTGAAGACCGGCTCGCCGGGGCGGAACGCGTGGGGGTACGGCTTGACGGCCGGATCGAAGGCGGCGCGCTGACGGAGGCCGGGTGCGGACGGCAGGGGCTGGTAGGTGGGCGGGTACCCGGGTTGGCCGGCCGGGGCCTGGCGGTTCGCGTCGTCGCGCTTCGTGAGCCAGTCGTTGTTCTTGCGACCCCAGGCGTCCGCCTGCCGGGGCGGCTGGAGCCAGCCGAGGTCCAGGTCGAGGTGGCTGTCGTGCACCACGTACTCCTGCTCGACCTTGGCGATCTCGTATCCGGCGGCCCGCAGGCCGTCCACCAGTTCGCCGAGCCGGGCCGTCGACGTCTCCCTGCCCACGCCCCAGCAGCGCTGGTTGACGAACCGCGCCTGGGTGCCGGCAGCGTCCCGGGACCGGGCGTTACGTGACAGTCGTGCCCCGAAGGCGACGGCCAGGTCGGTGAGTTCCAGCAGACCGGCGACGCCCGCCCCGGCCGGCAGCAGCACCTTCACGTGATGCTCGAAGTACCGGTCCTGCGGTTCCCCGGCGGCGTCACGATCGGCGACCGGCACGCCGGCCGCGTACGGTGCCGCCTCGACCTTGACCCGGGCCGGGCGCATGCCGGCCTGCCCCAGCCTGTCGCACCACTCTCCTGCCACCCGGATCTGCTCAGCGAGGGTGCCGCTGCCGTGCAACGTCAGCATCGGCTGGTGACTGATGTCGCCGCGGTCCAGTTCGATGTGCACAACCTTCAGTGCGTGCTCGGCGGCGAAGGCGTCCAGGGCGTCACGCTGATGCGCCTGTACGGTCACGTGTGTCTCGAAGTCCCCGCTGATCTCGCTCACGCCGGGAGGATAAGCGCTGCCCCGCCCCCGCGACGATCGATAAAGCTATCGGCAAGGGCGATCGGCGAAGCAGACGGACAGCGAAAGGCCCGGCGCGAAGAACAGATGCGCGCCGGGCCTGGGTGCCGGGCAGGAGACCGTCAGGCTGCCGCGGCCGGGGTGACCTCGACGATCAGGTGCTTGGTCAGCGGCTGTTCGCTCTGGGAGCTGTTGTCCGTCAGCGCGCAGAGCACGTTCAGTTCGGGCATGTAGCCCGTGACGCTGCCGCGCGGGGTGTCGTAGCCGATCACGCGGTACCCGTACACAGATCGGGTTTCCCCGTCTCGGGCATGGCTGGTGATGTCGATGAGGTCCCACTCGCTCAGGCCGTGTTCTGTCATGTCCTCGCGGTTCATGAACAGGACCGTGCGGATGTTCTTGACGCCACGGTAGCGGTCGTTGTCCGAGTAGATGGTGGTGTTCCACTGGTCGTGGGACCGTACGGTCGAGAGCATCAGGCGGCCCTCGGGCGGGACCACGTCGGGCAGCGGTGAGCTGTGGAACTCGGCCTTGCCGGAGGCGGTCAGCCAGACCCTTTCCCTGGCCGGCTGGGCGAGTCGGAAGCCGATGCCGTCGTGGACGCGCTTGTTGAAGTCCTCGAAGCCGTCGAGCGCGTGAGACATTGTGTCTCGGATCTTGTCGTAGTCCTCGGCGTAGGCCTCCCATGGCGTGGCCGAGCCGGGCAGGGTCGCCCGGGCCATGCCGCAGAGGATGGCGTTCTCCGACTCGAGGTGCTCGGTCGGCGGCTTGCGCTTGCCGTAGGAGAGGTGCACGTAGCTCATCGAGTCCTCGATGGTCACGCCCTGTTCCTTGCCGCCGCGGAAGTCCTTCTCGGAGCGGGCCAGGCAGGGCAGGATCAAAGCCTTCTTCCCGTGTACGAGGTGGCTGCGGTTGAGCTTTGTGCTGACCTGCACCGTCAGCTCGGTGTTACGCAGCGACGCGAAGGTCTGCTCGGTGTCGGGGGCCGCGAGGGCGAAGTTGCCGCCCACGCTGATGAAGACCTTGACCCGGCCGTCGCGCATCGCCTCGATGGTGTCGACCGTGCCCAGGCCGCGTTCGCGGGGGGAGACGATGCCGGTGGCCGCGTCGTGCTTGGCCAGCCATGCCTCGGTCGGGTGGTGGTTGACGCCGCAGGTGCGGTTGCCCTGCACGTTGCTGTGCCCGCGGATCGGGGACGGTCCGGCGCCGAGATGGCCGATCATGCCGCGCAGCAGGAGCAGGTTGATGATCTCGCGCATCGTGTCGACGCTGTGTTCCTGCTGGGTGAGGCCCAGGCACCAGGCGATGATCGTACGTTTCGACGCGACGTACTTCGCGCCCAGCTCGCGGATCTGCTCCTCGGGGACGCCGGACTGGTGCACCAGCTCGGCCCAGTCGGAGTCCTCGACCGTCTTGCGGTACGCCTCGTACTGATCGGTGTGCTCGGCGATGAAGTGCTCGTCGACGGCGCCCTGCTCGAGCACCACCTTGGCGACGCCACGCAGCAGCGCCAGGTCACCGGCGATGCGGGGCTGGATGTTCATCGTGCCGGTCTTCGTGGCGTGGAACGTGCCCATCGCCTTGAAGTCGTGCGGCACGATGGTCCGCTGGCTGGCGACCTCGATCAGCGGGTTGACGTGCACGATGTCGGCGCCACGGTCGGCGGCGAGGGCCAGCGAGGTGAGCATCCGGGGCGCGTTCGAGGCGGCGTTGACGGCCATCAGGATGAGCAGGTCGGAATTCTCCCAGTCCTCCAGGTCGCAGGTGCCCTTGCCGGTGCCGATCGCTGCCTGTAGAGCCCGGCCGCTCGCCTCGTGGCACATGTTGGAGCAGTCGGGGAGGTTGTTGGTGCCGTACTCGCGTACCCACAGCTGGTAGAGGAAGGTGCCCTCGTTGCTGAGCCGTCCGGAGGTGTAGAAGGAGGCCTCGTGCGGGCTGGGCAGGGCGCGCAGGGCATCGCCGACCATCTTGTACGCGTCGGCCCAGCTGATCGGCTCGTACTTGTCGGTCGCCGGGTTGTAGCTCATCGGCTCGGTGAGCCGGCCCTGGTTCTCCAGGTCGTGGTCGTTCCACTTGTTGAGCTCGGCGACCGTGTGCGTGGCGAAGAACGCGGCGTCGGTGCGCTTGCGGGTCATCTCCCACGTGACGTGTTTGACGCCGTTCTCGCAGAAGTCGAGGTGCAGGCCCTTGCGGTCGTCCGGCCAGGCGCACCCGGGGCAGTCGAAGCCGCCGCCCTTCTTGTTGAGGCGGAGCTGGTTCATCTGCAGCACGGCCCGCGGCGCAGCCAGGGGCTCCTGGGCCTTCGCGATGATCTTGCCGACGCTGACCGCCGCGCCCCAGCCCGCGGACGGGTGGTGATAGTCGGCCTGTGAATATTCACCGCTGGTGTTGGGCCCGCGCCCCTGTGCGGGCTCGCCGGGCGCTCCCTGTCCCAGCCGGTCACCGTCGCGTGCCATGTCGCCTCCGACCATCCGAAACACACCCTTATCGATCACGGTGCCACTTGCGGCTCCGCGGCGCCAGTCCGGCCCTCTGGACCGCCTCCCTGCACTGTATAGAGCTTTGTGAAAGTGTCGGGGCATGCCGGACATGTGGTGGCGCGACGCCGTCGTGTATCAGATCTACCCGCGTTCATTCGCCGATAACAACGGCGACGGGGTCGGGGACCTCGACGGCATCACCGCACGCCTCGGGTACGTGGCCGGGCTCGGCGTCGGCGCGATCTGGCTGACGCCGTTCCAGCGTTCCCCGCAGGCCGACCACGGCTACGACGTCAGCGACTACACCGACGTCGACCCGCTCTTCGGCGACCTGGCCGCCTTCGACGCACTGGTGGCGCGTGCCCACGAGCTCGGTCTGCGGGTCATCGTCGACGTCGTGCCCAACCACTGCTCGAGCGAGCACCCGCTGTTCAAGGACGCGCTCGCTGCCGGGCCGGGGAGTGCCGCCCGCGCCCGGTTCCACTTCGCCGACGGCCGCGGGGACAGGCCACCGAACAACTGGCCCAGCGTTTTCGGCGGCCCGGCCTGGACCCGGGTCACTGAGGGCGACGGGCGCCCAGGTCAGTGGTTTTTGCATCTGTACGCGCCTGAGCAGCCCGACTGGAACTGGCGCAACCCGCTCACCGTGGACTTCTTCGCCGGCGTGCTGCGCTTCTGGTTCGACCGCGGCGTGGACGGGCTGCGCATCGACGTCGCGCACGGGCTCTACAAGGCCGCGGGCCTGCCCGACCTGGACGACCCCGCCGCCGTCCCGCCGATGCGGCTGCGGGGCAACCCCCTCGCCAGCGACCAGGAGGAGGTCCACGACGTCTACCGGCAGTGGCGGCGCATCGCCGACTCCTGCGACCCGCCACGCGCCCTGATCGGCGAGGTCAACCTCGACCCGGAGCGAGCAGCCCGATATGTACGCCCGGACGAGCTCCACCAGGCCTTCGCCTTCGCGCTCGTGGCAGCCCCGTGGAACGCGCCGGCATGGGCGGACGTGGGCGCGAGGCTGATGACGGGCGGCGCCCCCGTGACGTGGGTGGTGGAGAACCACGACGTCGTCCGCACCCCGACGCGCTACGGCAACCCGGACCGCGCGAGGGCGGCGCTGCTCGCGATCCTGTTCCTGCCCGGCGCCGCGTACGTGTACCAGGGCCAGGAGCGGGGCCTGCCCGAGGTTGACGTGTCACCGTCCGATCGCCAGGACCCGGCGTGGACCCGCTCGGGCATCTCCCGCGACGGCTGCCGGGTCCCCCTGCCCTGGCAGTCCGACCCGGCCGGCACCTACGGCTTCTCCCCACCCGGCTCGGCCGCACCATGGCTGCCGGTCCCGCCGGACTGGGGCACCTACGCCACCGACCCCGCCTTCCTGCGCGCCGCCCTGGCCCTGCGCCGCCGCCACCTCCACGGCGACCCGGTCACCACGTCCACGCCACCGGCCGACGTCGCCGGCACCTCCCACACCGACCGCACGGCCGCGCGGCACGAACACGACGGCGCCCTGACGGCTGACGACACGGTTGTGTGGCGCGTTGACGACAATGGGCTGCTGACCGCCGTACGCGAGGATGCCTTTGTCCTTGCCATCGCCATGGGCGTCGGGCCCGCCGAGCTGCCACCCGGTGAGGTCCTGCTGACCAGCGGCCCGCTCACCGCCGGCGGCCTGCTACCGCCCGACACCGCGGCGTGGCTGAGCCTCCGGGAGTGAGGTGGCCCGCCCTGGGTACAACTGAAGGATGTTCCTGCTCTTCGGTCTGCGCACCAAGGACTATCTGATCTCCGTCACGACCATGATCTGCGAGGTGTGCGGCTGGAACGCGCCGCAGACCCTGATCCGGCGCACGACGAAGTTCACGCTCTTCTTCGTGCCGCTCTTCCCCGTGCGCCCGAGCCGGCAGTTCCTGAGCTGCGGCCACTGCCAGGCCTACCGCCCGGCCCCGACCGGCACCTACCAGGGCACAACCCCGTAGTTCTTGACGAGTACGCCATGCAGCGGCGCGCCCGCCTCGCCGCTCAGGATCGGGTGGTAGACGCGGGCCGCCGCATCGACGACGTCCAGCGGCGGCCGCCAGCCCGCAGCGGCGCGGCGGTCCCGGCGCCCCGGCGGGCTCTCGTCGGTGATCCAGCCGGTATCGACGCCACACATGTGGACGCCGTCGCGGGCCAGGTCGGGAGCCGCGACCCTGGTGAGCATGTTCAGCGCCGCCTTGCTCATCGAGGTGTGCGGGTGACGTTCCGGCCCCGTCCCGCCACTGAACCAGCCCTCACGACCGGTCACATTGACCACGTAACGCCGGTCCACCCCCGGACCGGTCAACGCAGGGCGCAGACGATCGAGCAGCAGGAACGGCGCGATGACGTTGACAAGCTGCACCTCGAGCAGCTCCACCGGATCAACCTCGCCGAGCCGGGCAGTCCACGAGTTGCGGTCACCCGGCACGACCAGCGCCCCGGTGGCATCGGTCTCGTCCCGCGCCGTTGTCGCGCCATCCACGCCGGCACGGCCGGCCGTCGCGGTGATCGAGGGCAGCATCAGCTCCGCGACACCGGGCCGATACCCCGACACCATCTCGACCGCAAACCCCGTCCCGGCACCCCGGGCAGCCTCGACCGACCCACCCGCTCCGGCCGCCCGGGCGGTGAGGAGCTCCGTTGCCACGAGCGGCTGATAGGCCCACGCGGGGCGGCGTACCGTCTGGGCGGCGTTGTTGATCAGAATGTCGAGGTGGCGCTCGCCGGCGCGGTCCGCCACCTCCAGCACCTGCCTCGGGTCACGCAGGTCGGCACCGATGATCCGTAGCCGCGGGAGCCAGGCCGCGGCATCCGGCTCCCCCTCGAACCTGCGGCCAGCATCAGCCGGGAACCGCGTCACCACCATGACCTCGGCGCCGTCGCGCAACAGCTTCAACGCGACCTGGAACCCGATCTTCACCCGCCCGCCGGTAACCAGAGCCCGTCGTCCGGTCAGGTCGGTGCGGGCGTCGCGGTAACGCCGATGCAGCCCGGCGCACTCCGGGCAGAGCGCGTGGTAGAACGCATCGACCGTCCGGAACCGCCCCCGGCAGGCATAACACCGCCGCTCCCGCCGAGTGGTCCCAGACCCCTCATCAGAGCCACCCACCACGGGTACGCCCTCAGCCCGGTCCACCGCCCCCGTCGACGCCCCTGCCACCACGGCCCGGTCCAGGGCCGCCGTCCTGCGCCGCCGATCGGCACGCCGCTGCTTCTGACCGTCCTTCACCAGCCCGTCCACGGCCCGCTGAAACCGCTGCCGCACCGGGTCATCAACATCCAGATCACGGACCTCGCCGAGCACCCGCAGGGCAGCCTCGATCGCATCACCGTCCATACCGCTCACCTCCCCCGGTTCGCGGGGCAAGCCGGCCGCCTCCCCTGTCCTGCCCTTCGGTGGTCTGCGGCGCGATCTCGGTGACCCGGCGCGCCCGCCTCCGGATGCGGGCCGGGCCGACTCCCCTGTCCCGCTTCCCCGCCCTCGGGGTGGGCCGAGCCGGATTCGAACCGGCGTCCTCCGCACGAGCAGCGCGGCGCGTCGACCTCTGCGCTACCGGCCACCCCGGCGGTGGACCCGGCCGGACTCGAACCGACATCCTCTGCCTTGAAAGGGCAGCGCGACAGCCAATTGCGCTACAGGTCCACCGAGCCAGGACTATACGGACCGCCCCACGCCCCCCAAACCCAATTCCCGCCCGGCCGCACCGCCGCACCGCCGGAGGGCCGGAGGGCCGGAGGGCCGGAGGGCTGCCCCGGTGCACCCCCTCGACTGGAGTAGGGCAGGCACCGGCGTCAACCGAAACGAAGACAGCGGCTGGCTCTCAAGCGTGGTCGGCTGCGGTGACGTATCAACCCAGAGATTGACTACATTGGATGGTGGCCGGGAGCTCATCGGGGGCAACCGCGAACTGTCGCGCGCACCGGGTGACGCCGGGCTCGCCGGGTTCGTGGGCCCGGCGCTGTCGCGAGAGAGGCATCCGTACCTCATGCGTAGACGTGATTTCCTGGCTCTGGCGAGCATCGGCGTACCCCTCGGGTCTGCTTTGCCGTTCTCTCCTGTGGCCGCCGCCGGGTTGGACAAGGGCAATGTCATCGGGTTGCTCGCCCGGGAGCAGGACAAGGTCGACGAGGGCGCGGCCCTGCTCAAGGGTTTTGTTGTCCGGCTCAACTGGGACGCGGCGCAGCCGGCCGAGGGCGGCGCGATCAGCAAGGCGGCGTGCGACCAGCTGACCGGTGCGGTCGCCTTCGCCAGGGAGCATGGCTACTCCCGGTTGAAGCTGCGCCTGGTCGCGGGCCAGTCCGCGCCGGGCTGGGCCAAGGCCATCGGCGGTACCGCCCTCGACTGGGACAACGACGGAAAGACACTGACCGTGCCACGCTGGTGGACGGGCGCGTACCTCGATGCGTACCGCGGCTTCGTGCTGCGGCTCCGCGACCACCTCGACGACCCGATGTGGTGCGAGGTGACGGTGTCAGCCACGTGCACGGTGTTCGCCGAACCCTGCATCCACGAGCTCGACTCCCAGGCGAACAGGACCACGCTGCTGAAGCTCGGGTACACGACGCAGGACGAGATGGACGCACTCAAGAGGGCGATCGCGATCCACGAGGAGCTCCTCTCCCCGTACGGTATTTCGTCCTCGGTCGCCTACAACCCTCTGCAAACGATCGTGGTTTCGCCCGACGGCACCACGAACTCGCTGGTCAACGACACCGGCAAGACCATCGAGCTGATGGACCATCAGCGAGCCGCCATGGGCGACTTCGGCGTCTGGGAGAACAACTCGCTCATCGCAGCGGACATCGACGGGACCCTCGAGCAGACCCGCCCGGCCTACCGGACCATGTACGCCCACATGCGCGCCGGTGCAGCGGCCGGCCATCCCGTCCAGTTCCAGACCGCGACCCTGGCGAAGATCCAGGAGGCGAAGGGCTCGGTCTATCACACGGCGTTGTGGGCAGCCCGGAACGGCGGCATTTCGGTCGAGCTCCCGGTGGGCTGGGAGGGCGACGGCCTGCACGGCCCGGTCATCGACGCGGCCCTCGCCGACAAGCTCAACAAGACCTTTGCCGAGAACGCCTGATCGAACCGCCTTTGCGTGTCTCTCCTGTGTGGGCGCGGGTAACTCGCCTGTCCGGCTTAGTCAGACACTTTGTCTCAGAGTGACAGGGCCGCCGTGGCGTGAAGGCTTGGCACGATGACGGGATTTAAGGACGGTGCCGGTTCGCCAGGATGATCCGCATGACTGAGACAGCGAGCCTGCCGGCACCGTCCTGGAAGTCCGTCGCGGTGCGAGGCGCCGGTGTCGGGGCCATCTCCCTGGTGACGTGGGTCGTCGGGTACGCGGTGTCGGACCTGCTGGTGCGGCCGCAGGACGGTCAGGACATCGCCGACTACGTGATGAACGCCGCCCTGGTCGCCCTCGCCATCGGAGTGCCGGCCGGCCTCATCATCGGCCTGCTGAGCGGCCGCGCTCTCCACCTGCGCCGGCCCTTCCTGACGGCAGTGCTCGGCCTCGCCGGTGCTGCCACCCTCGTGGTCAGCGGCCTCTCGGTGACGGAGTACGTCCCCGGGCTGCCGGTCATCGCCGGCGTGGCCGAGGAGGTGGTGTTCGTCGTAGCGGCCTACGCCGGCGCGGCCCTGCTCGTCTCCCGCGGCCGCCTGGCGGCGACATCCACCCGGACCGCGGCGTCGTCCACTCGCGCAGCAGCCCGGCCCAGCCGCGCGACGGCAACGCCGGCCCGTCCCGCCACCGCCGCAGCCCACCACCGCGCGACCCGGACCTACGCCGACGCGCCCCGCACCTACAGCACCACCCGCCCAGCCCGCGTCGCCGCCTGACAACCGCCCCGGTCCGAGCCGGACAACACAGCCCGAGCCGAGCGACACAGCCCGAGCCGGGCGACACAGCCCGAGCCGAACAATGCGGCACTCAAGCCGAACAATGCGGCCCGAAGCCGCCCCGATCAGCCCGCGCACTCAGTCAAGCAGGTCGTCGAGCCAGGGTTGCGGACGATGCGGTCTGAACAATGCGCCCCGAGCCCGCCCCGAGCAGCAGCCCGCGCTCTCAGTCGAGCAGGGCGTCGAGCCAGGGGTTGCGGAAGATGCGGTTCGGGTCGAATTCGCGGGTGAGGGACACGAAGTCGGTGAAGCGGTCGTACTGGGCGTGGATGGTGTCCGGGCTGGTGGTGAAGACCTTGCCCCAGTGGGGGCGGGCGTCGAGCGGCGCCAGGGCCTGCTCCAGCCTCGCCACGACCGGGAGCACGATGTCCGTGTCCGCGATCCAGGTGAAGTGCAGGGCAAACGTTTCGCGCTGGTAGTTGGGGCTCAGCCACAGGTCGTCCGCGCCGATGGTGCGGAGTTCGCAGATCTGCAGGACCGGTGAGACGACGTCGCCGATCGCGTCGACCGCGTCGATCGCGTCGAGGGCGCGGTCCCGGGGGACGTGGTACTCCGACTGGAGTTCTTCGCCGCTGCTCGGGGTGAACTCCATGCGGAAGTGCGGCAGCCGGGTGTGCCAGGGGCCGGGGTCGCCTGACTGATCGGTGCTGTTCTGGGCCGGCATGCCGGGGACGGGATGGCGGGCGGCGTCCGCGCGGCGGGCCCCGTGCCAGTCACCGGCGGGCATCGGGTCGCGGCGCTTGAGCCAGGCCATGTTGACGTCCGGGCCGGTCCAGTTGGTGAAGAGACTGACGCTGTAGCCGTCCCCGAGGATGCCCGGGAGGTCGCGCTCGAGCTCGGCGCGAGGGAGGTCGTCGTACACATATTGGCGCAGTTCGAAGGCCGGGGCGACGTCGAGGGTGAGCGAGACGACCACCCCGAGCGCGCCCAGGCCGACGACCGCGCCGAGGAAGGCGTCGCCGTCGAGGTCGCGGCGCAACGTGACCAGCTTGCCGTCGCCGCGGATCAGCTCGATCGCGGAGACGGCGGTGGCGAGGTTGCCGTTGTGCTCGCCCGAGCCGTGCGTGGCGGTGGCGATCGCCCCGGCCACCGAGATGTGCGGCAGCGACGCCATGTTGTGCAGCGCCAGGCCCTCGGCGTCGAGGCGGGAGGCCAGCTCTCCGTAGCGCATGCCGCCGTCGATGCGTACCGAGTTGTGGTAAGGGCCGACCTCGAAGATGCGGGGGAGGTCGGCGAGCGAGATCAGGTCGCCGGTGGTGTCGGCCATCCGGTTGAAGGAGTGGCCGCTGCCCAGGACCTTGACCGGCCGACCGGCCGCCACCAGCTCCTGGATCTGCTCCACCGACGTCGGCCGATGCAGGCGGTGCGCGCCGAAAACGATATTCCCGGCCCAGTTGGTGACCTTCTCATCGCTCATGGACCCAGCACACCACGGAAACAAGCCGGAAACCATCTCCCTGAAGATCCAAAATCAGGATGAGCGACAGATCCTTCAGCCGTACGCGATCAGTAGCCGGACTCCTCCCCCACAGCGGCCCGGGCAGCGGCCTCGGCCGGCCCGTCGCCGTACCCGGGCCGGGCCACGGCGACGGACTGGAAGTAGTACCCCTGTTCCTCATCCGGATCGTCGTCCGCCGCGAACGACCGCCACAGGCTTAGGTACAGATCAGGCGCCGAGAAGCAGCCGTCGTCCTCGCCCGCATCGACCCTGGTGTGCCGCCGCAACTCCCGGACCACCTCGCGGGCCGCCTGCCCGAAGACATCAACATCCCGGTACCGCACGACGTCCTCCTCGTACGGGCGGTACAGCTCGATGAAGTTGACCCGCCCCCGGGAACGCCCGGCCACACCGAACCCGACGCTGAACCCGAGACCGCCGGGCATCGTCAGCGCCACGCCGCCCAACCCGTTCCGGGCCAGCGGTCCGAGCACCGCCAGCGCGGCCCCGGCCTCCTCGACGGTCATGCCGAGCCGCAGCGGCCCGGCCCCGTACGGCGGATCCAGCACGAATTCCATCGCGAGATCATCTCCAGTCCCTCCGACGCTCCGGCGGGCGCACCCCCACGTCGCCAGATCCTGCCCACGCTCCAGCGAACGCACCCGGGACAGGAGGCACGTCGCCAGACCCTGCCGACGCTCCAGCGAACGCACCCAGGACAAGAGGCACGGCGCCGCGCACGAGCCGGACGGGAGGTTCAAGGCCTGAGCGCGTGCGCCGCCAGGAACTCGAGGAAGTCCGCGGCGACGATCTCGTCGTCGTCGCCGGCGTCGTGGAAGTGGAACCAGACCTGCTCGAGGCAGCGGCCCTCCTCGACGGGAAAGCCCCAGTGGTCGCCGGTGCCGACCGCGGCGACGGCGACAAAACTGCGATCGGGGAACTCCTGGTCGTTTGACGGTGCAGAGGTCGGCGCCGTACTCCTGCGGCTCCGCGACGACGGGGAACAGCTCCACGTAACCGAACATGCCGCCACCAAAGCGTTCAATGAACGCTTTGTACTTGTCCGGCAGTGCGATATCCAGGCGGTGTTCGACGACGGCTATCTCATCGGCCGTGGCCGTGCGTCCCTCGACGAGCGCGAAGCCGTGCTCGGCCTCCCCCGCCGCGGACTCCTCCAGCAACGGCTCGGCGAGTGCGGCGAACTCACGGAGCTCCACGTCTACTCCGCGGCGGCCGGGTCGGGGCGGTCGCCGCGGGGCATGAGGGTGACCATGGCGACCATGAGGACGGCGAGGGCGATGATGCCGAGGAAGACATGCTGGACCGCGGTGGTCATGCGGACGGGGTCCGCGCCGTCGCCGCGGAGGGTGGCGTTGGCGATCGCGCCGAAGACGGCGACTCCGACGGCGCTGCCCAGGGAGCGCATGAAGACGTAGTTGGCGGTGACGACGCCGCGGTCCTCCCAGCCGACGCTCGACTGGCCGACCACGACCGTGGGCGGGCCGACCAGGCCCATGCCGAGACCGATGAGCAGGCAGACCGCGCCGACCGTGAGCACGCTGGAGCGCTGGTCGAGGACGAGCAGCAGGAGCGAGCCGGCGAGCACGATGGCCGTACCGATCAGGGCGCAGCCGCGGAAGCCGAGCCGCAGGTAGATCTTTCCTGACTGGCTGGCTGCGATGGGCCATCCGATCAGCAGCGTCGCGAGGGCGAAACCGGCGAGGAGTGGGCTGGCGCCGAGCGCAGTCTGGGCGTACGTGGGGATATAGGAAGTAAGGCCGAGCAGGACCGCCCCGATCCCGAACGACGTCAGGCCGGCGGCGACCAGGGTCCGGCGGCGGAAGACCCAGAGTGGGAGCACCGGTTCGGCGACGTTGCGTTCGGCGAAGCCGAAGGCGACCAGCAGCGCGACGCCCGCGCCGAGCACCGCGATGCCCGGCGCCGACATCCACGCCCAGCTCTGACCGCCCTCCAGTAGACCGAGAATGATCAGGGTCAGACCGGTGGTGAGCAACGCCGCGCCGCGGTAGTCGATCGCCGGATGGGCCCGGTTCACGCGTTCGCCGAAGCGGCGCCAGATGGTCAGGGCGGCGGCCAGGCAGAGCGGAATATTGATGAAGAAGATCCAGCGCCAGGACACCCATTCGCTGAACACGCCGCCCAGGGTCGGGCCGATCACCGAGGCGATGCCCCATACGCTGGCGATATAGCCCTGGACCTTCGCGCGTTCCCGCACCGAGTAGAGATCGCCGATCATCGTCATCGTGGTTGGCTGGATGGCGCCCGCGCCGAGGCCCTGCACGGCCCGGAAGGCGATGAGGGCGCCGATGCTGCCGGCGAGGCCACCGCCGACCGACCCCAGGGCGAAGACCGCGATGCCGGCCAGGACGACCGGCTTGCGTCCGAAAAGGTCAGCCAGTTTCCCGAACACGGGTACGCTCACCGCCTGCGCGAGCAGGTACGTCGAGAACAGCCACGGGAACTCCGCGAACCCGCCGATGTCCGCCACGATCGAGGGCACCGCCGTGGCGATGATGGTCGAGTCGATCGCGACCAGCGCAGTACTGAGCATGACGGCGGCGAGCACCGGACCACGCTCCGACCGTAGGCCTACCCCGGTATCCGTCACGATCACCACCCAACCACGCCCGGCCGCCATGATCGACCCGGCGATGATCGACAGTGGCCTTGATGACACGATGCGGACATGCGTTCAGGTTCCCGCGCACCTCTGGAGCCCTCCGGGATCTTCGTGCCCGCCAGGCGTCCGCCGGGCACCGCCACCATCAACCGGTGGCGAAGGGCCAACTGCGGTGAAGTGCTGCGGCCGGGCGTCCGGTCAGCCCTTTGGGATTTCGTACGCGAGACCGCGCCGCTCCTGCACCCCGGCCTCACGGCCCCGGCCGAACCGGCGCTGCTCTCCGGCCTCAACGACGGCCGCGACGCCGACGTGAAGACCGGCATGCTCGGCACGGACACCGCTCCGCTGTGCCTGATCCTGCGCACCCACCTGGGCACCGCCGGCCCCGGCCCGCACCGCCGCTGGCGCGAGACATTGGGCCGGCCGGGCGTACGCACCTCGGCGGCGGTGGTGACCGGCATCGAACAGGTCAACCCGCAGGAGGCCGGGCCGCTGCTGGCCGAGCCGCTCCCCGCGCAGGCCCGGCCCTGGCTCGTGATAAGCGCTACGGTCGCGGACCGCGCGGGCTCACTGTCGGTGGACCCGGGTGACGGGGTGCTGCGGCACGTCCTGGACTTCGCCGTGCTGCGCCTCGACCGGCCGGGCCCACTCCGAGACAGACCGTCTCATTGCCCGCACTGCGACCGGACCAGGGTCCGGCGCTACTCCGCCTTCGACCTCTGCCCAGACTGCGGCTGGTTCGACCAGCCCTCCCCCACCTAGCCCTGACGCCGCTTCGCCCTGACGCCGCGGTGCTCGGCCTTCGACGCTGCGCGGGTGTGGAGGCTGGGTCAGGACGAAGCTGAGCCGTCACTCATCTTGACCGCGAGGCGTGCGCTGAGGTCGGCGTACGTGATGCCGAAGAGGTCTCGGACCACCAGGCCGTCGCCGGTCACTTCGAGCGTCGCCACATCGGTGTAGATGCGGTCGACGCAGCGGGCGGCCGTCAGGGGGTAGGCGCACTCCGGCACGACCTTGGGGCTGCCGTCCTTGGCGAACATCGTCGTCATGACGTAGACCTTCTTCGCGCCGACCGCGAGGTCCATCGCCCCGCCGACCGCCGGGATGGCGTCCGCGGCGCCGGTGTGCCAGTTGGCGAGGTCGCCGGCCGCGGAGACCTGGAAGGCGCCGAGTACGCAGACGTCGAGGTGACCGCCGCGCATCATGGCGAACGAGTCGGCGTGGTGGAAGTAGGCCGCCCCGGGCAGCTCGGTCACCGCGACCTTGCCGGCGTTCATCAGGTCCGGGTCGACGTCGTCACCGTGCGCCTGCGGGCCCATGTTGAGCATGCCGTTCTCGGTGTGCAGCACCACGCCCGAGCCGGGTTCGAGGTGATCGGCGACCAGGGTGGGCAGGCCGATGCCGAGATTCACGTACGCCCCGGCCGGAATGTCCCGCGCGACCAGCGCCGCCATCTCAGCCTTGCCCAGCGAAGCCTGCGCGCTCATCCGACAACCACCCTGCCGATAGATGCCTGCCCACTCATGCCGCGACCACCCTGTCGATGTAGATGCCGGGCGTGACGACGGCCTCCGGATCCAGCGTGCCGATCTCTACGATCTCGCTGACCTGGACCGCGACCGTCGTGGCCGCTGTCGCCATGACCGGGCCGAAGTTGCGGGCCGTCTTGCGATAGACCAGGTTGCCCATCCGGTCACTGCGGTGCGCGCCGATGAGCGCTACGTCGCCCTTGATGGGGAACTCCAGCACATGGGTACGCCCGTCGATCTCGCGTGTCTCCTTACCCTCCGCGAGCAGCGTGCCGGCGCCGGTCGGGCAGTAGAACGCGCCGATGCCGGCACCCGCGGCACGTAGCCGTTCGGCGAGGGTGCCCTGCGGCACGACCTCGAGCTCGATCTTGCCGGACCGGTACAGGCCGTCGAAGACCCAGGAGTCGTGCTGGCGGGGGAAGGAGCAGATCACTTTGCGTACGCGTCCCTCGGCCAGCAGCGCCGCCAGCCCCGTGTCGCCGTTGCCCGCGTTGTTGGACACCACCGTAAGGCCGGTCGCGCCCTGCCGGATCAGGGCGTCGATGAGATGCGTGGGCATCCCGGCCATGCCGAAGCCCCCGACCAGCACCGTCGACCCGTCCGCCACCCCCGCCACGGCCTCGTCGGTGCTCTCGCAAATGGAAGTCATGACTCATTTTCCAGGACGACGGCGAGGGCCTGGCCGACGCCGATGCAGATGGCTGCCACGCCCCAGCGGTCGCCGGAATCGGTGAGGCGCTTCGCCAGGGTGGCGAGGATCCGGGCACCGGAGGCGCCGAGGGGGTGGCCGATCGCGATGGCACCGCCCTTGGCGTTGACGATCGCCGGGTCGATCTTCCAGGCGTCGACGCAGGCGAGGCTCTGCACCGCGAAGGCCTCGTTGAGCTCGACGGCGCTGACGTCGTCCCAGCTGATACCGGCGCGGGCGAGCGCGCGGTCGGCGGCCTGCACCGGCGCGTACCCGAACATCTGTGGTTCGAGGGCCGCCACGCCGCGGCCGGCGATGCGGGCCAAGGGGGCGCTGCCGATCTGCGCGGCTGCGGCTTCGGAGCCGATGAGTACGGCCGCGGCGCCGTCGTTCAGCGGCGAGGCGTTGCCCGCGGTGATCGCGCCGTCGGGGCGGAAGGACGGCTTGAGCGCGGCGAGCTTCTCCAGGGTGCTCGAGGCGCGGATGCCCTCGTCGCGGGTGAGCACCGCGCCCGGGACCGGGACGACCAGGTCGTCGTAGAAGCCTTCCTCCCACGCGGCGTGCGCGAGCAGGTGCGACCGCAGTGCGAACTCGTCCTGTCGTTCCCGGTCGATCCCGAAGCGGTCGCGCAGCTGCTCGTTGGCCTCCCCCAGCGACACGGTCCAGTCGGCGGGCATCCGCTCGTTGACCAGGCGCCAGCCCAGCGTGGTCGAGACCGCGGTGGCGTTGCCGACGGGGAACGCCTTGTCGGGCTTCGGCAGCACCCAGGGCGCCCGGGTCATCGACTCGACGCCGCCGGCCACGACCACGTCGGCGTCGCCGGTCTCGACGCTGCGGGAGGCCATCATCGCCGCGTCGAGGCTGGAGCCGCAGAGCCGGTTGACCGTGGTGGCGGGGACGCTGACCGGCAGCCCGGCGAGCAGCACCGCCATGCGGCCGACGTTGCGGTTGTCCTCGCCGGCCTGGTTGGCGCAGCCCCAGAGCACGTCGGCGATGGCGGTGCGGTCCAGCGCCGGGAAGCGGTCCAGCAGGCCGGACAGTGCGGTCGCGGCGAGGTCGTCGGGGCGGACGCTGGCCAGTGCCCCGCCGAACCGGCCGAACGGGGTGCGCGCGGCGCCGTACAGATAGCTCGCGGTCATACCCCTCACCGTACGGCCGCTGACTCATACTCTCCAATCTTCAATCACCGCGGATTGATAAGCTGGATGCATGGATCTCCGGCAGCTGACATCGTTCACGATGCTGGCGCAGGAGCTGCACTTCGGCCGCGCCGCCGCCCGCCTGCACCTGGCCCAGCCGGCGCTCTCCCAGCAGATCCGCCAGCTCGAGAAGGAGCTGGGCAACACGCTCTTCACCCGCTCCACCCGCCGCGTGGAGCTGACCGAGGCCGGCACGCTCCTGCTGGAACGGGCCGGCACGATCCTCGCCCTGCTCGCCCGCGCCGAGGACGAACAGGCCCGCCTGGCCCAGGGCAGCGCGGGCCAGGTCAGCATCGGCTTCATCGGGACGGCGACCTACGACGTCCTGCCCGGCGTGGCCCGCAAGCTCCGGGCCGGCCTGCCCGACCTCCGGCTCGACCTGCGCGGCGAGATGCTCACGCCGGAGTTGGTCACGGGCGTCCTCGACTACTCCCTCGACGTGGCCCTCATGCGCCCGCCCACCGACCGCGCGGGCCTCGACGTCGTGCCGCTGCGCACCGAGGCACTCGTGGCGGCGTTACGCGCGGACGACCCCCGGGCCGGCGCCGGGGTCCTCGACCTGACCACCCTCGCTATGGAACCGTTTGTCTCACACCCGTCTCGCCGGCTCTCCTCCATGCACCAGAGCCTGCTGGACACCTGCCGGGCGGCGGGGTTCCAACCCCGGGAGATCATCGAGGTACGCGAGACGTCCACGCTGATCACCTTTGTGGCGGCCGGCATGGGCGTAGCTTTGGTCCCCGCGTCGGTCCGCTCCCTCGGGATCGACGGCGTCGCCTACGTGCCGCTGCTCCAGCGCAGCGCGACCGTCGACCTGGTCATGGCGACCCGGAGCGCGGAGACCTCTCCCGGCGTACGGCGGGTGGCTCAGCTCATCGCGGCGCACGTGCGGGGCGGCCCAGCAGCTCTTCCAGATCCGGCGTCTGTGTGGCGAGGGCCCCGGCCTTAGCGAGCCCGTGCAGCCAGCCCATCGGCCCGGCGACCTCACCCTCCCGCGCCGTTGTACCCCGAGACACCGCAAGCTCGGGGAAGGTCCAGAGCGGACCGGTCAGCTCATAGGTGCGATTGGCGATCCGATCCGAGAGCAGTGCTCTTGCTGCGGCCTCGGCGAGATCGGCCCGGTAGGCGGTGTTGAGCGGCTGCCCACCGGTCGCATGCGTCAACTCGCCGGCAGGCTGCCCATCGGAGGTATGCGCCGCGCCTCTGACGGGCTGCCGGCTGGCGGTTTGCGCCGGACCTCCGACGGGCTGCCAGCTGGCGGTTTGCGCCGGACCTCCGACGGGCTGCCAGCTGGCGGTATGCGCCGGACCTCCGACGGGCTGCCAGCTGGCGGTATGCGTCGGATCTTCTGCAACGAAGGGTTCGGTGTAGAAAGGGTTTCGGAGGATCGAGTACGCCATGCCGCTGGCAGCGATCGCGTCCTCGGTCACGCCGTGTACAGCGAAGATCCCGGCGATCCGGTGGAAGCTGGTGTAGACGACGGCCTCGACCCCGGCCTCCGCGGCGGCCCCGACCACGGCGAGATGCTGCGCGGTGCGCCGGTCAGGGTTCAACTCGGGCGATGAGATGAACAGCAGCCGCGAGACCCCGTGAAAGGCTTTGGCCAGAGTCGAAGGCTTGTCGTAGTCGGCCTCGGCCCTGCCGAACGCGAGGACATCACCGGCCCGTTCCCGCAGCACATCCACCACGATTCGGCCCAGATTCCCGGTCGCCCCGGTGACACCAATCATGAGCACACCCTCACGGCCGCCCCGGTGCATGGCCAACCGATTTGCCGTGCCGTGCCGCGCCGCGCCGCGTTGTGCCCATGCCGTGCCCTGCCGCGCCGCGTTGTGCCCGCGCCGCGTTGTGCCGTGGCGCGCGGAGCGAAGCGCGGAGCTGCCAGGCGGTTTGAGTACGACAACTCACGTGGCGGCGCAGATCCGTCAATACGGTGGGTCGCATGACTTCCACGACTGAACTCGACCGTCCGATCACGAGTCCTCCGGCCAAGAGCCACGGCCGGCGATGGCTCAGACGTTCGCTCATCGCGGTGGCCGCGCTCACCGCGGCCGGCGTGACCACGGCGGCGACCGGTGCCACGTACGTGATCGCGCACAGCGGCAACGAGCCACTACCAACCGGGAGTATGCACGCGGTGAACGTCTACACCGTGGACGATTCGATCAGCACCACGGTCCCGGCTTCGGAACGGCCCGGCGTGATCGGGCGGTTCATCGGGATGTGCGACGCCGACACCTACTACGTCGAGGTGGACGGCGGTGGGTACTGCGTGGTTCTCAACGGCTCGCTCGGCGAGGTCGAGGCGACCGGCACGGACAACGGTGTCGAGCTGAGCCCCGCCGAGGCCGCCAAGGTTCAGGGCATCGTGCAGCGCGCCGACGAGGGCGGGACGGAGAAGACAACGCGGGTGGTGCTCGAGTACGACGAGGGCTGGGCCGGAATGCTCAAGGTCGCCGACCTGGCATCCGGCGGCCCGGTCCACGGCAGCGCCATCAACTGACCGACGCAGGGAGCAAGTCGCCTGCCCGGCACAACCAGGAAATCCCGAACCGGCACGGCAACAGACTCCCGAACCGGCACGGCAACAGAGAGGTGACATCTGTCAGCCGCATCGGCACTGCGCCGCAACTAACGTGAACCACAGGAACGTGAACCACAGGAACGCAGACCACAGGAACGCAGACCACAGGAGCGCAGACCACAGGAACGGGGGCAGATGCCGAAAACATTCAGGCCCAGTCGTACGGCGGTGATGGTTTGTCAGGGCCGCGCAGCGGCACAAGGACTGATCGCCGCGGGGCGCTTTGCGGATCCGACCGCCATGGCTCTGCTGCGGGACGATGAGCGCACGGCTGTCAACTGGGTGCGCGACGGGGCCGTGCCTCGGCGATGGCGGGAGAGGGTCGACTACGAGACGGTCAAGGGTTGCGCCGAGATGATGGTGCCGCGGACCGTGGCTATCGACGATGCCGTTCGGGAGCACCCGAACCCTCAGGTGGTGATCCTCGGCGCCGGGCTGGACGGCCGGGCGTGGCGGATGCCCGAGGTCGCCGGCACCGCGGTTTTCGAGGTCGACCAGCCCGCCTCCCAACAGGACAAACGCGACCGCGCCGCACGACTCGGCGACGGCGCACGATTCGACCGCGCCGCACGACTCGGCGAGGCCGCACGACTCGGCGCGGCCGGGCCGGTGTATGTGCCGGTGGATTTCGGCAGGGATGACCTGGTCGAGGTGCTGGCTGCGGCGGGTTGTCGTGCCGATCTGGCCACGACCTGGATCTGGGAAGGCGTCGTGCCATATTTGACCAGGCCGGAGGTGGCCGCCACGGTTGCCGCCGTCGCTGCCTGCTCGGCCCCGGGAGTCGCCTGATCGTCAACTTCCAGGCGCCCGCTCCGTCGATGAGGGTCGGTCAGCTGGTGGCGCGGGTGCTGATGGCCTCCACCGGAAGGCGCAGCGTGTGGGCGCGGGAGCCGTGGCGCTCGACCTGGACGGCGGGTGAGATGGCGGCTCTGCTCGCGCGGCACGGCTTCACCGTCACGTTGGACCAGAATCTGCTGGAGGTGGCCGAGGCCCTGGAAACACCGGCCCACCGGCCCCGCTCGCTCGGCAACAGCCGCCTCATGGTCGCCGACCACAGCTGAGAACGGTAAGACGCCGACCACAGCTGAGAACGGTAAGACGCCGACCACAGCTGAGAACGGTAAGACGCCGACCGCGTCTGAGAACGGTCAGGCGGAGCCGCGGATGACGAGGCTGGTGGTGAGGACGACTTCGGGATCCTCGGGCTCGATGCCGTCTATTTTCGAGAGCAGGAGCCGGACCATTTCCTGGCCCATCTGCTCGATCGGCTGGTGGACGCTGGTCAACGGCGGGTCGGTGTGCGCGGCCACCACCGAGTCGTCAAAACCAACAACGGCGACATCTTGTGGCGTACGCAGGCCGCGCTCGCGCAATATCCGCAGAGCGCCCGCCGCCATGGTGTCCGAAGCAGCGAAGATCGCGTCGAGCTCCGGGTCCTGCGAAAGCAGTTGGACCGTGGCCGCGGCCCCGCTCTCCTCGCTGAAGTCGCCGTGCGCGACGAGCCCCGGGCCTGCCACGTCGTGATAGCCGGCCAGGCGGGCGATACCCGCGGCCATGTCCTGCGGCCCGGTGATGGTCGCGATGCGGTGCCGGCCCCGCTCCTTCAGGTACGCGACAGCGTCGCGCGCACCGCCGCGGTTGTCGGCATCGACGTAGCAGCCGAGATCGGTGCCGGCGGGACGACCGGCGCGGACCGTGGCGACGCCGCGTTCCTCGAGTTTCGTGGGCAGCGGGTCGGCGCCGTGCAGGGAGAGGAGCAACGCGCCGTCGACGTGCTGGCGGGTGAGGTAGCCCTCGAGGCGTTCGCGTTCGTGGGGGGCCTGGGCGATCATGAGGACCATCTGCAGGCCGCGGTCGACGAGGCCGGTGGAGATGGACTGGACGATGCGGCCGAAGAAGGGCTCGGCGAAGAAGCGTTCGCCGGATTCGAAGACGACCAGGGCGATCGAGTCGGTGCGCTGGGTGACCAGGGTGCGGGCTGCCCTGTTCGGTACGTATCCGAGCTCGGCGATCGCGGAGCGCACCGCTTCGCGGGCCTGATCGCTGACCTGGGCCGAGCCGTTGATGACGCGGGACACCGTGCCGCGGCCGACGCCGGCGCGGGTGGCCACCTCGTCGAGCGTCGGCGGGCGGGTCGCGGGCAGAGCCTGCCCTGATCGGGAAACCGCCCTCCTAGCAGACAACTGCCGCACCTTTCGACGGGCACGTCACGAGCCCGCTGCGCGCGACGACGAGTTCCCGTCAACCTACCTCCCGCGCGCGAAGGCGTACGCTGCGGCCGTGATGCGAGCTTTTCTCGTCTCCCACTGGGGTGACGACCCGTGGTCCCGGGGTTCGTGGAGCCTGATCGGGCGGGGCGGGACGCCTGCCGACCGGGTGACGCTGGGCAGCGCGGTGGGCGTACGGCTGCGGATCGCCGGGGAGGCCACCCACCCGGACCGGGCCGGGATGGCGCACGGCGCGTACGAGAAGGGCCGCGAGGCCGGGCTGTGGGCCGCGGACCTGGGGCATCGGCGGGTCGCGGTGGTCGGTGCCGGGATGGCGGGGCTGGCGGCGGCGCGGCAGTTGACCCGTCTCGGCGTACACGCGGAGGTCTTCGAGGCCCGGGACCGCCTCGGCGGGCGGACCGCCGGGCGGGATCTGGACGGCTTCCGATTTGATCTTGGTGCCAACTGGCTTCAGCAGTACGCGGGGAACGCGCTGGCGCGGATCGCGGAGCGGCTGGGGCTGCGCACGGTGCCCACGGACTTCGCCGATCCGATGGTGTTGCGGGGCGCGCCGGCTCCGGAGGGGCTCGACGTGGACGCGCAGCGACGGCTGGCGGCGGCACCGGCGGATGCGTCGATCGCGGACGTCGTCGACGCGTGGCTGCGCGAGCCGGCGCCGTGGACGCCCGCGGACATCCAGCGGTTCGCGGACGCGGAGATCATCATGGATTCGGGGGCGCCGCTGTCGTGGCTGAGCGCCCGGCACGGGTTCGAGCCGGGGGTCGGCGAGGGCGACCGGTGGATCGCGGGCAGTTACCGGCTGCTGGTCGACCATCTCGCCCGCGGCCTCACCGTGCACCTGTCGAGCCCGGTCTCGCACGTGAGCGCCGGGCCTGAGGGCGTTCTCGTCGGGGGCAGCCGTTTCGACGCGGCGATCGTGACGGTGCCGGTGGGGGTGCTGAAGGCGGGCACGCTCGCTTTTGTGCCGCCGTTGCCGCAGGGGCATCGCGACGCGCTTTCGCGGCTGGGAATGGGGCGGGTCGAGAAGGTGGTGCTCCGCTTCGACGAGCACTTCTGGCCGGTGTCGCGTTCGGGTTACTACCGGATCCACGGGCCGGGCGCCGGCGATATCTGCGAATGGCTCGACGCTACCGGCGCTGACGGCGTACCCACCTTGGTCGGATTGTTCGCCGGGCCCTGGCTCGCCTCGCTGTGGAATGGCACGGACGCCGACATCGCGCAGCGCGCCGCTTCCATCGTGCGCGATGCCGTGGCATAGCACGAAGGGCCGCACAGCCAAGGGGGAGATTTGGCTGGACGGCCCTCCGGGGCCTTCGGAATTGTCAGACGGCGTTGAGGAGAAGCGCGCTCAGGACCATGCCGAGCACCGCGCCGGCCACTCCGGCAGCGGCGGCGTACCAGCCGAGCGGGCGGTCGCCGAGGGAACCGGCGATCACACCGAGAATCACGGCCACGAGGCCGAAAACGGGCGGGAAGAACACGATCGCGAGGGCCGCGAAGACGAAGCCCACAATGGTGCAGACCCGGGCTGCGGTAACGCCGGAACGGGTCGGCCGAGTGCTGGTCACCTGCGCCATCATCCAACTCCTTCGTGAGAATCGCTGACACCGTTCAGCTACCCACAGTGGAGCAGACCCCAAACAAAAATCATTCCTGATGTACGGGCTGAGCGCTCGACGCCCGTGCCCGGGTGACGTCCGCCATCAGCCGGTCCCACGCCGGATCGGGCCGGAAAGGGCCCAGCGCGAGCCGGCTGCCGACCCGGGCGTACGTGTATTCCCACCAGGCCGCGACCCGCACCGGCCAGAGCCCCACCCGGACCGCCCCCGCGAGGAAGCAGCGGTGCACCAGCAGCGTCGCGGCGAGGATGTCGTCGTCGAACTCGGCACCTTCCTCGTCGACCGCCCGTCCCAGGGCGCGCACGTCGCGGTGCATCTCTGAGTACGCGATGAGGTGCGGGGTCGCCGGCACGCGCACCTCGGCCCCGGGCACGAGCATGTCAGCGGCGTACGCCGGCATGAACACGACGTCGTCGACGGTGATGATGAGGGGAAGCTCCTCGTGGCCGCGCCGCACGCCCAGCTCGAGGCCGGGGTCGCCGGTGGGCACGATCACCTGCTCGAAACCCAGGACGTCGCGGATCGCGAGCGTGACCGCGTCACCGATGGCCGGGATGGTCACGGTCACGGCGCCGGCGGCCACCGACACCTCCGTGCCGGGTAGTTCGCCGAGCAGACCCACGAGAGCTTCACTGTGCATGTGCTCGTTATACCCAATCATGGCGACCTCGACAATTTCTTACAGTAATCGCCGCGCTACTAAAGGTAATATTTACCGCCATCGTAAAACGGCAAGGACTAGACTCCGAGTACTACGCACTCACGCACTTGTCCGGAACGGGAAACGGCCAAAGAATCGTTGCATGACGGTCGGTAAGGCAGAACTGCCCTATCCCTATAACCAGGACTTCTCGGGCATCGTCACCCGCGTGAAGGGTGTCCGGGAGGCCACGCGCGCCGCGCTGGTGAACTCGCCGAAGGTGGCGTCCTACCTCAAGGCCGGTGCCAACCTCGTCGAGCAGAACCTGGGTGCGTGCGACTGGGCAGCGGTCGCCGACACCGGCAAGAAGCAGTACTGGTCGGGGCTGCGGTTCCTGACCGAGCGCGCACTGTCGCGTGAGATGGAGAGCCTCGAGCCGCCGTTCCTGCGGCAGAAGGGCGACGGGCCCTACCGCGCGACCTGGGCCAGTCACGACGACTACCTGAACGACCTGCTCACCTTCATGTTCCACGCGAACAACTACGACCCGCAGTACAACGCCGAGGTGGAGACCCGCGGCTGGCTCGACGACGAGGAGAGCTTCGTCGACGCGATCGACCGCGCCACCTTCGCCGAGCTGCAGGCGATCTGCCGGATGCCGCTGTTCCGGCTCCAGCTCATCATGGTCGCCACCGCGGACCGCAACGACGGCATCCATGACGCGATCGCCAATCAGTACGACGGCGCCCTCGAGCCGTGGAAGAAGATCTACGAGTCGACGTTCGCCTCCCGCGGTTTCCAGCTGCGCAACGGCGTCACGCTCGACCAGCTCGCCAACATGCTCGCCGCGGTCACCGAGGGCTTCGCCCTGCACCACCTGGGCGATCCCGGCGCGGGCATCGTCGGCGAGGACCACCAGGACAACCTGGTCGCCATGGCGGTCCTCGGCATCCTCAACAGCTACCTCGAACCGGTCAATGAACCATCCGGGCTGACCTTGCGTGAGCACTTCCGAGACACCTCGTTCCGGGCGCGCCCGGCGGATCGCACCATCGACCAGAACGGGGACCGACCATGACCAGCACGATCGAGCCACCGGCCGTCCGCCCCGCCGCCGCCCACTCCTCCTGGTGGGAACGGCAGAGCGACGTGATCATGCGCAGGCCGCTCAACGAGTGGACCTTCACCCACATGAACTGGCTGATGCCCACCGAGCGCGTCGGCTGCGGCCTGGAATACCGTCCCCTGTCGGTCGCGTCCGTGCCCCTCGACCTGACCTACCGCTTCGACGACCACGACTACAGCCTCACGGACCTGCACCACCGCACGTTCACCACCGCGTTCGTGGTGCTGCACCACGGCCGGATCGTGCACGAGAGCTACCCCGGGGCCTTCGCCGGCCCGCGCACCAGGATGCAGCTGTTCTCGCTCTCCAAATCGGTCACCTCGATTTTGTTCGGCATCGCGCTGGCCGACGGCGCGATCGGCAGCATCAAGGACCAGATCACCGACTACCGCCCCGACTTCGTCGGCACCGCCTACGACGGGGTCACCCTCGCCGATCTGCTCGACATGAGCAGCGGCGTCGGCGAGCTCGAGTCCTGGGACGGCACCGCCAGCATCATCCGCGACTTCGAACGAGCCGTCCTCAGCGGTGGCGACGTCCCCGCCATCATCCGCTCCGCGCCCCGCACCACCCCCAGCGGCGAAACGTTCAACTACTCCACGTTCGACGCCCAGATCCTGGGCTGGGTCCTCGAAGCGGCAACGGGCAGCACCCTGGCGGCCTACGCCTCGGACAAGCTCTGGACCAGGATCGGCGCCGAACGCGACGCCTACTACGGCCTCACCCGCTCCCAGCCCCGCACCGCCATCGGCGCGGGCGCCTTCAACGCCACCGCCCGCGACCTCGCCCGCCTCGGCCTCCTGATGTCCCACGACGGCCGCCTCGCCGGCGACCAGATCGTCCCCCGCGACTGGGCCCGCCGAAGCCGCGGCACCGACCTCCCCCACCTGGCAGTCGGCGCCCTCGGCCCCTCAGGCTATGACCACTATGGGTACGCCAACCAGTGGTGGACCCTCGGCGAAAGCTGCTTCAACGCCTTCACCGGCCTCGGCGTCCACGGCCAATACCTCTTCGTCGACCCCGCCGCCGACGTCGTCATCGTCAAATGCAGCGCCTGGCCCACCGAGGACGACCCCACCCGGGACCGGGAAACCATCACCGCCCTCCGCCGCATAGCCGACCACCTGGCCTGACCCCCTCCCCTCCGTCCGCCACCTCCCGCCGTTCCGCCTCCAGCCTTTCCACCTCCAGCCGTTCCACCTCCCGCCGTTCCACCTCCCGCCGTTCCGCCTTCAGCCTGACCCCCTCCCTCCCTCCCTGCCCCCTCCGCCACCTCCGGCCTTTCCCCCTCCGACCATTCCGCCTTCAGCCGGTCCGCCTTCAGCCGGTCCGCCTTCAGCCTCTACCCCTCCGGCCATCCCACCCTCGGCCCGCCCTCTTGGGCCGATCTACTTCCGGCCCGTCCCCTTCGACCGGTCCCCGCCGGCATCAGAAGCCTTATTCCCCGCCCAGGTCCGGGCCGGTGCGGTCCGCCCGCCCGGTCCGCACCGGCCCGCCCTGGGAGCACCCCGCAAGCCGCACCACCCCGCACCACCCGGCAATCCGCACAACCCCGCACGCCGCACCACCCCGCGCCACCCCGCAAGCCGCACCACCTCGCATCACCCGGCAAATCGCACCACCTCGCATCACCCGGCAAGCCGCACCACCCGATCCACCCGGCAAGCCGATCCACCCGATCCACCCGGCAAGCGCACCGATCGACTAGCTGCACCACCGCTCCACTTCGCACTCCGCTCCACCGCATCAGAACGTCCCGTGTGCGTGCGCACGCACGTACACCCCTACAACCTGCGCGCATATGTGTGCGTGCACACCACCCCGTACCACCCGAAATCCGCACGCTGCGCCACCCGCACGACAGCACTCGTGCGGGTGCGCCGCCCTCACCCGTGCCGGCGTTCATGACACAGAACGGCAGTGCATCGTTCCGACAGCACGATGCGTGCCGTGAGACCGCCGTGCGGAAACCGTCAGGTGATACCCGCACCGATCGCCGTCCGGCTGTTCGCACCCCGCGAAGCGTGCCCCGGGCCCGACGACCGGGCGCCGTCCCCGCAGGCCCAGGACCGCCGCAGCAATGCCGGCGGCGCGAGACCACGTCCGGAGAACTGATCCGCGAGCATTCACCCGATCACGGTAATCATCGCCGCGAAAGCGGTCCCTTTACATTCTTCGCCGGCCGGAATCCGGTCAGTGCCACAGGCTGCCCGTAATCCGTCCGTCAGTAATGCGCGATACCGCTTCCCTGAAAGGACACATACATGAGAACTGTGCTCCGACGGCGTTACGCCGTCCGCCTGGCCGCAGCCGGTCAGGCCGTTGTGCTCGCCCTTGCCGGTGTTGTTCTTACCACCAGCGGCCCCGCGAACGCGGTGGTCAATGTCGCCGGAACCGTTCTGTCGTCGGCGAATCTCACCGTTCCGGCGGAATACTCAGCGCTGGCAACGGCCAAGAAAATCACGTATGTGACGACCGCGATCAACGGCGCGTTCATCACCACCTCCGGGCTGGTGTTCACGCCGAAGAGCAACAAGAAGAACAAGACGGTCGTATGGGCGCACGGTACGACCGGGCTGGCCGACAACTGCGCTCCATCCACCAACATAAACGTCTTCTGGCCCGAGGCGATCGCCGCCATCAAGGTGCTGTTGCAGCGCGGCTGGACCGTTTCCGCCCCGGACTACGCGGGGCTCGGCACGGCCGGTAGCCACCCGTACCTGGTCGGGGCGAGCGAGGCTCGGGCGATCATCGACAGCGCCAAGGCCGCGCGGAACCTCGACGCCGCGCTCGGCACCCAGTACGCGATCGACGGCCACTCGCAGGGCGGTCAGGGCGCGTTGTTCGCCAACCAGCTCGCCCCCTCGTACGACGGCGCCCTGGTCCTGAAGGGCACCGCGGCGATCGCACCGGTGTCGAACCTCAACCTGATCGCCCCCGACATCCCGGGTACGCCCGGCCAGGGGTACCTCGTGATGGCCCTCTACGGCATCAACGCGGTGGAGCCGACGTTCGTCCCGAACAACTACCTGGCAGCGCCGGCGAAGTCCAAGGCCTCGGTGCTGACGACCGGCTGTCTCTACGAGATCCTCGACGCGTACGCCTCGTTCACCCCGGAACAGCTCGTGCCGGGCGGCGTTGTGTCACAGACCGTCCTGAACAAACTGGCACAGTACGGTAACCCGGCGACGTCCGCGCCCAGCGCCCCGATCCTCATCGTGCAGGGCACCGACGACGAGGCCGTCCCGTACGTCATCACGGCCGGCCCGCTGATCACCGAGCTGAACACCTACAACGCCCCCGAGCAGTTCATCACCCTCGACGGCCAGACCCACGACGGCGCGGTCTTCGCCTCCGTGAACACGGTCGCCGACTGGATCGCGGCCCACTTCGTCTGAGCAAACCGCCCGGCCCGTTCGGCCCGCCCGACCCGAGCGACCCGAACGGCCCGGGCCACCCGAACGGCCCACGCCCACCTGACCTGATTCGCCCCCTCTCAGACCGGCCCCTGGGGAGGGACCGGCGGAGCCCCACGCGGGCATATCAACCACCGCGTGGGGCTCCGTCGCCTCCGCACGACGCAGTCCACTCCGGAGTTATCGCAGCTCCTCGGTGGACACCCGGCAGGGCGAACCGCGTACCACTTCCGGGCGAATCAGCTGGTCCCGCGGCAGTTGATATCGGTATTGTCGGTGTATCTGCGGGGATGTCACCCTGCATCGTCGCTCCAGACCCCGGCGGCACGAAATTCTCTTATGCCATGGTCTGGAGCCTGCTGTGCGCATTTCCCTTCGCCGACCGTCTCTGAACCGCGACGCGGTGCCCGAGGTCGACTTCGGCTCCCTGATGGAACAGGTGTCCCGCGGAGACCGCGAGGCCTTCGCGATCCTGTACGAACACACCTCCGGGCCGGTCCGGGACCGGATCCAGGCCCACCTGGTGCATCGACACGCGACGACGACACTGGTGGCGGCCGTCTATGTCGAGGTGTGGTGGCTGGCCGGCTGTTACGCCGGGCCGGCTTCCGGCGTCACCGGATGGATCCACGGCATCGCCGAGCGGCGCTTGAGAGACCGGCGCCCGCAGCCCCCGGTCCCCGCGGCCTCGACGGAGCGAACCATCGAGGTACGCGAGCTGGCGGACCTGCTCGGCCGGGCCCCGGAGGAGCTCACGAGCTACAGGTGACGGCGTTACCGGGACCTCGGCGTGCGCTTGTGCTGCAGGGTCGCGATCAGCGCGAGGGTGGATTCGGCGCCCTGGTTGACGTTGACGCCCTGCGCGGTCAGTCCGTCGAAGCCGCCGCCCGTCGCGCGGTCCCACATCGTGACGCCGGCGTCGTTGTCGCCGAGGAACCACTGCACACATTGGCCCACTGTCACCAGCCATTGTTCGTCGCCGGTGACCTCGGCGGCGGTGGCGCAGGCGTCGGCGAGGGCGGCGATCTCGATGGGTTGCTGGTCGTAGCGTTGCCGTTTGGTCCGGCGGGTCCATCCGGTGACCGGGAGCGGGCGCAGGTGCCCGTCGGCCAGGTGGGCGTCGCGCAGCCAGGTGAGCATCCGCAGACCGGCTGCGCGCAACGCCACGTCGCCGCGGCGGTGGCCCGCGGCGATGACCACCTCGGCGAGGGCGGCGCTGGCATAGCTGAGGTGCGGGTACGGCCAGGACCACGCCGGGTCCGGGTCGGGCCACCCGATCGCGGAGGCGGCGTCGGCGAGCAGCGTCGCGGCGAGCTCGTTGCCCGGGTCGGCACGCAGGATCTCCGCCGCGCCGAGCCCCGCGAACGCCATGGCGTGCGGGGCCGGTGACCTGCGGGCAGCGCCGGTGGTGAACGCCCGCAGCGCCGAGTCCCGGATCCAGCTCGCGGGGTGGCGGGCCGCGGCGGTGCCGAGGCCCCACAGGGCGCGGCCCCACCAGTCGCCGAGCTCCGGGCGGTCGGTCCAGCGCCGCTCGAAGCTGAGCCGGTTGTGGAACGAGCCGTCGTCGGCCTGGGCGTGGACGAGAAACGTCAGGTACGTCTCGGCGAGCCGCAGCAGCGCCGGCGCCGGGTCCGGCTCGCGGCTGACAACGAGCAGGCCCCGGGCCACGTCATCGGTGCAGTAGCCGTGCTCGCGGCGGGCGATGGCGTGCTGCGCGTGCTCGAACAACCCGGTGTCGTCGGTGAGCCGGATCAGATGATGGAACGGCGGCGTCGGCGTGGTCCGCCGCGCCGGTGCCTCAACCGGCGCCGTCATGGCTGAGCCTCCTCAGGCATGCCCTCAGGGCCGCAGACCGCGGACGCCGGGGAAAGCCGCGCCGCCGGAACGACGAGGTGATCCGTTATGGCCGAGCGGCCGCGGGCCACGAACGTCGAGGAGGTCCGCGCCTGCGGAGCGAGAATGCGATCGGTCATACCAGGGCGGTCGCAGAAACAGAGGCAGAAACAGACGCGGGGACAGTGGCCGGGGCGGCGGAGGAACCAGCCACCGGGGCGCCGGTGACGAGCGCGGCGGCGAGGGCTTCGTAGCGGGCGGCGACGGCGGGCCAGCGCAGGGCCGCGTTGTCGGAGCCGGCGACGGGGCCGCGGTTGGTGAGGACCTTGCGGACCGCGGCGGCCAGGGCTCGGGGGTTGCGGTGGGGGACGATGAGGCCCGGGCCGTCGGTGAGGACTTCGACGGCGTGCGGGAACGAGGTGGCGACGACGGGTACGCCCGCCGCGACCGCTTCCACCAGGACGCCCGAGGTGACCTGTTCGGTGGAGTCGTACGGCAGGACGACCACGTCGGCCGATCCGATGAGGGCGCCGAGCCCGGCCTGGTCGAGGTAGGTATCCCGGAAGTCGACCTGGGGTGCCACGCCGAGCTCGGCGCTGAGCCGGTGCAGGCCCGACCGGTACGACTCGCCGTGCAGTTCGATCACGCGGGGGTGGGTCCGGCCCGCGACGATGTACAGCGGGTCGAGGCTCTTGAGGGGTACGAGGGCCCGGATCGCCCATTCGATGCCCTTGCCCGGCCCGAGCAGGCCCCAGGTCAGCATGTGCGGACGGGCGGGCCGCTCGGCGCGCGTACCCGTGTCGAAAGCCGCACCGTGCGGGATGACGGCGACCTTTGCCGGATCGATGTCGTAACCGATCACGAGCCGGTCCCGGGCGGTGGCGGTCATCGTGACGGCGGCGCCGGCCGTGGCGACGACCTGCTCCAGCACGGACTTCTGCCGCGGCGTGGGCCGGCTGAGGACGGTGTGCAGGACCACGATCGCGGGTACGGTCAGCCGTCGCATGAGCCGGAGCACGTCAGCGCCGTCAGCACCGGGGTAGATGCCGTACTCGTGCTGCACGATCGCGACGTCGAACGAGTTCAGCGCGTCAGCAGCCTCCCGCCAGCCGTCAGCCGCCGCCATCCGCCACGTGTGCGCGACGTCGGGCCCGGACGGCGTGTGGTCCCCCGGGGCGGTGACCCGCACGACGCTGCCGGCCGTGTCACCGCCGGTGATGCTCCCGGCGAGCGCGGCGTTGAACGTCGCCAGGCCGCATCGGGTGGGTGGCTGGGTGCTCAGAAATCCGAACCGCATAACCCCTGCTTTCGATGGTTGGAGTGCCACTGCGGTCAGGCTGTGAGCCCGGTCAGCAGGTCGGGCGCGCGGCGTTCGCCGTCCGGGTCGGCCGCGGCGGCCATGACGGTCTCCGCCTGCTCCCCGCTCGCGCCGGCGGGCACGATCACCAGGTCGTAACGGTCGCGGCCGAAGTCGGTCATCAGCGTGACCAGGCCGTGTGGCTGGGAGCTGAACCAGGCGAGCCGGACGGCGCGGCGGTCGCCGGGCAGCCGTTTCGGGTGCGGCGCCTGCCAGTCCTCGGTGCGGGCCAGCGCGTGGGTGATGGTGCCGCGCTGGCCGTTGAGCTCGGCGACGAGCTGCGGCAGCTCGGTGGTCAGGTCGTTCGTGCGGGGCCACCACGCGCCGTCGAGCAGCTTGCCCCGGGTGTCCCCGGGGGCGAGGCGCAGCCGGACGGTGGGTGCCGCGACGGCGGTCATGACGCGGCCGCTTTCGCCACGAGGTCGTCGGCGCTCAGGTCGAGGGTGGCGAGCAGTCCGACCTGGTGGTGCAGGTCGACCTGGTCGGGCAGGGAACGGTCGACCCAGTCGGCGCGCTGGTTCTTGCCGCGCTCGCGAAGGGCGGTGACGATGACGTGCCGGGGAACCATCATGGCGGGGCTGCTTCCGTGGTGCCACGACGGGATGCAACACGGCACCGGCCACGGGCCGACGGCCGCCCTGCACCGCGTGCGCAGCGGTGAATGGCGCGGGAAAGCCCGTCGGATCGGCCCGTGCGTCATCGGAAGATCGCGATGCGGCGGGGTCGAGGCCGAACCGGTGTGCCGACGGCAGGATCACCGAGAGGCTGGAATGCCGGAAATTTGGCAGCGCCAGGAGCGACAAGGCCAAGGTTGACAGCGCCCGAACAACGATGCCAAATAGACCGAACAACGAGGCCAATAGACCGGCCGACTGCGCATGGTGCCCGTCAGAGGAGCACGCAGTTCCGGAGTACTGCGTACTTTACGCCCCCGGCGGCCGTTCCGGCGAACCTGGTGACCGGGCCCACCCCATCGAGACCGTCACCCAGCGTCACGCCAGACCGGTGGCCATATCCATCAGGCGGCCCAGGACCCGCTCGCCGTCAGCGCGCAGACCGTCGTGCTCGAACTCGTTGGTGACCCACGTCCGGACGTTGCCGACCGCGGCGGCCGTCTCCAGGGACAGGCCGGCGTCGACGTACATGTCGTCGTGGTAGACCGCCGCGCGGACCGGGACCTCGTTCGAGGCGAGCCGCGCCGGGTCGTACAGGGCGGGCCAGTCCTGCGCGCGGGCCAGGATCTCGGCGGCCCCCGCGAACGGCCGCAGCGCCTTGATCTCCTCGAACATCCAGGGGAACATCATCTCGCCGGTGAAGTAGAGCGGGTCGGCCTTCTCCGCGAACTCCGGATACAGCGCGATCGCCTCCTCGGCGGCCCACCCGGTCGCGCTGCCCGGGGCGCCGTAGCAGTACTCCTGCAACGCGTACAGAGGGCGGTCGACGAACCCGGTCTCGCTCGTCACGGCGTACCGGAAGGCATCGGGAATTTCCGCACCGAGGCCGGCGGACTCGATCAGCCAGTGCACGTTCGAGAAGCCGTTGCTCATGCCGAAGGCAGAGCCGAGCAGTCGCAGGCGCCGGGCCGTGAGCCGGTCACCGTCGGGCAGGCGGACATCCTCGGCGGTGAGCCGGTCACTCAGGCGGCGGATCGCGGCGGCATCCTCCGGGTACGCCTGGTAGTACGCGGCGTTCTTGGCCGCGACCCGGGGATAGGTACGCGCGTACACGTCCTGCGCCGTCGCGGTGAGCCCCGGCAGACCCCCGGTGACGTAGCAGTTACGCAGACCCTCAGGCGCGATCGAGAGGTACGTGAGGGTGCAGAACCCGCCGTAGCTCTGCCCGAAGGTGTCCCACGGCACCCAGCCGGCGACCTCCTCCCGCAGGATCTCGGCGTCGCGCACGATACTGTCGGCACGCATCAGCCTCAGGTACGCGGCGATCTGCTCATCGGTCATCCCCTGCACCGTCCGCGCGGTGATCGGCGTGCTGCGCCCGGTGCCGCGCTGGTCCAGCATCAGCACCCGGTGCGTGCGCAGGGCCCGGCGCAGCCACGCGTCCTGCCCGAACGGCCGCGTCCCCGGGCTGCCCGGCCCGCCCTGCAGGAACAACAGCCACGGCAGCTCGTCGCGGGCCCGGTCGGCGGCGACGATCTCGCGGGCGAACACCTCGATGGTCTCCCCGTCGTCCGGCCGCGAGTGGTCGAGCGGCACGGCGACGACATGGTCCTTGAAGACGATTCCGGGATTCGCGATCACGGTTCGGAGCATAAACGTGCCTCCTCCCCAGGGAGGAGGCAAGGCTCGGACCAGCGGCCGCGGGTCCGGCCCCGGGGCGGGCGAAACGGGCGCCGCGGCACCCGAGGATCGACCCATGACCACCACAAACATGCCGGTACGGCTCCAGCGCTGGAACCGTCCGCTGCTGGTCCTGGCCGCCGCCATGGCCGTGCTGACGATCGCCACCCTGGCGGGACTCGCCGCCGACGACCGGATCGTCACCGGAGCTCCGGTCTGGCTCAAGCCGTTCAAGTTCTCCGTCTCGTTCGTCCTCTACGCGGGCACCCTCGCGTGGATGCTGACCCTGCTGCCCCGGCGCAGCCGCCTCGCCGAGTGGTCGACCGTCGTCATCGTCGCGATGAGCGTCGCCGAGATGGTCGTCATCGCCGGGCAGGCCGCCCGGGGCCAGACCAGCCACTACAACCAGACCAGCGCGCTCAACTCGGTGCTCTGGAACGTGATGGCCGTCGCGATCATGGCGCTGTTCGTGGCACAGATCGTGATCGCCGTGGTGGTGCTGCGGGCACGGATCGCCGACCGGGTCGCCGCTCTGGGCGTACGACTCGGACTGGGTCTGTCGTCCTTGGGCATGCTGGCAGCGGTCCCGATGGTCCTGCCGACAGCCGCACCGGGTATCGACAACATCGCCGGTGCGCACAGCGTCGGCACTCTCGACGGCGGGCCCGGACTGCCGGTGCTGGGCTGGAGCACGGTCGGCGGCGACCTGCGCGCCGGGCATTTCGTGGGCTTGCACGCCCTGCAGGCCCTGCCGCTGCTCGCGCTCCTGCTGGCCCGGCTCGGCGGGCGGCTCGCGCAGCGTACGCAGATCGGGCTGCTCCGGATCGCGGGAACGGCCTACGGCGCGGTGACCGTCGTCCTGACCTGGCAGGCACTGCGCGGCCAGCCGGTCGTGCACCCGGATGCCCTGACCCTCACCGCCCTGGCCGTCATCGTGGCCGCCACCGCGACCGCCGCCGGTGTGTATCTCTCCGCGAACCGGAAGGCTGTGACCGCATGACCGGGTTTCTGTTCACGATGACGTTCTACTGCGCCGCGCCGTTCTGGGCCCTGATGATCCTGCTGCCAGGCTGGTCGTGGACGCGCCGGATCATCGGCTCGCCGTGGATCGTGCTGCCGCCGCTGCTGATCTACGCGATCACCGTGGCCGGGTCGTTCGGCGAGGTCCTCCCGGCTGTCGCCTCACCGACGCTCGGGGGTGTCCGGGAGCTGCTCGGCTCGGCCGACGGTGCCACCGCGGGCTGGGCGCACATGATCGCCTTTGATCTGTTCGTCGGGCGGTGGGCTTGGCTCGACAGCCGGGAGCGCGCGATTCCGGCGCTGGTCATGGCCCCGGTTCTGCTGCTCACGATCCTGCTCGGGCCGCTGGGGCTGCTCGCGTACCTCGTCCTCCGCCGCTGGTGGCGCCCGAAAACGGTTGCGGGCGATTCAGTTGTGCACGATTAAGTTGTGTGCAATTAAGTTGTGCACAATTAAATTGCACACAACCAAGTTGTGCACAACCGATGTGGGTGAGTGGTGCGGGGAGAGCGATGCTCCGGCGGCATAGGGTGAGGGCCGTGAGATGGGCAGGCCGGCTCTTCGACGCACGCGGCGCTCTCGTGCGGTGGGTGCTGGTGGACCTGGCGGGCGTGGGCTTCCTGGTCTACAGCGTCCAGGCGCACCGGTCGCCGGGGGCGGACCAGTGGGTGCTCGCGGTGGTTGCCTTCGCGGCGGCGCTGGTTCTGCGCAACCGACCGACCGCGAACCTGGCGGCCCAGGCCGCGCTGCTCGCGGTGGCGATGGGGCTGCTCGACGATCCGACGATCAACCAGGTCGGGGCGGGCTGGGCGTTGCTCGAGGTGACCATCTGGGCGAAGCCGGTGGTGCGCTGGTGGGGTGCCGGCCTGCTCTCGGTGGTGTACGTGGCCGGCGGGTACGGGTCGCTGTTCGTGCGGGTCTTCGGCCTGATGGTGGCGGTCGTCGTGCCGCTGCTGCTCGGCATGGTCGTCCGGATCAGCGCCGAGCTCGCCCGCGAGGCCTCGGAACGCGTCGCCGAGGGGCACCGCCGCCGCGAGTCGGAGCTGCGCGCGGCCCGGGCCGACGAGCGCACCGCCATCGCCCGGGAGCTGCACGACGTGGTCGCGCATCACGTGGCGTCGATGGTGCTGCGGGTCGGGGTGGCGCGGCACGTGCTGCCCGGGCTGGACCCGCAGGTGAGCGACGTCTTCGACGATGTGCACGGCACCGGTACGACGGCCCTGGCGGACCTGCGGCGGCTGGTCGCGGTGCTTCGGGACCCCGATGGCGTACGCGGGGACGCCGCCCTCACCGCAATCGAACCGGCCGCCCTGCCCGCGGCACTGGATGGCGCCGTGGAGACCGCGCGCCGCTCCGGGCTGGTGGTCGACGCGGAGATCTCCCCGGCAGCCGGCGCCCTCGACGCGGTCCGCGGCCTCGCCGTGCTGCGCCTGACCCAGGAGGCCCTGACGAACGTGGCGAAACACGCGGGCCCCGGCACCCACGTACGGCTGGTCGTCGCGGTCGGCGACGGTGACGTCACGTGGGAGGTCCGCGACGACGGCGGCCGCGGCACCCGGGCCGTCCCGCCGGTGCCGTCCGGTGGCGGGCACGGCCTGACCGGGATGCGCGAACGGGTGTCGGTGCTGGGCGGCGAGCTCGAAGCCGGCCCCGTCGACGCAGGCTGGCGCGTCCGCACGATCCTCCCGAAGGTGGCCACATGATCCGGGTTCTTCTCGTGGACGACCAGCATCTGATCCGGGCGGGCCTGCGGATGCTGTGCGACGCCCAGCCCGACCTGGAGGTGGTCGGCGAGGCGGACAACGGCCGCGACGCGGTCTCCCTCGCCGAGCGGCTCACCCCCGACCTGACCGTGATGGACCTGCGCATGCCCGGCCTGGACGGCATCACCGCGACCGGGCGCATCCTGGCCGCCCGGCCCGCCGCCCGGGTGCTGGTGCTGACGACGTTCGGCGACGACGACCATCTCTACCCGGCGCTCAACGCGGGGGCCTGCGGTTTCCTGCTCAAGGACGCCTCCCCCGAGGACCTGCTGGACGGCATCCGGCGCGCGGCGGCCGGCGACAGCCCGTTCAGTCAGGACGTCCTGCGCCGGCTGGTCCGCCGGGCGATTCAGGCCCCCACGGAGGGGCCGCGCACGGCGGTGGCCCTGACCGCCCGGGAACGCGACGTGCTCGCCCTGGTCGCGGAGGGCCTCGGCAACACCGAGATCGGCGAGCGGCTCCACATCGGCGTGACCACGGTCAAGACCCACGTCACCAGCCTGATGACCAAGACCGGCAGCCCCAACCGGGTACGCCTGGCGCTCTACGCCCACGGCGCGTGACAGCACCTGTACCCCGGTAACATCGCGGCGGTGACGTTCGACGTGTACTTCGATGTCCTCAGCCGCACCGCCGACCCCGACGAATGGGAGGCCGCGCTGGCCGGCATCGTCGAGCAGGCGCAGCGGGCCGAGCCGGCCGAGGTGCAGACCGCGCTGGAACGCCTCGTCCAGGGGATGCGGGCCATGCCGTTCTTCTTCGCGCAGGACCTCGCCCAGGTCATCGGCGCCGTCGCCGGGCTCGGCACCGACCCGCTCGTGGTGCTGCCGGTCCTCGTGGAGCGGGCCACCGAGGTGCTGGAGTCGGCCGCGCTCTTCGCCGGCCTGTGCGAGGCGGACCTCGGCGAGATCCCGGACCTCACCGATGAGAGTACGGCCCGAGAGGCGCTCGCCCGCTTCACCGAGCTCGCCCGCCGCCGCAGCCTCGACGCGCACGAGGCCGAGCTGCTGATGCAGGCCTGGATGTCCGCCGACCAGCTGGTCCAGCCGCTGCTGGTGCTCTGCCAGCGCGCCGACGCCCGGGCCGCGCTACCCGGCCGCGAACGGCTCGCCGCCGCGATCGAACCCGTCCGCGAACGGCTCGGCACGCCGTCCTGGCTGGCCGGGCTGCTCGAGGTCCTCGACGACGAACCGCTGATCGTGCTCGACCGCGGCTTCGCGGGCACCGGCCGCGGCTACCGTGTCACGATCGGCGGCATCGCCGACAACTTCCAGCTCCACACGCTCCTCGCCGCCGCCCTGATCAGCTCACCCGCCGACGGCCGGGCCGACGAGACCCTGCTGCCCGGGCGCCCGCCGACGGAGATCGAGATCGCCGCGGCGAGCACCGGTGACCCGGCACCCGAGGGTGGCATCACGGGCAGCTGGAACATGATCGACGCCAACGGCGACTGGATCTGGAACGAGGGCAAACCCGCCTACATCCCCCACCACGACGGCGTACGCGTCATCGTGCTCGACGCCGCCCCCTACGAGCGCTCCTGGAACGCAGGCCGGGTCTACCCGCTGATGCTCCCCGCGCTGCACGTCGACGGCCCGCTCACCCCGCAGGAAGCAGCCGCCCTCCTCAGCCAGGTGAAACCCGCCTCCCGCTGAGTAAGCGGCCGGCCCCGCCGCCCCGCCCAGACAGCCCCGCCCAGACAGCCCCGCCCAGACAAGCCCGCCCAGACAAGCCCGCCCAGACAAGCCCGCCC
>NZ_BOMN01000096.1 GCF_016862215.1 Winogradskya humida
GGGCAGGCCGGCCCCCGCCCTCGACCGGCCTGCCCAGATAGGCCCCCGCCCAGCGCGGCCCGGTCCGGTCAGAAGGACTCGTAGTAGTCCGGGTCCGCGCCCCACAATCGGCCGCGACCGAGCCCGGACAGCGCTGTCATCTGCTCGCCGGTGAGGGTGAAGCCGAAGATGCCGAGGTTCGCCCGTTGCCGCCCGGGGTCGCCGGAGCGCGGGACGGGAATCGCACCGAGCTGGGTGTTCCAGCGCAGCGCCACCTGCGCCGGGCTGACCCCGTGCTCCGCGGCGATGCTCGCGATCACCGGGACCCGCCCCAGGTCCCGGCCCTCAGCGAGAGGACTCCAGCTCTGCGTCACGATGCCCCGGGAACCGTCGTCAGCGAGCTGGCCGGCCTGCGGGAAGAACGGGTGCAGCTCGATCTGGTTGACCGCGGGCGTGACGCCGGTCTCGGCGATGAGCCGGTCGAGCTGGCCGGTGGTGAAGTTGCTGACCCCGATCGAGCGGATCACCCCCTGTTCCCGCAGCTTGATCATCGCCCGCCACGATTCGACGTACAGGTCGAGGCGGGGCAGCGGCCAGTGGATGAGGTACAGGTCCACGTAGTCGAGGCCGAGGTTGCGCAGCGACACCTCGAACCCTTCGAGGGTCTTGGTGAAGCCGTGGTACCGCCCGGGCAGTTTGGTCGTCACCCGCAGCTCCGCGCGGTCGATACCCGACCGGCGTACGGCCTCGCCGACCTCGGCCTCGTTGCCGTACTTGAGCGCGCTGTCGAGCAGCCGGTACCCCGCTTCGAGACCGCTCAGCACCTGCCCGGCGTCGAGCGCATAGGTGCCGAGCCCGACCGGAGGCAGCCGCTTGCCGTCGTTGAGCGTGATCAAGACGCCACCACCCCAGGGGTCACCGCTCCACCACCAGGGCGAGTTTGCCGCCGCCGTGGCCGGAGCGGAGCAGCTTCAGCGCCTGCACCGCCTCGTCCAGCGGGAACGTGTGGGCCACCGGCACGACCAGGCGCCCGTGACGGGCGAGATCTATCAGGTGGGCCCGGACGTTGTCACGGAAGGTCACGCTGGCACGGGTGCCGCCCACGGCGTGGAAGCCTTCCTCGTACGCCCGCGCGTGAGCCGCCGTGGTGACGATCCGCCCGCGGTCGGCGACGAGAGCGAGTGACACGTCAACCGCCTCGTCCACGCCGACGCAGTCGATCGCCGCGTCCACCCCCGCCGGGGCGAGCCCGCGGACCCGGTCGGCGAGGCCCGGCCCGTACGGCACGGGGGTCGCGCCGAATCCGCGTACCGTGCTGAAGCCCGCCGCGGAGGCCGTGCCGATGACCCTGGCTCCCGCCTCGCGGGCCTGTTGCAGCACGCTGACCCCGACCGCTCCCCCGGCACCGTGCACGAGGATCGTGTCCCCGCCCGTCACGCCGGTGAGATGCAGCGCCTCCGCGGCGGCGGTGCCGGCCAGCAGCAGGTTCGCAGCCTGCGGGAAGTCCAGCTCGGCGGGTTTGCGGAAGACGTCACGGGCCGGCGCGGTCACCTCCGTGGCATATCCCCCGGAGATCCGGAACGCCAGCACCGGATCCCCCACGCCGAGTGAGACACCGTGTCCCACAGCCTTGATCACCCCCGACACCTCGAAGCCGAGCGGCTCGGGCAGGTTCTTGTAGTCGATCGGGTTCACCCCGGCGGCCCGCACCGCGATGGTCACCTCGCCCGCCCGGGGCGCAGGGGCGGCCCACTCGACCAGCCGCAGCGAGTCGAGCCCCCCCCCCCCCCCCCCCCCCCCCCCCCCC
>NZ_BOMN01000097.1 GCF_016862215.1 Winogradskya humida
CCCCCCCCCCCCCGGCCGAACGATTCGGACACCCATCTCACCGCGGTCTCCCCGCCTCGTCCAGCGGCCCGGTCATGGCAGGAAGTCCAGGAGTTCCTTGTTGAAGTCCTCCTGGAACTTTCCGACCAGGCCGTGCGGCGCACCCGGGTGTACGTGCAGCGTGGCGTTGGGCAGCAGCTTGATCGAGCGTTCCGAGGAGGCCTGGATCGGTACGATCTGGTCGTCGTCGCCGTGCGACAGCAGCACCGGAACGTCGATGCCGCGCAGGTCCCCGGTCATGTTCGTCTCGGAGAACGCGGCGATGCACTCGTACGCCGCCTTGAGCCCGACCGTCATGCTGATCAGCCAGAACGCGTCCCGGACCCCCTGCGAGACGTTCGCGCCGGGCCGGTTGTTGCCGTAGAACGGCTCGGCGAGCCCGCGGTAGAACTCGGAGCGGTCGGCGAGCCCGGCGCGCAGCTGGTCGAAGACCTCGATCGGGGCGCCGCCCGGGTCGTCGCTGGTGCCGAGCAGGTGCGGGGGCACGGCACCGCGCAGCACGACCCTGGCGACGCGTGCCGTGCCGTGCCGGCCGAGGTAGCGGACCACCTCGCCGCCGCCGGTCGAGTGCCCGACGAGGGTGACGCCGGTGAGGTCGAGGGTGTCGAGCAGCGCGGCGAGGTCGTCGGCGTACGTGTCCATGTCGTTGCCGCCCGACGTCTGGGTCGAGCGGCCGTGCCCGCGCCGGTCGTGGGCGATGCCCCGGTAGCCGTGGTCGGCGACGAGCTTGAGCTGCGGGTCCCAGATGTCGGCGTTCAGCGGCCAGCCGTGGCTGAAGACGACCGGCTGCCCGTCGCCCCAGTCCTTGTAGAAGATCTGTGCGTTGTCGGCGGTGGTGATGAAAGGCATGGTGGGTTCCTTCCGTGGTGGGTGCCTTTCCAGGCAACCGCCATCGCCGCCGGCGCGGATCACCCGACCGGATCAGAGCGTCCGCGTGGCCGGTGCGCGCCACCGCGCCGGGGCTCACCCGTTCAGATGAGGAGCGCCTTCCTGACCAGCTCCTCCCGGAACCGCAGCCGCCCACCGTCCTCGATCAACAGTCCGTCCCGCAGCAGCGCCGCGAGGAGCTCAACCGCGAGCGAGTCCGCGGGGAACGACGGGCCGAGGGCCGCGGCGGCGACGAGCGGTTCCCGCACGGCCGGGGGCAGCGAGTCCAGCAGGGTCCGCACCGCCCGCTGTACCCGTTGCTGCGCCAGCACGACGGCGGTCAGCGGCTCCGGGGACCCGAGGGTGATCTCCTGCACCGGCACGTCGTCCGCGACCAGGTCGAGCGGGATCCTGCTGGTGAGGGTCCAGACGATGGGCGAGGCCGCGAGCTGGCCGGGCAGGACGCGCAGGGCGTAGCGGGTGACCGCGTCGGCCCATTGCAGGTCCTCGACGCAGACGAGCAGGGCGGTGGTGGCGGCCCGGGCCCGTAGCTGACCGGCGAGCCGGTCGACGAGCCAGATCGGCTGGGACGCGTACGCCGCGAGCGCCCCGAAGTCCGCCTGTGACAGCACCGGGGCGGGCCCCGAGCGCAGCGCGGTGAGAAGGGGTGCGAGCGGCGCGATGCCCCCGGACGCCGGTGCCGCGGCACGCCCGGTCGCGAAGCCGGCCGCCCGGTCGCGCAGCGCTGTCACGAAGGCGGCGCTCCCCTCGCCGGTGACCGCGATGACGGCGCCGGTCCCGCGGGACAGGGTCCGGCGCAACACTGCGGCAGCGGGAGTGAGATGTCCTGGAAACATCTGTTCAGCAGACCAGGGTCCGGTGTGCCGGGAATCACCTCAACGGATCACCTCGGCGGGCGACAGCGAGCGACGCACCGGCCGGCCTGGTCGTGGACTCATCCGAACAGGTCAGTCCTGACCGTCGGTGACAGCCAGATCCCCAGAGGGAGCCGGAGTAACGTACGCCCATGAAGCGCTCCTCCGTCGGACATCTCCCCTGCTCGATCGCCCGGTCGCTGGATGTCGTCGGCGAGTGGTGGACCCCGGTGATCCTCCGCGAGATCTTCCACGGGCACCGGCGGTTCGAGCAGGTCCTGGGCCGGATCGGGATCAGCCGCAACATCCTGACCGAGCGGCTAGGCACCCTGGTCGAGGCGGGCGTGATCCGCCAGGAGCAATACCAGGAGCGCCCCGCACGGTACGAGTACCACCTCACCGAGCGTGGCCGGGAGCTGCTGCCGGTGCTGGTGGCGCTGATGCAGTGGGGCGACAAGTGGCTGCCCGGGGAGCCGGAGCAGATCGCGGTGCACGGTCCCGCGCAGCATCCCGTACGCGTCATCCTGTCCTGTGTGGAGTGCGGTGAGGTCGACGTCGCGGATGGTAACTTCGCCCCGTCCGTCTCGTAACGCAACTGATAAGGTCCGCGGATGGCGGAGACCGAGCTGCGCGGGCGTGGCGCCGAGTTGACCCGGGCGATCGCGGCGCTGCGCGCGGCGGCGCACACCGGCCAGGGCACGATCATCCTGATCACCGGTGAGGCCGGCATCGGCAAGACGGCGATGCTGCACGCGGTCGCGGAGCAGGCCACCCGGCAGGGCTACGCGGCCGGGTTCGGCAAGGCCGAGGAGATGGACCAGATCGCGCCCGGCGCCCCGCTGCTGGTGGCGCTGCGCTCCGGCGCCCGGCCCCTGCTCGACAGCGACGGCTTCACGGGGCTCGCGAGCCTCTACGGCCAGCACCTGTGGCTGATCGACCGGATCGCGACGCTGCTGGAGGAGCTCGCCGCCCGCGGTCCCGTCCTGATCGCGATCGACGACGCGCAGTGGGCCGACCGGCTCAGCCGCTTCGCGCTGCGCATCCTGCCCGGGCGGCTCGCCGGTTCCCCTGTCGTGTGGCTACTGACCAGCCGCGAGGACCGCGGCACGGCGATCGAGGAGCTGACCGCCGCCGCGGACGCCGACGGCGTCGTGGTGCACCGGCTGGAGCTCGGACCGCTGACCTCGGACGACGTCGAGCACCTGGCCGTCGCCCGGCTCGGGGAACTGCCGGGCGGTCGTGCGTACGAGCTGCTCAGGGGTGTCGGCGGCAACCCCTTCCTCACCGTGCAGCTGCTCGACGGCCTCGCCCGGGAGCAGGCCGAAGGCCGGATCGAGGGCGCCGTCCCGGCCGGGCTGATCACCCTCACCCGCCGCCGGATGGCCACGCTCCCCGCCGGCCTGGCCGACCTCGTGCGCGCCGCCGCCGTCCTGGGCCGGCCACTGCCCGTGGAGGAGGCCGCCCAGCTGCGCGGCGAACCGCTACCGCCCGGCTGGTCCGAACTGGTCGTCGCGACCGGGCTGATGACCGGGCTGATGACCGGGACCGGCGCCCGCGTCACGTTCCGGCACGACCTGGTGCGCGAGTCGGTCTACGCCGACCTGCTCCCGGCGGACCGGCGCGCGCTGCACCGGCGCTGCTGGCACTACCTGATCGCCGCGGGTTACGGGCCGGCCGCCGCGGCCCCGCACGTGCAGGCCTGCGCCGAGCCGGGCGACAACGAGGCCGCCGCTGTGCTGCGCGAGGCCGCCGCGCTGAGCCCGCCGGACACCGCCGGCGACCTGCTCCGGCACGCCCTGAAACTGATCGACCCCGGCCCGGAGAAGTGCCAGGTCGGGCTCGAGGCCGTCGACGCGCTCGTCCGCGCCCAGCGCCCCGCCGACGCGATCGCCACCGCGGACCGGGTGCTCGCGCAGATCCCCGGCGACGACGGCGCGGCCCGGATCCAGGTGCTGGTCGTCCGGGCGCTCTGGCACATGGGCCGGCACGCCGAGATGGTCCGCCGGATCCACGAGACCCTCGCGCTGCCGGCCGTCTCCGCGGACCAGCGGGCCCGGCTCATCTCCGCCGAGGCGCTCACGATGACCCGGACCGAGCCCGCCGCCGTCGCACTCGCCGCCGCCCGGGACGCCCTTGCCGAGGCGCTTCGGCTCGGCGACGTCACCGCGGAGGAGATCGCCACCGAGGCGCTCGGCGAGGTCGCCCGCAACGAGGGCCGGCACGCCGACGCCCTCACCTGCTTCCGCCGCCTCCGGGAGCTCGCCGGCGACCGCTACCTCGGCGAGGAGATCACCGCGCTGCAGCTGCTCGACCGCTACGACGAGGCCGGCGAGCTGCTGGCCGCCGCCCGGCGCGACGACACCCTGCCCCCGTCCGTGCTGTTCGCGCAGATGTGGCAGGACTTCAACCTGAGCCGCTTCGACGACGCGGAGGCCGACGCGCTCACCCTGGTGCGCATCGGTGACGAGCTGGGCAGTCACGCGTACGCCGTCGAGGGCTGGATGATCCTCAGCGCCATCGCCCTCGGCCGCGGTGACCTGGAGAAGGCGTACGAGTACCTGGCCCCCGCCGAGCGCCGGGCGCAGGCCGACGCCGATATCCCGATGCCGGGCCTGGTGCTGATGCGGGGCTGGATCGCGTCGGCGCGCGGCGATGCCGCGGAGAGCGTACGCATCCTGAAACCGCACTTGATGGGCGCGCGGGAATCCCGCAGCTACTGGCCCTGGTGGCCGGGATGGATGCGGGTCTTCACCCAGATCGGGCTGGCCACCGGGGACGAGGAGTTCGTCGCCGAGGCGACGGCCCTGGCCGCCCTCGGGGCCGAGCGCAACCCGGGCGTCCGCAGCTTCGCCGGCCTGGACGCCCAGATCCGCGGAATCGTCGCCGGCGACCTGACCCTGCTCGCCGAGGCCGTCGAGATCCTGCGCCCGGCTCCCCGGCCGATGCTGCTGGCCAGCGCCCTGATCGACCACGGCTTCGCCCTGCTGGAGGCGGGCGCGCACCGGGAGGCCGTCGACCAGCTCGGCGACGCGTGGCACTTCTTCGACAGGGTGGGCAACAAGCCGGCGCTGGCGGCGCTGCAACGGGGCCTGCAGGCCGCGGGCAGCCGTCGCAAACCGTGGGCGGCACCGGCCCGGCCGGTCAGCGGCTGGGGTGCGCTGACCGACAGCGAGCTGCGGGTGGCCCGGCTGATCGGCGCGGGCCGCACCAACCGGGAGGCCGGCGCCGAGCTCGACCTGTCCCCCAACACCGTCGCCACCCACCTGCGGGCGATCTTCGCCAAGCTGGGCGTCCGGTCCCGCGTGCAGCTCGCCAACCTGATGCACACCCTGCCGGAATCCTCCGATGTGGCCCAGGACACGGCGGTGGTCGCGCTCTCCGACCTGGGTCACCCTGAGCGTCCCTGACTGCGGAAACCCGGTCACGCTGATCTGTTCGGGTGAGGCCTTTTTCACCGTACGCGGTGACGGGCCCCACCCCACGTGATCTGTTTCGAGGGTCCCGCGGCCCGCCGTGGCTGATGTCCTGCGGTTACGGGTGCCGAGCACGGCGCCCCCTTCGCGCAAAGGACCACCATGAAACTCTCCCTCCGTAAGGCCGTCATCGGCCTGGCCCTGACCGGTGGCGTCGCAGCGCTGATCCCGGGTGTGGCGGCAGCGTCCACCACCCACGGCCCCAAGCCCACCGTCGTCCTGGTCCACGGCGCCTGGGCCGACGGCTCCAGCTGGAACGGCGTCACCAAGCGTCTCCAGGACGACGGCTACACCGTCGCCGTCCCGCCGAACACCCTGCGCGGCGTCACCGCCGACTCGACCTACCTGGCCGACTACCTCGCCACGGTCAAGGGCCCGATCGTCCTGGTCGGACACTCGTACGGCGGCTTCCTGATCAGCAACGCCGCGCTCGGCAACACCAATGTCAAGGCCCTGGTCTACGTCGACGCCTACGTCCCGGCCGCCGGCGACACCCTGACCAGCCTCACCGCCCTCAACCCGGGCGGCCAGGTCACCGAGGCGAACCTCAACTTCGTCCAGCCCCTCGACAAGACGGCGTCGTACACCGACACCTACATCAAGCCGGAACTCTTCCCGGCCATCTTCGCCAACGACCAGCCCGTCAAGAAGGCCGCCGTCCTCGCCTCGGCCCAGCGCCCCCTGAACGCCGCCGCCCTGCAGCAGCCGTCAGGCACCCCCGCCTGGACCACCATCCCCGTCTGGGACGTGGTCGGCACGGTCGACAACGTCATCCCGGCAGCCACCCAGCGCTTCATGGCCAAGCGCGCCAACGCCCACACCACCGAGATCAAGGCCGCCCACCTCTCCATGGTGTCGCAGCCGGAGAAGGTCGAGAACGTGATCGTCGAGGCCGCCCGTAAGACCTCCTGACCTCGGTCACAAGATGACGGGCCCGGGATCACCCTCCCGGCCCGTCATGCCTCTCCCGCGTTCTGGGATGACGTTCAACGCTCGAAGTACTCGCTCGCCACCGCTTCGTCCCCATTGAAGGTCGCCCGCTCTTCCCACGGCGTTCAGGTGGTGCACCACTCAAACTTCAGTCCGCCGATGATCACTGTGTTCGGCGTCGACCCACCCGCCCCCACCGCGATCCCGTACTCCCCGGCCGCAGCACCACCGACATGCCCGTCCAGCACCAGTCGATCGGCCCGCGCAAACTCGCCACTAACCCGCGCTACATCCGCGGAATCCCCGCTGTGGCCCCGTCGATTGGCCGGCCGAGCTGCCCGGCGCCGGCTTCAGGCGATTCCCCTATGTAAGCGCCTCGCAGCTCGCGGTTGTCAAGGCGCAGATTCACCCCAAGTCGACGGTGAACATGTTGACGACATGTGTGCGGCGGAGAAACACCCAGATCCAGCAGATGAGCCTGCTGCGAAGCAAGCGGCACCGCCTGCAACGACATGAACACCGTCGCCGCAGCCGCCACCCGATTGTCGAAGAGCTCCACCGGGTAATCGGTCGTTGATCCTGGCGCCAAGGGTATCGATGGTGAAGAACGTGCAGCAGCGGGACACTCGACAGTGACTTTTCGCATCAAAACGCTGCACTACTCATCTTCAAATTCCCGCAAAATTTCCCGGTAAGTAATTTTTCGTTGAACTACCTGCACAGTCAACTTAAGCTGCGTCTCCGCAGGCATGCCACTATTCGAATATATCTTGGCGACGAGAACCATCTCCGTATCCAACGAGGATTTTATCTCCAATTCGTTGCTCGAATACACAGTCCGCTGAGGTTGCACGGCTGGAATTTCCAATTCAAGTCTCGACGCCGATCCACCATCGTCGCCTTTCTCTGACCTGATAAATCCTTGCACGTCCCGCGCCGAGGTCATCGTGAAAATGTTGTCACCTACAAAAATTCCACTTGAGCGCTTTTCGGGTGCAGGACGGTACTCACGTGGCCCGACATGAATGCTCTCATATTCACTGACAGGTCGCATCTCTATATATACGTCGCGAACCCCTTCCTCGGAGATATTTGTGACAGCAAGCCTAAAAACTTGTCGGCTCTTTTTCCATTTGAAGTACTCAACCACTTCACGAATGTAGTTTGGGTTTGATCTGCCAACACCGCCGATGCCAAGAATCTCCGCAGCGCCCACCCGGTTTACAGAAATATCAGCCGACGAAGTTGACATCGAACGACCTCCCCGCTCCCCCTCTTCCACGTATTCTGGTATTGAGTCCTCATCAAGGCAGATTACGTGTTCTAACGTTAACAACACTGGCGACGGTGTCGGCGCTGGAGGGTCGCCGATACCAAGAGAGATAATGAGAGGCTGAGGCTTTTCTTCAGCGACCGCGTGCGCATCATCCACACCTCGCGCAATTACTTCCATGATCTTGATTGCAAGCTGCCGACTTATCTTTGTACGGAATTCAGCAATTGATTCATAGCTCTCATTCAGGCCCTCAGGGTATGTGCGATCTTTAAATTCCTTGAGTCGTGAGTACTCAGCTAGATCCAGGCTGTCCAAGTCAGCTTTGGCTCTAGAAAAATACAACATTACAGGCTTACCCGCATCTCCTACACGGCCAATCTCTTCGGCAGTACCACTCACCGCGCTTGCCGTAGGCGTGCCGAGGCGCGTCCAGAAAACCCCGATTGCCATGTCACACTGATCAACTATTTGCCTATTAATCGAAACCTGCGGCGAGGCGTTCATTTCCGGGGCGGTGTCCATTTCCCAGCGCAGCGGGAGGAGCACAAGCCGACGATCCCGAGAGTTAATCGCGTTCCACTCGTGCATTACCTCAGTGAGAATCTGTCGTTCAGTCTGCACATCGCCGGGAGAAGCGATAAGAATCTGTAGCACGCGCGCTTCGAATGACATGCGGTTACACCCTCCAACCCGACCACTATACGGGCATCCACCTAATAAGACAGCGGTGTAGCGAGTGCCTGCAGTCTCTCGCTTGCCGAGCAGATCGGCCATCATCGGATCAGGTAATCGTGGCCACACCGGTGGAAAGATCAACGGGGCGCCCTCGCAAAATCACCGACCCCTTTCCGACTCTAGAGCTCTCGACAGTCCCCGCACCTATGACCTGTCCCCACCCGGGCCCGGCGCATCCCGTTCGAGTCAGACCACCGAATCGTTGGCCAGGAAGGTCCGGGCCTGGTCGGTCAGGCGGGATGCTCCGATGGCGTCTGCCCAGCGGGCGATCTCCGTGGCGAGGCGGACAGCGCCTGCTTCGTCGCCGGTCTCGCGGGCGAGCTCCGCGAGGAGCATCTGCTGGGAGAGGGTGCCGCACACGAGCCCGTGGCGGGCGCCGAGCTCAGTTGCCCGTTCCCAGCGGGCGCGGGCCGATACGAGATCGCCGCGCTCACGGTCGTGGTCGCCGAGGTGCCGCAGCGCTTCGCGGGTGAGCAGGTCGTCCCCCGCATCCAGGGCCGCGGCGTAGTGAGCGGGAGCCGCCTCCCGCTCACCGAACACGTTGTCCGTGATGAGCCCCAGATACATACGCGCCCAGCCCCGGCGTACGGCGTCGGGGGCTTTCTGCGCGAGCTCGCCGGCTCGTTCCCGCAACCGGGGCTCCTGCCCGCCCGCACCGGTCACCTGCCGCAGGTAGTCATGTCGCAGCCGGAGAAATTCCAGATCCCAGCCGCTGCCACCCGGCCCCTCGGCCGCACCCTCCCGGTCCGCGCCGGCCAACCGCCCGGCGGTCAGCGCCGTCCCGGCGAACCAATCGCTCTCCAGGGCAACCTCGACCGCCGCCACGGCCATCCGGCGCCGGTCGCTCTCCCCGACCGGCTGCACGGCGTCGAGCAGCCGCAACGCCATTTGCCACCGTGCCGCGCGGGCGAGGTCAAGCGCGGCGGCGATCGTCTCATCGAGCGAAGTCATGAGCAGCAGGCTATCCACAAGGGATCTGTTATCTGCTCCGAGCGACCGCTTGCGGCCCGCAGGTCAGGCGGGAAGCGCGCCGACCGGGTCAGGGGCCTCGCCTGCGGGGTGCGGACGGGCGGCGATGGCGGCTACCGCGATGAGGGTGAAGCCGGCCAGGGTGCAGTTCAGGTAGGTGCCGGTCTGGCCGAAAAGTCCCTGAACACCGGCCGCCCGCACCAGGTCCGTGGTCGGGCCGAAGGTGAAGGCATCGCCGGCGTGGAGGCGGCCGCCCGTGCCCGCGGTGTCCGGGCCGGTCAGGTAGTAGGCCAGTGACGCGAAGAAGGTGGTCGCCGGGAGGAGCAGGAGGGTGAGGCCCGCCCCGCCGAGCAATGCGACCGGTCGCCGTCGCCGGGCTGCCGCGATGCGGTGGGTGAGCGCCGCCGCTACGAGCCATCCGACGATCATGCCCAGCATGAGCCCCGCGATGGTCAGCGGCACGAAGGCGGCGGGGCGGGAGGGCCATCCGGCGATGGAGATCATCGGGTCGACGTCGGCGGTGGCGTAGTACGCGTACACGCTCAGCTCGGTGTTGCCGTTCGTCGCGTGGAAGTGGGCGTTCCGCAGGAGACCGTCGGAGCCGTCACCCGTACCGACGGATGTGGTGTCCCAGCCGTCGGCTTCCATCCGCTGCCTTGACACCTCGGCCGCTTCGGCGGGGTCCAGGCCGGCGGCGATCGTGTCCATCACATTGAGGTACGAGCTGTCCCCGGTATGGCTGAGCGGCGCACCACCCGGAGGCAGCATCTGCGCCGCGACCGACTCGGCGCCGGGCAGGTCGGCGTACAACGTGGTGCCCACCCAGGACCCGCCTGCCGCCCCCAGCGCCCCACCTACCACCAGCGCCAGCACCGCGGCCACCACGGCCAGCGGCCGCCCACCCGGCAACCGGAACCGCTCCCGCAGCCCATCGGCGGCCAGCTGCCACCGGGCAGCCCGGCTCGGCCTCCCATCCGGCCCGGCCATCTCAATCAAAGTCGCGATCAGTTCCGCCCCGTGCCGCCGCCGCATCCGAGCGGGGTACGCAGCGAGCAGCGGCCCGAAGCCGTGAGTTGAGTTCTGCACGGGCCACACAGTACGGAAGCCGTCATATAACGTCAACCGAGTGGTGGCGTGCATAATCGGAAGCATGCTCGGATTGACGGAAGTGACCGCCGCCCTGCAGGGCAGGCCGGTTCAGGAAGGGCCCAAGGGAGCACTGGTGGTGCCTGGGATCGACCCTGACGGTCTGCACGAGGCCTGGCGGTCGGCGCACGCGCTGCTCCCGGTGACCGGTCGGTGGCCCATTCTCGTCACCACCGACTGGGACGAGGACGTGGTGGCGCCTTCGCCCTTCGACGACGAGGCACAGACGGCGCTGGCCGCCCTCGATCACGCGGCACGCACGGTCGACCCCTGGCTGCATTACCGGCGGGACGACGACGAGGATCCCGAGGTTGAGTCGTCGTTCTACACCGAGGGCTTCTACGGCGTCGACGTCACAGCGCACGTGCAACCGGCGATCGGACCGGGCGCGGGAGCTCAGCAGGTGCTGCGCGCCGCCTACGATCACGTCCTGTCCGATCCCGAGCTGACCGGCCGGGTGCGCGAGCGCACGCGTAACGCCGTGAGCACCGACTTCTGGTTCAAGCCGGACGAGGTGTCTCTGCTTCTGTTGCCCACCGCGTCGCCCTGGCTCGCGCCTTTCTGGGTCGACTTCTACGGCGCCCTGCACGGCATCGACGACTTCGCCGCCGCACTGTGGCAGTGGCACCGGCGATGGGACGTCAGGCTGGTGGCGAGCTGGGACACGATGCTCCAGTTCGAGGTGCACCGGCCGCCGGTTCCGGGCGATGACGCGTGGACGGCGGCCCGGCAACTGCTCGCATTGGGCCCTGACTTCGACATCCATGAGTGGGAGTTGGCGGTCGCGGTGACCAGCGGGGACGCCTGGTTCGTGCACAACCGGCCGTAGTGAAAGGGCACTCGCGATCCCCTCCCCTTAGGCAGCTCTTAACTTTGCTTACTGACGCTGCGTCGCTGGTGGGCGGGTCTATAGCGTCCGGGAGGCTGTCGGCTTTCTTGGAGGTGTCCGCTGATGAGTTTCCACGGCGAAGGTCCCGGTGCGCCCGCTCGGCACCGGCGGGCGCGGCGGCGGGCGACGACCGGGGTGGCTGTCCTGGGGGCGGCGGCGGTTGTCGCTGCGGGGTTGAGCCTGTCGTCGTGGTGGTCGTCGCCGTCGGCTGATGCTGCAACGACCGCAAGCACCGCCGCGACCACGGCCGCGTCGCCGTTCGCGGTGGATGGGCGGGGTGCGCGGGTGCCGTTCACCGAGCTGGAGGCGGAGGATGCGGCGACCAATGGGACCGTGCTGGCGCCGGACCGGCGGTACGGGACCCTCGCGACCGAGGCTTCGGGGCGCCGGGCCGTCACTTTGGACGCGGCCGGGGAGTATGTCGAGTTCACGCTGACCGCGCCGGCTGATGCGATGTCCTTCCGCTACAGCGTGCCGGACAACGCGGCCGGGACCGGGCGGACCGCGAGCGTCGATGTGCAGGCCGGGGGCAACAGCATCGCGGTGGGAGTCACGTCGCGGTATGCGTTCTACTACGGGTCGTTCCCGTTCACCAACACGCCGGGTACGGGTGCGCATCACTTCTACGACGAGACGCGGACCATGTTCGGGCAGACGCTGCCGGCCGGGTCGACGGTGCGGGTGGAGCTGGCGTCGACCGCGCAGACGCCCTCGATCACCGTGGACCTGGCCGACTTCGAGCTGGTCGGGGCGCCGGTCGCCAAGCCCGCCGGCGCGTTGGACGTCGTGGCCGACTTCGGGGCTGACCCGACCGGCTCAGTCGACGCGACGGCGAAATTCCAAGCAGCAGTCGATGCGGGGCGTACGCAGGGCCGCGCGGTGTTCGTACCCAGGGGCAATTTCCTGCTCTTCGGGCATGTGACCGTGGACAAGGTGACCGTGCAGGGGGCGGGACCCTGGTACTCCGTGCTGGGCGGGCGTGACCCCGGCGATCGGTCGCGGGCGGCAGGGCTGTTCGGAAGGTACGCGGGGGCGGGCGGCGCGCCGAGCACCGACGTGACCATCCGTGACCTGGCGATCATCGGTGACATCACCGAACGCGACGACAGTGCGCCGACCAACGCGATCGGTGGTTCGCTGACCGACTCCGTCGTCGACAACGTGTGGTTGCAGCACACCAAGGTCGGGCTGTGGCTGGACGGGGTGACGACGAACTTCACGCTGCGCAACAGCCGGATCCTGGACCAGACCGCGGACGGCGTGAACTTCCACCGGGGCATCACCGGGTCCACCGTGGAGAACACGTTCGTCCGCAACACGGGGGACGACGGTCTGGCGATGTGGTCCCAGACCAACGTCGACGCCGGCAACACGTTCCGCGACAACACCGTCGTGGCGCCGATGCTGGCGAACGCGATCGCGGTCTACGGGGGCACCGACATCACGGTGACGGACAACGTGGTGGCCGACACGATCGTCAGCGGCGGCGGGGTGCACGTGGGCAACAGGTTCGACGACGTGAGCGGGCCGACGGCGGTCGCCGGGACGTTCACGCTCGCGCGGAACACGCTGATCCGGACCGGGTCGCCCAGCGAGTGGGAGTCGGGCATCGGGGCGCTGTGGTTCGACGCCCTGAACGCGCCGCTGACCGGGGCGTCGATCAAGGTGAGCGACACCGACATCATCGACAGCACGTACGCCGCGGTGCAGACCGTGGAGGGCAGCGCGGTGACCGGGCTCGACCTGGACGGTGTACGGATCGCGGGCGCCGGGACGTACGCGCTGCTCTTCCAGACGGCCGGCGCGGCGACCCTGAGCGGGGTCACGGTGACCGGTGCCGCCCAGTCGCCGCCGGTCTACCGCTGCGGCACCGGCTTCACCATCACCGCCGGCGCCGGCAACTCGGGCTGGTCGTCCGACGCCACCACCTGCCCGCCGACCTGGCCCGCCCCGCAGTAGACCGGCGCCGCAACCGGGCGGCCGGCAGCCCCCGTTGCCGGCGTGTCCGCGTCACCGCGAACACCGGCTGGGAGGCCGGTCAGACCGCGGGCTTCACCTCGGCGACGCGGCTCGACTGGTTCACGACGCCGGTGACCACGACTCGTACCTTGGTGGTCGTCACCGGGTCCGCGAAGGCGATCGTGCGGGTCATCGCCGTGCTGGCGCTGACCTTGCCCTGGGTGACCCAGGCGCTGCCGTTCCAGGTCTGCACCTGGTATTCGGAGATGATGCCGTCGACGTGCGAGGTGACGGCGACCCCGGCGACGGTGACCTTGGCCGGGGTGGTGATCGTGAGGGTGTCGGGCTGCTGGTCGGCGGTGTCGTCGTTCCAGAACGTGGCGGCGTCACCGTCGATGGCGCCGGCGGCCTCGTAGTGGCGGGTCACGCCGTCGACCACGTTCGAGGCGTGGACGGTGGACGCGCTCGCCTTCGTGCCGGACGGCCAGGACTTGATCGGGGGTGTGGTCTTCGAGGGGGTCGGCGACGGGGATTTCGAGGGGGTCTTCTTCTTCGACTTGCTGGGATGAGCCGAGGGGGAGGCCGGCGCCGACGCCGACGGTGAGCCGGACGGCGAGGGCTCGGGAGAAGAGGACGGGACCACGGGCGGCGACGCCAGGTTCACCGCGCTCTCGGTGATCACCTGAGTCGCGGGCGGCTCGCTCGCCATCATCATGCCGACGGTGACGACAACGATCGAACCCGCTGTGACGAGGCCGGCGGCGAGCGCCATACCCAGCTGCTTCCTGGTCAGTGACACCGGATTCCCTCAGTTCGCGCATCGACGGGCAGAACGCCGGAACCCTACGCCATCGGTGATCACCGCACGAATTCACGATCCTGTTTAGACGAGCGGCTACTGACTCGTCCGGTCAGGACAGGAGATCCAGCTGGTCGGGGGTCAGTTTGAGGTCGAGGGCGGGAACGGCGGCCTCGAACTGCTCGATCGTCCGGGGGCCGATCAGCGGGATCGCCGTGGGGGCGTCCTGGTGCATCATCCAGGCCAGGACGAGCTGGTTCGGGGTGACGCCGAGGTCGCCGGCGAGGGAGGTGAGTGCCGCGAGCCGGGCGTCGGAGTCCGCACCTGCATACGCTGACATCGCGCTGTGCCCGGCCCGTTTCGCCGGGTCGTCGTAGATGCCCTTGAGGATCGGGGAGTACGCGACGAGCGTCTGGTCGTCGTGTTCGGCGAGGTAGTCGAGCTGTTCGGCGTTGCTGACCGAGAGGTAGGAGCCGTTCGGGCGCAGGTACGAGTGCTGCTGCTGGACGGCGACCGGCAGCGGCCAGCCGTGGCGCTTGCAGAGCTGGCGGATCCGTTCCAGGCGCCAGGTGTAGACGTTGGACCAGCCCAGGTGGCGTACCTTCCCGGCCCGCACGAAGCCGGCCAGGGTCTCCAGGGTCTCCTCGAGCGGGGTGACCCGGTCGTCGACGTGGATGTAGTAGAGGTCGACGTGGTCGGTGCCGAGGCGGCGCAGGCTGCCGTCGAGCGCGTCACGCAGGACCGTGGCGCCGGCGCCGGCGAACGTACGGCGGGCCAGGTCCCAGTTCGCGGTGCCGTCGGCGGCCCACAGATCTGGGGAGTGGACGGGCAGGGCGCTGCCCTTGGTGGCCAGGAAGACCTCGTCGCGGTGGTTGCCGGCGCGCAGCCAGCGGCCCAGCAGTTCCTCGCTCTCGCCGCCACGGCTGCCGGGGGTGGCCCACCACTCGTAGCAGTCGGCGGTGTCGATGAAGCTGCCGCCGACCTCGAGGTAGCGGTTCAGGATGTGAATCGAGTCGGGCTCACCGGTGGCGTTGCCCATCTGCATGGCGCCGAGGGCGAGCCGGCTGATCTGCGTACCCGTGTGTCCCAGTTCTGTCGTCTGCACGGAAACGACGCTAGGACCTGGAGCGCGCTCCAGGTCAAGGACTGCCATTCTCAGTGCATGGACGTTCTTTTCACCGGCGGCCGGCTCTTCGGCACGGACGCTTCCTTCCTGTTGGTACGCGGTGAGCACATCGTCGCGCTCGGCGGCGACGAGGTGAAGGACCGCGCAGCACCCGGCGCGGAGACCGTCGACCTGCGCGGCCGGCTGCTGCTGCCGGGGTTCCAGGACGCCCACGTGCACGCCGTGCTGGGCGGGCTCGAGCTGGGGCTCTGCGACCTGAGCGGCACCACGGACGCCGGCGAGTATCTGCGTCGGATCCGGAACTACGCGGACACACATCCCGAGGCCGGGTGGATCACCGGGGGCGGGTGGTCGATGGAGAGCTTCGCCGGCGGCGTACCCGGCAAAGCGCTGCTGGACGGCATAGCCGGCGGCAGGCCGGTGTTCCTGATGAACCGCGACCACCACGCCGGGTGGGTGAACAGCCGTGCGCTGGAGCTGGCCGGGATCACCGCGGGTACGCCCGACCCGGCGGACGGGCGCATCGACCGCGACGCGGACGGCGAGCCCGTGGGGTGCCTGCAGGAGGGGGCGATGGCGCTGGTCGCCGGGCTCGTCCCGGATTCGACGCCCGGCGATCGGCTGGCCGGGCTGTTGCGGGCCCAGGAATTGCTGCATTCGCTCGGGGTGACCGCGTGGCAGGACGCGATGCTGTGCGGCGCGAACGGTTATCCCGACCATTCCGACGCCTATCTGGCGGCGGCGGCCGACGGTTCGCTGCTGTCGCGCGTCGAGGGCGCGCTGTGGTGGAACAGGGACCGCGGCGCCGAGCAGATCGAGACGTTGCTGGGGCAGCGCGACACATTCAGCGTGGGAAATCTGCGCAGCCGGTCGGTCAAGTTCATGCTCGACGGCGTCGCGGAGAATTTCACCGCCGCGATGACCGCGCCCTATCGCGACAGGTGCGGGCACCCGACCGGGAACAGCGGCCTGTCGTTCATCGATCCGGCGGCCCTCGCGGAATACGTGACGGCGGTCGACGCGCTCGGATTCCAGGCGCATTTCCACGCGCTCGGCGACCGGGCCGTCCGGGAGGCTCTCGACGCGGTCGCCGCCGCCCGGAAAGCCAACGGGATGCGGGACACGCGGCCGCATCTCGCGCATCTGCAGGTCGTGCATCCCGATGACGTACGCCGCTTCGCCGCGCTCGGGGCCACCGCGAACATCCAGGCCTACTGGGCGACGCACGAACCGCAGATGGACGAGCTGACCATTCCGTTCCTGGAACCGTCGCTGGCGGGATGGCAATACCCGTTCGGCGATCTGGCGCGGGCCGGGGCCCGGCTCGCGGCGGGCAGCGACTGGCCGGTGACGACCGCGGATCCGCTGCTCGGCGTGCACACCGCGGTGAACCGCGCGCATCCGGATTCCGGGGAGCCGCCGTTCCTGGCGGGCCAGGCGTTGGGGATTTTGCCGGCGCTCACGGCGTACACACAGGGGTCGGCATTTGTGAATCACCGGGATGACAGCGGTGAACTCAGGCCCGGCCACCGCGCGGATCTCGTCGTTCTGGACCGTGACCTGCTCGCGGGCCCGGCGGAAGCGATCGCCGAGGCCCGCGTGGACCTCACCTACGTGGGTGGTTCGCTGGTCTACTCGTCGCGCGACGCGTGAGCACCCTGGCGGGCGTCCTCGGTCTCCCCGGCTTCTTCGGTCTCGTCCTCCTCAGCCTCATCGGACGAGGAGGAAGCCGTGGCCTGCTGAGGGATGATCATGGGCAGCTGGCCGGTCGGCTGGCGCAGGGCCGGGGTGAACGTGACAGGCTCGGGCTCCTGCTTGCCCAGGTCGCCGCTGACCTGCGGCTGGTCCACCCAGAGTGAGCGCAGCTGACCCTGCATGAAGCTGGTCAGCCGGCCGCGGTAGTCCCGGTCGAATGCTTCCAGTGCCTCGATCTGCTGCTGCAACGCCTCGCGCCGGGCGCCGAGGCTGCCCACCACGTCGTCGTAACGCTGCTGGGCGGCCAGGCGCAGCTGGTCGGCGTTGGCCTGGGCGTCGGCGGTGATCCGGCCGGCCTCGCCCCGGGCCTCCAGGACGACCTTGGCGGCGTTGCGCTGCGACTCCTCGACCCGCTCGTGGGCGTCGCGGACGACCTGCTCGGCGTTGGCCCGGGCCTCGAGCAGCACCTGCTCGGCCTCGCGGCGCACGTTGTGGCCGTGCATCTGGGCCTCACGGCCGATCTCCTCGGCCGCGGCGAGCGCGTCCGTGCGGATCTTGTCGGCCTGCTGCTGGGCCCGCTGGAGGTGCTCCTCCGCGGTGCGCTGGGCCATGGTGAGCACCTGCAACGCCTGGTTCGGCGGGATGCCCTGGCCCTGCTGGTTCTGCTGCGCCTGCCCGTGCTGGGGCTGACCCTGTTGCGCTTGACCGGGCGCGAGCAGCTGGTGCTCGGAGGTGGCATTGTCCGGGGACGTCCCGTTGAACATCACTTTTACACGATCCTTCATCCGATTGTCTGTCACCGGAGACCTCCGCACGTGGCCCTGGAACGGCGGGATGCTACCAACCGAACCAGGGCACGCGCGAGAGTGGTTCGCGTTCCGGGGTTAACTGATTACGGCGAGGTGCTGCCGCTGGACGCGATCGAGATCAGGCTGCCGCCGCACGCGCACAGGATGATGAACAGCGCGACGCCCAGCATGATCCAGGTGGCGACCATGCCGGGGAACTTCTGCGGCGGGCTGCCGAGCGCGCCGCCGAGGAACGCGATCGTGGGCGCCTTGTACTCGAGCTCGACGGTCTCACCCGGCTGCACGGTGACGCCGAGGTCGGCGCTGCCGATCCGCGACGGGATCAGGTAGGGCACGTGCACGTGGACGTGGTGCTGGCCCGCCGGCACGGGGACGACGGTGCGCCCCCAGGCCTTCGCCACGATGTGGCCGTTGAAGCTGATCTCCGGCTTGAAGAGCCCCATCAGGAATGCGAGCCAGAAGTACTTGGTCGTGATGGCGATCGCCCCGCCCGGAGCGCCCTGCTGCTGTCCTGGATACACCGTGGTCCCCTGCCCCGTTCAACTGTGCCTTCATCCTGCCGTTGCGGCAGTCGGCAGAGGATAGGGCACAACGCGCCCACCAGGGAAGAAGGTCCCTCCCGTGAGGTAACAACGGGCTGAAACTCCCCATTTGTTACACCGGTCATGGACAGCGCCCGATCCGTTCGGCCATGGTCGCGACGCCGCGGATCCCCGCGCGCCTTCCCCCTTGAAAAAAACCGAGCCCCTTGGAAAGGAACCGAGTTGCGCAGAACCACCAAGCGGCGGCTGTTCTCATCGGGAGTGGTGGCCGCCGTCGTCATCGGCGCCGCGGCCTACGTCACCGCCACCGTGCTGCCGTCATCCGCGGCGACGAGCGCCAACGTCTGGCTCACCACCCCCGACCGGACGAATCTGCTCACCCAGCAGGCGGCGGTCGCGTTCGGCGGCACCGGATCGGGCACCGTCATCACGGTCGATCCCGCGAAGACGTACCAGAGCATGGTCGGTTTCGGTGCCTCGTTCACCGACTCCGCCGCGTACAACATCTTCCATTCCCCGCAGCGCGACGCGGTGATGACAAAACTGTTCGACCCGGCCGCCGGAATCGGCCTGAGCTGGGTGCGCCAGCCGATCGCGGCCAGCGATTACTCACGCTCCTTCTACACCTACGACGACGGCGCGGGCTTCTCGATCGCGCACGACCAGGACTACATTCTTCCGCTGCTCACCCAGGCCCGCGCGCTGAACCCCCAGGTCACTTTCATGGGTACGCCGTGGAGCGCACCCGCCCGCATGAAGACCAATTCCGCGTTGATCGGCGGCTCGCTGAAAGACGCCAGCATCGGTGACTACACGGACTATCTCGTCAAGTTCGCGCAGGCGTACCGCGATGCGGGCGTACCCATCGGATATCTGAGCGTGCAGAACGAGCCGAAGTTCTCGCCGCCGGGTTATCCGGGCATGCTCATGACCGCCGACCAGCAGGCCCGCGTCATCAACGCGCTCGCCCCGAAACTCGCGGCGGCTGGGCTGAGCACCAGGATCCTCGGGTACGACCACAACTGGGACGACACCACGTACGCCCAGAGCGTCAACTCCGCCGCCGGCGCCAACGTCGCGGGCTCGGCCTGGCACTGCTACGCGGGTGACCCGGCCGCGCAGAGCACCGTGCACAACGCCCAGCCGGCGAAGGACCTGTTCTTCACCGAGTGTTCGGGCACCGAGTCGTCGGACACCTCGAAGACGTTCGGCGACAGCCTGTGGTGGCAGGGCCGCAACCTCGCGATCGGCGCGACCCGCAACTGGGCGAAGACCGTGACCACCTGGAACATGGCCCTGAACGCCCAGCACGGCCCGGTGATCGGCAGCTGCACGAACTGCACGGGCGTGGTGACCACCGACGGCGGTTCGGTGAGCTACAACGCGGAGTACTACGTGCTCGGGCATCTCAGCAAGTTCGTCAAGCCGGGCGCGGTGCGCATCGACTCGACGGCGGTCGCGCAGGGCGGCATCGAGAACGTCGCCTTCCGCAACCCGGACGGGACGATCGCGCTGGTCACGGTGAACACCGGTGGCGCGCAGGACTTCCAGGTCTCGTTCCAGGGCCAGAAGTTCGGTTACCGCCTCCCGGCCGGTTCCATGGCCACCTTCACCTGGCCCGGCGGTGGCGCGACGACGCCGCCTGCCACCACGCCGCCCACCACCACGCCGCCCACCACCACGCCGCCTGCCACCACGCCGCCGGCCTCGGGGGTCAAGCTTGTCGGCGCGGGTGGGAAGTGCCTCGACGTCACGGGCAGCTCCGCCGCGAACGGGACGCTGCCCCAGGTCTGGGACTGCTTCGGCGACGCGAACCAGCTCTGGCAGCACCCGGCGGACACCACGCTGCGCTCGCTCGGCAAGTGCCTCGATGTGAAGGACAACCTGACAACTGACGGCGCGGCGGTCCAGATGTGGGACTGCTTCGGCGGCCCGAACCAGCAGTGGACGTACACCGCCGGCCACGACCTGGTGAACGTGGCGAGCGGTAAATGCCTCGATATCAAGGACGCCGCCACCACCAACGGTGCAAAACTGCAGATCTGGACGTGTACGGGCGCGGCGAACCAGAAGTGGGCGGGCCTCTGACGGTCCCCGCCGCACGACAGCGCCCCCGGGTTCTCCCGGGGGCGCCCTTTTTTACCAAAGTTTGTTCACCATCACCCGAATTCCCCTGGAGTACCTCAATATATGAATAGACACCTGCCGATAGGAGAGCCATGCCCCTGAAGCGAGCCCTGCCCCTCAAACGAGCCCTGCCCCTCAAGCGCTTACTGGCCGCGGCCGTCGCCGGGCTGTTCGGTGCGACCGCCCTCGCCGTCACCCCGGCCCATGCCGCGATCACCTCACCGGCGGCCACGAACACCGCCACGACGGTCACCTACACGTTCGGCTACACCGGCGCTCCGGCCTTCCGCCGGGTCTATGTGGACGCCGACCGCAGCACCGCCACCGGCTTCGCGACCGCCGGGGTCGGCGCCGACTTCCTGCTCGAGAACGGCACCCTCTACCGCAATTCCGGCAGCGGCTGGAGCTGGACCTCGGTCGCCACGGTCACCCACACCGCGGCGAACGGCACCGCCACCTGGACGGTCAACCGGTCGGACCTGGGCGAGACGGCGACCCCGGGCGACGCCGACCTGGTCTTCCAGATCGAGTCCCCGCTCGAGACCTCAGCGAAGATCACGCAGACCTACACCGGCGGCTCGGACGGCTCCGTGTCCTACGCCGCGAGCACCGAGGACATCACGAACCCGGAGCGCGGGCTCTACCACCACACCCAGGACTGCGACGCGGCCGACTTCAACCAGTCGACCCTGGCGGCGTACCGCGCGAACGATCACATCTCGCTGGTCATGTGCATCTTCTACCTGGCCGCGTTCAAGAACTCCGCGATCAGTGCGGACGCTCTCGCGAAGTTCCAGCGCCAAGCGGACACCGTGCGGGCAGCCGGGCTCAAGATGATCGTCCGGTTCGCGTACACCACGAACACCGCCGGCGACGACGCCCCGCTGAGCCGGGTTCTCGCCCACATCGACCAGCTCAAGCCGCTCCTGCAGGCGAACAGCGACGTCATCCACGTGATGCAGGCGGGCTTCATCGGCGCCTGGGGCGAGTGGTACTACACGCAGAACTTCGGCAACGCCGGCGTCGTCTCCGCCACCGACAAGGCGAACCGCAAGGCCGTCGTCGACAAGCTGCTCAGCGCGCTGCCGGCCGACCGCATGGTCCAGCTCCGCACACCGGCATTCAAACGCGACTTGTACGCGACGGAGCCCGTTTCCGCCGCGCAGGCGTACACCGGAACGCCGGTCGCCCGCCTCGGGCACCACAACGACTGCTTCCTGGCAAGCCCCGACGACTACGGCACGTTCGTCAACCCCGCCGTGGAATACCCGTACCTCGCCGCGGACACGAAGTACGTCGTCATGGGCGGCGAGACCTGCGGCGTGAACTCCCCGCGCTCGGACTGCCCGACCGCGACGCAGGAGCTCGCGCTGTTCCACTACAACTACCTCAACACCGACTACAACCAGTCCGTCCTGAACACCTGGACGGCCGGCGGGTGCATTACCACGGTCCGGCGCAGCCTCGGCTACCGCTTCGCCCTCACCACCGGGGTGTACCCGGCCACCGCCACCCGCAACGGCACCCTGGCGGTCCGGTTCACCGTCCGCAACGACGGCTGGTCGGCGCCCGCCAACCCGCGCAAGGCCGTGCTCGTGCTGCGCAACACCGGCACCGGGGCGCTCTACCGGCTCCCGCTCGCCGCCGACCCGCGCCGCTGGGCGGCCGGCACGACCACCACGGTCAGTGAGTCGCCGTCGCTCACCGGCATCCCCGCGGGCAGCTACCGGTTGCTGCTCAGCCTGCCCGACCCGGCGACCGGCCTCGCGGCCCGCGCCGACTACGCGATCCAGCTCGCCAACACCGGCGTGTGGGAGGCCACGACCGGTTACAACGACCTGCTGCGTACCGTGACCATTGCTTGAGAAATGCTGAAGGGCGCTCGGGGCAGATTCCCCCGAGCGCCTTTCTTTTATCGTGTTATGCGGCTTTTCATCGGAGTTTGTCCTAGCGTATTCTCATGCCTCTGAAACGCATGCCGGCCGCGGCTCTCACCGGTCTGCTCTGTGCCACCATTGTCGGCGCGGCCCCGCCCTTCGCCACGAAGGCCCGCGCCGCGGACAACTCGGTTGCCTACAGCGCGGACGGCGCCGACATCGCCAATCCCGAGCGCGGTTTCTACCACTACCCCGGAAACTGTGACTCGCACGACTTCGACCGTGATCGACTTCTGTCGTTCCGCAGAAAAGAGCACATCTCACTTGTGATGTGCATGTTCTATCTCACGCCGTACAAGCATTCCCCGATCAGCGACGCGGCCCTGAAGCAATTCCAGCAACAAGCCGATGTCGTACGCTCGGCGGGGCTCAAAATGGTCGTCCGGTTCGCCTACACCGCCGATATGGGCGGCGACGATGCCACATCGGACCGTATCCTCGCGCACATCGACCAGCTCGCACCCGTACTGCGCGCCAACGCCGACATCATCCACGTCCTGCAGGCGGGTTTCATCGGCGCCTGGGGCGAGTGGTACTACACGCAGAACTTCGGCAACCTCGGCCAGATCTCCCCGGCCGACTGGGCCAACCGCAAAGCCATCCTGGACAAGCTGCTCACGGTGCTACCGGCCGACCGCATGCTCCAGGTCCGCACCATGGCCTACAAGCAGACGTTGTACGACCCCGATCCCGTCTCGGACGCCGAGGCCTACTCCGGCACCATCCCCGCCCGCCTCGGCCACCACAACGACTGTTTCCTGGCCGCCGCCGACGACATGGGCACGTTCCGCAACCCGAACGCGGAGTACCCGTACCTCGAGGCGGACACCCGGTACGTCGCCATGGGCGGGGAAACCTGCGCCAAGAACTCCCCCCGCACGGACTGCCCGACCGCGGTCCAGGAGCTGACCCAGTTCCACTACAACTTCCTCAACGAGGACTACCACCCGGACGTGCTCGCCAGCTGGTCCTCCGGCGGCTGCATCGACACCATCCGCCGCAGCCTCGGCTACCGCTTCACCCTCGTCAGCGGCTCCTACCCGGACACCGCCGCCCCCGGCGGCACCCTGCCGATCACCTTCACCGTCCGCAACGACGGCTGGTCCGCCCCGGCCAACCCCCGCGACGCCGCCCTGGTCCTGCGCAACACCGAAACCGGCATCAACTACCTCCGCTTCCTCAGCACCGACCCCCGCCACTGGGCCCCCGGCACCACCACCACAGCCACCGAAACCGTGTCCCTGAACGGTCTCGCACCCGGCACGTACGACCTCCTTCTCGACCTGCCCGACCCTGGCGCCCGCCTGGCCGGCCGCCCCGAGTACTCCATCCACCTCGCCAACGAGAACCTCTGGGAACCCAGCACCGGCTACAACAAACTCCGCCACAAGGTGACCATCAGCTGACCCACCACAACACCCGGCCCGGGCCGACGGCGCTCCCTACGCCGCCGGCCCGTCAGTAACCGCCCGTCAGTACCGCGCGTCAGTGGTGACCCGTCGGCGCTGGCCCGTCGGCAGCGGTTTGTGGCCGTCAACGGTCAGGGCTGCCGGCGGAGCAGCACTCGGATGGTCAGCCAGCACAGATGGGCGAAGCAGAACGCAGCGACGGCGTAACCCGTGAGCTGGCGCCACCGCACGTCGTCGGAGTTCGCGAAGATCAGCCCGATCACGACGCCCGCGATGTCGAGCCGGGCCGTGCGCCACGCGGCTCCCCCACGCCCGACCTGCCGGAACGGGTCCCGCCCGATCGCCACCCGCAGCGCGTCGGCGAACTGGACCCGGCTGAACTCGTTGCGGCCACCGGCTTCCACGGTCTCGTCGAGGATCGGCCGGACGATCTCCAGCTCCTCGGCGGACAGCCGCGCGACGTGCGGGCGCGGCCCGGCATGGATCGTGACGACAAAGCCCTTGCCGCGCGGTACGGCTTCCCAGGTATCGATGACAACCATCGTAGGGGTGCCGCGCGCCCGCCGCGAGACTCCCGCATAATCCAGAGAATCGATCAAGCCCCCTTGAGCATGACCCGCCGGAAGGACCCTCCCCCGATGACCGTCCTGTCCCGTCCCGAGCTGTGGTGGCGGGTGGCGATCGTCGCCTGCGGCTACACCGGCTTCCAGATGGACCAGCACCGGTTCGCCTACTACACGAACCAGAGCAACCTGATCGTCCTCGGCTACTTCGGCGCCACGATCTACTGGATGCTGAAACGCGGCACCACCGCTCCGGCCGCACCCCGGCTCCGCGGCCCGGTCACGCTCTGGATCGTGATCACGTGCCTGATCTCGCATTTCGTGCTCAACCACGGCGCCAACCCGCTACCCGGCCTCACCCACGGCGACCCAGCGACCGAACTCACCAACCGCTCGCTCTTCCTGATGCACTACGCGGTGCCGATCATGGTCCTGCTCGACTGGCTCCTCTTCGGCCCCCGCCGGGCATCACCCTGGCGAGACCTCCCGCTCTGGCTCATCTACCCGTTCGTGTACGGCATCACGTCCATCTTCCGAGCCATCCTCTTCCCCGAGGTCCCGGACCGCTACCCGTACTTCTTCTTCAGCCCCGAGGGCAAGGGCTACCTGGGCGTAGCGCTCTGGATGGTCGCCCTCCTGGCCCTCTTCGCCCTCCTCGGCGCAGCCCTCCTGACCCTCGACCGCCTCCTCGCCGCCCTCCCCCGCAGAACCGCCCCTGCGCCCCCAGCCACCGCGAGCCAAACCGCCACCGCAGGCCAAGCCCGCGCACCACGCCAAGCAGGCCCAGCCGACGGCCGGGCCAGCCACCCGAGCGACGACTCAGGGAAGCCCGGGCTGGTTACAGGGCCGGGAATCGCAGGACCGGAAATCACAGGGCCAGGAATCACAGGGCCAGGAATCACAGGGCCACGAAGCGGTAGCCCTTCGCCGACAGCGCGGGGATGACCTTCTTCAGCGCTGTGTAGGTCTGGGAGCGATCGCCGCCGCCGTCGTGGCAGAGCATGATCTGCCCGGGGCGGGCGGCCATCAGGCGGTGCTCGATGGCGGGGGCGCCGGGGCGGGACCAGTCGCGGGGGTCGGTGCTCCAGTCGACCGGGAGCAGGCCCGCGCGGGCGGCTTCGCGGAGGACCGTCGGGGACCAGTCGCCGCCGGGGGAACGGAACAGCTTCGGGGCGTACCCCGTGGTCTTCTGGATTTTGGCCTGGGCCCTGGCGATCTCCTTGGCCACCTGCGGGCCGGACTTGCCGGCGAGCTTGGTCGGGTGGCTCCAGGTGTGGTTGGCGAGCTGATGACCGGCGCCGACGACCGTCTTGGCGATCTGCTCGTGGCCGAGCACCTGGTTGCCGATCATGCAGAACAGGGCCGGCACGTGGTATTTGTCGAGCAGGTGCAGGATCTTCGGGGTCCAGATCGGGTGCGGCCCGTCGTCGATGGTCAGCGCCACGGCGTCGGTGGGGAACGGCGGCGCCGAGGACATCCGGCGGTAGTCCGCCAGCGTGAAGATCGGCTTCTTCTGCGTCGGCAGCCCCCGCGGCTTGGCCGGGGCGCTCTCCTTGGGCGGGGTGCGCGGCTTTGTCGTCGCCCGCGGCGTGTGCTCGGGTCTCGCCGCCGACACGGACCCAGCCGTCGCCGCCCCGCCGAGCACGAGCAGCCCGGCAGCTCCCGGCACAGCGGTCAGCAACCGCCGCCTTGTCACGGTGCCCTCGCCGACCTCGTCACGAAGCCGATCGAGGCCGCCGCTGAGCCTCTCCAGCACCAGCGACACCTCCACTGAACACGATCCACACGGATCGACCATCGCCGACCGCCGGGAACGCTAGCAGTATGCGTCAAACCGGTTCCAGCTGACACATGTACGTCGATATATGCCCCAACCCGGAGAGTGCGACACCTGACACGGCGCGTACGCAGGACACGGCGCCTACGCAGGACACAGGGCGTACGCAGGACACGGCGCCTACGCAGGACACAGGGCCTACGCAGGACACGGCTCTTTGTGGACGGTCGTCACGAGGTGGACACCGGCCGGCCGATCCTGGGTGGCGTGGGACAGGGGTTGCTATTGGCGGAGGTGGTAGAGGTTTCGCCGGGGTCGCTGGGTGGGGTCGATGGTGGGCGGGGGGATGAAGCAGGGATGCCGGTCAGGCCCGATACGGATCTTCCACCCGGTCGCCGGATCGTGGACGATGCTGTGGTGGCGCCTGCACAAGAGCACCAGATTGGCCAGGTCAGTGCGGCCACCGGCGGTCCACGGCCGAATATGGTGGGCATCCGTCCACCGGGACGGCAGTTCACAGTCCGGGAAGGCGCAACCGCCATCTCGGACATGCAGCGCCCGCCGCAACGACCCCGTCGCGCGACGACGACGGCGGCCGACGTTGAGGACCTGCCCTTTCCCGTCCAGCACAACCGGCAGAATCCGGGCATCGCACGCCAGCCGCCGCACCACGTCCGCGGACACACGCATACCGGTGTCGGTCGTGCCGATGCCCAACGCCTGGGTGAGCGGATCATAGGCGACCGTTACCGAGAGCTGGGGCGGCTCACCACCGTCGGCGGGAAGCTCCCCCGAACGTAACGCCAACCGGCACACCTCGAGCAACGCATCCACACGACGCTGCGCAGAACTCCGCTTGTCACCGATAACGGGCCGGCACAACGGATGCAACGCCGCCTGCACCGTCGCCGCGTCCTCGACACCAAGTACCCCGGATAAATACACCAGGCCATCAATCGGCACCGACAGGGTGAGGCCACGCTTACGGTCAGCACGGGCCTCCTGACGCGCCAGCAACGCCCGCTCGGCACGATCAGCCACCTGCGGAGCCACATAGGTCAGGATCCGCTCGCCGGCACGACGCAACTGATTGACCGGCAATCGCCCCGTCATACCGATCAACGTCGTCTCCGCGTCCTGCACGATCTGCCCGGCACCCGAGACCCCACAACCACCCGCACCGGCAAGATCAGCAGGGATCGCGTCAACGGTCTGGGCAATCACCACGGCCTGGCGCAGGTCGGCATCACCATCCAGCACCGCCTGCGCAACCGCCGGATGATCCAGGACAACAGCGTCCGCGGCCAGCTCCCGAGCCGGCCCCCGGTCCAGAACCAGCACCGCCCGCAACCACTCCACCGTCGAGCGATACCCCTGAGCAGCCGGAAGCCCCCGGGCATCACCCTGACGAGCCAGCCGCGCCTGCACGAACCGGGCAACCTGCTCCAGCCAGCGGGCCGCCCGCAACGACTCCGTCAACTCCGTATCCGACAACTGCCACAACGGAGCCACCGCGACACCCGCCGCGGCCACTCCCAACTGCTGCACCTCCGCCAACACAAGAGCCATATTAGTACTGGTGTTCGAATCGATGGCCAGGATGTGGCAGGGGTTACGCGCAGAGAAATCAGGGCTTGTGCTCGACCAGGGTGGCGAGGGAGGCGACGAGGCCGGTGTCGCGGTCGCTGACCATTTCCCAGGCGCGGGCAACGCCGACCAGGATCGAGGTGCAGAGCGCGTAGCCGATGAGGTGCATGGCGATCTCGGGGTTGATGCCGGCGATGACGAGGCCGCCGCAGATCAGTTCGGCGCCGAAGATGCTGAGCAGCAGGACGATGAGGCCGGCTTGGCGCAGGCGGGCGCGGGTGGCGGCGACGCTGGCCAGGACCGTGCGGATGCTGGCCGCGGTGAAGAGGATGCCGACGACTCCCATGGAGGCCGCCGGGTAACCGAGGTTGGTTTCGGGGACGAGGCCGAAGAGCGAGACCACCAGGGTGTTGGTGAAGGCGATGAGGGCGGCGCTCGCGCGTACCTGTCGAATGACTGGATTGTCGAGTTGGGGCTGTTGTGCGGGGTCAGTGACAGTGCCACGAACAGGAGGCCGGTCAGCGCGCCCGCCGCGCCGGCCATCGCCACGAAGAAGTCCCTGTATTCACCAGTCACCATGGTGATCACTGTAGGGGGCACCGCCCGGCGGGAGGCGCTCCCGCCGGGCAATGACGGTCAAGCTGCGATCAGGGTCCACTGCAGGTTGCCGTACGCGTCCGACCACGTACGCACGCCGGTCGTGGGGACCGATGCGGCGTCGGGGCCGTAACGCCCCGTGCGGACCGCGTCCGTCGGGGCGTCCGCCGAGAGCAGCAGGTAGCGGATGTTGTGGCCGCGGGGGTCGGTGACCGCACCGGGGAAGTCGCGGTCCGGGGTGGTGACGTAGTCGTGGGGGTGGTCGCTGGCGAGGATGACGCCGTAGGCGACCGCGGCGTCGGCCAGGATGGCGCCGTCGGGAAGGTTCATGGCATCGAGGTCGGCGGCCACCTGGGCGTCGACGTGGAACAGGTTGCTGCGACGGGCTGAGCCGGCGGCCGTGACGTATTCGGATTCCTCGCGGGCCAGGTCGGGCTGGGTGAGGGTGTAGAGCGTGCTCGGGACGGCGAGTGCCGCCAGGGTCAGGGTCACGGCGGCGCGGGCGGTGCCGAGCGGGCGCCAGGTGGCCAGGACGTGCCCGGCGAGCAGGACGCCGAGCGGGATCAGGGTGATCTGGAAGCGGAGCCAGCCGAAGGACATGCCGGTCAGGAACGCGAGGGCGTCGAAGGCCAGCACCGACCCGAGGATCGTGACCGGCGCCAGGATGCCCGGGTTGCGCGTACGCCAGGCCAGGATCGCCGCCAGGACCAGCAGCACGAGCAGCAACGGGGCGATCCCGAGCCACTGCTGGGACCAGTACGCGAGCCGTCCGCCCAGGTCGTCACCGGTGACCGACGAGATCCCGGTCGACCCGCTCGACACCTGGGCCGAGTTGCCGTACTCCGAGGAGAACGTGGCGAACCACTGGTCGACGATGATCTTGCTGGCGACCGCCCAGAGCACCACCGCGAGCACCCCGGGCAGCCCCGCGATCACCGCGTCGACCCTGGCCAGCGCGAGCCGGCGTTGATCTCCCCCAGAAAGCCACGTCACCAGGGCGACCACCACCGGAAGCGCGACGACCGGGGCGAGGGCCTCGTAGCGCGCGCCGTACGCCAGCGCGACCGCGAGACCGGCCGGGACCAGCGACTCGACCTTCCGCACGGTCAGCCACTGGTACAGCGCACGGGTGGTGAGCAGCAGGAACAGCAGGAAGCAGGCCTCGCTCATGCCGTTGCCCGCGTAGAGGACGGTCATCGGGTTCAGGGCGAACGCCGCGGTCAGGATCAGCCGCGGGGTCCGGGTGAGCGTCATGCGGCGCAGCAGGTCGTGGACGATGCCGACGGTGGCCGTCATGAACGCGGCGGACACCAGGGGCGCCAGCAGGGACTGCTGGGTCAGCGCCGGGAGCAGCACTTTCAGGGGCAGGAACGGGAGCAGGATCATCGACGGCAGCGGGTTCCAGACGAAGCCGACCGCTGCGAGGTGCGGGTCGCGGCTGAAGAGCGTGTAGTACGCGTTGGCGAGCCGGCTCGTCGAGTCGCTCGGGATCACCTGGTTGTGCCAGAACCACAGGGCGACGGCCAGGTAGACGATGCCGCAGGCGAGCAGGACCGCCCGGTGCTCGGTGAGGGTCGGGCGCCGCCGGGCGACGAGGGTGTCAGTCGACATCGGAGGCCGCCGGCGCAGGGGTGGGAAGGTGCAGGCCGTGGGTGGTCTTCTCCCAGTAGGAGGGCTTGAAGACGAGCTGCCAGGCGGCTTTGGCGCTGGCCAGGCTCATCATCGCCCAGTAGAGCGGCGACAGCAGCGCGGTGCCGAGCAGGTCCGGGCGGTCCATGCTGCGTACCGAGAGGACGTTGAGGTAGATGACCGTGGCGTTGCCGAAGACCAGGCAGAACACGCCGACGTAGTAGAAGGGCGGGATGAAGATCTGCTCCATCACGGCGGGCTGGGCCAGGAACCAGAGCAGAGTGGTGGCCCACAGTACGGCGTTGAGCAGCGCGGCCAGCGGAGTGCCGCCGACGAACAGGTTGAGGCAGAGCAGCCCGCGCCACCCCAGTTGCTTGAACGTCGCGCGGGGACTGCGCAGATGGACCAGCCACGTCATCAGGTAGCCCTTGTACCAGCGGCTGCGTTGCTTGATCCAGTTGATGAAGTCGGAGTTGGCCTCCTCGAGCGTCACCGACTCCAGCACGCCGACACGGAAGCCGGAGCGGGCCAGCCGGATGCCGAGATCCGCGTCCTCCGTGACGTTGTACGGGTCCCAGGCGCCGAGTTCGCGCAGTTCACGCGTACGGAAATGATTGCTTGTGCCACCCAGAGGGACCGGCATGCCGAGCGCGACCAAACCGGGCAGCAGGGACCGGAACCAGGTCGCGTATTCCAGAGCGAACCAGCGGGTGATCCGATTCTGGTCGGTGTTGAAGTAGCCCAGCTCCGCCTGCAGGCACACGTAGTCCGGGCCGAGCCTGCGCAGCGCCACGACGGCCCGGCGCAGCTGCAGCGGGTCGGGGATGTCCTCGGCGTCGTAGATCGTGACGAACTCGCCGGTCGCCTCGGCCAGCCCGACGTTGCAGGCCTTCGGCTTGGTCTTGGGCATCGACTCCGGCACGACCAGGATCCGCAGGTGCTCGCCGGTGAGCGCGGCCCGTGCGGCCTCGATCGTCTCGGTGTCGTCCGGTTCGAGCAGGAGGATCACCTCGAGCTTGTCGCGGGGATACTCCAGTGCCGAGAGGTGCGCCATCAGGGCACCGATCACACTGGGCTCACGGTACGCGGGGACGAGCACCGTGTAGACCGGCAGCTCGGCGTCCGGCACGGCCCGCGCGTCCTCGTCACTGATCCGCACCCGGTGCTCACCGCGCCCGGCGGCGTAGACCAGCGCGACCCGGAACGCGATGGCCGCGCCGTAGCAGAGCGTCACGAGCGCGACGATCACCTGCAGCACCAGCATCGGGCGCAGCACCGCAACCCCGGCCAGCAGGGCGAGACCAACGAACAGGCCGATGCGCTGAAGCCGGGTCAGAACAACATGCGCGGAGTACGCGGTGAGCTTGCGCTCGATCACCTCAGCAGGCATCAGCGGTCTCCCCGCGACGAACCCTGCGACGAGCCTTGAGACGAAGCGCCGGACGTGGCCGGGATCTCCGCGGGTTGCCACGTGAGCTCGGGCAGTGTGCGCAGCCCCAGCAGCACGGCGATGACGGTGAGGGTCACGAGGACGAAGCGGGCGCGGGGCAGGAACGGGCGCCCGGCGGCCAGGACCCGGACCGGGCGGCTCCGGGACCAGAACACCACGATCGCCGCCACCACGATCGCCAGTGACACGTCGGTGAGCGCGGGCAGCCCGGTGTAGCGGCCCGAGGAGAACATGCCGGCCACGAACGGGACGTTGGCCGCCACCGCGACCACCGCGAGGGACGCGACGGCGGCGCGTGCGAAGGCACCCCACCGGGACCCGAAGATGACCAGCGCGCTGACGATCAGGCAGGCCACGGCGCCGAGCACGGCCGGTGCGTCGTTCGAGGTCAGGCCGAGGTCGGCGATGGACACGAGCGGGAGCAGCAGGGCCCAGCGCAGCCGGGCCGCCGTACGCGTACCGAGCAGCAGGATCGCCGCACCCGCCAGGTAGAACAGCGACGCCGGCAGCAGCCAGGTGAGCCGGTCGGGCGCCGGGGCGAGCAGCAGCAGCGCCGACGCCGAGACGAGGCACCCGACCGAGAGCAGGCCGTCCACCTGCCGGTCGTGCACGTCCGGCTCGCCGCGGTCGGGGCGCAGCCGGCCGAGGACCAGGGCCGTCGCCGCGGCCAGCGGGATGATCAGCGGCACCGCGCCGCTGCGGGTCCAGAGCCCGTTCCAGGAGACGGCGAGCAGGGCGGGGAACGCCAGCGCGGTGAGCAGCAGGGTCAGGACCACGCGGACCTGCCCGGTACGCCGGACCAGCCGCATCAGCTCCGCGGCGGGCAGACCGCCGCCGGCCGGGGTGCCGTACACCCAGGAGCTGGTCACGATGTAGCGCAGCGCGAACACCACGATGATGGCGACCACGTTCGCGCCGAGATAGTGCAGCCCGCCCCAGCGGACCAGGGCGAACAGCAGGCCCAGGTGCAGGGGGGTGAGGCTGTTGTTCAGCAGCAGGAAACGGCCGAAGCGGTGGTGTCTCGCGCGTGCACCGGGCGGCATCACCAGGTGGTCGATGACCGCGAAGTTCCAGACGATCGCCACCTGCACGGCCAGGAACGCGGCGAGCAGGTACGGCAGCCCGGCGAGCTCACCGAGGGCCCACAGCGCCACCGAGTTGACCGCGGTGCCGGCGGCGCCGGCGAGGGCGAAACCCGCCATCCGGCCGTACGCCGACTGTGGCCGCCGCATCATCGACAGCCGCAGCCCCGCGAGGTGCCGGAAGTAGCGCAGGCCCTCGGGCAGCGACGCCTTGCTCTCCCCCGCGGTCCGGGACCGGAACGTGTACGGCACCTCGGCGACGCGTTCGATCCGGTTGCGTACCAGCATTTCGAGCAGGATCTTGTAGCCGTCCGGGCGCAGCTCCGCCGGCCGGACCGCGTCGCGGCGCACGGCGAAGAACCCGCTCATCGGGTCGGTGACACCGCGCAGCCGGAGCGGGAAGAACAGCTTGGCGAGCCGCCCGGAGCCGCGCGAGACGGTGCGCCGGAACCAGCCGCCCAGCCCGTCGACCCGGCCGGACTGCCGGTAACGGCTGGCCACCACGGCCTGGGCGGTCTCCGCGCGACCGGCCGCCAGCAGCTGCGGCGCGGTCTCCGGCGGGTGCTGCAGGTCGCCGTCCATGACGACCACCCAGGGCGCGCGGGCGGCGGAGATCCCCGCGACCACGGCACCACCGAGTCCGCCGGCCCGCTCCTGTGAGACACGATGTATCAGACGTACCTCGTCGGGGTGGCGCTCGGCGATCGCCTCGATGGCCGACGGGGTCGCATCGTCGCTGTCGTCGACGAAGACGATTTCCACGGGCTGGTCGCCGAAGGCGGCGCGCACCCGGTCGGCGAGCGGGCCGACGTTGTCCGCCTCGTTGCGGGTCGGCACCACGACGGTCACCGCCGGTGGAGCGCCGGCGACCCGCGCCGGGGCTTCGAGCCGGGCCGGCGATATCTCCGCCATGAACGGACTCCTTCTCACTGGGGGGTATTTCACAAGGGGCTCACTGGGGGGTACTTCACGAGGGGCTCACTGGGGGGTACTTCACGAGGGGCTCACTGGGGGGTACTTCACGAGGGGCTCACTGGGGTGTCTCCGTGAACACGGCCACGGCGCCGACGAAGCTGTCGTAGTACTCGACGACGACGGTGTGCTCGCCGGCTCCGAGGTCGAGGTCTGTGGTGAACGTGGTGGGGCCGTGGTCGGACCAGCCGTCCAGCACCGTGACGCCGTCGAGCAGCACGCGGATGCCGTCGTCCCCGGTCGCCGCGAACCGGTAGGTACCGGCGGCATAGTCGGCGGTCTTCGTCCACCGGGCGGAGAACTGGTTCGCCGGGACGAGCGGGTCCGGCGAACCCAGCCCCCAGTCGAAGTCCACTGTGTCGTCGGATCGGGACACCACGGGCGTACCTGTGAGGGTGGTGTTGGCGAAGTACTCCGCGGACCAGGTCGCGACCGGGTGGTAGGCGCCGATGCGCTGATACCCGAACTGGAGTGCGGCGCCGACGCCGTTCTCGTAGTACTCGACGCGGATCTGGTGGATGCCGGCCAGCACCAGGCGGTCGGTGCTGAACGTGGCGTGCTGGTCGGCCCACTCGTCGACGATCGGTACGCCGTCCAGGAAGACCCGTACCCCGTCGTCGCTCAGGCCCGAGAACCGGTAGAGGCCCGCGGACAGCGTGTCGGTGCGCGTGAACCGGGCCGCGAACTTGTCGTCGCCGATGGTGGGGGCCGGGGAGCCGCCGCCCCAGTCGAACGCGATCGCGGGGTCGGTCCGCGTCACGTCGGGCTCGCCGGTGGGAAACGGCGGGGCGCTGCCCGCGCCCGGGGTGTTCCAGAATTCCGACGTGTAGGCCTGCGGGTCGAGCTGGTCCGCGAGCTGCCGGTAGGCGAGCCGGGCCACGGCGCCGCCGGAATTCTCGTAGTAGTCCAGCACGACCGTGTGCGGGCCACCGTCGAGCACCGTGGTGGCGGTGGTGGCGACCGGCCCGGAGTCGGTCCACCGGTCGATCACCCGCACCCCGTCCACGGTGAGCCGTACCCCGTCGTCCGCGGTGGCGGTGAACTCGTACTCCCCCGGGGCCAGGCTCAGGGTCCGGGTCCAGCGTCCGGCGAAGTGGTCGGTGTTGATAGCCGGGGCCGGCGACCCGCCCGCCCAGTCGTGGTCGACGGCGTCCTCGGCGCGGGTCAGGTCCGGTGGGGCGCTGGGCACCGTCGGGGAGCTGCCGGTACCGGGGAGGTTCCAGTATTCGGCGCGCCAGGTGTCGTCGGGCTGCTCCACAGTGGCGGCCCAGTCGAGTTTGGCGATCGCCCCGCCGGCCTCCTCGAAGTACTCCAGCGTGATGGTGTGGTTGCCCGCGCCCAGGTCACCGATCCAGTCGTACGCGGTGCCGGGCTGGCTGGACCAGTGGTCGAGCACGAGGGTGTTGTCGACGTAGAGCCGGAACCCGTCGTCGCAGACCGCGGTGAAGCGGTAGCGGCCGGCGGTGAAGTACTGCTTCTTGGTCCAGCGTGCGGAGAAGTTGTCCGCGGGCACGCCGGCGCCGGGTGAGCCCCCGCCCCACGCGAAGTCGATGCGCGGGTCGTTGCGGGTCAGGACGGGCGCCCCGGCGAGGGCCCTGCCGGCGTAGTACTTGGCGGCGAACGGCGTCGACGGTGCGTAGACGGCCGTGTACGTGGTGGCGTCCTCGGGCGTGACGATGGTGTGCCGGATGCTCCCGCCGTCCGACCAGCCGGTGAAGTGGTACGTGGTGCCGTCCGCGGCGACGGCCACCGGTGGGGCGTACAACTCCCGCTTGAAGCCTTCGACCCCGGCGACCTCGTGCGGTGCCGTCTCGGGGATGCCGTCCAGATAGGCCGTCAGCCCGGGTGGGCTGGTGGCGACGGTGAACGTCGTCGTGATGGGCCGGATGGTGACGGAGCGCGAGGTGCTGAGGCCGTTCGTGTCGGTGGCCGTGACGGTGAGCTCGTACCAGGTGTCCGCGGACGACTCCCCGGTCGCCGGGATGGTGAAGGAGCCCGCCCTTCCGGTCAGCGGGCCGACGAACGGGTGGATGTGGGTGCCGTGGTGCAGCACCGCGTTCATGATGATGTCGTTGTCGTCCAGGTCGAAGCCGGCGGCGTCGCTGGCGAACGCGTTGTAGGTGATGACGTCGCCGGCGCGGTAAAGGGTGCCGTCGGCGGGCACGGCGACGTTGAGCGTGGGCGCGATGCCGACCTGGATGACGATGGGTACCGCCTCGGCGGCTTGCCCCTCGCTGTCGGTAACGGTGAGCGTGGCAACGTACACACCGATGTCGGGGTAGATCTTGACCGGCTCTGCCGCGGTGCTGCCGGTGCCGTCCCCGAAATCCCATTGATAGGTGAGGGGGTCGTTGTCGGGGTCGACGCTGGCCGCGCCGGAGAAGTGCACGGTCAGCGGGTCCACGCCCTTGGTCACGTCGGCGGTGGCCGTGGCGCTCGGCGCGTGGTTGCCGACCTCGTAACTGATGCGGTAGAGCCGGCCCGGGATGAACGTGAGGTAGTACAGCGAGCCGTCCGGTGCCACCTTCAGGTCGACGACGCTGCCGGCGACGGTGTCGAAGGGTTGCACGGAGGTGGCGTTGCCGTCCGCGTCGAGCACCGCGCGGCGGATGAAGCCCTTGGCGTAGTCGCCGAAGAAGAGGTTGCCCCGGTATTCGGCCGGGAACATGGTCCCGCGGTAGACGGGCCCGCCGGTGACGGCCGCACTCTCGCCGTCGTGCGGGTACGCGTAGATCGGGTCGACGTATCCCGTGCACGCTGACGTGCAGACGCCCTCCTTGAGCGGCCACCCGTAGTTGCCGCCCTTGACGACGTGGTTGACCTCCTCCCACGAGTAGTCGCCGACGTCACCGCCGTAGAGCTGACCGGTCGCGCTGTCGAACTGGAAGCGCCAGGGGTTGCGGAAGCCGTACGCCCAGATCTCCTGCTGCTTGCCGGCCTGGCCCGCGAACGGGTTGCCGGGCGGGATCGTGCCGTCGCGGTTGATCCGCAGGATCTTGCCGTGCGGGTTGGTCAGCAGCTGGGCGTTCGGCGGGTAGCCGTTGTCCCCGACCGCGAAATACAACTTCCCGTCCGGGCCGAAAGCGAGACTGCCGCCGACGTGCAGCTCCTGCGACAACGATTCGGTCTGGAAGATGGTGAACGGCCCGGTGGTGGCGACATCGGCCGAAGCGTCAAATCGGACCAGCCGATTGTGCAGATCGAGGCCGGTGTAATAGAAGTACGCGTAGTGGTTGGCGACGCCGAATTCGGGGTCGAACGCGATACCGATCAGGCCGCGGTCGCCGCTGGGCTGCGACGGCAGGTCCGCGAACGGCGTGGCCAGCAGTCGCCCGTTCTTGACAATCTTGATCTTTCCCGACCGCTCGAGGACGAAGATCCGCCCGTCGGGGGCGATCTCGAAACCGGACGGCCCCTCCAGCCCGGCCCCCACCACGAGTTCGGTCCGGAAATCCGCTGGTGGCGCCGCTTGCGCCGGCAACGGTGCCAGGACAACGACCACCAGGAGAGCCGGAACGAACAGAGCTAATAGTTTTCTCACGGCACCTCCCCCACACATACCCGTGCCGCTGTAAAAGGTAGGGCCTGATTGTTAAAAAGGAATGGCGTGAACCCGAAAGGAGTAATGAAGGGGGTGCTTCCATTGCGTTTCCGAAACGGGCATCCCTCTCGTAACGACTGTCGCATCACGACGGTCGGCCAAGAAATCCAAGCTCAGCCCGGGAGGATACATTTTCATGATCATCACAGATGGCGAAAGGATACGCGAACCTCGCATCGGTTCGCGCGAACGTAATTCGCATGGGCCAATGGCCGGTGAAATGCAAGAGAACTGTCGCAACCCCGATTGTCGCATCCAATGACATCGATCAAGGGCCGCCGGGGCTGTACGGGCGGAGGCCGCTGTGGCAAGATTGGATCCAATCTTGTACCGACTGGATGCGTCTTGTACCGACTGGATGCGTAATTGAGGGATGCGGGAGGTGGGGCCATGCTCAGGCACGAGGACAACGAGCGGGTGACCCGGACCGGGCCCGGGACACCGCTCGGCAAACTGATGCGGGCGTACTGGCAACCGGCCGCCCTGGTGTCCGAGATGTCACCCGAGCGGCCCGTCAAGCCGGTGCGGCTGATGAGCGAGGACCTGGTCCTGTTCAAGAACGAGGACGGCGGCTGGGCCCTCGTGGGTCGGTTCTGCGCGCACCGCGGGGTCGACCTTGCCTATGGGCGCCATGAGGACGGCGGCCTGCGCTGCCTCTACCACGGGTGGCTCTACGGGCCGGACGGGCGCTGCAAGGAGCAGCCCGCCGAACCGGCGCACAGCCGGTTCGCCGAGAAGATCAGGATTCCGAGCTACCCGTGCGTCGAGCGCAACGGCATCGTCTTCGCCTACCTCGGTGACGGCGAGCCGCCGCCTTTCCCGCACTACGACGCGTTCCAGGCGCCGGAGGAGTACACCTTCGCGTTCAAGGGCCTGTGGGAGTGCAACTGGCTGCAGGGCGTCGAGGGCGGCATCGACCCGAGCCACGTCTCCTTCCTGCACCGCTTCATCGACGAGGACCCCCGCGATGTCTACGGTCAGCAGTTCAGCGAGGTCGTCGAGGGCACCGGCAAGAAACTGTCGAAGCTGGTCGGGGACAGCTACCGCCCCGACATCGAGGTCGAGCAGGCCGACCACGGGCTGCGCGTCTACGCGATCCGGCAGCTGACCGAGGAGATCCGCCACGTGCGCATCACGAACCTCGTGTTCCCCAACGCGTTCGTGGTGCCGTTCGGCAACTCCAAGGTCTTCATCCAGTGGCACGTGCCGATCGACGACGAGAACCACTACTGGTACATGATCTTCTACGACTTCGCCGAGGAGACCGACAAGGAGACGCTGCTCGCCCAGCGGCTCTCGGAAGTCTCGCTGCCGGATTACCGGCCGCTGCGCAACCGCTCGAACAACTGGGGCTTCGACCCGGCCGAGCAGCGTGACCTCACCTATACGGGCATGGGCCTGGACATCAACGTGCACGACCAGTGGGCCGTCGAGAGCATGGGCCGCATCCAGGACCGCAGCACCGAGCGGCTCGGCGTCTCCGACCGGGCGGTCACCGCCAACCGGCGGATGCTGCTGCGCGCGATCGAGGCGTTCGAGGCCGGGGGCACCGTCCCCGCCCGGGCGGTCGACGAGGCCACCGCGGCGGCGCTGACCGGCCCACTCGCGGTGGACACCGTCGCGCCGACCGAGGGCTGGGAGCAGGCGTGGCGTGACCGCGAGGCCGAGCGCCGCGAGAAGTCACCATGGGGAGCCGGCAATGCCTAGCGTCGACGAGCGCGCGGTGGCCGAGGGCGGTGGCGGCTGGAACGCGCGACCGCTGCTCGCCGCCGACCGCGGTGGCTTCATCGACCGGCACGGCCTCTGGAGCGAGGCGCAGTACTCAGCCGCGGGTCAGCTGCGCCGGGTCGTCGACGAGCTGGGCCTGGAGCTGGTCCGCTTCTCCTTCGCCGACCAGCACGGCGTCCTGCACGGCAAGACGCTGACCCGGTCGGCGCTGGCGGCCGCGCTGCGGTCGGGCGTCACGGCACCGAGCTCGCTTCTGCTCAAGGACACCTCGGGCCGATCGGCTTTCGGGGTGTTCAGCGCGGACACCGGCGTGGGCGTGGACGGCTTCTCCGGCGCCGGTGACATCGTGATGGTGCCGGATCCGTCGACGTTCCGGGTGCTGCCGTGGGCGCCGCGCACCGGATGGGTGCTGTGCGACCTGCGGTTCCCCGACGGCTCCCGCGTGCCCTTCTGCGGCCGCAGCATCCTGCGCGACCAGCTGGGCCGGCTCGCCGACGCCGGCTACGCGATGACCGTCGGGGTCGAGCTGGAGTTCCACGTCTTCCGCTCCACGGAAGCGGAAATGACAACCGACCGCACGGGTACGCCCGGAGCGCCCGGACGCGCGCCCATCGTCGGACCGGTCAGCACGGGTTCGCAGCTGCTCCTCGAGGACGGCCTGGACCGCGTCGACGGTCTCGTCCAGGACATCCAGCGCGGGCTGCACGCCCTCGACCTGCCGCTGCGCTCGGTGGAGCTGGAGTTCGGGCCCAACCAGCTCGAGATCACGCTGCAGGCCTCGGACGCGCTGCGGGCCGCCGACGACGTCATCCTGACCCGCTCGGCGATTCGGCAGATCGCGCGGCGCAGCGGTCATCACGCCACGTTCATGGCCCGCCCGGCCGGAGCGGGTGGTGCGTCCGCCGGGTGGCATCTGCACCAGTCGCTGCGCGATGTGCGTACCGGTGAAGCGGTTTTCGACGATCCTCAGCTCATGAGCGACACGGCGCGGCACTATCTCGCGGGGTTGCTGGAGCACGCGAGCGGTGCGGCGGCGTTCACGACGCCGACGGTCAACGGATACAAGCGCTACAGGGCGTATTCGCTCGCGCCCGACCGGATCTGCTGGGGCGCCGACAACAAAGGCGCGATGGTCCGGGTCGTCGGCGGCGGTCAGGACACGGGCGTGCGCCTGGAGAACCGCTGCGGCGAACCGGCCGCCAACCCGTATCTCTACATCGCGTCCCAGGTGATCAGCGGGCTGGACGGGCTGCGCCGCGGCCTGGACCCCGGGCAACCCGTCACCGACCCCTACGCGGCCGACGCGATCACCCTGCCCGGCTCGCTCGCCGACGCCGTGGACGCACTGGTCGGCGACCCTGTTTTCGCGGAAGCACTCGGGCCGGAGGTCGTGGCGTGGTACGCCCACCTCAAGCGCGACGAGTTCGCCCGCTACCTGGCACACGTCTCGGATTGGGAGCAGCGTGAATATTTCGATCTCTTCTGAGGAGCCGTTCCTGATCGACGGCGCGTGGATCAAGCCCGGCGAGCGGGAGACGTTCGCCGTGCTGGACCCCGCGTCCGGCGACGAGCTGACCCGGGTCGCGCAGGCCACCCCCGCCGACGTCGACGCCGCGGTGGCGGCTGCGCGCCGGGCGTATGCGGACAGGCGCTGGAGCGGACTCGCGCCGCTGGAACGCACCCGCATCCTCACCCGCATCGCGGACCTGATCGAGGAGAACCTCGAGGAACTCGCCGTCCTGGAGACCCGCGACAACGGCAAGCCGATCGAACGTTCCCGGGCCGACACCGCGTTCGCCGCCAAGGATTTCCGCCACTTCGCCGGAGCACCGAGCCGGCTCTCCGGCACCGTCGTGCCCATCGACGGCGGCGGCCACCACGTCTACACCGTCCTCGAACCGGTCGGTGTCGCGGCGCTGATCCTGCCCTGGAATTTCCCGATCATGACGGCCGCCCACAAGCTGGCCCCCGCGCTCGCCGCCGGCTGCCCGGTCGTGGTCAAACCCGCCGAGCAGACCCCGGTCACCATGCTGAAACTGGCGGAGATCTGCCAGGAGGCGGGCCTGCCCGACGGCGTGCTCAACGTCCTCACCGGCGACGGCGCGGTCGGCGCGGCCCTGGTCGCCCACCCCGGCGTCGCGAAGGTCTCGTTCACCGGCTCGACCGACGTGGGCCGCAAGGTCATGGTGTCGGCGGCCGCGACCACGAAGCGCCTCACCCTGGAGCTCGGTGGCAAGAGCCCGAACATCGTCTTCGAGGACGCCGACCTGGACGCCGCGGTCACCACGGCGATGCGCGCGTCGTTCGGTCACTCCGGCCAGATGTGCACGGCGGGCAGCCGGCTGCTCGTCCAGCGCTCGATCGCCGACGAGATGCTGACCCGGCTCGCCGAGGCCACCCGCAGGGTGCCGGTCGGCAACGGCCTCGACGGGGGCATCAGCGTCGGCCCGCTCGTCTCCGAGGAGCAGCGCCAGCAGGTCCTCGGCTACATCCGCAAGGGCGTCGAGGAGGGCGCGACGCTCGCGGTCGGCGGCGACGTCCCCGACCGCCCCGGCTACTTCGTCTCCCCCACCCTGTTCACCGGCGTCACCAACGACATGGTCATCGCCCGCGAGGAGATCTTCGGCCCGGTCGCCGGCGTCATCACCTTCGAGGACGAGGCCGACGCCATCGCGATCGCCAACGACACGTCGTACGGTCTCGCCGCCGGCGTCTGGACCAAGGACCTCTCCCGCGCCCACCGCATGGCGTCGGCCCTGCACTGTGGCACGGTCTGGGTCAACACCTACAACATCTTCGACCCCGCCCTGTCCTTCGGCGGCGTCGGCGACTCCGGCGTCGGCAAGGACCTCGGCGACGAAGCCCTCCTCGGCTTCTGCGAGCGCAAGGGCGTGGTGATCGCGCTGTGAGTTCGTACCCTCCCGGGATCCAATCTCCCCCACTTGATATCCCAGCCCTCCGGGCAGCTACCCCTGGCATGCGGCATGCGCGGCACTTCAACGCGGCTGGAGCATCACTGCCGAGCTCGTATGTGCTCAAGACCGTCGTCGAGCACTTGAATCTCGAGTCGCGGATCGGGGGGTACGAGGCTGCCGAGCTTGCACGACCCCGGCATGAGGCCGTCTACGACTCCGCCGCGCGGCTGGTGGGGGCTTCGGCTGACGACATCGCGCTGGTGGAGAGCGCCACGGTCGGGTGGCAGCGGGCCATGGACGCGCTCGCGTTGCCGCCGGGCAGCCGGGTGCTCGCGGCTGCTTCGAGCTATGTCAGCTCGGCGATGCATCTGCTCGAGCTGCAGCGTACGCATGGTGTCGTGGTGGAGGTCCTGCCTGTCGGCCCGAGCGGGGAAACCGATCTGGAGGCTCTGGCGAAAGCCCTGCGCGAGCCCGCCGCGCTGGTTACCGTCGCGCATGTGCCGACTTCCTCGGGCCTGGTGGAACCGGTCGCGGAGATCGGCGCGCTGACCTCGGCCGCCGGGGTGCCGCTCCTGCTGGACGCCACGCAGTCGCTCGGGCAGCTGCCGCTCGATGTGCTCGCCTGCCGGGTGGACATCGCGGTCGGGACCGGTCGCAAGTTCCTGCGCGGGCCGCGGGGCACCGGGCTGCTCTACGTGAGCCCGGCGATGCGGGAGCGGATGCGGCCCAACCACCCCGATGTGCGTGGCGCCACGTGGCATGCCGACGGTGGGATCGAGATCGAGGCCGGGGCGCGGCGGTACGAGACGTGGGAGACCTCGCACGCGTTGCGGCTCGGGTTCGGGGCGGCGCTCGACGAGGCGCTGGCTCTGGGCGTGCCGCGGATCCACGGGTATGTCAGCGGACTGGCTGCGCACCTGCGGGAGACGCTCGCCGGGCTGCCCGGGGTCAGGGTGACGGATCCGGAGGCCTCGACCGGCGGCATCGTGACGTTCGTCCGGGAGGGTGAGGAGCCCCGGGAGACCGTCGCGCGGCTGCGGCGGGCCGGGGTGCACGTGACCCAGGTTCCGGCCGGGCACGGGCAGTGGGACCTCGGGCGGCGCGGGCTCGACGCGATCGTGCGCGCGTCCGTGCACGTCTACAACGACGAGAGCGACGTCGGCGCGCTGGCAGATGCGCTGACGGGCAGTCGCGGGGCGCCGGCTTTTGTGCGGTCGGGCAGTCACGCGGACGTCATCGTGGTCGGGGCGGGCATCCACGGCAGCGCCGCGGCGTGGCAGCTCGCGCGTCGTGGTGTGCGGGTCACGCATCTGGACCAGTTCCCCGACGGGCACACGGAGGGGTCGTCGCACGGGCACACCCGGATGATCCGCCGGGCGTACCCGTCGGCGTTCTGGGACGACCTGGTGGATCGCGCGTACGGCGCGTGGGACGAGCTGAGCAACGCGGCCGGCACCCCGCTGGTCACCACGACCGGCGGGCTCTACGCGCGGGCCGACGGGGTCGAGGGGCTGCGCGGGCCGGACTGCCGCACCGTCGACGACCAGGAGGCCGCGAAGATCTTCCCCGGGCTGCGCCTGGAGCCGGGCTGGACCGCGCTGTTCGACCCCGCCGCCGGGGTAATCGACGCCGCGGCGGCCCTGGCATGCCTGCGCGAGCTGGCCCAGGCGCACGGCGCCGACCGGCGCCCGGGCACCATGGTCACGTCGTGGCGGGCCGACGGCGGTGGAGTGCGGGTCAGCACGGACGGCGGGGAGCTGGCCGCCGACCGGTTGATCGTCTGCGCCGGGCCGTGGACGTCGCGGCTGCTGCCGGCGTTCGCGCCGCTGCTCGAGGTGACCCGGATCGTCAACGTCTTCCTCGGCGCCCGCGACGCGTCGCTGGTCACGCCGCCCGGGCTCGGCGCGTTCTCGATCGAGGTGCCGGACGTCGGCCTGCTGTACGGCCTGCCGGCGTTCGGGGGCAGCGCGATGAAGGTGGGGCTCGAGCCCGGCCCGGCCGACGATCCGGGGCAGCCGCAGCGCCCGCCGGCCGAGGCGGAGGTCGCCCGGCTGGTCGGGCTGGCCCGGCGGTTCCTGCCCGGCGTGGACGGCTCGGTGGTGGACACCGTCGCGTGCCGTTACACGATGGCGCCGCGCAACCGGTTCGCGATCGGGGCGATGCCCGGCCTGCCGCAGGTGCTGGTGGCGGCGGCCTGCTCCGGGCACGGCTTCAAATTCGGTCCGGCGATCGGCGCGGCCCTGGCCGACCTCGCGACCGGCATCGCCCGCCCCGATCTGGACGGGCTCTCCCCCGCGGCCCTCGGGGTGACGGCATGAGCCTCCCGCCGCTCGATGGGCCGCGTCGTCAGCCCCGGAACACCGTGGCGGACCGGCGTTCGTACCACCGGGCCAGTTGCTCGCCGGCGCTGATCACGTGTGCCTGCATCTCGCGGCGGGCCGTCTCGGCGTCATCGGCGGCGAGCGCGGTGATGATCCGCTCGTGCTCCGCGAAGTTGTCCTCGCGGTGGCGCGGGTTGTCCTGCAGCACCAGCGCGGAGACGTTGCGCGGGAACGCCTCGTTGATCTCCTTGATCACGCGGGCCAGCCGCTCGTTGCCGGCGATGCCGTGGATCAGCGTGTGGAAGCTGTCGTTGGCGACCGTGCTGGAGCCGTCGGGGCGGATCGCGCCGGGCCGCAGCGCCTCGTTGGCCTTGCGCAGGTCGTCGAGGCCGTCGCGGGTGATCCGGGGGACGGCACGCTCGCAGGCCAGGCCCTCGAGCTCGGCGCGGACCTCGTATGTCTCGCGCACGTCCCACGGGGCGGGGACGCGGACCACGGCGCCGCGGTGCGGGACGACCTCGATCAGGCCGCCGGTCTGCAGCTGGCGCAACGCCTCGCGCACGGGGGTGCGGCTGACGCCGAGTGTCTTGGCCAGCTCCGCCTGGCGCAGTTGCGCGCCGATCGGGATGTCGCCGGACATGATCCGGGCCCGGATGGCAGCGGCTGTGGCGTCGACGAGCGCGTCGCTCTGGGGTGCGTCGTCCATGGTGGCCTCGCCCGCTCTGGTCAATGTGGTCCCCGGGTTCGATCGGTGCCGCGAGGGCGGCTCGGGTGGAAGCACGATAGCAAGCCCCGAAATCTCACTTCGGGATCCAAGCATCATTTTGTTGGATCCAAAAGTAGCGTACGCTGCAGGTAACCGGAATGCTGGAGGACTGGAATGAACTGCCATCCCACGCCGGCGCAGACGCCGACTCCGCCGCTAACGCCGAGCGGGACCTCGGAACGCGCGCATCCGCTCGACCCGCCGAGCGCCGCCGAGATCACGCTGGCGGTCGCGACGGCGCGGGCGGACGGCCGCCTCGGCGAGCGCACCCGCTTCTGGGGTGCCTACCTGGACGAGCACCACGCACGCAGGGTCATCGCGGGCGAGGAGCCGGCCGGTGAGGTCAGGATCGGCCTGGTCGCGATGGACTACAGCGGCAGCGCGGCGTGGGAGATCGACGTTCTGCTGGGCGCAGACCCTCGCTGCCTCGATTGGCGCCCGGTCGATCCGCGGCGCCCCGGCATCACCTCCGACGAGGCCCGCGCCGCCGCGAAGGCGTGCCGCGAGAGCCCGCTGTTCCGCGAGGCGCTCGCCAAGCGCGGCATCGACGATGTCTCCCTCGTGATGATCGACGCCGAGAGCATGGGCGGCTTCGAGCCCGAGAAGTACAAGGGCCGCCGGATCACCTGGGGCACGGTGTGGCACCGCACCACCGAGGAGGACAACGGCTACGCCCGCCCGGTGCAGGGCGTCATCCCGATCATCGACATGCACACCATGGAGGTCCTCGAGGTCGAGGATCACGGGGTCGTGCCGGTCTCCGACGAGGCCGGTCCGCTGCAGCGCGGCGGCTGGGGCGAGGACCGCCCGGGCCTCAACCCGCTCGACGTCGTGCAGAGCGAGGGCCCGAGCTTCACCGTCGACGGCTGGCAGGTCGAGTGGCAGGGCTGGACGTTCCGGATCGGGTTCACCCACCGCGAGGGACTGGTCCTGCACGACCTCACGTTCCTGGACCGCACGGTGCTCAAGCGCGCGGCCTGCAACGAGATGTACGTCCCCTACCTGGACAGCAACTCGACGCAGTACCGCAAGAATTTCTTCGACTGGGGTGAGTACGGCGCCGGTCCGCTGACCAACTCGCTCGCGCTGGGCTGCGACTGCCTGGGCGTGATCCGTTACTTCGACGCGACCGTGCTGGGCGGCGACGGCGAGCCGGCGGTCATCCCGCAGGCGATCTGCATGCACGAGGAGGACGCCAGCATCCTCTGGAAGCACAATGACCTGCGCCGCGGCGTCAGCGAGGTCCGCCGCAGCCGGCGCCTGATCATCTCGAACTTCCAGACCGTGGCGAACTACGACTACGGGTTCTACTGGACGCTCTACCAGGACGGGCGCATCGAGCTGGAGGTCAAGCTCACCGGCATCCTGTCGGCCTCGGGCATCAACGAGGGCGACGACGCGCCGTACGGCCGGGTTGTCTCCAGCCGCGTGCAGACCCCCACCCACCAGCACTATTTCGGGGTGCGCCTGGACACCGCGATCGACGGCGACCTGAACCGCCTGGTCGAGGAGCACGCCGAGGCCGAGCCCGACCCGGAGCTCAATCCCTACGGCAACGCCGTGCGCAACGTGCGGACCGCGTTCACCAAGGAGTCGCAGGCGGCGCGCCGGACGGACCCGTCGACGGCGCGGCACTGGCGGGTGGAGAGCGCGGACAAGACGAACCGCTACGGCGAGCCGACCGCCTACCGGCTGAACATCAAGAACACGACGCGCTCGTTCGGGCTGCCCGGCTCGGTCATGGCCCGCCGCGCGCCCTTCATCCACCAGCACCTCTGGGCCACCCCCTACTCCCCTGCGGAGCAGTTCATCGGTGGCCAGTATCCGAACCACGCCGAACCCGGCGAGGACGGCGTGCACGTGTGGCAGCAGCAGGACCGCTCGATCGACGGCGTACCCCTGGTGCTGTGGCCCGTGCTCGGCGTGCACCACCTGCCGCGCCCCGAGCAGTGGCCGGTCATGCCGGTGGAGGCGATCCACCTGGAGCTGGCGCCGGACGGCTTCTTCGACCGCAACCCCGCCCTGGACATCCCGGACCCCGCAGCCGTGGTCAGCACGGACACCAGCGGTGATTCCTGTTGCTCGTGAGGCCCGTGGCCTGCGTTTTCACAGCCTCGGTAATCGAACGTTCACATTCGTGACACCAGAATGCATCGCCGCGGCATCACGCTAATTGGATCCAATATCTGCAAAATATGATCCCATTCTTGAGAGATACCACGCACCGCTGGATGTAGGAGTTGCCCTCATGACGGATTCCCTCGCTTCCCGCTCCTTCTCGCGACGCAACATATTGCGCGGCGCCGGCCTGCTCGGCATGGGCGCCGGGCTCGGTATGACCGGACTGCTCAGCGCCTGCGGCGTCGCCGCGGACGACGACAAGGACTCGGCCAACGGCGGCCGCAGCGGCGGCACGCTGACGATGGCCATCGACGGCACCAGCGCGGTCAACGACCCCGCCTTCTACACCACCCTCGGTGACTGGATGGCCGTCGACTGCATCTGCCGCGGCCTGACGTTCATCTCCTTCGAGACCAACGATCCGCAGCCCGACCTCGCCGAGAGCTGGGAGCTCTCCGCCGACAAGCTGACCTACACGTTCAAGCTCCGGCAGGGCGTCACGTTCCACGATGGCACCACGTTCACCTCCGCCGACGTGCTGGCCAGCCTCGGCCGCCAGTTCAACGCCGACGACAAGACGCTGCCCGAGGGCTCCTCGCGGCCGCTGCAGAGCCTCGGCAAGAACATCAAGAGCCTGACCGCGCCGGACGCGAACACCGTGCTCATGGTGCTGGCCTCCCCCGACGCCACCGTGCTGAACAGGCTCTCCGACATCGGCGGCCGGATCATCTCCAAGGCCGCGCTCGACAAGTACGGCAAGGACATCGGCAAGAACCTCGTCGGCACCGGCCCGTTCAAGTTCTCGGCGGCGACCTCCGGGCAGTCCGTGACGCTGGAGGCGTTCGACGGGTTCCGCCTCGGCAAGCCCCCGATCGACCGGCTCGTGCTGCAGCAGGTCACCGACCCGTCGACGATCGTCAGCTCGCTGCTGTCCGGCGACATCAGCGCCACCCAGTTCACGCCCTACTCGGCGCTGGAGCAGCTGCGCAAGAACGACGCGGTGACCGTCTACGACACGCCGTACAGCTTCGACGCGATCCTCATGATCGACGCTCGCAAGATCAAGGAGCTGGACGTCCGCAAGGCGATCAACCTCGCCGTGGACCGCCAGGCCATCCTCAGCCAGGCGTTCTTCGGCGCGGGCGCGCTGCCCGTCGGCTACACGATCCCGCCGTCGCAGAACGGCCACGACCCGGCCCTGGCCGACCTGAGCACGCAGAACATCGAGCAGGCCAAGCAGCTCATCGTCGCGGCCGGCGCGACCGGGCGGACGGTCCGGCTGATGGCCGCCAGTGACAGCTGGCACCCGAAGGCCGCGCAGATCGTCGCGCAGAACCTCACCGACATCGGGCTCAAGGTGGTCACCGACTCCGTCGACCCGGCCACCTACTTCGGCCGCGTGGTCAACCCGGCCGACGAATACCACGACCTCATGATCTGGGAGCGGAACTCCTACGTGCCGGACCCGGACAACATGATCGGGTCGCTGGCCATGCCGGCCGGTGTCTACGGCGACTTCGCGACAGGCTTCAACACCCTCGACGGCTCGGCGGTGTTCGCGACCGATCTCACCGCCGCCAAGAACATGCCCAACGGCGCCGAGCGGACGGCCAAGTACAGCGACATCCAGCGCCGCTTCGCCGAGCAGTTCATGGTGATCTCGATGCTGGGCTACTCCTGCAACCCGGTGGTCAGCGGGGCGAAGGTGAAGGACATGAACTTCGCGGCCCTCGGCAGCCACCGCTGCTTCATGGAGAAGGCGAGTGTCTGACCGAGCCCTGAGCGCACGGCCGGTGCCGGCCGGGCGACTGCGGGCCGCATATTCGCGGCGCCGGGTCGCCCGGTCGGCGCTGGGCGCCTGCTCCTGGGCGATCGTGCTGCTCTTCGTGCTGATCGCCCTGCTCGGCCCGCCGCTGGTCGGCGCCGACCCGGCCCGCCAGACCAGTGACGCGATGGCGTCGATCGGCGCGAGCGGGCACCTGCTCGGCACCGACGACCTCGGCCGCGACATGCTGGCCCGGATGCTCTACGGCGCCCGGCCGCTGCTGCTCGTCGCCTTCCTGTCCACGGCTCTCGCGGCGGTGCTCGGGGTCGCGATCGGGCTGGTCGCCGGCTTCTTCGGGCGCTGGATCGAGTGGGTCCTGATGCGCCTGATGGACCTGGCGCTCGCGTTCCCCGCGATGCTGCTGATCATCCTGGTGGTGGCCGCGTGGCGTCCCGGTGTGCCCAGTCTCGTCGTCGGCATCGGCGTCTCGCTCGCTCCCGGCCTGGCCCGGCTCACCCGGGCGCTCGCGGCCCGCGAGGCCGGGCGCGACTACGTGCTCGCCGCGCGGCTCGGCGGCACCCGTGCACCGCGGATCATGGTGCAGGAGGTGCTGCCGAACATCGCCGGGCCGCTGCTGGCCCAGGTCGTGATGACGCTGTCGGTCGCGGCCGGGTTCGCCGCCGGCCTGTCGTATCTCGGCCTCGGCATCCAGCCGCCGACCCCGGACTGGGGCTACATGGTGCAGGCCGGGCAGGAATTCCTCTACACCGCGCCGCGCCTGGTCGTGCTCCCGGCGGCGGCCACCCTGATCTTCGTCGTGGCCTGCAACTTCGCCGGTGACGACCTGCGCGACGCACTCGACCCCCGGGGGACGCGATGACGACCGTGGCAGCTGTGGTCCCCCGGCGCCCGCTCCGGGATCGGCTCGGCACTCCCTGGCTGGTCGTCCGGCGTCTGCTGGCCGTCCCCATCGTGATGTTCTTCCTGGCCAGCGCGGTCTTCGTGGCGATGCGGCTGCTGCCCGGCTCGCCGGCCACCTCACTCGCGGCCGGCGGTGCGTCCGGCGACACCAGCGCGGCGGCGCTGCGGGAGAACGAAGCCCAGATCAACGAGGCGCTCGGCCTGGACAAGTCCCTGGCCCATCAGTACGGCTCGTTCCTCAGCGACATCGTGCACCTGGACCTGGGCACGTCGTTCTACGGCGGTAACAGCATCAGGACGCTGCTCGGCGGGGCGCTGCCGGCGACCATCGAGCTGACCGTCGCCGCGATGCTGATCGCCGTGCTGCTCGGCATGGTCACGGGCGTCATCGCGGCGCTGCGCAAGGACACGTGGATCGACAACCTCACCCGCTCGGTGGGCACGGTCAGCTTCTCGCTGCCCTGGTTCGCGCTCGGCGTGCTGGCCATCGTGATCTTCGGGGTATGGCTGCAGTGGCTGCCGATCATCGGGCGGATGCCGTCGGCGCTCGATTACCGGCCGACGACCAACTTCGTGCTGCTCGACGCGATCCTGCAGGACCGCCCGGAGCTGATCTGGCCGTGGTTCCAGCACCTGATCCTCCCCGCGACCACCCTGGCACTGAGCATGGCCGGGTTCATCACCCGGATCGTGCGGGCGTCGGTGCTGGAGGTGCTCGGCGACGACTTCGTGCGGACCGCCCGGATGAAGGGCCTGTCCGGTGGGCAGATCCTGCGCCGGCACGTGCTGCGCAACTCCTCCCTGCCCATCGTCACCGTGCTGGGCCTGCAGTTCGGCTCGCTGCTCGGCGGCTCGGTGATCACCGAGACCGTCTTCTCGTACCCGGGCGTCGGCAACATGCTGGTCAACGCCATCCTGCAGCGCGACTACCCCGTCGTGCAGGGTGCCGCGCTGGCCATCGCGTTGCTGTTCACCCTGGTCAACGTGGCGACGGACCTGCTCTACCTCGTCCTCGACCCGCGACTGCGAAAGGCCTGACACCCATGAACATCGTCCTGGTGCACGGCGCCGGCGGAACCCCCGCGACGTGGACGGAGGTCGTGCCGCTGCTCGAAGCCGCCGGTCACAGCGTCACCGCGGTGACCAACCCGATGACCTCGATGCACGACGACGTCGCGCACACCGCGTCGGTGGTCCGCGACATCGCGGGGCCGGTGCTGCTGGTCGGTCACTCGTACGGCGGCGCGGTCATCACCAACGCCGGCCACGAACCCCAGGTGACCGGGCTGGTCTACGTCGCGGCGTTCGCCCCGGACGAGGGCGAGTCGGTGAACGGCATCGTCGAGCGCTATCCCCCGGCCGAGGTGTCGAAGTACATGCGGCGCGGCCCCAACGGCGAATGGTCCTCGGAGCACACCGAGGACTACTGGAACGAGATCGCCTGGGACGTGAAGCCCGAGCAGCGCCCGGTGTGGGACGCCGAGTCCCGGCAGAGCGCCGCCGAGATCTTCACCGACAGGACCGGTGAGCCCGCCTGGAAGACCAAGCCGAGCTGGTACCTCATCGCCGCCCAGGACAAGACGCTCCCCACGGTCATCCAGCGCGACATGTCCGCCCGGATGGGCGCCGCGATCTCCGAGGTCCCCGGCAGCCACTTCACGCCGCGAGTGCATCCGGATGCGGTGGTGGCTGTGATCGAGAAGGCGCTGAACCCGACATGACCGATCGCACCGAGCCTCGCCGTGCGCAGGTGGGGGACGGCCGTGACGGCGAGGGCCGTGAGGGCATGTCCTTGATACAGGGCGATAGTCAGCCGTTGCTCTCGATCAGGGGGCTGAAGGTCGAGTTCGACGTGCCGGGCGGGCGGCTGCCTGCCGTCGGGGGCATCGATCTCGATCTGGGCCACGGGGAGGTGCTGGCGCTGGTCGGCGAGTCAGGGTCGGGCAAGTCCGCGCTTGCGATGAGTTTGGTGGGGCTGAACCGCGGGCCGCGTACCCACATCTCCGGGGTGGCGGCGCTGAACGGCCAGGACCTGGTCGCCAAGAGCGAGGACCAGCTGCGCAAGGTGCGGGGCAAGGACATCGCGGTGGTCTTCCAGGACGCGCTGGCCGCGCTCAACCCGACCCAGAAGGTGGGAACGCAGATCGCGGAGATGATCCGCACGCATCAGCGCGTCACCCGTAAACGCGCGTGGGAACGCGCCGTCGAGCTGCTTCGCGAGGTCGGCATCGCCAACCCGGAACAGCGGGCGAAGACGTACCCGCATCAGTTGTCCGGCGGGATGCGCCAGCGGGTGATGATCGCGATCGGGCTGGCCAACGAGCCGGCGGTGCTGATCGCCGACGAGCCCACGACCGCGCTCGACGTGACCATCCAGGCTCAGGTGCTGCGGCTGCTCAAACGGCTGCAGACCGATCACGGGACCACCGTCGTGCTGATCACCCATGACCTGGGCGTGGTGGCCGAGGTCGCCGACCGGGTCGCGGTGATGTACGCCGGCCGGATCGTCGAGCAGGGCACCCGCGACCAGGTGCTGTTCGCGCCGCAGCACCCGTACACCCGGGCTCTGCTCTCGTCGGTGCCCCGGATCGACGGCCCGGCGCAGGAACGCCTGCCGGCCATCGCGGGCAGTCCGTTGTCGGGGGTGGACCGCCCGTCCGGCTGTGCCTTCGCACCGCGCTGCACCTTCGCCCACGACGCCTGTAATTCCGCCCAGCCCGCTCTGATCCATCGGTACGGCATGCCCGGGCAGCTCGATGCGTGCGTGCTCGGTCCTGACCGCGAGAAAGTGGCCGTGTCATGAAGGTCCAGACGCCGTTGATGCAGGTCGAGAAGCTGTCGGTGGAGTTCGGCAACAAGGTGCGCGCCGTTCGCGACGTCGACCTGACCGTCTACGAGGGTGAGACGCTGGGCCTGGTCGGCGAGTCCGGCTGCGGTAAGTCCACTCTCGGCAAGGCGATGCTGCGCGTGATCGAGCCCAGCTCGGGCGCCATCCGTTACCGCGGCCTGAACATCACCGACCTGCGCGGGACGGTGCTGCGCAGCACCCGCGCCGAGCTGCAGATGGTGTTCCAGGACCCGTTCGGCTCGCTGAACCCGCGCCGCAAGGTCGCGGACATCGTCGCCGAGCCGCTGCTGCGGGCCCGGGGCGCCGACAAGAAGACCGCCCGGGAGACCGCACTGGACCTGCTGGACCTGGTCGGGCTGGGCCGCGAGGCCGGGGAGCGGCGCCCGCACGAATTCTCCGGCGGGCAGCGTCAGCGCATCGGCATCGCCCGCGCGCTGGCACCCGGGCCACGGTTCGTGGTGGCCGACGAGCCCGTCTCCGCGCTGGACGTGTCGATCCAGGCGCAGGTCATCAACCTGCTCGCCGACCTGACCCGCGACCGCGAGCTGACGATGTTGTTCATCTCGCACGACCTGGGCGTGGTCCGGCACGTCGCCGACCGGGTCGCCGTGATGTATCTGGGCGAGATCATCGAGATCGCGTCCCGGGACGCGTTCTTCGCCGCGCCCGCCCACCCGTACAGCGAGGCACTGCTCTCCTCGGTGCCGCAGCTGAGCCAGGAACCGCGTGAGCGGATCGTCCTGGAGGGCGAGCTGCCCGACCCGGCCGCACCACCGCCGGGCTGCACGTACCACACCCGATGCCGGTACGCGGTCGACAAGTGCCGCACCACCCCACCGCCGCTCGCGGAAGTACAGCCGGGCCGCTCCGTCCGCTGTCATCTTCCGCTGATCGCCATCACTGAGAGGCCGAACGCGTGATCATCGACGCCTACAACACCACCCAGGACGTCCGCGGGCGCTCGGACTACCTGACCGGGGCCCGTCCCGGCCAGGCGCCGCCGCCGCACGTGCCGTTCGACCCGCAGCGCATCCTCACCCGGATGGATGCCGCCGGCGTGGACATGGCGATGGTCTGCTCGCTGGCCCAGCGCATCGAGAACGACTTCATCATCGACCTCGTCAAGGCGCATCCGACCCGGCTGTTCGGCTTCGGGCAGGTCATGCCGCAGGCCGACGACGCGCTCGACGAGATCGAACGGATCGCGGCGGCCGGGCTCTCCGGGCTCAAGCTGCACCCGAGCCTGCACGGCTATCACGTCGCCGACCACGGGCTGCTCGACCCGGTCTTCGCGAAGTGCGCCGAGCTGGGCCTGCCGATCCTGATCAACGCGCTGGACGACGCGTTCTGCGCGCCGCTCGCGATCGAGGAGATCGCCAAGGGGCACCCGGACGTGCCGACGATCATCGCGCACATGGGCGCGGTCTGGAACGTGCCCGAGGCGATCATCGTGTCCGAACGCAACCCGCACATCTTCCTGGAGACGTCGGCGACGCTGGTGAGCGACGTCAAGCGCGCGTACGCCCGGCTGGGCCCGACGAAGATCCTGTTCGGCAGCGAGTGGCCGGGCTCCGACTTCGACCTGGAGCGCTTCAAGATCGCCAAGGCCATCCCGGACGAGGCCGACCGCGCGCTGGTCGAGGGCGGCAACATGGCCGGGATCCTCGGGCTGTGATCACCCCCGTTCCCGCACCGGCGGACATGACGGCCGGTGATCTGTCCCTGTTGCGGCTCGCCGAGGAGCTCCTCGAGAAGGTGTACGTGTTCGGGCGCCACGAGGTCGCGACCGCGCTGCGCACCGCCGACGGCGGGGTCTACACCGGCGTACACCTCGAAGGCTCATGCCGCCGCAGCTCGATCTGCGCCGAGGGGATCGCGCTCGGCGCGGCCCGCGGCGGGCTCCCGGCCGGTGCACCGCTGACCGTCGACACCGTCGTGTCGGTGCAGATCAAGCCCGCCGACACGTTCCGGATCATCGCCCCGTGCGGGGTGTGCCGCGAACTGATCAGTGACTACAGCCCGGACGCGACCGTCTGGCTGACAACCCCGGACGGCCCGGCCCGTATGAGGGCGCTGGACCTGCTGCCGGAGAAGACGAGGCGAGCATGGTGAACCAACCGATCCTCTGGGACTCCCTGACCTGGCAGGACAGTGCGTCGGCCGGCGACGCGGTGATCATCCCGGTCGGCGCGATCGAGCAGCACGGCCCGCACCTGCCGCTGAGCGTGGACGCGCGGATCTGCGAGGCCGTGGCGCACGCCGTCTCCGCTGTCTCGCGCGTGCCCGTGATCCCGACGCTGACCTACGGCGTCTCCGGCTCGCACGGCGACTTCAACGGCACCATCGCGCTGCGGCCCGAGACGCTGATCGCGGTGGTCGAGGACATCATCGAATCGCTGTACGCGAGCGGCGTACGCCAGTTCATCCTGCTCAACGGCCACATCTGGAACAACGGCTCGCTCGACGTCTCCGCCGAGAAGCTGCGGGTACGCCACAAGGACGCCCGCGTGCGCGCCCTGGGCTACGTGACGATGTACCCCGGCCCCGAGGTCGACGGGCACGTCACCTACGGCCGCGGCCTGATGCACGCCAACTTCTTCGAGACGTCGGTGATGCTGCACCTGCACCCCGAACTCGTCCACATGGACCGCGTCACCTCGCACACCGACGTCGACTCGTTCTGGGACTACCGCATGGACCAGGTCAGCGAGACCGGCGTCTGGGGTCGCGACGTCGACGAGGCCAACGCCGGGCACGGCAGGTCGGAGTTCGAGCGCTGCGTCGACACCACCGCGCGGGCCGTCACCGCCGCCGTCGCCGAGCCCTGGCCGAACCCGAAGCACCGTCCGTAAGGGGAATACCATGGAGATCTTCGACATCACGCTCCCGATCCACCCGGAGATGCTGCACTGGGGCCGCAAGCCCGAGGTGGAGATCGTCGAGTCACTCGCCAACGGCGACGCGTCCAACGTCACCCGCTGGCGCCTCGGCGCCCACACCGGCACCCACGTCGACGCCCCGGCCCACTTCGTCGACGGCGCCACCCCCATCGACAAGGTCTCGCTGCACTCCCTCGTCGGGCCTGCCATCGTGGTGGACATGACCCACGTGACCGGTGACATCACAGTGGAGGATCTGACGGCGGCCGGCGTGAGCGGCCAGCGCCGGGTGCTCTTCAAGACCACCAACTCGGGCGGCCCGCTCAAGGAGACCGACCGCGCCCCCAGCTGGGTCGGGCTGTCCCCCGCGGCCGCGAAGGCGCTCATCGACGACGGCGTCGAACTGGTCGGCATCGACTACCTGACCATCGAGAGCCACACCCTGACCGACACCTGGGACGCGCACCACGCACTGCTCGGCGCCGGTGTGCTGATCCTCGAGAACGCCGACCTCGACGCCGTCCCGCCGGGCGACTACGAGCTGGTCTGCCTGCCCGCCAAGCTCGTGGACGCCGACGGCTCGTTCACCCGCGCCATCCTGATCAAGCGGGACCCGGCATGACCGAGCCCGGCACGTCCGCCGGCGACGTCGCTGCTCCAGCGGGTGCCCCTGGTACGCCGGCCGTTGCTCCGCCCGGTGGCGGCGGGCGGGTCGCTCTCGCGGCGCCGCATCCCGCGGCGGTCGAGGCGGGGCGGACCGCGGTGGCGGCGGGTGGGAACGCGTTCGATGCCGCTCTGGCAGCCGCGGCGGCGCTGACCGTCGTCTACCCGCACCAATGCTCGATCGGCGGCGATCTCATCGCGATCGTCCGCCCCGCCGGTGGTGCTCCCAAGGCCGTGCTCTCGATCGGCGCGGCTGCCCAAGCCGTGGACGTCGACGCGCTGCGGGCCGCCGGTCCCCGGATCCCGATGACCGGGCCGCTCTCGGTCACCGTTCCCGGTGTCGTCGCAGGCTGGGCCGCCGTCTTCGCCCAGGGAGCGCGCCTGCCCTGGGCGGCGTTCCTGGAACCCGCCATCACCCTTGCCGCCGGCGGTGCCCCGGTGAGCCCCGGCCTGGCCCGCGCGATCCGCGACCGCGCGGAGATCATCGCCGCCGACCCGGGCCTCAGCGCCGTGGTGGGTGGCCTCGCCGAGGGCGACCCGCTGGTCCAGCCCGCGCTCGCGGAGTCCCTGACCGCGATCGCCGCGAACTGGCGCACGTTCTACAAGGGACACCTCGGCCACCGTCTCGCCGCGGGCCTGGAACGCCTCGGCAGCCCTCTGACCGCGGCCGACTTCGCCGCGCACGAGGCGGAGGTGACCGAGCCGATGACGACCGAGGCGTACGGTGCGACCTGGGCCGCCGCTCCCCCGCCGAGTCAGGGTGCGACGTTCCTCGCCATCCTGGGCGCCGAGGATCTGCTCCCCGTGACCCGCAGGGCCCAGCTCGCCCGCGACGCGCTGCTCGGCGACCCGCGCACCGGCCCCGTCGACGTGGACGGCCTGCTGCTGCGCACCGCCCGCGAGCATGCCCCGGTCACCGCCGGTCCGCGGCCGACCGGTGACACCGTGGCGGTGACCGCAGTCGACGAGGACGGCAACGCGGTGACGCTGATCCAGAGCGTCTTCCAGAGCTTCGGCTCCGGTCTGCTCGACCCGGACACCGGCATCGTGCTGCACAATCGCGGCTCGATGTTCAGCCTCGACCCGGAGCACCCCGGCCGGATCGCCCCCGGTGCCCGCCCGCCGCACACCCTGTGCCCCTCGATCGCGATCTCCGGCGACACCGTGCTCGCGCTGGGTTGTCAGGGCGGCCGGTCCCAGCCGTGGATCCTGGCCCAGGTGGCCGGTGACGCCCTGAACGCCGCGGACCCGGCCGCCGTCGTGGGCCGCCCACGCTGGGTGATCGGCAGCCGCGACGTCGGCTATGAGGCCATGACGCTGCTCCTGGAACCCGGTCTCCCGGACACCCTCGCAGCCGCGGCGCGCGGGCTCGGCCTCGACGTCGCCACCACCGCGGGCCCGCACGACGACGCCGGTCACGTCCAGGTCGCCCGGCTCAGCGGCGGCACCCTGGCCTGCGCGAGCGACCCCCGCGCCGACGGCATCGCAGCGGTGCTGTGACCACACTGCTGGTGATCGGCGCGATCCGCACCCAGGACCCGGACCGGCCAGTCGCTTCGGCCCTGGCCGTCGCCGGCTCCCGCATCGTGGCCATCGGAGACCTCGCATCAGTACGCCGTGAGCTGCCCTCCCGCACCCCGATCCTCGAGGTTCCCCACGTCACACCGGGTTTCGTGGACAGTCACGTGCACCTGCTCTGGGCCGGGCGCCGCGCGACCCGCCTGGTCCTGACCGACGCCGCCACGCTCCTCGACGACCTGGCCGCCCACGCCGCCGCGCACCCCGGATCGCAGTGGATCGAGGCGGACACCGAACTCGACGGCCCGCTGCCCGATGCGACCGAGCTGGAGACGGCGGCGCCCGGCATCGGCGTGGTGCTCGACATCAAGGGCCACGACGCGCTGGTCAGCACCACCGCACTACGCCGCGCGGGCATCGGCCCGGACACCCCCGACCCGGCGGGCGGGCGCATCGAACGTCACCCCGGCGGCGTTCCTACCGGCCTGCTCGTGGAGCACCCCGCGGTCGCCCTGGTCCGCGCCATGATCCCGGCGCCGTCCGAGGCGGAGATCTCCTCGTGGATCATCGCGGGTCAGAGATCGTTGCTGGCGCACGGGATCACCACGGCGGTCGACCCTGCGGTGGAGGTGAGCGCGCTCTCGGCGTACGGACAAATGGGCCGGACCGGGCAGTTGCGCATGCGGGTCGCGGTTTTGCCGTTGGATCTTCATGGTGGCCTGGCGGAGACCGATCGGCTGCGGCTCGGGCCGACGAAGATCTTTCTCGACGGCGGCGGGTCGCTGGGCACGGCGCTGCTGTCGACGCCCTGGCCGGGCACCGACGGTTACCACGGCAACCAGACGGTCAGCCGTTCCGTGCTGCTGGAGGCGGCCTCCGGACCACGCGGCGTCGGGGTGCACGCAGTCGGTGACGCCGCGATCGACCTGGTGCTCGACGTGCTGTCCGTGGTGGATCATCCGCAGCGCTCCCATCTGATCCACGCCTACCTCGGGCCGAGCCCGGCCGCGATGGCCCGCGCGAGGCAGCTCGGCGTGGCGGTGTCGGCGCACCCCGCCCTGCAATGGGACTTCGGCGCGGGACTGGTCCGCCGCCTCGGCGCCACCCGGGCCGCGACGGCGAACCCCCTGCGCGACTGGCTGGACGCGGGGGTGCTGGTCGGTGGCGGCTCGGACGGCCCCGGACCACCGATGTCCGTGCTGCACGGGATGTGGCAGGCGCGCACCCGCATGGTCCGTGAGCTACCGTCACCGCTCGGACCGGACCAGGCCGTCACCGCCGACGAAGCCCTCGACCTGTTCACCACGGGTGCCGCTGCCATCGCCGGCTTCGGCGACGGCCGCCTGCGGGTGGGCGGCCCCGCCGACCTCACCGGCCTCGACACCGACCCCCTCACCCCCGACCCCGCCGCCCTGCTGACCGGACGGGTGCTCGCCACCGTCGTGGATGGAACCGTGGAGTACACCGTATGAACGACTGCACCGAGCGGCACACGCCGCCGGCACCGGAACGCCGCGAGCGTATGCCGAAGGAGGGCTCAGCTTGAGCCCGCTGGAAGCCCTGGGACTGCTCGCCGCCGGCCTGGGCGCCGGGACAGTGAACGCGATCGCGGGCGGCGGATCCCTGATCACGTTCCCGGTACTGATCGCGATCGGCCTGCCCGGCGTGGCGGCGAACGTCAGCAACTCGCTGTCCGTGGCGCCGGGATACGCGTCGAGCGCCGTCAGCAGCCGGGCCGACCTCACCGGGCAGCGCCGCCGGGTCCTGCAGATCATCCCGACCCTGATCGTGGGCGCGCTCGGCGGCTGCGCGTTGCTGCTGCTCACCCCGCGCGCGGCCTTCGACGTGGTGGTCCCGTTCCTGGTGCTCGGCGCGACGGCGATGCTCGCCTTCCAGAACAAGCTCCGCGGGCTGGCCGGGCACCCTAGGGATTACAGCCCCCGGCGCGCGGCGATCTACCTGCACGTGGCGGTGCTGCTCTGCGGACTGTACGGCGGGTACTTCAACGCCGCCCTCGGCGTCCTGCTGATCGCGGGCCTCGCCCTCGTCCTCGACGAACCCCTGCGCCGGGTCAGCGCCCTGAAGAACGTCCTGTCCGCGGTGGTCGGCGTGGTGACGGTGCTGATCTACAGCGCGTTCGGGCCGGTCAACTGGGCGGTCGTCGCGGTCCTCGCCCCGGCGACCATAATCGGCGGCTTCGTGGGAGCGAAGGTCGCCCGCCGGCTGCCCGCCCCCGTACTGCGCTGGCTGATCATCACCTTCGGCACGGTCGTGGGGATCATCCTGCTCGTACGCTGAGTGAGAAACCCCAAGGCCGCAGCCGAATGGGGCCGGCACGCCGCCCCGGCCCAGGCCGTCGCAGGCACAGCCGGCTCGTTGGGTGGGGACAGCCGGGTCGTCGCGCAGGCACGGACGGATCGTCGGGCAGGCACAGCCCGGTCGTCGGGCAGGGACAGCCCGGTCGTCGGGCAGGCACGGACGGGTCGTCGGGCGGGTATAAATCAGGGATGCAGAGCACTGTGTTGCCGCGGAGTACGCCCGGGGAGCAAGGCGTCGATGCCGGGGGGATCGAGAGGTTCGTCGCCGCGGTTGCGGGGATGGACGGGGTGGAGTTGCACAGTCTGATGGTGCTGCGCCACGGGCATGTTGTTGACGAGCGGTGGTGGCATCCCTATGCGCCGGGGATTCCGCACGGGTTGTATTCGCTGAGCAAGAGTTTCACGTCGACGGCGCTCGGGATGGCGGTGGCCGAGGGGCTCGTCGATCTGGACGCCACGGTGCTGTCGTACTTTCCGGAGCTCGACGAGGTTGTCACCGATGCCGGGGCTCGGTCCATCCGGGTGCGGCATGTCGCGGCGATGGCCAGTGGGCATGAGGAGGAGACCGTCGAGCGGGCGCGGGTGGCCGGGGGCGGGGATCTGCTGCGGGGGTTTCTGCAGGTGCCGCCGGAGCGGGAGCCGGGGACCGTGTTCGCGTACAACCAGCCGTGCACGTATGCGTTGTCGGCGATCATCAGCCGCGTCAGTGGTGGGTCGCTCACCGGCTTCCTGCGGCCCCGGTTGTTCGAGCCGCTGGGGATCAGCACGTACGGGTGGGAAGCGGACCGGGTCGGGCGGCAGCTGGGGTTCGCGGGGCTGCACGTCGCGACCGAGGCCATCGCGAAGGTCGGTCAGTTGTATCTGGACGGCGGTGTGTGGGCGGGGCGGCGGCTGCTCAGTGCCGAGTGGGTCGCGGAGGCCACCCGGAAGCACGTGGAGACCGGGCGGCCCGAGGCGGACTGGAATCTCGGGTACGGCTTCCAGTTCTGGCGCAGCCGGCACGGTTACCGCGGTGACGGGGCGTACGGGCAGTACATGCTGGTTCTGCCGGAGCAGGACGCCGTGATCGCGATGACCGCGCAGAGCCCCGACATGGCAGCCCAGCTCGACGCCGTGTGGACGCACCTGCTGCCGGCCCTGACCGCGGGAAAAGACAAAGCTCAAACCGCGGGCGCAGACAACGCGCACACCGCGGGCGCAGACAACGCGCACACCGCGGGCGGGGACAACGCGCACACCGCGGGCGGGGACAACGCGCACACCGCGGGCGCAACCAGCGCGCAGACCGCGCCGGTAACAGAGCTGGCGCAACCAGGACGCGGAGACAGCGCGCAGACCGGGACGGCAACGGAGCTGGAGCTCGAACGGCCGGTGGGTCCGGCGCGGCTCACGACGGGGAGCTACCGGGCTGGGGCGGGCAACGAGGTCCCCACCGTGCGGGAGGTGGTCGTGGACACGAAGGAGATCGTCGTGGATGGGGAGGCGATGGCTCTCGGTGATGACGGGGGCTGGGCGGGCGGCGGGGCGGTTGTCACGGCGTACGGTGCGGATGTGGTTGATCTGGTGTTTGTGGAGACTCCGCACCGGATGACGATCGTGCTGGATGCGGGCGCGGGGACCTTCGCAGCCCGCTGGCGGACCGTGCCGCTCGGCAGGCCGACGGTCGCCGCGCAGCGCATGCCACGGTAGGGCGGTCAGCCGCGCAGGTCGCCGGCCAGGTCGTTGATGACGTCCACCGGGGGTTTGCCCTCGCCGGCCGGGGTCTGCAGGGCGGCGTGGATGTGGGTCTGGATCAGCTGGCTCGCGTCGCTGTAGGCGGGCAGGACCGGGCGGCGGCGGGCGTTGTCGATGCTTGATCTCAGCAGGGCGATGAAGTCCGGTTCGAGGTTGAGGGTGCCGCCGGTGAGGCTGCCGTCGGTGTAGAGGCTCTGGACCGTGGGCAGGTAGACGCCGGCGTCGAAGATCCATTTCTGCTGTTCAGGAGCGGTGAGGAAGGCGAGGAAGTCCGACGCGCTGTGGCGGTGGGGTGAGCAGCGGGCCACCGCGATGTTCTCCCCGCCGAGGGTCGTCGAGTGGTTCCCCGGCAGCATCGTGACCCGGATGTGGGGGTCGGCCTTGCGCAGGACCGGCCAGGCGTCGGGCCAGTGCCGCATGATCACCGCTTTCCTGCCGAGGAAGGCGTTCAGGCTCGACGACTCGTCGTAGTCCAGGCTGTCCTGGGAGATCCATCGCTGGTGGACGCCGTCGATGAGAACCTCGATGCCGTCGGCCGCGGCGTCCAGCTGGTCCTGGCTGACGGGACGGGTCGGGGTCGGCAGGTCGCCGCCGGCTGCCCAGATCAGCTCCATCGCGTTGACGGTCAGGCCCTCGTAGCTTTTCAGCTGGGCGGTGTATCCGGCCCTGTCGTCACCCATCGAGGCGCGGGCCACGTCGGCGATCTGCTGCCAGCTCTCCGGCTGCCAGCGCTCGTTCTCGTTGCCGATCACCTTGCGGCTGACCAGCTCGTCGGCCCAGTAGTAGAGCAGTCCGACGTTGGTGGTGAACGGTACGGCGTAGAGCGTGCCGCCCTGGACGGAACTCTGCCACGGCACGCCGAGGAAGGTCGTGCGCCGGAAGCGTTTCTCGTCCTGGGGTTGCAGGTATCCGCCCTCGGCGAACTCCGGCAGGTTGACGACGTCCATGCCGACCACGTCGTAGCTGCCCGGCCCGGCACGGCCGGCGCGTTTGTCGGCCTGCAGGGTGGTGGCGAGCTGGACACGCTGCTGGTCAGAGGTGGCCGGGAGCACGACGATCGTCAGCGGCTCACCCGGATGGCTCTTGGCCCACCGCTGCGTGAGGTCGCGTCGCTGGGCCGCCGAATAGTTCTTCACCGTGGCGAAGGTGATTCGTCCGGTGCCGTCGGCGCCGCAGCCGGGCGGGTCGGCTTCGCAGCCCGCGACCGCGGCGAGGGCGCCCAGGAGCAGCAGCACCGAAGCCCCGCAGCGCAGCCGGCGCAGCGTGGTCACGAGGGGGTCACCGCCCGGCTGGGGAGTGCTTTGGCGAACGCCGCGGCCAGCTCGTCCGCGCCCTTCTCCACGCAGGTCAGGTCGAACTTGTAGAGCGGCTCGAAGGGAGCACAGTCGGCGCCGACCGAGGCGATGATGGAGACCTCGACGTCGTGGGTGCGCAGGTCGGTGGCGAGGTCCTGCACCGTCGCGGCCGTCGGGTCGTCGTCGTTCTCCCCGTCGGTGAGCACCACGAGCCTGTTCACCGGGTCGAGCCCGGCGGTTGCCGTGGTCCCCTCGGCGAGGGTCCGCACGCCCGCCTGGATCGTGTCGTAGAGCCCGGTGTCGGCGGTCGTGGCCGTCAGCGACGCGAGTGCCGCCGCCGCCCGGCTCTGCTGGTCGCCGGTGGCCGAGGCGAGCGGCACCAGCTCGGCGTAGTCCCTGCTGCCCGACAAGTGCGTGGCGAAGCGCCAGACGCCGACCTCGTCGCCCGGTGCCATCTCGCTGCGCTCGACCGCGGTCCGGGCCGCCGCCCGGACGGTCTCGATGCGCTGCGTCGACGAGCCCGGTGGCGTCAGCTTCATCGAGCCGGAGACGTCCATGGCGAGCAGTACGCGGACGGGTCGCTGCGCCGAGGTCCAGGTGTCGATGACCTTCTTCGCCGCTCCGGTGCCCGGGTTGGGCATCGCCGCACTGCTCCGCGGGGCGGCGAGGCCGTCGGCGCGCAGGGCCGCGAGTCCCTTCGCGCTGTGGAGATGGTCGCAGAACGCCTCGGCCAGCTCGTGCTGCGCGCCGTCGCTCGCCGGGATGCCGGTCAGGGTCACGCACGGCACGTCCAGGGCCGGCGCCGGGGTGCTCGACTCCACGACCTTGAGGGTGGTGGTCACCGGCGCGGTGTTCGCGACGGGGCAGCCGTCGCCCAGCGGGCGCCCGGCGTTGTAGTCCGAGACGTACTTCTCCGGCATCAGGAACGCCGTGCCGGCCGGCGGCGCGTCGGTGGACAGCCGCAGCCGGCAGAGATCGTTGCGCAGGTCGTCGCCGCCGAGGCTGGGCCGCAGGATCTTCTCCGCGTCGCGGTCGTCGGACGCCGCTTCGTAGAGCGCGTAGGTCGCCAGCAGACCTGTGGTGGAATTCCTCGGGTCGGGCCGCGGAAATCTCCATCCATCCTGGAGCACCTGTTTCCAGGTCAGGTGCACAGGGCTGCCGGGGGAATCGGGGACGGCGAGGACGAACGGTGACGCGGCCACCGACGCTTCCGAGATCTCCGCGGCGGCCGGCAGGTTCAGGCTGAGCGGGGCCGTCCCGCCCATGGCGGTGCGGGCGAGCTCCACCTGCACCGATGACTCCGGCACCCACACCTGCGGGGCAGGCCCGGCCATTCGCGCCTCGGCGTCCGCCGCGGCGGCGACCTCCGGCGTCGCCCGGGGATCCGCGTCGGCGGTGTCCGGCCACTGCTCGGCGATGCGGCGCTCGGCGAGCCCGTCGGAGCTCAGGGCCGTGATGCTGACGCGGACCTGGGTGTCCGCGCAGTCGGTGCTGGTGTGGCTGCTCTCGAACTCGCGGGCGGCCCTCTCGAGCGCGGGCTGCAGGGACTGGGTCGTCAGCACCGGCAGGTCCTGGGTCGGGATGCACCAGCCCTGCAGCTGGACCTTCGGCACGAGGTGGGCGGACGTGGTCGTGAGCAGGACGGCGGCACCGCAGGCCAGGGTCGCGGCGGTGCGCCTCCCGGCATCGGTGAACCGGGGCAGGTGAAGCCGCCGCGGCAGCGGGGGGAAGGCCGGCACGTGCCAGGGGATCTCCGGGCGGGTCACCGTCGCCGTCACCGGGATCTCGGCGTCGCCCATCGCGCTGGTGACGGTCACGGTGGCGGCGATGTCGCCCCGTCGCGCCGGGTCGATGGCGATCTCGAGCCGGCCGGGGTGCCGGGTGAGCGTCACCGCCGGGTCTGCGCACTCGGCCTGCCACCGGTCGCCCAGGTGCGGAACGGCCACCGTGATCTCCTGGGCCGGCACTGTCGTTCCCCGGCGAACCCGCCCGAAGCCGGCCGCGGCCGGGCTCACGGTCAGGGAGTTCCGCAGCAGTACCACCTGCGCCACCTCGCCGATCTGCGAGCCCCGATTGTCCTGGACCAGCCGCTGCAGCCGGGTCCGGACCGCCTGCGCCGCACCGGCGGCGCCCGAGCTCGCGACCATGTCGAGCTTCTCGATCCCGGTGTAACGGGTCGCTGGGGTCGGGGACCTGAGCAGCTCCTCGACGTCGGGCGGGATGAGGGGCCGGTAGGAGAGGTTGCGGGCGACGAAGAAGTCGGCGGTGTTCTCGTGCTGCGTCCCGACCGGGGACTGGTGCAGCCCGGTCTTCGTGAACCACTCCTTGGCGTACGCCAGCAGGTCATCGGGGGTGATCCACTCGCTGTCGGCACGGCCGGCGTCACCGGTGCTCAGGCCCTCGATGATCGCCTCGGACAGTGCGCCGTGGCGCTTCTCCACGGACCCCTGCCCCGCTCTGGCAGCCGCGATCGCCACCGCGGCCCGGCCGTTCGCTATCGGAATCGCCGGTGCCGGGGCGAATTTCCCGACGCTGCGGGTCAGCGTTTCGCCGACGTCGGCGGAGTCGAGGGTTTCCCCGCCGTCGGGTCCGCGGAATTTGAACAGGCCGCCGTGACAGCAATCGAGAAGGAGCAGTTTGTAACGGGCGGGACTTATCTTGATCAGATTGGCGAGCCAGTCACTGGGGACGGACGAGGACTCGGGATAATCCTCCGTCTGCGTGTCGTGCATCGCAAGATAGAGACTGTCGCTCGACGGGCCACGAAAGGCATGCCCGCTGAAGTGACAGACCCGCACCTCGGTCGCCCCGCCACGCTTGAAGAAATTCTCCAGAGCGCGCCGCGCCACGTCCGCTGTCGGATTCGGCAGGATCGTGACCTTGTCGAACGCGCCGATCGCCGGATTGTCCAGAACACCTTTCAACGCCGCCGCGTCGCGCAACGGCGCCCGGAGATCGTCGAGGTTGTCGTCCAGATAGTCGTTCACGGCGATGATCAGGGCGGACCGGGCGGCAGCCATGGGCTCAGGTCCGCCCGTCGTCTCCGGCCTCGATCGCCCGCAGGAAGGCGGCGACGAGCCGTCCCTGCTCGGCGGTCGTCGCCGCGCTGACCTCGAGTTCCTTGTCGCCCACCCGGATCTTCACCCGGCGCTGCGGCGCGGTGTCGCTCCTGAGCCACTCCCGGACCGTGGTGACCACCGTCGCGACCAGGCCCACGGAGGCCTGCACCGTCACCAGGATCGCGCCGATCGTCTCGAGGTCGGTCCCCCGGGTGCCCGGCGGGCCGCCACCCACCACGGGGTGGCCGATGACGGCGTCGTCGTTCTCCGCGATCCTGTCCCGCAGATAACCGGTCAGCTCGATGATGCGTTCAAGGTCCGCATCGGCCTCCTGGACCGACACCAGCATTTCGATCTTGTCGCCCATGCCCTGAATCTCCGTAAGCAGAAAAGCCGGCAGGAAAAAGCCGGAGTGGAATCTCCGGTCGCCAGGCAAGGAGAATAGAGCATAGAACTGCGCCGGGTACGCCCCGTACGCGCTGACGCGAAATGCTGAAGATCAAATATGTTCGCCGGGCGCCAGATAGCGGTACCCGTTGTCGGTCTCCTCCGCGAGCCAGCCGTTGATCGATTCGAGGCCGCGCTCGTTCAGCTGGGCATCGTGGATCGGAATCGTACGATCCGGGTTGACGGTCTTCACGAAATCGATGGCCTCGCGCATCTTCAGCCAGGAGCCCTGCGCCGGAACCAGGAGCGTCTCCACCGGCACGCCGGGAACGTGCAGCGAGTCCCCCGGGTGATACACCGAGCCGTCCACGATGTACCCGAGGTTGGGACAGTCCGGCAGCCCGCCGTAGATGGTGGCGTGCTCCCCGCCGACCGCCTGCACCTCGAAACCCGCCGCGCTGAACGTCGTGCCGGGCGTGATCGGGGTGAAGTCCACACCCGTGATGCCGGCGCCGGCCGGGGCGTAGACGGGGACGCCGAGACCCGCGAGCCGCAACACGTCGACGTGGTCACTGTGCTCATGGGTCACCAGGACGGCATCGGCGCCCTTCAGCGCGTACGCCTCGCTCCAGGTCCCCGGGTCGACGATCAGGACCCGGCCCTCGGCCTCGAGCCGTACGCACGCGTGGGTGTATTTAGTGATCCGCATGGTTGCGGATGCTACGTGCTTCCCGCCCCCACGCCTCAATGCCTTTTCCCTCGACCAGTTCCAGGGCAGCCGCCACCTCGGCCATCCCCTCCGCGGAGCGGCCGTCCTCCACCAGCAGCAGTGCGAGCGCCGTGTGCGCGGGGATGAGCGGCCACACCGCGCCGACCCGAGCGGCCTCGGCGATCACCGAACGCATTCCCGCTTCCGCGTCGGCCGAAGCCGAAGCCGACGTCGACGCCAAGGCCGAGGCCGAGGCCGTACGGCCCTGCCGGTAGCGCAGCCGGGCGAGGTAGAGCCGCGCGTCCGGCATGGCCTGCGGTGAGCGGTACGGCCGGGCGAGGAAGTGCAGCAGCCGCTCCTCGAGCCCGTCGTACCGCCCGGCAGCCAGGTCCAGGCCGATCTCGGTGAGCTCGACGATCGGCCGGAGCCGTTCGTACTGGGCGGCGTCGACGAGCTGGCGACCGGTGTCGAGAAGCTGCGACGCCGCCGGGGTCAGGCCGGCGTGCAGCGCGCCCTGCGCCCAGTTGAGGCAGGCCCGCGCCCGTTCCCGGGGGTAGCCGGCGAACGTCTCGTCGGCCAGTGCCGCCTCGATCGCGGGCCACGCGCCGGGATCACCGGTCTCCAGGCTGAGCGACAGGCGGGCGATCTCCACCGCGAGCAGGGCGGACGGGTCACCGGAGAGCTCGGCTGCCGCGGCGGCCTCGGTGCAGCGGCGCTGGTGTTCCGAGACGTGCCGCCCGACGACGGTGTCCGGCGCGGAGAGGACGGCGAGGGCGCGGGCGCGGCGGGCGTGCTGGCGCAGATAGGGCACCGCGCGCTCGATCTCCTCGTACCCCTCGCGGGCCTCGCCCTGCTGGCGCAGCATCCGCCCGAGCGCCAGGCCCAGCTCACCCCGGGCGCCCGGGGGCAGCCGGCGGTCGGCGAGCAGGCGGCGCAGGACCGGGATGGCGTCGGCCTGGGCGACGCTCTCGATCGCCGAGCGGCCCAGTTTCACCGCGAGCCGGACCCGGACGGGGCGGGGCAGGTCGGCGTACCCCATGGTCTCGAGCAGGAAGCGGGCCGCCGTGGCGTCGTCGCCCTGGGCGGTGGCGAGATCGGCCGCGGCCTCGGCGTTGCGCACGTGGTCGGCGGGGCTGCCCGCGAGCCGGTAGTGGTGGGCGAGCAGCGCGACCGGCCGGGGCTGCTGCTCCTCCAGCATCCGGGCGCTGCGCAGGTGCAGCAGGCTGCGGGTCACCGGCGGGACGAGTTCGTAGACGACCTGGCGGGCGAGGGTGTGCCGGAACCAGAGCCGGCCGTCGCGTTCGTGCAGCAGGCCGGCGGCGCGGGCTTCGGCGAGGGCCGTGGCGACCGTACGGTGATCGGTGTCGACCATCACCGAGAGTGGGTGCGGGTCCGCGGCCATACCCGTCACCGCGGCCGCGCCGAGGATCTCCTGGGTGCGTTCGCCGAGCTGGCGCAGGCGGGTGAGGAGCACGTCACGCAGCAGGGCGGGGACGGCGACGTCGGCGAGGACCTCGGGATGGCGCCGAATACGCTCCACGTCACCGCCGGTTACCAGCGAGCGCACGACCTCCTCGATCAGGAACGGGATGCCGGCCGTCCGCTCGAACAGGTGGGTGATGAACCGGTCCGGCGGTTCGGCACCCGCGTCGAACCTGGTCAGCACTGCGGCGGCGAGACTGCCGACCTCGTCGCGGGTCATCGGGGAGACGGGTAACCGCCGCACGGCCGCGGGTGGCTGCCAGCCGGGAAGGCCGTCACGCATGGTGATCAGCACGGTCAGGCCGGGCACGGGGTACGCGGCCAGATGGTCGATCAGCTCCACGGTGGCCGGATCAGCCATCTGCAGATCCTCGAGAGCGACGACAAGCGGACCCCGCTCCCGGAGCAGCTCGGCCATGGCCCTGAGTAACCGGGCCCGCTCGGCGTCGGCGTCCAGCGGCGGCCCGGTGACCAGCGGGGAGGTGAGCCGCAACCCGTCGACGAGCGGTCCGAGCGGCTGCGGATCGCGCAGGTCGTCACAGTGGGCGACCACGACCGGGACCTCAGCGCTGTCGAGCAGCTCGGCGACCAGCCGGGTCTTCCCGACACCCGCCTCGCCGGTGAGCAGCACCAGCGCCGACGGTCTCGCCAGCTCCGCGCTCAGGGTAGCGAGCAGCGCCGCACGGCCGACGAAGGATCCGGGCGCTGTGGGCAGGGCGAAGGCCGCGGCGAGCTTGGACACCGCGGGGAACAGTATCCGCAGATCGCGCCCGGGTATCCGTGACGTCGAACACCCGGCCGTTGCTCAGCCGGCCCGCAGAACCACCACGGCCGACCCGGCGGCCTGGTCATGCAGGCAGCGCACGTCCTGCCGGAAGATCGTGCCCGCATCGACCAGGGAGAACACGCCGCACGTGAGCGCGCCGGCGCCGCTGAACAGGATGGCCCTGATCAGGAGCTCACGGACGAACATCCGCCCCCACCCGAACGGCTCGCCCGTCAGCGCGTCGACCACCACGTAGCCGAGCAGCGACTTGCCCGGGCTCTGGCCGTGCTGCCAGGTGAACAGCGACCAGATGAACCACCCCACCCCGAGGGTCACCACCGCGATCCCCCCGTCGAGCAGCGCCGCCCCGATGCGGTCCCCCGCCGTCGCCAGCCGGGGGACGGCGAGGGGCGGCGGGTAGCCGGTGACCCGCATCAGGCCGGCGGGCTGTGGATATTCACCGCCCGCACCGGCCTGGGAACGCTCGCCGATGCCGGCGACGGGCTCGCTATTCTCTGGTGTCGTCATGCTCGTTTCTGACGGACATGCCCGCCGGCAGAATGCTCAGGACCGTGGTGACGATGCGGTTGACCGTCTGCGTGTTCGCGAGCGCGCCGGACAGGCCGCCCACAGGATCGGCGGCGCCGTAGGGTGCACGGTCGAGCGTCCCGGTGAACGTCCTGCCGAAGACCGCGCGGATGACGTCGACCACGATGGCCTCGGCCCGTTCGCCGCGCGCGACCCGGCTGTCGATCTTCCGTACCGCCTCGGCGGCCAGGCCGAGCAGCTCGGCGTCGATCGCGCCGTCGGGGTCCGCGGGGCCGAGCGGGCGCGCGATCTCACCGGTCGCGTCCCCCACCGGCGAGGTGGCCACGGGCGCCTGCTTGGCACCGAGCGGGCGCTCCACATAGGCCTCGTACCAGTCCCGCCGGCGGCGCATGATCGCGAGAACCGACTCGATCTCCCGCGCGACGGTTGCCGGGTCGCTGGTCGCCCACTGCCCGGTCCGGACACCCCGCTTCTGCGACCAGGACTCCAGGGGCCACGTCTCGGAGCCCGCCGTGAGGGTGACCCCGGCCCAGACCAGGATCTCCGTCGCGAGCGTGGTGAGCCACGGATCGTTGTCCAGGGCGTCGGCGAGCCACCGCGGCAACCGCGGGCGCTGCAACGCCCCACGCCGTCCCCGCATCCGCCGGTGATGATCGACCGTGGCGGCGTTGAGGCGCCCGGCGATCCACGCCTCGAGGTGGAGGATCGGCTGCCGGGCATGGGCGAGCACGTCCACGACGACCGCCTCGACGTCCTCGTGGAACCGGTCCAGGCATTCGTCGGCCAGGCGCTCCACGCCCGACGCGCACATGGCGTGGCCCCGCGCCAGCTCGAACTTGCGGGTCAGCCGGGAGAACACAATCGGCCAGACCACCTCGTACGCCGCACCGCTGAGCCGCACCCGCAGCTCGGCGTCGGCGGTGGTGGCAACGGCGGCGAGCTGTCCACTGCGCGCCAGGCCACGGAACTCCCGGACCCCGGCATCACCCGCCGCACGCAACCCGGTGGACAGTGCCCCCTCGGCGCGTTCCGAGCCCGGCCGCAGATCGATCACGCGCCGCTCGTCAACGCCGCGCGACGGCTGTTCCCGCACTTCGACGGGCGCTTCCGGCCGGACCGTGCGGGAGGCGTACAGCCCGCCCTGGGACGCGTTCGACGCGCGGGCCGCACGGATCCGGGCGGGGTCGAGACGCTGGGTCGGGGCATGCGAGTTGTTCACCGCTACTCCTTCCGGTCGAGCTGCCGGATCGAGATCCGATCGCAGGCCCGATCGGGGCGATCCTGAATGAGGACTGTGGAGCGTCAGCTTGACCGGTACCGTCCGTCCCGCGGGAGGGCTACGCGCAGGATCAAGCGATTCGCGGCCCACCTAGAGACGATCGTCGAAGTCTCGCGACGTTCGAACGACCCTTTCTCCGATGATCAGCTGCGGACACGGGAACCGGGTTTCGCTATGCCGCACGTTCTGATACCGGATGTGAGGAAGACGACTGCGTGCCGGGATCCCCTACTTATAAAGCGTCCGGCCCGCGACCTCGGCCCACCATCGGTCGTAACAACGATCGAGGAGGAGCCATGGGGTGCCCCGACATCGCCCGTGACCTGCGCCCGGCGCCGTTCGTCGGCCGGGAACGCGAACTCCGGTACGCCACCGGGCTGCTCGGCGCCGCGGCGCCCGGCCAGGTCACCGTCCTGGTCGTGGAGGGTGCTGCGGGCAGCGGCCGGACCCGGTTCCTGCGGGAGCTGGGCGCGGCGGCCTGCCGGCTGGGTGTCACCGTCACGGACGCTCCGGAGTGGACGTTCGCCGGGCCGTTGATGTTCTGCAGCGACCGCCCGTTGCGGATCACCGCCCGGACCTGGGACGGCCTCGACCTGCTCGCCGAGTCCGCCCCCGTCCTCGTCGTCGTGACCGCTCGCACCGGTCATGATCCGCTTCCGCTCGACCGGCTGACCTCGCCCTCGGTCCACCGGCTGACCCTCGCCCCGTTGCCGCCCGCCGACGTCGGACTGCTCGCCTCCGAGCTGCTCGGCCGGCCGCCCGGCAGGGAACTGGTGGACCTGCTGCGGGTTGCCGCCGGGCGCCCGGGGGCGGTCCGCGACCTGATCACCGGGTTGCAGGAGGAGGGGCGGGTGACGGTTGCGGAGCCTCCGGCACTTCCCCGGCGTACGCAATCCTGGGTGTCCGGACAGCTGGCCGCACTCTCCCCGCAGGCGCGGCATCTCCTGCAGGCCGCGACCACCCTGCGCTCGCCGTTCCCCCTGGTCGAGCTGACCCGACTGGTGCGGGTGAGCCCGGTGCGGGTGGTGCCGGCGATCGGCGAGGCGCTGGAGTCGGGGCTGCTCGTCGGCGACGGCGAGATGCTGTCGTTCAGTCACGACCTCGTCCGGGCGATCGTGACGGACAGTCTGCCGCGGCCGATCGCGGCGGCCTTGCGCGTGGAACCGGAACGGCAGGGCTGGGACCTGCTCAGTTCCCGGGAGCGCGAGGTCGCCGAGCTCGCCGGGCACGCCCTGACCAACCAGCAGATCGCCAACCGGGTCCGGCTGTCGCCGCACACGGTCAACTACCACCTGCGGCAGATCTTCCAGAAGCTCGGGATCACCTCCCGGGTGGAGCTGGCGACGGTCATGCGTGATCACAGCGCCGCGCCACCGTCCACATAGATGTTCTGCATGGTGATGTGGCGGGCGCGGCCCGAGGCGAGAAACACCACCGCGTCGGCCACGTCCTCCGGTGCGGCGATCCGGCCCAGCGGAATGCCGACCTTGTACCGGCCGGGATCGCCCGCGACAGTCGCCGCCGCACCCCCGGCGTCGCTCCAGAGACCACGCTGCATGGGTGTATCGGTGGAACCCGGGGAGACCACGTTGCACCGGATGCCGAAGGTTGCGAGTTCGAGCCCCAGGCTCCGCGTGAAGTGTGCGGCTGCGGCCTTGGACGCCGCGTAGGCGGCCATGTTCATTCTCGGCACACCGCCCGCGTTCGAGGCGACGGTGACGATGGCTCCCCGGTGCCGCGCCATCATCGGACGGGCGACCGCACGGCTGACCCGGAAGACGCCCGCCGCGTTCACGTCGAAGACGTCGTGCCAGTCGGCGTCGGTCGCGTCCGCGGCCGGGCCGACCCGCAGGATCCCCGCGACGTTGACGAGGACGTCGATCGGTCCGACCGACCGCTCGATCCACGCGACGGCCGCCGTCACCGCACCGGTGTCACACACGTCCATCGCCATCGCGAGGACCTCCGGCGTGCCCGGATCCGTGACCGGCGGCTTCAGATCGGTCGCGACGACGCGGTACCCGTCGGCCACCAGTGCCGCGACGACAGCCGCGCCGATCCCCTGACCGGCACCGGTCACCAGAGCGATCATCGCAGGGCCCCCGATGCCAGGCGGGTACCGGCGGCGAGGCGGCGATCACGCTCACGCTGGGCCGGACCATCCGGAAGGTGATACTCCACCGCGCCGTCCCGCGCCGCCGCCGCGATCGGCTCCACCCGCGGGCGCCGCTCCGCCTCGAAACGCGCGAAGTCGTGCGGGTTCCCGGCGAGTACCGCAGCGTCCTCGATGGCCTGCGCCGCACCCTGCGCCACGAACGGCAGCATCGGATGCGCGGCGTCGCCGACCAGGACCACGCGGCCGCGGTGCCAGGCCGGCAGCGGTGCGCGGTCGAACAGACCATGATGATCGAACCGGTCGGCCAGCGCGATCAGGCCGCGCACGGCGGGATGCCAATTGTCGTACGCCCGGAGCACGTCCGCCGTCTCCACCTCCCGGACGGCCGAGGGTGGCACCGCCGCCGGCACGGTGAACACCAGGTTGATGCTGCCCCCGTCGTCGATCGGGTAGGCGACGCAGTGCTGTCCCGGGCCCAGCCAGACGACCACGCCGGACGGCGCCAGCCGCCCGGCCCGGCCCGCCGGGATCACCGCCCGGTAGACGCTGTGCCCCGAGTAGCGGATCGGTACGGTGCCGAGCTGAGCGGCGACCGAGGAGTGCAATCCGTCCGCCCCCACCACGATGTCCCCCGTCAGCGCCGTGCCGTCGTCGAGGCGGGCAACGACGCCGCCGGCGTGGTCGATCACGCCCGCACAGCGCCGCCCGAAGTGAACAGAACCGGGCACGGCCGCGAGCAGGGCGCGTACGAGAGTGGTGCGCCGCATCGTGCAGTAGGGCGCATCCGGCGACCCGAGCCCGGTCCGGGCGATGACCGAATTGTCCTGCCAGCGCCGCAGTTCCCGGGTACGCGGCCGGGTCGCGTCCCGGAGCACGGTTCCCAGCCCCAGCCGCTGCAGAACCGAGGTGGCATCGGGAGACAGCTGGAGCCCACCGCCACCGGCCGGACAGGTTCTGCGCTCGACGATCTCGCAATGCACGCCGGTGCGGGACAGAGCGACGGCCGTGGTGAGGCCCGCGATTCCCGCACCGATCACGATTGCTCTGGTCATGGCCACAACATTCTCCCGATCAGTAATATTGGAGCGCTTTGTCCCAGTTGTCGGCGGGCCCGAACAGACTGCGGGGCTTCATCACGTCGGGCGCGGCGGTCAGCAGCGCCGCCGGCACCAGCCCACCGGGTGGCACCGTGTCGACGACGGTGTCGATGCCGTGCGCGGCGTGGAGCGCGTCGCGTAGTTCCCGCGCCGCGACAGACCGGAATCGTTCATCCACCTCGATCTGCACACGCAGTCGCGGCGGCTCGGGACGGGCCCGCCAGAACAGGACCCCGTACTCCGCTGGGAGCCGGAAGACGATCTCCTCCACGTCGAGCTGGGTCAGCTCGACGGAGCGGACGTGCACACCGGACCGCGCCCGGCCGAGCACCCTGACGCTCGGAAGTGCCCAGCCGCACGCGCACGGGGCGTCGGAGATCTCGACCTCGTCCTCGATGTTGTAGCGCAGCAGCGGCATCGCCGAGCGGTACAACGGCGTGACGACCAACTGCCCGCGACCGTACGGTGCGCAGCGCCCGCTTCCCGGATCGTGCACCTCGAAGATCGCCCGGTCAGCCCAGAGATGCAGCCGTCCGTGCGGGCACTCCCCCGCCAGGCTGCCGGTCTCGGTCGCGCCGTACTCCTCGACGACCGGCGTGTTCCAGATCTGCGCGATGCGCGCGCGCCGGGCGGCGCTCAACGGTTCACCGCCGACGAACAGAGCGCGCAGGGACGGGAAGTCCACCTCCGGCCGCAGTCCGCGAAGTCGCGCGGAAGCGGCCCACAACAGCGTGTCCGTGGGCAACGACCAGGTGAGCGAGACGCCGAGGTCGTGCAGGACCCGCACCACTTTCGCGTACGGCGTGGCAAGTGAGCGGTTGTCCGCCGGCACCACGGTCGCCCCGTGGGACCGCGCGGCCGCGTGCGCCAGATGCCCGGTGATCATCAGGGCGTACGGCGTCCGCACCAGGAACGTGTCTGTCGCGTGGATCCCGACGTGCTTACGCGCATACCGTTCAGCGAGATCGAGCCAGTCCGCCGCCGTGTAGTACGAGGCGGTGGGAGCCCCGCTGCTCCCGCTCGACTCGTGATAGGTCGCCAGCTCCGCCCGATCGACCGCGAGCATCCCGAACGGATAGGCGTCGCGCAGATCCTCCTTCGTGGTGAGCGGATATTGAGCGAGTTCCGCGCGCCCGGCCGGCACCCCACGTTGGCGATAGAACGGGGAGTGCGCAGCCGACGCCAGTAACTGCCCTAGCTGAGCGTCCTGCAGATAGGCGAGTTCCGTGGGATCGTGCCAGTCACCCAGGGCGGGCCGGACGTCGTTCATGTCGTCTCCTCCCCCAGGACGCGGCAGGCGTTGGCCCAGGTCACGGCGGTCAGGTCGGCCGGGGACAGGCCGAGCGCCGCGATCTTGACCAGCTCCACCCGCGGTTCCTGCAACGGATGCTCGGTGCCGAACAGCACGCGCCGTACGCCGAACCCCTCGACCGCCGCACGCGCCGTGACGGTGAGGCAGCCGGACAGCTCGGCCAGCACGTTCGGCACCGGGGCGAGCTCGGCCAAACCCGCGAACTCCAGCCCGGTGTGACCGCAGTGTCCCCAGACGAACGTGACCCGTGGATTCGCCCGGGCCAGCCGCGCAAGATCGGCGGGCCGCGTTCCGGCGTGAGCCAGCGTGACCACATAGACCGGATGCCGCACCGCCTCCGCGACGGCGATCAGTTCGTGCACCGCCGGATCGTCCAGCCGGACCCCGTGCACAGCAGGCGAGATCTCCAACCCCCGGAAATTCACCGCACATTTCTGGTACGCGGCCACGTCGTGCACCGGATCCGCGAAGAAGAACGGCAGCAGCCGCCCACCGGAAAGCGAACACTGCGCGAGCACGTCGTTGTTGTCGGCGCTCACCTCCGCGCGCCCGCCCTCGGAGATCTGCGTCGAGAGCCGGCCGAGCCCGATCACCCCGCCGGCGGACACCGCCGCGCGAGCGATGCCCACGCCGTCCATGACGCTGAGCAGCACGTCAGCGGCGCGAGGGACGGGCGCGAGCCGGGCGTGGAAGTCGAAGATCATTGCTCGTAGCACAGTTCGTCGATGGGGTAGCCCACGTGCCGTTCCCGGCCGGGCAGGTAGCCCAGCACCTCGTCGCCCGGCTGCAACGACGTCGAGTTGTGCACCGTAGCGCCGGGGCCCAGCACCCGTACGTGCCAGTCGTCCTGCACGATCAGGTTGACCCGCTCACCCGTCGGCGCCACCGCGTCGATCGACAGCAACGGCCGCGTCTCGATCTTCACCCGCCCGACCGTGACCCGCCGCGTCCGCCCGTCCGCCCCGACCGCGAGGACCGTGCCACCGGCCGTCAGCTCGCTCAGGTAACGCGTGTGTTCGTGATCGGCGAGCGTGTACGACATGATCGCACCGGCGTTCACCCGGAACGGACGGGTCGGCATGTAGGGCAGCGGGTGGGTCTCGCTGACGCACAACACCATGCCCCGGGACCGCGAACCGACCAGGATCCCCTCGTCCTGCCGCAGATAGGTGCACGTGTCGACGCACGCCCGCTCACCCGTCCCGGCGTGCCGCACCCCGGTGACCGTCAGCGTGACCAGCTTCAGGTCCGGTGACCGGTCGCGCACCACTTCCGCGAGCCTGGTCGCCTCCCCGGGCGCGGCTCCGGCGAGCATCACCCCGCCGGGTCCGTGTTCCAGCACGCTGAGATGCACGGTTGCGTCGTCCACGCCGTCCACGCGGGTGATGATCGTGCCCTCGGTGCCGTCGGCCGCGGCCAGGACGATCTCCATCGGGATGTTGGTGGGGTCCAGGAAGTGCAGCAGGATCACGGGGTCACGGCGTACGCTCTCGCACGCCGCCGCCAGGTCGTCGGGGTCCCGCACGTCGTGCCGGCTCCCGAACCGTACGCCCGGGTGCTGCGCGGCGAGCACCGACGGCATCCCGTGCCGCCGCGGATCGACCAGCACCAGGTCAGCCACACCGAAGTCGTCCGGCAGCTCCTCCGGGACCAGGACCCGGGTCACCGACGGCGGCAACGGCGCGAGATCGGCGGCGTCAGCGGCCACGATCGCGTCGAAACCCTGATGGAGGGCTTCCTCCCCCACCGCCTGCCGCCACTCACCGAGCCCGCGCAGATCCAGCCAGCATTTCTTGTCCCCGCCGAAGCCACTCACGCCGAGCGAACCCGCAGCCGTCCGCTTGTCCTCGTCGATGGTGGTCATCGCGCCGCCACCGCCGTCCGATCGTGCACCAGGGTGGCGAGCTGCCGGACCATGGCACCGGGATCAGGAGCGGTGAAGACCAGCCTCCCGGCCGCGATCCCCCCGGCTCCGGCCCGCACGGCATCCGCCAGCGCGGCCACAACCTCGGCGGAGCCCCCACCGCCGGCGACTGAGCCTCCCGCGACTAGGCCTCCCGCGACTGGGCCTCCCGCGGCGAGGACGGGGATCGGGCAGTCGGTGAGGATCGGGGCGAGCTCGTCCGGCGTGGCGGGCAGGCTGGTCTTGACGAGGTCGGCGCCCAGCTCGGCCGCGACGGTCAGGGCCCGGGAGATCAGTTCCGGGGCGCGGCCGTCGATCATCTCCGGGCCGCGGACGTACATCATCGCCAGCAGCGGTACGCCCCACCGGTCGCAGTCCTCCGCGGTCAGCGCGAGATGCGCGATCTGCCGGCTCTCCGTGAGCGAACTGACGTTGATATGCACACTGACCGCTTCCGCGCCCAGCCGCAGCGCCTCCTCGACCGTGGCCACCGGATACTTCGCGTCGGGATCGGGCGCAAGGCCGGTGCTCGCGTTCAGGTGCAGCACCAGCGAGAGCCGCCGGAAACGCGCGGGATGCACCCGGCGGGCCGCTCCTTTGTGCAGGACCACCGCGTCGGCGCCGTTGTCGGCCAGCGAGGCGACCAGATTGTCGAGGTCCCCACGGTGATGCAACGGCCCGCCGGCTATCGCGTGGTCGAGGGGGACCACGAGCAGCCCGGATCCGGGTCTCCGGTACAGGTGGCGCAGCCGTAACCGGCGGCCGAAAGTTCCGTTCTCCTCCATTGTCGTGACCCCTTTTCGAGTTCGTCACCGCCTCGACGGGCGGTGGTCGGCAGAGCGGCGCTGCGGCTGCTTCGAGCCGATTCAGCGAGGGCGCCGTTGCATTTCGACGCTAACCACGAAGGCGGCCGGGGCCTACTACTCGTATGGGTAGGTGCCGATTTCCGGCTGCCCGGGAATCGTCATCACCGGAACACCGCGGGCACACATCAGGAATGGTCATCACGCGATACACAGGCCACGATCCGCGGATTTCCGCCCGCCGGAAAGGCCCCCTCGGGGCAGTGCCGCCGTCCCCGCCCGGTTCACCCTTCCGCGGACGCCGCCGCCCGCGGAAGGGTAACGGTAGCGGTGGGCGCCACCCTGGTGACCGGATGCGGAGCTGTGGCACGGCCCGGACAGAAACGAGCAACGTGAGCATGAAGCTGATGGTCACCCGAATGAGTGAATCCGAGCGACGCGTGTCACGAACGATGACGATCGATGGCTGCTTCGATCAGGCCGGTTCCGGCGTTCCGTTCGCCGCGGTGAGTGATCGCGCTGAGCCGGTCCGGCCGATCGTGTCCCGGACCGCGCGGATCCCGCGAGCGCCTGGCACGACGGCGGTCCATGGATTGATCAGCGCATACGTCCACTCAGGTCGGTGCCGGGTGGATCGCGCACTGACCCGGATCGGTCAGGGGTTGCCGCGCCCGATGATCGATGACGCGATGACCGGTCCACGGGCGGCGGGCCGTCCAGTGACAAGGTGCACCCAACAGTGCGGTGATAGAAAAATCATCCACGTCGCGGTCCGGGCACTCCCGTGTCCGTCCGACTACGGCAAGGAGTGGCCCACCGTCCGAACGGACCCCTGAATTGATCATCACTTCCGGACACCAGCGCCACAACGGCCGGCCCCGACCCGAGCAGGCCCGACCCGAGCAGACCGGACCCGGCCTGCCGGCCCAGCACGCCCAGCACGCCCAGCACGCCCAGCACGCCCAGCCCAGGATCGACGAGCATGCCGGGGAGACCGTCCTGAACGAGCAGACGTTCGGCCGTAGCGACGAGATGGACACCATCCGCCGCGCCCTCGCCGGGACCGCGGCGGGTGAGGGTGGCTGCCTGGTCATGCTCGGGCCGGCCGGCGTGGGTAAATCGCATCTGGTGCGGGCCGCCGTGCAGACCGCAACCGAGCTCGGGCTCGCCGTGGCCGCGCGGGAGGCGTTCAAGCTGGACCTGGCCGCGCCGCTTGTCACGCTGGCCGGGGCGCTGCGGGCGTGCACGCGCGAGGGTGAGCGCTTCTCCTGGCTGTTCGACGGTTCGCACCGGACCGAGCAGTACCGCACGATCGATCTGCTGCGGGCGTCCCTCGAAGATTTCGCCGCCGAGCGGCCGTTGCTGATCGTGGTGGACGACGCGCAGTGGATGGACGAACTGAGCGCGCTCGCCGTGCGTGAGCTCGTTCCGGCCCTGGCCAGCTCGCCGGTGTGGTGGGTGTTCGCGGGGCGCCCGGAGCAGGTGGAGACGCCGGGTCTGCAGACGCTGAACTGGCTGATCCGCGGTGGCGCCGAGCCGATCCGGCTGAGCGTGCTGGAGGAGCCGGCGATCGCCCAGCTCAGCGCGGCGGTGGTCGGTGCGGAGGTCGACAACACCGTGCTGGCGCTGGCCAACGGCTGCGGCGGGAACCCGCTGCGGGTCGGCCAGCTGCTCCGGGCCCTGCGCGCCTCCCGGCAGCTCGTCATCACGGCGGGGACGGCGACCGTGATCGGCGGGGAGCTGCCGTCCAGCTTCGTCGACACGGTCCGGGAGGTGCTGGAGAGCCTCAGCGCGGACACGCAGTGGCTGGTCAGGGCGTGTTCGGTGTTCACCCGCCCGTTCGGGGTCGAGGCCGCCACCCGGTTGACCGGGCACGGTCCCGCCGAGATGTACCGCCTGGTCGAGGAGGGCCTCACCGAGATCCTCACCGACGCCGGGGACGGGATCGCGTTCAGCCATGACCTGGTGCGCCAGGCGGTGTATTCGACGCTGCCCCGGACGTTGCGGGAGCGGCTGCACCGGGAAGCGGCGACGATCTCCCGGGACGAGGGCCTGCCCGCCATCGAGGTCGCCGAGCACCTGCTCAAGAGCGGGCGCGCCGGGACCACGGACGCTGTGGCCATGTTGCGGGCCGCAGCGCGCGAGGTGGCCGGTGCGGCTCCGGCGACGGCGGCGGATCTGATGCTGCACGCGCTCGAGGCGCTGCCCGTCCACGATCAGAACCGGACCGTGCTGATCGCCGAGGCGGTCGGGCTGCTCGCGTCGGCGGCGCGGGTCGATCAGGCCCGGCGGCTCGGCGAGGAGGCCCTGGACGCCGGGCTGGATGCCGAGACCGAGGCCGAGCTGCTGCTCGGCCTTGCCGAGGCGTGCAAGCACGCAGGACAGAACAAGAGCGCCGTTGAGTACGCCGACCGCGGCCTGGGTCACGAGAAGATCGGCGACGCGACCCGGGCCCGGCTGTACGCGATCCGTGCCCACGCCCTGTTCTATGTGGACGACCTGGAGGGCGCCGACGCGTCCGGGGCCGACGCGCAGCGCCTCGGCATGGCGAGCAGCGAATACGGCGCGGCGGTGTTCGGGGAGACCGCGCGCAGCCTCGTCGCCCAGGCGCAGGGGCGCATGGGTGCCGCGCTCGCGCACGCGAAGTCCGCGACGAGCACGGCGGCGACGCGGGGCGGCCGCGCCCGGCACCGGCACCCGGCGATCTGGCTGGGCAGCGCGCTGACGGCCTACGACCGGTTCGAGGAGGCGGGGCAGGTCCTCGGGCGGGGGCGCCGGGAGTCGGAGCGGCTCGGGACGTTGTGGGCGCAGCCGCTGTGGCACTACTACTACGCCAATCTGCTGGCCGCGCGGGGAGAGCTCGACGAGGCGACCGCGGAGGCGGATGCGGGGGTGGCGACGGCCGAGCAGCTCACGGCGTACCAACTGGTGGTGCCTCTGCTCGGAACCTTGATCCGGCTGGCGGTGCTGCGCGGCGATCTGGAGGCGGCGAAGGCGCATCTGGCCCGGATGCACGAGCTGATGCGCACCGGGATCACCGCGACGCCCGAGGATGTGGTCTGGCCGGAAGCGTTGCTGCTGCACGCCGAGGGGCAGAGTGACGTGGCGTTCTCGCTGGCGGCGGGCTTCTACGAGTCGCTGCCGGAGCGCCCGGCGCTGATCACGATGGACCCGACCGCCCCCGGCATCCTGGTCGGCATCGCCCTGGGTGAGGGCGATCGCGCCGCAGCGGGCCGCGTCGTGGCGGCAACCGAGACGCTGGCACGACGCAACCCGGAATCGCACGCGGCCCACGCCGCCGCGGCCCACGCCGGCGGGTTGCTCCACAACGATCCGGTGCGGCTGCGGGAAGCGGTGGACAGCTTCCGGCGTACCCCTCGGAGATTGGCTCTTGCCTCTACTTTGGAGGATGCCGCCCAGGCTGAGAACAGATCTGATTGGTACGCCGAGGCGCTCGGCATCGTGAGCGAGTGCGGCGCGACCGGCGCGCAGCGACGCCTGCAGCGGCAGCACGGCAGTGCGCCACCGCCCGAGCCGAAGAGTGAGCTGCTGCCCGAGCTTTCGCCCGCCGAGCGCAAGGTCGCCCTGCTGGTCGCGGACGGCCTCACCAACCTGCAGGTGGCCGGCGAGCTGTACCTGTCGCGGCACACCGTGGACAGCCACCTGCGGCACATCTTCGCCAAACTGGAGATCAAGCGCCGGATCGAGCTGGCGAAACGCGTCGAACGGGAACGAGGCGGGTAGGCCTTATCCCGTGGGTACGTGATGTACGCGCGACGGCGGTGGCCGCAGCATGGGCCGTATGGTTGCGCTGCGTACTCCTGTTCTCATAGTCGGTGCCGGCGTGGCCGGTTCGGTGCTCGCGCTCGAGCTCGCTCACCACGGGGTGGCGAGCACGGTGGTCGAGCGGGCATCCCGGCCCGCGCCGCACCGCGAGCTCAATCTGGTCAGCGGCCGCAGCATGGAGCTGCTGCGGCGGCTGGGTCTGGCCCGCGACATCCGCCGGCACGGCATCGACCCGGACTGCACCGCCGAGGTCGTCTGGCTGCGCGCGCTGGAACAGCCACCCGTGCTGGTGTCGAGGCTGCCGTCGGTCAACCAGCTGCGCACCGAGTACGAAGCCGTCACGGACGGAACCGCCCCGATCGAGCCGTACGTCCTGTTACCCGCGGCGGAGCTGACCGGGCGGCTGCGCGACGCCGTCCGCGAGCATCCCCTGATCGATCTGCGGGAGGGCTGGACCTTCACGGATCTGCGACCGGAGCAGGGCGGAGCGGTGGCCGTCCTGATGGAAGCGGGTACGGGGGACCGGCACGTGGTTCAAGCGACCTATCTGGCCGGGTGCGACGGCGCGCAGAGCACCGTACGGCGCTGTGTCGGTGTGGCGATGGAGCATCTCGCCGCCCCCGTCCACCACTACACCGTCTATTTCCGCATCGACGGGATGGCGGGACCGTCGGCGTCCCCGCTGACCATCATCACCGCGGGGCTGACCCTGACCTGGCGGCACGACGAGGATCTGTGGATCGGGCATCTGCCGCTGCCCGCCGACGAGGTGACGATGGTCGACCCGATGGCGATGCTGAAGGGGCGGCTGGGGCCGGTCGCGGACACGGCGGAGATCGTCGGGGTCACCCAGTCGGAGGAGGCGTTGCGGGTCGCCACGGCGTACCGATGCGGACCGGTATTTCTCGCCGGTGAGGCCGCCCACCGGTTCCGCCCACCGGGTGATGCCGTGGACACGTGCGTGGGTGACGCGGTCGATCTGGGCTGGAAACTCGCCGCCACGGTCAACGGCTGGGGCGGGCCGGCGCTGCTCGGCAGCTACGAGGACGAACGCCGCCGGCGGGCGCTGATCGACCGGGAGCTGGCGGCGCGGGCACTGGAGACCCGGAGCCGGTTCGGCCGGTTGACGGCTGCCGGTGCGAGCCGTGAGGTCCTCGCCGGGGTGCTCGGGCAGGAGCCGCCCCAGCTGGATCTGAACGGGACGGCGTCGGGTGAGGGCGCGGGCAGCTCCGGCGTGGTCTGGCAGGAGATCGGGGACCCCGCGGACGGGCAGGTGACCACCGCGCCGGGTGCCCGGCCGCCGGCCCTGCGGATGGCCGACGGCGGCCAGCTCTTCGACCGGCTCGGCCCGCAGTTCACCCTGGTCGACCTCACGGACAGGGCGGACGGTACGCCGCTCGTGGCCGCCGCCACCGCCCGCGGCATCCCGATGAAGCACCTCACGATCACCGAGGCCGTGGTGCGGGCGCGGTGGGAGAGCGGTCTCGTGCTGGTGCGACCCGACCAGCACGTGGCGTGGCGTTCCGGCGCCGAGCCCAGCGACTGGGAGGCCGTGCTGGACGTGGTCACGGGTCGCGCCGGCCAGGAACACGTGAACACGTGATGTCGATGTGAGCCGGTGACGGCAACGCTCTACACCGGATCACGTCGAACCGAAAAGGACTCACGCCGATGTCATCGATGATCATGCAGGGCCTCCGGCACACCGTCACCGGCGACTGGCACACCCGGCTCTCGGGCAACAGGTCCCCGCGACGCAACCACTGGCAGACCAAGATCACGTACTTCCGGGCCGCCGACGAGCTTCTGGCGGCGCTCCCCGCCGCACCGCTCACCTGGAAGAGCATCGTCGCCGCGGCCCGGCCGTACGGTTGCCGCAGCACG